>CAKUED010000004.1 GCA_934646005.1 uncultured Oscillospiraceae bacterium
GCTGGGAGCCCAAAGACCCGGCGCATCCGCCCAAGTTCTGCCCCGAGTGCGGAGACCCGTTTGACGACGGGGATCTGATCCGCTGACAGACTGAAAAGGAGAGGACGAGATGGCAGATCAAGTAACCAATTATCAATGTCCGGCGTGTACCGGCCCGCTGCATTACGCGGCGGCGTCCGGCAAGCTGGAATGCGAATACTGCGGCTCGGCATACGACGTCGCGGAGATCGAAAAGCTGTATGCCGAAAAGGAAAAGCAGGCTGCCGCCGCGCAGAAGGCGGCGGAGCAGCAGGCACAGACGGAGGACGATGCGTGGGATGAGTCGGCGCTGAACGGCGATTGGGGCAGCGAGGCGGCGTCCATGCGCGCGTATAACTGCCCGTCGTGCGGCGCGGAGCTGATGTGCGACGAATCGACCGCCGCCACATCCTGCCCTTACTGCGGCAACCCCACGGTCGTGCCCGGTCAATTCTCCGGGATGCTGCGGCCGGAGTATGTGATCCCCTTCAAGCTCACGAAGGACGAAGCTGTTAAGGCGCTGAAGCAGCACTACAAGGGTAAGCCCTTCCTGCCGCGCACCTTCAGCGACAGCAACCACATCGAGAAGATCCAGGGCGTGTATGTACCGTTCTGGCTGTTTGACGGCAAGGCGGAGGGCGACGCGCAGTACCACGCCACGATCAGCCACAGCTACCGGCACGGCGATTATGAGATCACCGAAACGCAGCACTTCCGCGTGGCGCGCGCCGGCTCGCTGGCGTTTGAAAAAGTGCCGGTGGATGCGTCCAGCAAAATGCCGGACGATCATATGGATTCCATTGAGCCGTTCGACTACAAGGAATTCAAGCCGTTCTCCACAGCGTACCTGCCGGGCTTTTTGGCGGATAAGTACGACGTGACGGTGGAGGATTGCCAGGAGCGCGCCGATACGCGCTGCGTAAAAACGCTGGAGAACGCCCTGCGTGACACCGTCACGGGCTATGGGAGCTGCGCCCAGACCGGGCAGCAGTTCCATATCAAGCGCGGCAAGGTGCACTACGCGCTGCTGCCGGTGTGGCTGCTGAGCACAAAGTGGAAGGGGAAGGACTTCCTGTTTGCCATGAACGGGCAGACCGGGAAAATGGCGGGCGATCTGCCCGTGGATCGCGGTAAGTTCTGGGGCACGTTCTTCGCCATTGCCGGCGCGCTCAGCGTGATCGGCTCGGCGGTCGTTCTTCTGCTGTGAAAGGGGGTAGCAAAATGAAACGTAAACTGATCTGTCTGTCCTTGGCGCTTATCTTGCTGCTCTGCACGGCAACGCTCGTGCTCGCGGCGGATGAGGCGCAGCTTCCGTATGTCACCGATGCTGCGGGGCTTCTGACGCCGGAGGAGGCAGCGGACCTTGAGAGCATGGCGCAGAGCGTCTCGAAGCAGTACGGCTGCGGTGTGTATGTGGTCACAGTGGACGACTATACGGACTTTGATACGCGCGGCGTTTATGAGGCGACCTACGGCATTTACCATCAGTATTCCCTTGGCGAGGGGGATGACCGCAACGGCGCGATGCTGCTGCTGAGTATGCGCGAGCGCGACTGGGCGACGTTCTTCTACGGTCCGAGGGCGGAGTATGCCTTTGACGCCTACGGTCAGGAGGAGCTGGAGGACGCGTATCTCGACTACTTCCGCGACAATGACTGGTACGGCGGCTTTGCGGGCTATATTAACGAGTGCGGGCGCTATCTGGAGCTCGCGGCACAGGGCACGCCCGTACGGAGAAGCCCTGTTGGGGCGATCCTCATCGTGGTGCTGGTCTCCTGCCTGATCGCGCTGATCGTGTGTATGATCCTGCGCGGCAAGATGAAGTCGGTCGCCAAAAAAACGGAGGCGGGCAGCTATGTCAGCGCCGCCGGGCTTTCGCTCACGCGGCGGGAGGATCAATATACGCACACCACAACGACCCAGCGTAAGATCGAAAGCAGTTCGTCCAGCGGCAGCTCCAGCGAATCGGGCGGCGGCGGCAGCGGACGCAGTGGAAAGTTCTAAGGAAGTACATGGTTTTTACGAATACTCTGCCGCGAGCTGCGGCAGAGTATTCTTAGAATGGGGGAAAGGTATGTCGGACTTATTTACTTATCTCGACTGGCGGGGCGATCTGACGTTTTCGGAGCGCGCCCTCAATCCCATTGACGGCGTGATCCTGGCGCGGGCGGCGTATTTTCCCTATGCAAAAATTTTAACGCCCGGCGATATGCGTGGGATGCGCCTTGCGGACGCGGCGCGGGCATTTGAGGCTTTGGAAAATTTGCCGCAGATCGTTCTGCGCGCGGACGATGTGCGCCTCATCGCGGCGCTGCGCGAAAGCGCGCGGTTTGCGGAGCTGATGGTCTGCGCCTACGCCGACGAGCTGGACGCGCCGACGCAGACGCAGTTTTCCGCCGTCACGTTCATCCTGCCGGACGGCGCGCGCGTCGTCTCCTTCCGGGGCACGGACAGCACGCTCATCGGCTGGAAAGAGGACTTTAACATGGGCTTTGTCTGCCCTGTCCCGGCGCAGACGCTTGCCGTTTCGTATCTGGAGGACATCGCGGCGCGCGCGCCGGACGCGCCGCTGTATGTGGTCGGGCACTCCAAGGGCGGCAATCTCGCGGTGTACGCCGCGGCGTTCTGCCGTGAGGACGTGCAGCCGCGCATTCGCACGGTGTATAACTACGACGGTCCGGGCTTTGACCAGACCGTTCTGGCGCGGGATGGCTACCGCCGCATCCGTGATCGGGTGCGCACCTATGTGCCGCAGTCGTCCGTTGTGGGGATGCTGCTGGGGCATGAGGAGGAATATGTGATCGTCCACAGCACGCAGAGCGGGCTGATGCAGCACGACACCTACTCCTGGCAGGTCGAGCCGCACGGCTTTTCGTGTCTGGAAACCGTGGATAACGGCAGCCGCTTCATCGACTTTACGCTCAAGGCGTGGCTTGCGGATATGAGTCTTGCCCAGCGCGAGGCGTTTGTGGACGCCGTTTACAACATCCTGACCGAAACGCACGCGCGCACGCTGCACGAGATGGGGGAAAAGTGGTTTACGAGCGCCCTGAGCATGGTGCGCTCGTACCAAAACCTCGACGATGAGACCCGCCGCGCCGTCACGCAGGCGCTGACGCTGCTGATGAAGAGCGCAAAAAGCGGGCTGACACAGGTTTTGCAGAAAAGCGAATAAAGAAATTGCCGCATCCAAGCCGGATGCGGCAATTTTTATAAGTAATTTAAGATCACGCGCCACGCCTCCGTCAGGCGATCGAGCGACCACGCGGCGTTCGCCGGACTGGTGGACGGGAGCTGCGCAGCGGCAAAGCCTGTTTGTTCCGCGAGATGCTTCTGATAAAGCGAGAACGCGGACGCGCCGTTGCAGAATACCGCGCGGATGGGTGCTGCCGCAAAGATCGGCGACAGGTCGTTTGCCAGCGCGCCGCGGATGCTGCTGTCGCTCGAACCCTGAATGTCACAGCTTGCGATCACGTCCCACAGCGCAATGTGGCGCGCGTGCAGCAGGGCTGATTTTTCGTCGATCGTCTGCGGTACGGGGCAGTCCAGCAGCCGCGCCAGCACGCGCCAGAAGCGGTTTTGCGGATGCCCGTAGAAAAACGACACCTCGCGCGACTTCACCGACGGGAACGAGCCGAGGATGAGCACGCGCGACTGCGCGTCATAAAGCGGCGGGAACGGGTGCTCCAGATGCTGCATCACAGCGCCGCCAGCGCCTCCTGCACGGCGGACGGCTCGGTCGCCCACGACGTGACGAACCGCGCAGCGGTGTGTGTCTCATCGACCTTGGCGGTAAACTCGCAGCCGAAGCGCTCCTGCACGGCGGCATACTGCGCATCGGTGAGAATGGGGAAGATCTGATTCGTCGGGGAGTTTACATAAAACTTGAAGCCCTTCTTTTTCAGCCCGTCCGCAAGCGTTTGTGCCTGCTCCACGGCGTGCCTGCCCATCGCCAGCCAGAGGTCGTTTTCAAAATACGCCAAGAACTGCACGCCCAGCAGCCGCCCCTTGGCGAGCATCGCCCCGTGCTGCTTCATCACGTTGCGGTAATGCGGCTTCAGTGCGTCGTTCACGATCACCAGCGCCTCGCCGAACAGCAGCCCGTTTTTTGTGCCGCCGATGTAAAACGCGTCGCAGAGCTGCGCAAAATCCTCCGGCGCAAGGTCGTTTCCCTCCGCCGCCAGCGCCTGCGCCAGGCGCGCGCCGTCCAAATACAGGTACAGCCCCAGCGCGCGGCAGGTCTCATGCAGTGCGGTCAGCTCGGATCTTGTGTAGATCGTGCCGAGCTCCGTGGAATCAGACACATACACCATGCGCGGCACGACCATGTGCCCATCGTCGCCGTCCAGATGCGCCTCTGCGATCGCGCGCACCGCGTCCGGCGTGAGCTTGCCGTCCGGCACGGCGGCGGAGAGCACCTTGTGCCCGCACGTCTCGACCGCGCCGGATTCGTGGACGTTGATGTGCCCCGTCGTCGCGGCGATGACCGCCTCCCACGGGCGCAGCGCCGCCGCGATGAGCGCCTGATTTGTCGCCGTGCCGCCCACCATAAAATGTACGTCCGCCAGCGGACAGGCAAAGCGCGCGCGCACGGTCTGCGCCGCGCGGACGCAGTATTCGTCGCGTCCGTAGCCGCAGGTCGCCTCTGCGTTCGTGCGCACGAGCGCGTCTAAGATCTGCGGATGCGCGCCCTCGGAATAGTCGTTGCGAAATGTTGCCATCGTTTAGCCTTCTCTCCTTGGTTTTGAGGATATTTTAGGAGAATGCGGCGGAAAAGTCAAGGTTTTCGCCCCTAGCATATGGCGCAGCCAAAGCTGCTCCTGTGCGCCAATGAGCCCCGTCCAGCGCAAAAACGGCAGGAACACCAGCAGGAAAAATCCGCAGCTCACCAGCACATACGGCAGGTCCGGCAGCATCACGGGCACGCACAGGCTCGCGCCCATGCCGCACAGCACGCACAGCGCCGTTTTGCACAAAAACGCGAGCTGCGGCGTGTGGTGCGTCAGCCGCAGCAGCAGCCGCAGGCTAAGGTAGAAATTCACCAAATGCGTGAGGATAAAGCTCACCTGATACCCCACGATGCCGCAGCGCGGCAGCAGCACATATAAAAGCACTGCGTCCAGCGCTGCCGTGATGGTGTTGTACCGCACGCAGGCGACCTGCTGCCCCAGCCCCTTGCACATCCCGTCCACGATGGCGTCGAGATATAAAAACACCGCCATCGGCGCGAACTGCCGCAGGTAAAAGCCGACCGTCTCACGGTGATAAAGAAGCCTTCCGAGCTGCGGCGCGAGCAGAAATAGCAGCGCGGCGACGCTCGCCGCGTATAAGAGCGCCGCGCGCAGGCACTTTTCGGTCAGATGCCGGACGCGGATACGCGACCCGGCGGCGCTGCACCGCGCCAGCTCCGGCACAAGCAGCTCCGAGAGCACAAAAATGATAGCGGCAGGGAACATAAGGATAGGGAACACCATGCCGCAGATCGTGCCGTACACCGCCATGGATGCACTCGCATTGCCGCTGTGTCGCGCCAGCCCGTGCGGGATCAGGAACTGCTCCAGCAGCGCCAGCCCCGCCCGCAGATACGCGCTCAGCGCCAGCGGGATACAGAGCTTTCGCAGGCGGCTGCCAAGTCTCAGCCCGCGCGCGGGCGCGCCGAGTGATGGTAGGTCGCGGCGGTAGAGGTGCAGCAGCCACAAAAGCGCCAGCGCTGAGGATACGCCGCCGCCGAGCAGGATCGCGCAGCACGCGCGCGATGTGTCGCCCCGCGCCCAGAAGCGCAGCAGCAGAAACGTCGCCGCAAGCGATGCCAGCCGCTCCGCGACCTCCACCGTGACAAGCCGCCGAATTTTGCCGCACGCGGTAAAATAGCCGCTCACGATGGCGATCAGGCAGTCGAGCGGCAGCGTCAGCGCGCAGCAGCGCAGCCCCGCGGCGGCGCGCGGATCGTGGATGAAGCGCTCGGCGATGGGCAGCGAAAAGCCGTACAGCGCCGCTGCCGCGGCGCAGGAGATGACGCTCCCGCACGCGAGGCACAGCCGCATCGCCCGCCGCACGCCGCCGGGGCGGTTTTTGCCGTGCTCCTCGGCGCAAAGATACATCGCCGCCGTGCGCAGCCCCGCCAGCCCCACCGTCATGGCAAACGACCCGACGGTCAGGATGAGCTGCAGCAGCCCGATCCCGCCCGCGCCGATCTGCCCGGAGAGATAGATCTGAAACAGCATCGAAACGCCGCGCAGCAGCAGATTTACGCCCGTCAGCAGCAGCGCGTTTTGTAAGATCGACCGCCCGTCCCGCAAAGAATCACCCCCGTCCATTCTATGGACGGGGGTAGACGAGTATGAAGAAAGCCTGCCATCAGGGAAGGGGTGACGCTTATTCCTGCCCGGGAACGTGCGGCAGCTTTGCAAAGCTGGCTTCCAGCTCCGCGTCGGTGGGGATGTAATCGCTCATCTCACCGTTGTTGAACTTTTCGTAAGCCACGAGGTCAAAATAGCCCGTGCCCGTCAGACCGAACACGATGGTCTTTTCCTCGCCGGTCTCGCGGCACTTGAGCGCCTCATCAATCGCGGCGCGGATGGCGTGGCTCGATTCCGGCGCGGGCAGGATGCCCTCCACGCGGGCGAATAGCTCCGCTGCCTCAAAGACCTTCGTCTGCTCCACGGCGACAGCCTCCATATAGCCGTCGTGATAGAGCTGCGAGAGGATGCTGCTCATGCCGTGATAGCGCAGACCGCCGGCGTGGTTCGGCGCGGGGATAAAGCTGCTGCCGAGCGTATACATCTTGGCAAGCGGGCAGACCATGCCGGTGTCGCAGAAGTCGTAGGCAAACCGCCCGCGCGTGAAGCTGGGGCAGGAGGCGGGCTCGACGGCAATGATGCGGTAGTCGCGCTCCCCGCGCAGCTTTTCGCCCATAAACGGCGAGATCAGACCGCCCAGATTGCTGCCGCCGCCGGCGCAGCCGATGATGATGTCCGGCACGATGCCGTATTTGTCCAGCGCCGCCTTGGTTTCCAGTCCAATGACGCTCTGATGCAGCAGCACCTGGTTGAGGACGCTGCCCAGAACATAGCGGTAGCCCGGCGTGGACGTGGCGACTTCCACAGCCTCGGAAATGGCGCAGCCGAGCGAGCCGGTCGTGCCCGGATGCTCCGCCAGAATTTTGCGCCCGATCGCCGTGGTATCGGACGGCGAGGGCGTCACGCTCGCGCCGTAGGTGCGCATGACCTCGCGCCGGAACGGCTTCTGCTCGTAGCTCACCTTGACCATATACACCTTGCAGTCCAGCCCCAGGTACGCGCACGCCATGGACAGCGCTGTACCCCACTGACCCGCGCCGGTCTCGGTGGTCACGCCCTTGAGCCCCTGCTGCTTGGCGTAATACGCCTGCGCGATGGCGGAGTTCAGCTTGTGCGAGCCGGAGGTGTTGTTGCCCTCAAATTTATAATAAATTTTCGCAGGTGTTTGCAGCTTTTTTTCCAGACAGTATGCCCGCACCAGCGGCGACGGACGGTACATCTTGTAAAAATCGCGGATCTCCTGCGGGATGGGGATCTCCCGGTTGTCGTTATCCAGCTCCTGCCGGATCAGCTCATCGCAGAATACGGGACGCAGATCGTCATAGCCCATCGGCTGTCCCGTGCCGGGGTTCAGCAGCGGCGCAGGCTTATTTTTCATGTCCGCACGGACGTTATACCAGCTCTTCGGCATCTCATTTTCAGAAAGATAGATCTTGTACGGGATTTGTTCGGTAGACATACTCAAAATCTCCTTTTGCTATATTTGCAGCCTGCGGGCATTTTGGGTATAAAAAATGACCCTCATCCCACAAACCCACTTGCGCGGTTTTGTTGGGACAAAGGTTTGAAGCCTCTGCGGTGCCACCCAAATTGACGATCACTCGTCCGCTCTGCGGCGTGCCGATACACGCCTTTCCTTGATAACGGGGGAAAAGCCCGTCAAAGCCTACTGCGGACACCCGGTTCAGCCTGCCCTCGGCGGTCCATTCCGCAAAAACACACCCGCTGCCCTTGCACCGCCGGCAGCTCGCTGGGGGATGCGCACCTTCTGCGTACTCGTCCGCTTCACTGGTTTAAAGTCTTAACTTGAGCGTAGTTTACTCGCTCCAAGCCCAAATGTCAAGTGCTTTTTCAAAAAATTTTGCAGCCCGTGGAGTTTCCACGGGCTGCCGAAAATCAAAAATTATTTTAACTGGAACGTGTAGTACACCGCCGAGATGAGCTCGAAGGCGATGGCGGCGAACATGCAGTAGTAGGCGAGCAGCGAGCCGACCACAACGCTTGCGATCAGGCACAGCAGCCACAGCGCGCACGTGACCAGAATCGGCAGCGGCGCAAACGTCTTGGGGAACAGACGAATTTTTTTGCCGGACAGCTTGATGACGCCGTGCCCGCGGTGGGCAAGATATGCCGTGAGCGCCGCGAGGACGATCACGATCGCCAGCAGCACCGTCCAGAACACGGACACGCCTGGCACGCAGCGGTAGAATGTCCACCCGGCGAGGAGCGTCACGAGCGACACGGTGAAGAACTCCGCGTGATACAGCAGCTCAATGATGTACAGACAGTAGACTGCGGCGTGGACGAAGTACAAAAGCCGCATCTGGTCATTGAGATAGCGCCGCAGCACCAGTGCGCTGAACGCCGCCAGCAGCGCCACGGGCAGCACATAGGCGCTCACCGTACCGACCACGCTCATGCGCGCGGCGATCAGCCCGACAATGCTCGCCGCCGCGAGCACCAGCGCCACGATCGCCACCGTCTTTGCGGCGGGGTAGATCGCGTCAAAGCCGCTGACGGTGGCGTATACCCGCCCGATGGCGCGCAGCGCGAACACGGACGCGATCAGCAGCACCAGCGCGACCATGACCTTGATGACCGTATAATCGCGCGGCTTCTGCTCTACGCGGGAATCTGTCTTCTGATGAACCATATCCAAATCAATCCTTTTGACGTTCAATTCTAAAATCAGTCGAGCGCACCGTTTGCGAACAGCACGCACGTCAGCGCGCACAGCGGCGCGGTCTCACAGCGCAGGATGCGCGGACCGAGCGTGCAGATGCGAAGCCCCTTTTCCTGCGCCAGCGCGACCTCCTCGGGCGTGAAGCCGCCCTCAGGACCTGTGACGATGGAAACGGATGCGGCACTGCCGCCGGAGAGCGCCGCACGCAGGCTCAGCGCCTTTTCGTTTTCGTAAGGGAAGAGCGCCAGCTCGCTCTGTGCCGCCCAACTCAGCGCCTGCTCGTAGGAATCTGCGGTGAGGACTTCCGGGATGACCCCGCGCCCGCACTGACCGGCGGCGGACGCCGCGATCTTCTGCCAGCGCTCCAGCTTTTTGCCGAGCGAGGCTTTGTCGGGTCGGGAGACGCACCGCGCGGACGGGAACGCAACGATCTTCACCGCGCCAAGCTCCGTTGCCTTCTGGATGACGTGCTCTAATTTATCCGCCTTGGAAAATGCCATGAACACGCTGCACTGCACGTCCGGCTCAGACCGGGAAGCGCCGTTGGCGTCCACCACGAGCGAGATACAGCCAGGCGCGACATCGCTGACGGTGCAGGCATAATCCATACCGCTGCCGTCGCAGACCGTGACGCTGTCGCCGTTTTTGAGCCGCAGCACGCGCGCGTGCGCGGCGTTTTCACCGTTCAGCGTCAGAAAGCCGCCCTGCACCGTGCCGGGCGGGACAAAGAACTTGGGCAAGGAAAACCGACCGCCTTCCTGCAACATACTTTCGACATTATATCAGAAAGCGTTCTGTTTCGCAAGAGAAAATGTAACGGCAAAAATCTGCGCCGCGCGAAAAAACTGGTTGACAAACGCGAAAAGAGTCAGTATAATAAACGAGCTTTGTGAAGAGCAAATGCGGGAGTGCTGGAATAGGTAGACAGGCACGTTTGAGGGGCGTGTGGCAACCGTCGTGTGAGTTCAAGTCTCATCTCCCGCACCAATTGCGGAGTATCCTGCGGGATACTCCGCGTTTTCTTTTTTGGTTTGCGCACAGGGAGTGAGTGGAGAAAATGCGGATACGGACGGAAAAAATCAGATTTTTTGCGCTCTTCTGCGCGGCATGGCTGCTGCTGTGCACTCTTGGCGGCTGCGCGGACGGCGCGCCGAAGGCGGCGGAGAGTACGCAGGACCTGCCGGTCATCCGGGTGGGCAGCGATAATTACCCGCCTTATAATTATGATGATGCAAACGGGCAGCCAACCGGCATCGACGTGGACCTCGCCAAAGAGGCGTTCCGCCGCATGGGCTATCAGGCGACGTTTGTGACGATCGACTGGGAGAAAAAGAAGGAGCTGGTCGAAAGCGGCGCGATCGACTGTATCTGGGGCAGCTTTTCCATTGACGGACGCGAGGACCAGTACAACTGGACGCAGCCGTATATGTACAGCCGCCAGGTCGTGGCGGTGCGCCTGGACAGCGACATTGATTCGCTTGCCGACCTTGCCGGAAAGCGTGTGGCGGTGCAGTCCACCACCAAGCCCGAGGAAATGTTCTTAAAGGGCGGTGACCCGCGCATCCCGGAGCTGGAAGCGGTCTTTTCGCTGGAAAACCGCGAGCTGATCTACGCCTTCCTCAGCAAGGGCTATGCCGACGCCATCGCGGCGCATGAGACGGCGATTTTGCAGTGTATGTCCGATTACGATCTGGAATACCGCATTCTGGACGAGCCGCTGCTGACCGTGGGGCTGGGCGTTGCGTTCGCGCGAACGGACGAGCGCGGCTTGCAGGATGAGCTTTCGCGCGCGTTTGATGAAATGCGCGCCGACGGCACGCTGGAGCAGATCCTTGGAGAGTATCTGGACGAGCCGCAGAAATTCATGGAGGGAAGCGACTATGCCGGGTAAAAAACTTGCCGGGCGCGGCATTCGCCGCCATGTGCTGGTGACCATCCTGCTCGGCGCGGTGCTGGTGACGGCAGCGTTCCTGACCGCCCTGCGCTCCGACATGGACGCGGCGCAGCGTACGCTGCTCACAACTGCCGGATATGTCTGCAAACAGTGCGACCGCTACGCGCGCATCGAGCTGGCGACGGAGACGAAAAGCCTTATGCGCGTGATCGAGAGCAGCCGTCAGGTGGCGCACTATCTGAGGGAGCAGAGCGGCGCGGAGGCGGGCGCCGATCTGGAACGCTGCGCACGCGACGCCTATGTCTCCGGCATCCTGCTGCTGGACGAGCAGGGGAATATCACTGCGCAGTATCATGAGAGCGGCGAGCTGCCCGAGCCGCTGCGTGAGGAGCTGACGTCCTCCGTGCTGTTGGATACGGCGGTGTATCCCGAAAAGAGCTACGCCGTCCGTCTGCACGACGAGGACGGCAGCGAGCTGGACCTCGCCGCCGTCGGGCGGGAGGACGCGCCGGGCGTTGTGGCGGCGTATTATCACACACCGACGGAGTATCTGAACTCCTTCAATCTGTCCATCGCGTCGCTGCTGTCGGGCTATGAGACGGAAAACGGCGCGACCATCGTCGTCAGTCGGGGCGATACGATCGTTGCCAGCAACGACGAATCGCTCATCGGCGCTGCAACGGGCGACATTGGCATCCTGCGGCGCATTCAGGCAGACGGCGTGATCGGCAAGCTCGTGCACACCAATCAGGCAGAGGGCGAGCACGCGCAGTATTTCGGGCTTATGGAGCGCGGGCGGGACGTGTATGTGTACTGTTTCCTGCCGGAGGCGAATATTCTTCAGTCCACGCTGCTGGCGATGGCGTCCACGCTGCTGATCTACGCCGTACTGGTCGCGGTGGTGTATATGATCCGCTTGCGGCTGGCGCAGCGCTATCGCGAGGAGCAGGTGCGTGCGCAGCAGCAGTACGCTGAGAGCCTGCGCGATAAAAACGAGCAGCTCAGCCGCGCCGTGGAGCAGGCGGACCGCGCCAACGCGGCGAAAACCAGCTTCCTCTCGCGCATGACGCATGATATTCGCACGCCGCTCAACGGCATCATAGGGCTTTTGGAGATCGACGCGGCGCACCCGGAGGATACCGCGCTCGTCAACGCCAACCGTGAAAAAATGCGCGTGGCTGCAAATCATCTGCTGGCGCTCATCAACGACATTTTGCAGATGAGCAAGCTCGAGAGCGGGGAAGTGACGCTCGCGCACGAGCTGGTGGATCTCGACCGGCTGACGGAGGACATTCTGACCATCGTCAGCGATAAGGCGGCGGAGTCGGGCGTGACGATGGAATACGACAAAAGCTCTTACCCTGTCTCGACCCCGTGGGTCTACGGCAGCCCTGTGCACCTGCGGCAGATCTTCCTGAATATTTACACAAACTGCATCAAATATAACCGTCCCGGCGGCAAGATCACCACCTGTGTGCAGTGTCTCGGCGTCGAGGATCGGATGGTCACCTACCGCTGGACGATCTCTGACACGGGAATCGGCATGAGCCCGGAATTTTTGCAGCACATCTTTGATCCCTTTGCGCAGGAGCACACGGATCTGCGCAGCATCCGTCAGGGCACGGGGCTGGGCATGACCATCGTCAAGGGCTTGGTGGAAAAGATGAACGGAACGATCGAGATCGAAAGCCGCGAGGGCGAGGGCTCGACGTTTCGTATCACGCTCCCGTTTGAGATCGCCGAAAAACCGCCGCTGCCGTCTGCAAACGACGCACAGCCGGAGGAGAGCATCGCGGGGCTGCACCTGCTGCTGGCGGAGGACAACGCGCTCAACGCCGAGATCGCCAAGACGCTGCTGGAGGATGCGGGCGCGCAGGTCACTGTCGTGACCGACGGCAAGCAGGCGGTGGAGACGCTGGAGGGAAGTGAACCCGGCACATTTGACGGCGTTTTGATGGACATGATGATGCCCGTGATGGACGGCATCACCGCCACGCACGCCATCCGCGCGCTGCCACGCAGCGACCTGGCGACCATCCCCATCCTCGCCATGACGGCAAACGCCTTTGCCGAGGACGCGCAGCGGTGTCTGGACGCCGGGATGAACGCGCACCTGTCCAAGCCGCTGGAGCTGCAAAAGGTCATCCACACGATCGCGCGCTTCTGCCGCAGAACATAAACATCAAACGGTCGCCGCGACGGAGAATATCCGCCGCCGCGACCGTTTTCTCTGCCAAAATGCACAAAAAATCGATGCGATTATGCTTGACTTTTTTGCAGTAAAACCTTAAAATGAAAAAGAGAACAGACGCGTACAAAACGCGAGCCGACCGCCTGTGCGGACCATATCCGCGCGGGCGTTTTTACGGCTGAAAGGGGAAGAAATGAAACATACCAAAAACGCAAAGAGCTTTGCCAGCCGCTGGGGCTTTATTCTGGCGTCGGTCGGCTCTGCCGTGGGCATGGCAAATGTCTGGGGCTTTCCGCACAAGCTGGGCGCAAACGGCGGCGGAGCATTTTTGCTCATCTACCTGCTGTTTGTGTTCATCTTCAGCTACGTCGGGCTTCCGGCGGAGTTTGCGATGGGACGCCGCGCGGCAACGGGCACGCTCGGCGCGTATGAAAACGCCTGGGCAACGCGCGGTAAAAATATGGGCAAAGCCGGCGGCGTGCTCGGCTGGCTGCCGCTGGCAGGGTCACTCTGCATCGCCATCGGCTATGCCGTGATCGTGACGTATGTGCTCAAGGCACTGGTTGATTCCGTCGCCGGAACGCTCATGACCGCCGACGCGGCGGCGTGGTTCGGTGAGTTCTCGTCCAAGCCGTATTCCGTCATCCCGTACCACATCATCGTGGTCGTCGGCACGCTGCTGACGCTGTTTTTGGGCGCGCACAGCATCGAAAAGACGAACAAGATCATGATGCCGCTGTTTTTCATCATCTTCCTCGTGCTGGCGGTGCGCGTGGCGTTCCTGCCGGACGTTCTGGAAGGCTACCGCTTTATGTTCACGCCCCGCTGGGAGGCGCTGAAAGACCCGATGATCTGGATCTGGGCGATGGGACAGGCATTCTTCTCGCTGTCCGTCACCGGCAGCGGCATGATCGTCTACGGCGCGTATCTATCCAAAAAAGAGGACGTTGTGGGTGTTGCGCAGCATACCGCGCTGTTTGACACCATCGCGGCGCTCGTCGCGGCGCTGGTCATCATCCCCGCCTGCTTCTCCTACGGGCTGGACGTGGGCGCAGGTCCGAGTCTGCTGTTCGTCACGCTCCCCACGATTTTGCAGGATATTCCCGTCGGGCGGCTGTTCGCCATCATTTTGTATCTGGCAATGATCTTTGCCGGCATCAGCTCGCTGCAAAATATGTTTGAGGCGGTCGCCGAATCGCTGATGCACAAGTTCCCCAAGCTCAGCCGCACGGCGGTGCTCATCCTTCTGTGCGTGCTGTGCCTCGGCTTCGGCATCGGCATGGAGACGATCGACAAGTGGGGCCCGTGGATGGATCTGGTGTCCATTTACATCATCCCCATCGGCGCAACGCTCGGCGCGGTGTCGTGGTTCTATGTGATGAAAAAGGATGCGCTGCTCGCCGCCGTCAATACCGGCAGCACCAAAAAGCGCGGCACGCTCTGGTACAGCGTCGGGCGCTATGTCTACGTCCCGCTTGCCGTGATCCTCTGCGTCGTGGCGCTGTTTATGCACATTGCGTTCTGAAAAAATCAACAAAAAAGCACCGCCGGAGAACTTCTCCGGCGGTGTTTTCGGAGATATCTATGAAAAAACTTGCAGTTTATGTACACGGCAAGGGCGGCAGTGCGGCGGAGGCTGCGCATTACGAGTCGCTTCTGCCGGATCATGATGTCATTGGCTATGACTACCGCGCGGAAAATCCATGGCAGGCAAAGGAGGAATTTCCACCGTATTTTCACGAGTTGGCGCGGCAGTATGATGAAATCCTGCTCATCGCCAACAGCATTGGCGCGTATTTTTCCATGAGCGCGCTGACTGAAGAGAAGATCAGCCGCGCGCTGCTCATCTCCCCGGTGGTGGATATGGAATCGCTCATCGGCGGCATGATGCTGGGCGCAGGCGTGGATGAGCCGACGCTCCGCGAGCGCGGCGAGATCGCGACTGACTTCGGCGAGACACTGTCGTGGGAGTATCTGTGCTATGTGCGTGCGCACCCTATCCATTGGAGCGTGCCGACGGACATTCTGTACGGCGAGCACGACGTGCTGACCGCGCCGGACACAATCCGCGCGTTCGCGGAGCGCACCGGCGCACGCCTGACGGTCATGCCGGGCGGGGAGCACTGGTTTCACACGGACGAGCAGATGGCGTTCCTCGACCGCTGGCTCAAAGATTCCTTGGATACATAAAAACACCCCGGCGATGCAGCGCATCGCCGGGGTTTAGATTATAAAAAAGCCTCGCAGAGTTTCGCCGCCGCAGCGGCGAAAATGATTCAGATCATTTTTGCCGGCGGCGTGTACGTCGGCAAAAATTCTGCTCACGGAGCGGAGTGTAGAATTTTTGTGCCTCGCACAAAAATTATGCGCGCAGCGTAGCGCAATCCCATTCAAACGGAAACCCAGCGAAGCGGTTTTCGTTTGAGTAGCTTTTCAAAAATGTAATTTTTGAAAAGCTACATGATGACGCCGCCGCCGAGGACGGTGTCGCCATCGTAGAACACGACCGCCTGACCGGGTGTGGCGGCGCGCTGCGGCTCGTCAAATTCGACCGCGACGCGCCCGCCGGGAAGCACCTTGACGGTGCACGGCTGCTCCGTGTGGCGGTAGCGGATCTTCGCGCTGGCGCGAAAGGCTTCCTGCGGCGTGTCAAACGCCATCCAGTTGAGCTCCTTCGCCGTGAGCGTGCGGGAATAGAGCGCCTCGTCGCGGCAGAGAACGACTTCGTTCCGCTCCGGGTCAATGCGCTTTACATACAGCGGCGTTTCCGCCGCGATGCCGAGCCCACGCCGCTGCCCGACGGTGTAGTGGATGATGCCGCGGTGACGCCCGAGAACGTTCCCTTGATCGTCCACAAAATTCCCCTCTGGGTAAGTCTTGCCCGTTGTGCGCTCGATGAACGCCGCGTAGTCGCCGTCGGGGACAAAGCAGATGTCCTGACTGTCGGGCTTGCGGGCGTTGAAAAAGCCCAGTTCTTCGGCGATGCGGCGCGTGTCGGTCTTTTCAAACTCGCCCAGCGGCAGGCGCGTATGCGCAAGCTGCTCCTGCGTGAGGGAATAGAGCACATAGCTCTGATCCTTGGAGGCGTCCAGCGCCTTTTTGAGCACGAAGCGCCCGTTTTCCTGCCCAATGCGTGCGTAATGCCCCGTGACCACGGCATCGCAGCCCATGAGCTGCGCGCGCTCATACAGACGCTCGAATTTTAAGTAGCGGTTGCAGTCGATGCACGGATTCGGCGTCTGCCCGCAGGCATAGGCGCTCGTGAAGCGGTCGATGACCTGCGCCTTGAAATCGCCGGTAAAATTGAACACATAGTAGGGGATAGCGAGCTTTGCCGCGACGCTCCGCGCGTCCTGCACGTCATCGAGCGAGCAGCACGACTTTTCTCGGCTAAGCCCGATGTCATCGTTGGAAAACAGCCGCATCGTCACGCCCACACAGTCACAGCCCCGCTGCTTCATAAGATAAGCGGCGACGCTGGAATCCACGCCGCCGCTCATTGCAATGAGTACCTTCTCCATCAGACCATCCGGCAGCTTTCGCAGCTCGTGCAGTCCGGGAACTTGCTGTGATCGTAGGCAATGCCGTTGCGGTCATAGTAGTCCTTGATCGCGGACTTGATGGATTCCTCCGCCAGAACGGAGCAGTGCAGCTTGTGCGCGGGCAGACCGCCGAGCGCTTCGACGACCTGCTTGTTCGTGACCGCCAGCGCCTCGTCAATGGTCTTGCCCTTGATCATCTCGGTCGCCATGGAACTCGACGCGATGGCGCTGCCGCAGCCAAAGGTCTCAAACTTCACGTCCGTGATGACGTTATCCTGGATCTTCAGGTACATTTTCATAATATCGCCGCATTTGGCGTTGCCGACCTCGCCGATGGCGTCGGCGTTTTCAATGCTGCCGACGTTGCGTGGGTGCTGGAAATGATCCATAACGGTATCCGTATAAAGTGCCATGATTTTCTCCTCCTTACAGAATGAACTGACGCTTGCCGCACAGCAGGTCCTTCCAGACCGGCGACATATCGCGCAGACGCTCCACGACCTCGGGCACAGCCGCGAGGATGTGGTCGATCTCTTCTTCCGTGTTCCACTCGCACAGGCTCAGACGCAGCGAGCCGTGCGCCACGTCGTGCACGCGCCCGATGGCGAGCAGCACATGGCTGGGGTCGAGCGAGCCGGACGTGCACGCGCTGCCGGACGAGGCGCAGATGCCCTTCGCGTCCAGAAGCAGCAGCAGGCTCTCGCCCTCGATGCCCTCAAAGCAGAAGCTCACATTGCCCGGCAGGCGGTTCACAGGGTCGCCGTTGAGGGCGCTGTGCGGAATTTTGGAAAGACCCGCGATGAGCTTGTCGCGCAGCGCACCGACCTTCTTCGCGTTTTCGTCGATGTGCGCACACGCCTCTTGGAACGCGACCGCCATCGCCATGATGCCCGGGACGTTTTCCGTGCCCGCGCGCTTGCCGCGCTCCTGCGCGCCGCCCTCGATGAGGTTCGTCAGGAGGATGCCGCGCTTGGCGTACAGCAGACCCACGCCCTTCGGACCGTGGAACTTGTGCGCCGAGAGGGAGAGCATATCAATGTGCTCCGCCTGCACGTCGATGTGCAGATGCCCCGCCGCCTGCACGGCGTCGGTGTGGAACAGCACGCCCTTTTCCTTGCAGACCGCGCCGATCTGGGCGATGGGGAGGATCGAGCCGATCTCGTTGTTGGCGTACATGATGGTGACAAGGCAGGTGTCCTCGCGGATGGCGTCCGCCACCTGCTGCGCCGTGACCGTGCCGAGCGGACCGACGTCCAGAAGCTGGACCTCAAAGCCTTCTTTTTCGAGCTTTTTCAGCGTATGCAGCACCGCGTGATGCTCAAACGCCGTGGAAATGATGTGCTTTTTGCCTTTTTTCGCGCCCATCAGCGCCGCCGAGCGGATCGCCTGGTTGTCCGCTTCGCTGCCGCCGGAGGTAAAATAGATCTCCTTCGGGTCGCAGTTGAGCAGCCGTGCGCAGGTCGCGCGCGCGTTTTGCAGCGCTTCGTTTGCTTTCTGACCGACGGTGTGGAGGCTCGACGGGTTGCCGTACACCTCTTCCATCGCACGGGTCATGGTTTCAATCGCGGCGGGGCTCATTTTTGTCGTTGCCGCATTATCAGCATAAACTGTCATTTGATTCACCTCAGATTTGGTTCGAGACGATTCTCGTTTTTTCACGCATAAGATACCACTATAAACCTAGCTTGTCAATAGGTTTATTCATTTTTCGTGCTCGGCGCACGGCGTGGGCACTTCACCCTCCGCGACCACATCGGCAAGGCTCACGCCGTCGAGGTAGTCGTTGATGACGCGGTCGAGCTTTTCCCAGATGGGCAGCGATTTGCACAGGCTTTTGCGCATACAGCAGCCCTTGCGGTCATCCAGGCACGACACCGGCGCGAGCGTTCCCTCCGTCAGGCGGATGATCTCGCCCACAGAGTAGTCCTCGGGCCTGCGGCACAGCCGGTAGCCGCCGCCCTTGCCGCGCACGCCCTCCACGAGACCCGCTTTTACGAGCACGGAGATGATGCTCTCCAGATATTTTTCGGAAATTTCCTGACGCTCGGCAATCACGGGCAGGGACATATAGCTCTCCGCGCCGTTCTGCGCCAGCTCCACCATAATGTGCAGCGCGTAGCGCCCTTTGGTTGAGATCAGCATAAAACTGCCGCCTCCTTTAAAGTATAAACATAGTATACCACTGGGGATTAAAAAATGCAACATTCCATAAAATTTTCTGTAGGATTGCATTGCGCGGGCAAAGCGGCTATAATGCAGAAAAAAGCAGCGGAGGAATGCGGAATGCTGGATTTTCACAAGCTCATCGCAGAGTACCAGAACTGCCCATGCGGGCAGGCGCACGAGTGCGCCATCGACGATATTGTGATAGAGAGCGGCGCGGTGCACCACGTCGGCGAGGTTTTAGCGCGCAATGACTTTCCACGCCGCCTGCTCGTGGTCGCGGACAAAACGACGCTCGCGGCGGCGGACGGCATTCTGGAAGGTCTGACAGGCTTTGACATCACACTGAAAATTTATGACACGCTGCGCGTCGCCACGATGGATGATGTGCGCACCGTGGAGGGCTATTTTGACCGCTGCGACGCGGTGCTCGCCGTCGGGACAGGCTCGATCCACGACCCGTGCCGTTTTGCCTGCGCGCGGCAGGATAAAAAGCTGGCGCTGTTCGCAACAGCCCCCAGCATGGACGGCTTCGCGTCCTACAGCGCGCCAATCGTGGACGGCAATTTCAAAACGACCCACCCGGCAAAATGCCCGGAGGTCATCATCGCGGACACGAAAATTCTCGCCGCCGCGCCCGCGCAGCTCAAATCGGCGGGCTTCGGCGACATGGTGTCGAAATACGTCGCGCTCATCGACTGGCAGGTCTCGCACCTGCTGACAGGGGAGAGCTACTGCCAGCGCGTCGCCGACCTGACGCGCATGGCGACCGACCGCATCCTCACGCAGGCGGAGCTGGTCACGGCGGCGGATGAGGACGCGGCGGGCGCGATCTTCGAGTCGCTGCTGCTCACGGGCATCGCCATGAGTTTTACCAAAACGTCCCGCCCCGGCAGCGGCACGGAGCACATTCTGGCGCACTATTGGGAGTGCAAGGAGCTGCTGGAGGGCAAGATCCCGAACTTCCACGGCGAGGACGTGGGCGTTGCCACGCTGCTGATTTTGGATTATTACGACAAGCTCGCGCGCCTGCCCGCTGTGACGGCGCACCGCGAGGAGAACGACTGGGACGATATTTACCGCGTCTACGGCGCGCTCGCGCCCGATGTGCGCCGCCTCAACACGCCCGATACCATCACCGACGCCATCGAGCCGCGCGCCATCGAGGAGAATTGGGGCAAGATCGTGGAAATTGTCCGCAGCGTACCCACGGCGGCAGAATGCCGCGCCGCGATGCGCAAGGCGGGCTGCAAGCTCACGCCGGACGAGATCGGCAAGTCGCCGGACTTCATTGCCGAGAGTTTCCGCTATCATCCGTATATGCGCCGCCGTTTGTCCCTCAAGCGCGTGAGCCATATGCTCGATCTGCCGGAGAATTTCTAAAAAAAGTCAAACTTCGTTCAAAATTCGTTTTCTGCGCGGACATATAATTTTCATAAATCGTGCTTAACATAGCATCATAGAAATTAACCGCAGTCCATGCGGCAGCAAGGAGCGTTTTTTATGGATAACTATGATGAGAGAATGAATTATTCCTTCGAGCCGCAGCCCGAACCCGCTGCGCCGCAGCATGAGCCGCAGCACAACGAGCCGAAAAAGGTAAAGGGCAAGACCGGCAGGCTCATCGCACTGGTCGTCGCCGTGGCGCTCGTCGCCGGGATCGGCGGCTCGGTGCTCACGGACGTGATCGGCAAAATTTCCGAGCGCAACGCCGAGACCCGCGCGGCAATGGCGGAAGCGCCCGCCGAGACCGTAGAGCCGTCCACCGAGGACGCGACCGATCCGTCTGCCGAGCCGGGCACGACGCAGGAATACACCATTGAAAAGACCCCGCTTCCCACCACGCTCAAGTCGAACGACGGCGACAAGTCGCTGACGCCCGCCGAGGTCTACGCGATGAACGTGGACGCGGTCGTCGGCATCCGCACCACCGGCACGACGAACGTCTGGGGGCAGATCACTTCGACCTCGACCGCCGGCAGCGGCTTTGTGCTCACGGCTGACGGCTACATCGTCACCAACTACCACGTCATCAAGGGCGGCGAGAGCATCACCGTCGCCATGCACAACGGCGAAGAATATGACGCCACCCTCATCGGCGGCGACGAGACGAACGACATCGCGCTTTTGAAGGTGGACGCTGAAAATCTTCAGACTGTGACCATCGGCAACGCCGATGACCTCATCGTCGGCGAGCAGGTCGTCGCCATCGGCAATCCGCTCGGCGAGCTGACCTTCACCATGACGCAGGGCTATATCAGCGCGCTCGACCGTGAGATCAACACCAGCGGCGTGCCGATCAATATGCTCCAGACCGACGCGGCGATCAATGCCGGCAACTCCGGCGGTCCGCTGTTTGACATGAACGGCAACGTCGTTGCCATCACCACCGCAAAGCCGTCCGCGTCGGCAGCAAACGGCAGCACCGTGGAGGGCATCGGCTTTGCCATCCCCATCAACGACGTGCTCGGCATGATCTACGACATTCAGGAGAACGGCCGCGTGACCGACAAGGCATACCTCGGCGTCACGGTCAAGAATCTGGACACCGGGACCGCGCAGAGCTACGGTCTGCCGACCGGCGTGTATATCAATAGCGTCAGCGAGGGAAGCTGCGCCGAACAGGCGGGCATCCAGGCGGGCGACGTGCTTACGAGCTTTAACGGCAAGGCGCTTGCCAGCACCACGGAATTACAGGCAGAGCTGAACCGCTGCCGCGCGGGGGATGAAGTCAGCATCCGCGTCTGGCGCAGCGGCAGGGAGCTGGACCTCACGGTCACGCTCGACGAAAAGCCCGCCGAGACCGAGACTGTGACCGAGCAGCCCGAGCAGCAGCCACAGGAGCAGCAGCCGTCCCAGAACGATCAGAGCGACGGCAGCTACGACCCGTACTACGAGTTCTTCCGCAACTTCAACTTCGGTTGAGTTTACTCATATAAGTTCTTTCCTCAAAACCCCCGGGCGCTGTCACAGCAGCGCCCGGGGGCGATTTTATGGGCAAATCATGATTATTAGTCGTAACGTAGGGGAGGGGCTTGCCCCTCCCGCGTAAGGTGCACAAACAATTTCGCACAACAAACGGCGACAACACAACGCGTCCGTAGGGGTCGATGCCGCGCTCTCCCCGCACGCCGCACGTCCGTTTTCACGAAACGTTGCGGCAAACCCGTGATTGCCTCACGGGCGGACAGGGTCGTCCGCCCCTACGGGTGCGCGCCGTTTTGCACTAGCGCGGTCAAATTTGCGGTGCTTCACCGCGCGGGCGGGGCAAGCCCCGCCCCTACGTTACGACGAAACACGGCGGCAGCTCAGAAATAGGCTCTTTTTAGCAAAAAAACAGGCGGACACATCTGTGCCCGCCTGTTGGCGTTTCTTTATTCCGCAGAAATGAGGTAATAGTAGATCGGCTGACCGCCGGAGAGGAGATTGACCTCCGCCTGCGGGGCGAGCTCGGTGAACAGGGCGGCGGTCTGCTCCGCCTCCTCCTGCGGCGTATCCGCGCCGTAGAAGATGTTCACAAACTCCTTGCCGTCCGCACCGACCTTTTCCGCCATCATGCGCAGCAGCGCGTGCAGATCGCGGCTCGTGCCCATCAGTGCGCCGTTGCACAGCGCCAGATAGTCGCCCTCAACGATCTGATGTCCGTCAAAGTCGGAATCGCGTGCGGCGTAGGTGATCTGCATGGTTGTGACGGTGTCAAGGCAGTCCGACATTGCGGCAGTGTTGTCCTCCGCCGGGAGCGACGCGTCAAAGTTCAGCATCGCGGTGATGCCCTGCGGCACGGTCTTGCTGGCGATGACGATGACCTGCCTGTCCGACAGCTCCGCCGCCTGCTGCGCGGCAAGAATGATGTTCTTATTGTTCGGCAGGACAAAGACCGTCTGCGCCGGGGTCTGCTCCACGGCGCGCAGAATATCCTGCGTGGAGGGGTTCATGGTCTGCCCGCCCTCGACGATCTGATCGACGCCGAGGTCGCGGAACACATCGGCAAGCCCCGCGCCCGCGCAAACCGCGACCACGCCGTACTCCTTCGTGATCTCAACGGCGGCGTCCTCCTGCGCCTCCAGCTCCTGCTCGATCTTTTCCAGATCGTCGGTGGAGCGCGCGGCGCGTCCGGCGGCGAGATCGTCATGCTGCATCCGCATATTCTCGATCTTTGCCAGCTCCAGCGTGCCGTATTTCTGCGCCTCGCTCAGCGCGTCGCCGGGGATATTGGTATGGACATGGACCTTGAACGCTTCATCGTCCTCGCCGATGACCAGGCTGTCGCCGATGCCGTCGAGGAAATGGCGCAGCGGCTCGAGCGAAACGTCCTTAAATTTGCGCACAATGAACACCGTGTCGAACGCAAACGTAATATCCTCCGAGTCAAACTGGGCAAAGTCCGCCTGCTCGTTCACCGCGGCGTGATCCACGGTGCTGACGACGTCATTGCCGCGCAGGGAGGAGAGCATCGCCTCCAGAATGAACACAAAGCCCATGCCGCCGGCATCCACGACACCGGCTTTTTTGAGCACCGGGTTCTGGTTGACGGTATTTTCAAGCGCTGCGCGGGCGGTCTCGATCGACTGCTCCACAACGTACTCAATATCGGCGCAGTCCTCTGCCAGCGCGCGCGCCGCGTCGGCAGTCAGGCGTGAAACGGTGAGGATCGTGCCCTCGGCGGGCTTCATGACCGCCTTATAGGCAGCGTCCACACCCGTGGTGAGCGCGGCGGCAAAATCGCGCCCGTCCGCACTGAGCTTGCCCTTCCACGCGGTAGAAAACCCGCGGAACAGCAGCGAAAGGATGACGCCGGAGTTCCCGCGCGCCCCGCGCAGCAGGGCAGAAGCGGTCATATCCGCCGCTTTGGTCAGGGTCAGGTCTTGCGGCGCTTTGGAAAGATCGGTCGCGGCAGCGCCGAGCGTCATGCCCATGTTCGTGCCGGTATCGCCGTCAGGAACGGGGAACACGTTCAGCTCGTTGATCTTCTGGCAGTTGTTATCGATCGCCGCAGCCGCACTGCAGATCAGCCGGCGAAAGGAAGCGCCGTCAATGGTCTGAATCAAGTTAGAACACCTCCGTGTTGCGCAAACGGTGCGCGTTAGTCAGTAGTGATAGAGTCAACAAAAACGTTGACGGCGCGCACCTGCGTGCCGGTGGATTTGGAGACAAAATAGCGGACCTCATTGATGATGGAGTCACTGATGGCGCAGATATTGACGCCCCGGTCGATCATGATGTGCAGGTCGATGGAGATCGAGCCGTCTTCATGGAACAGAACGCGCACGCCCTTGCGCATCGCCTCGCGGCGAAGCAAATGCACAAGACCGTCGGTCATGGAGCGCACCGCCATGCCCTTTACGCCAAAGCAGTTCGACGCGGCATAGCCGGCAATGCTGGTATAGACGTCGCTTTCCACCGCGATCACACCGCGGCTGGTTTTCTGACGGATCATGGAAATCCTCCTTTCGTTGGATAGAGAGTCGGTTTGTTCAGGCAGCACCGCGCAATTCGGCAAGTGTACAGACGCAATTGCGCGGTGCTGCCTCCATAGTTGTCACATCATTGTAACTCTTTTGCGGCAAAAGTACAAGTTAAAAATAGGGTTTCAGCTTTTTTCATAACCGGTCACGCCGTTATTTGTCATCCATTGGAGCTTTTCACCCATCAGATCGGTCAGCGTTTGCGTATCTGTCCGACCAATACCGTCCAGGTAATCACGCAGATGCAGCAGATCGTTGTATGTCAGGTATGGATAGTCGCCCTCCACATAAGTACCGTCCGGCTGAATGCTGTAATAGAGGTTATGATCCGGCATGACCCATCCAGAGCCGGTATCCTCGATCGCCAGCAGCATTCGGTCGGCAAGGGCAAAAAGCGCTTCCCGGTCCAGAAGCTCCGCCGCGTGATACAGCGCCAGACATTCGCTGACCTGATGGTTGAGCGAGATATGCGGCGTGGTATGCTCGTCCGGATGCCAGTAGTCGGGGATCAGCCAGCCGCCGTTCTCTGTGGCAATGTGGTTCGTATCCGCATACTGGGTATAAAACGCAAGATAATGGTCGATGGCATCTTCAAACATATTGCCGCCGAATTTCTGCGCGGCTCGGATATAGAGCTCAAGCAGCTCCGTATTGAAGCGTGTGTCATAAAAGCCCGGTCCGATGCCGTAGTCGGTTTGCAGCCATCCGCTGCCCGGCTCGGTCGCCCAATAGCCATAGCTGTTCTGCCGCTGTGCCATGGTGTCAAGCATCAGAATGGTGAGCGCGGGCGCCTCCTTGCACGGCGGCGTGCGCCCAAGGAAGCCCCGGATGCAGTAGCACGCGGCGCAGCAGTAATAATAGTTCGTGCCGGTCGGTATGTAATTATAGGGAGACTCCCGGTAATAGCCCCCATAGCACCACAGCATACTGTCGTTCGTCACATAGGATACCCATGCCTTGGCGCAATTGTGGAGCTCCCAGTTCATGATCTGATCCGGCGAAGTCAAAATCAGCGCATCCGCAGCGCGCCCCTCTTCCAAACCGTGACCTGTTACCGTCAACTGAAGCCCTTCTTCGGTCTGCGTGATTTGCAGCGAGCCATCCTGGTCCGGGAGATACTCCATGGAGTCATTTTCGCGCAGGATGACCGTGCGCGGCAGGGCAAAGAAATAGGTCGTGCCGGAGTCAAGCTCCACAACGACGACCGGGGAGGAAAAGCTCCCTTCGGCAAGCGTCTCGCAGACCCAGTCGCCGGACTCGTAGCTGTAATACCAGACGACGCCCGGTTCTGTGACCTCCTGGTCAAAAAAGACGCAGTCGCCAGAGCCGGTCGCGCGGTAGGTGGATGCCGTCACGCCGTCAGAGACGCAATATTCCCGGCTTTCGATTTGACCGCCGTCCTGTTCGCTCGTGCTGGTAAAGACCTCGACCGTGTAGCTGGCAGAGGTCAGAACGCGGTCGGGGCTGCGCCCATCGACGGGCAGGAAAGCTACCTCATCGAGAGCCTGAACCCGATCGGGCTCGGGTTCAGGCGATGATGCAGGCTCAGATTCTTGTGCGGGTGAGGTAACATCTGGAAGCGATCCCGGAACAGGCTGCGGATCGGGCTCTTGATCCGGCGCGGGCGCGGACGCTTCGGTGTTTTCCGACACGGGCGCAGACACAGCGTCCGCCGCTACAGCGGGCGTCTCTCCAGACGAGCACGCGCAGAGCAGCGCCAGCGCCAGTGCTAAAACCAGAATGACTATGGACCTCTCTTGCATGGCGATCTTGATTTTTCTTTAGACCATGCTGGGCTGCCAGCAATCGGGCGCTTCCAGCCCCATCATCGTCACGATGGTGGGAGCGACGTTCGCCAGCCCATAATGCCCGTTGTGGATGACGTACTTCGTATCCGGGTCGTAGATGATGAACGGCACGGGATTCAGCGAGTGCGCCGTGCGGACGCTCGTCTTGCCCTTCTTCGTCTCGGTCATCTGGTCGGCGTTGCCGTGGTCGGCAGTCACGAGGACGGTGTAGCCGTACTTGTCGGCGGCCTCGATCACACGACCGACGCTCGCGTCCACGCACTCCATCGCGGTCACAACGGCGCTCATCACGCCCGTGTGCCCGACCATATCGCCGTTCGGATAGTTGCAGCGCAGGAAATCGTAGTCGTGCGACGCCATGGCAGCGACGAGCTTGTCAGTGATCTCCTTGGATTTCATCGCCGGCGCCTGATCGAACGGGATGATGTCGGACGGGATCTCCTCATACGTTTCGAGCTTTTCATCCACCTTGCCGGAGCGGTTGCCGTTCCAGAAGTAGGTGACGTGCCCGTATTTCTGCGTCTCGGACACGGCGTATTCGCGCACGCCCGCCTTGCAGAGGACCTCGGTCAGCGTGTTCTTGATGACCGGCGGCTCGACGAGGTACTTCTGCGGGATGTGCAGGTCGCCGTCATATTCCAGCATACCGGCAAACAGCACGCCGGTGTAGTCGCCGCGGTCAAACTTGTCAAAGTCCTTGCGGTCGAATGCGAGAGAAATTTCCTGTGCGCGGTCGCCGCGGAAGTTAAAGAGGATGACGCTGTCGCCGTTTTCGATCTTCGCAACGGGCTTGCCATCCTTTGCCACGACGAACGGCAGCAGATCCTGATCGATCATGCCGGGATTTTCGGCGCGGTAGGTCTCAATGGCGTCCTTGGCGCTGGCAAACTGGCGACCCTCCGCCTGAACGTGCGTGCGCCAGCCCTTTTCGACCATGCCCCAGTTGGCTTCGTAGCGGTCCATGGTGATGACCATGCGCCCGCCGCCGGATGCGATCTTGTATTCATGCGCATCGTCAGACAGCTCCGCCAGCACGCCCTCAAGCTGCGCGACATAGTCCAGCGCGCTCGTTGCGGGCACGTCGCGCCCATCGAGCAGGATGTGGCAGTAGACTCGCTGGATGTTCTGCTCACGCGCATGGCGCAGCATGGCGATGAGGTGCGAGATATTGGAATGGACGTTGCCGTCGGACAGCAGACCGATAAAATGCAGCGCTTTGCCGTTTTGCAGGCAGTTATCGGTCAGCTCCGTCCACGTTTTCGACGCGAACAGCGAGCCGTTTTCGATGGATTCCTGCACGAGCTTTGCGCCCTGCGAGTAGATCTGCCCGCAGCCGAGCGCGTTGTGACCGACCTCGGAGTTGCCCATGTCGTCGTCACTCGGCAGACCCACGGCAGTGCCGTGCGCCTTGAGCCACGTCATGGGGCAGGTCGCCATCAGCTTATCGAGCACGGGGGTGTTCGCCTGCGCGACCGCGTCGCCGCTGCCGCCGTCACCGCGTCCCACGCCGTCCATAATGACCAATACAATCGGTTTTTTCATTTGTGTATCCCTCCGAAAAAACAATTTTCGCATTTGGGGACTATTCTACAACATTTTTCCGCATCTTACAATGCGTAAAATGTGAATTTTATTTTTTCAGCCGTTCAATATGCGCCTGTGCCAGCGCGTGCACGCCCACAAAATCGACGTGCGGGTTATAAAGTGCCTCCAGCTCGTCGTGCAGCGCCTTTGCCTGCGCAAGGATGGGGCAGACGCGCTCGCAGACCTCCGCAAGCTGTTCCTCCGCCGCAGCGTCGTCCAGACGGCAGCACGCGCCGCTGTCCGGCAGGAAAAAGCCCTCCGAGCGCGCCGGATGCAGGGGAGAGCGCAGGTCGATGAGGCGTCTTCCCAGCAGCACCGACGCCTCCGCGCGCGCTGAAAGCTCCCGCGCAGGCAGGCGCTCTGCCTTCGCGGGCGTGAGGTCGCACAGACCCTCGCAGGTGATGGCGCGGGCGAAGCGCCCGGCTGCGTGCGCCTGCCACGGCTCGGCTTCCTCCGGCGCGTCCTCTGCGCGCAGCAGCGCATACGCCTCGCGGTAGCGCGACTTGTACGCGCTGTTTAAGGATACGATCAAAGACAGCTTCGCCCGCACCGCCGCGATGTCGTAAAACTGCCCCAGGTCGAGATACGCCCCGGCGGCAGCCGGATAGGGGACATCCAGAACGTGCGGCGCAGTGCCGTCCACATACCCCACGTTCCACGCCGGGACGCACACCGCGTCGAGCGAGTGTGGGTCGCCGGAGCAGCGCACGCGCTCGGCGGCGAGCCCCGCTTCCTCTGCCGCGGCGGCGATGGCTTTCATAAACGTCGATTTGCCGCAGCCCGGGCCGCCCTTGATGACCCACAGAAACATCCCGCCGCGCGGCGGGCAGAAGTCGTCATACAGAGAGTAAAAGCCGCGCGCCGTGTTGCCGCCGAGAAAATATTCCGTCATAGTCTGCATAAAGACCCTCCCAAAAATAAACTGTCGTGTACATAAATATGTACACGACAGCGGGAGTATGCAGTTAATTGAGGGCAACGGGAGCGGTTTCAAACAGCACACCGATGCGCCGCAGCAGCGGGGCGTATTCCGCGTCCGCCTGCCAGCCCGGCGCGCCGAGCGCCTGCGCCGCCGCCTGCTGCGCCTGCTCAAGCGTTTTGAGATCCATATCCAGTGCTGCGGCGCGCAGCAGCGGCAGACCGTGCTGGCGGCTGCCGAAAAAGTCGCCCGGACCGCGCAGCGCAAGGTCCTTCTGCGCGATGGCAAAGCCGTCGGACGAGCGGCAGAGCGTTTTCAGCCGCTCCAGCGTGTCCGGGTTTTTCGTGGACGAGACGAGCACGCAGTACGACTTGCGCGACCCGCGCCCCACGCGCCCGCGAAGCTGATGGAGCTGGCTGAGCCCGAAGCGGTCGGCATTTTCGATGAGAATGAGGTTCGCGTTCGGCACGTCCACGCCGACCTCGATGACCGTGGTGCACACGAGCACGTCGATCTCGTGCCGCGCAAAGCGCGCCATCACGTCCTCCTTGTCGCTCGCCTTCATCCTGCCGTGCAGCAGCCCCACGCGAAGCCGCGGGAATACCGCCGCCTGAAGCGTCTGCGCCCAGACCTCGGCGGATTTGAGCGATTCCAGCTCACTCTCCTCCACGGCGGGGCAGACGATGTACACCTGCCCGCCCTCGTCGCACTGCTTCTGCACAAACGCGTTGAGGCGCTTGCGGTAGTTTTCATCCACAAGGAACGTCTCCACCGGCTGCCGCCCCGGCGGCAGCTCGTCGATGGTCGAAACATCCAGCTCGCCGTAGGCGATCAGCGCCAGCGTGCGCGGGATGGGCGTTGCGGACATCACGAGCAGATGCGGGCTGTCGCCCTTGCCGGACAGGCGCGCGCGCTGCGCCACGCCGAAGCGGTGCTGCTCATCGGCGATGACCAGCCCCAGCTCGGAAAACTCTACATTCGCTGTAATCAGCGCGTGCGTGCCCACCGCGACCTGCACTGTGCCGTCCGCGAGACGCGCCTTGACCTCGCGCTTTTGCGCCGCCGTCATCGACCCGGTCAGGAGCGCCACTGTTATGCCCAGAGGCGCAAGCAGCGCCGTGAGTGTTTTATAGTGCTGCTCGGCGAGAATTTCCGTGGGCGCCATGAGCGCGGTCTGTACGCCGCCGCGCGCCGCGAGAAATGCCGCAGCCGCTGCGACGGCGGTCTTGCCGCTGCCCACGTCGCCCTGCACCAGCCGGTTCATCGGCGTGCCGGAGGCGAGGTCGTGCGCGATCTGCTCCAGCACCTTCTCCTGCGCCGCCGTCAGATGGTAGGGCAGCGCGTCGTAAAGCTCCGGCAGCGCATCGGACGCGATCACGACCGCGCGCTGCACGCGACGCTCCGACCGCACGAGCTGCAAGCCCGCCGAAAAGACGAAAAATTCCTCAAACACCAACCGCCGCCGCGCGGCGCGCAGCGCGTCAAAGGACTGCGGCGTATGCACCGTGCGATAGGCGGTCTGCGCGTCGCAGAGCCCATACTCCGCGCGCACGCTTTGCGGCAGCAATTCCGGCAGCCGTTCGCAGCACGCGTCCAGCGCCTGCTGCACGCACTGAATGACCACATTGTTGGATAGCCCCGCCGTGAGCGAGTAGATGGGGAACAGCCGCCCCGTGACCGTCCCGGCGCGCTCCGCGGGCTCAAAGACGGGATTTGTGACCTGCGCCGCGCCGTCGCTGCTCAGCGTGCCGTAAAAGCGGTAGCTCTCGCCGTAGTGCAGCGAATCCGCGAGATACGGGCGGTTAAAAAACACCAGCGTCAGCCGCCCCGTGGCGTCCGCCACCTGCACGCGCGTAATGTCCAGCCCCTTGCGGATGCGCGACAGGCGCGGCGATGAGACGACCATCGCCTCAAAGCACGCAGGCTCGTCGGGCAGGAGCTGCGCGATGTCGAGCAGCTTCGTGCGGTCCTCATAATCGCGCGGAAAGAAGGTCAGAAGATCGTAGAGCGTGTGCACGCCCAGCTTTGCAAACAGCCCCGCCCGCACGGTGCTCACGCCGCGCAGCGCACTCACCGGCGCGTAAAGATCGAGCGGCTGTTCCCCTTGCTTTGCCACGGCACACACTCCTTTCTGTTTTTCTATCAGTATGAATCAGTATAATTTATAAAAAAGCAAAAAACAAGGCAGACCGTTCGGTACTGCCTGCAAAAATGAAAAATCCCTCCGGTAAAAACCGGAGGGGATCATTCATCCTCATGCCATCTTGTTGAGCTTCAGGGTAATGCCGCTCTTCTTGCGGGCAGCGTTATTCTTATGAATAATTCCCTTGCTGACAGCCTTGTCGATGGTCTTCACCGCAGCCTTGTACGCGCTATCGGCCTGCTCCTGGTTGCCTGCGGCAACGGCGGCGTCAAACTTCTTCAGCGTGCTTTTCAGAACGGACTTGTCCGCTTTGTTGCGCTCGTTGTTGACCTTGGATACCAGAACTCTCTTCTTGGCAGACTTAATGTTGGGCATGACTACACCTCCTCCAATAGCGTTTACGCGGAACAGCGTTTTTGCTCCATGCAGAAACACATTATAACGGGGTTCTTCGATAAAATCAATCCCTTTTTTCAGCTTTTGCCAAAAAATTTCGCATATTGTTTCCGGCAGCGCGCAAAATAGCTGCGAGGTGATGGATTTTGGCAGTCAGAACAGACCTTGCAGTCGAGGAACACGCGCTCTGGGAACGCTCGGCAGGGGAGCAGACAGCGCTGCCCGGCGTACAGGCAAGCCGCCGCGACGTGCGCGGCGTGGGCGTCCATACGGTGAAGATCCTGGATGATGAGGGCGCGCGGCAGCTCCATAAGCCCATCGGGATCTATCTGACGCTGGAAACTGACCCACTGCGGCGGCGCGAGCCGAGCGGCTTTTCGCGCACGGTGCGCGTGATGAGCGCCGAGCTCGGCAAATTTCTCGACCGTGAAAAGCGCACGCTTGTCGTGGGGCTGGGAAATGCCGCCGTCACGCCGGACGCCGTTGGACCGCTCGCGCTGCGCAGCCTGATCGTGACGCGCCATCTGCCTGTTCTCACGCAGCACGGCGGCTTTTGCAGCGTCAGTGCGCTCGAACCGGGCGTGCTGGGGACGACCGGCATGGAGAGCGCCGAGACCGTCCGCGCGGTTGTGCAGGCGGCGCAGCCGGAGCAGATCGTGGTGATCGACGCGCTCGCGGCGGCTGACCCTGCGCGCATCTGTGCCAGCATCCAGCTCACCGACACCGGCATCGTGCCAGGCTCGGGCGTGGGCAACAGCCGCGCCGCGTTTAACTGCGAGACGCTCGGCGCGCCCGTCGTGGCGATCGGCGTCCCGACGGTCGTGGACGCGCAGTCGCTGCTGCCGGAGGGACAGATGTGCGCGCCGGGCATGATCGTCACCCCGCGCGATATTGACGCGCGCGTGCGCGAGACGGCGCAGGTGATCGGCTATGCGCTCGACCTGGCGCTGCACCGCGGGCTGCGGCTGGAGGACGTAGCGTGTTTTCTGGCATAATGTTTTTTGGCGTTATGTTAAGCAGATTATCTAAAAATTTTTGTATTCGGCGGAAATTGTTCCTGTTGATAAACCTGTTGAAGATGTGAATAACTCTTGTATTTCGGGAATTATTCACATCATGCACAGTTTATGCACAGGTGCGGGAACGGAATTTTTCGGTGCGGAAATCGGTAACAAAAAACGAACAAGCTCCGCCGTATTTGCTTTGGTAAAGGCGTTACGTCAACTTTAAAACGCGGAAAACCGATCTAAAAAGTTTCCGTTTGTGCAAAAACCACGGTTTTGTACCGGGCGCGCCGCGTGATTCGGGTAAAATGTCGATTTTGTACAGAACGGAGCGTTTTTTTCGGAAAATAGGCTTGCAATCGGGGCATAATGCGTTATGATAGGCGAGAAAACAATCCAGGGAGGCATTTAGAATGCAGAATATGCTTGAGGCGATGATGCTCATCTGCTTTGGCTTTTCGTGGCCGATCTCGCTTATCAACAATTATCGCACGCGCACGGCACATGGCATGAGCCTGCCGTTCATCCTGCTCATCATTTTCGGCTATCTCTGCGGCATCGCCGCCAAGATCATCGCCGGAAAGGTCAACTATGTGCTGATCGTCTATTTCTTCAATCTCTTCGCGGTGAGCCTGAATCTGGTCGTCTATTTCCGCAACCGCAAGATCGACCAGCAGGTACATAAGGACGCAAACTCAAAAAAGGTCACGATCAAGTCTTGACTTTTTCTATAATACTGCTATATTTAGTAGTAGGTATTTTTACAACTTCATAGATGTGCTCAGGGACGTGTAACTCGGGTATGCTGCGGCAGACCCGGGTGAAAAAGGAAGGGGTAACCAAACCCGCGCGACCGGCGCCGTGGACTCAAGGATGCACCGAGGCGGTATGACCGCTGGGGCGAAAGCCCGTCATTGCAGATATTTTTCTGTGAGAAGACAGGTTGCAAACGTGGCAGGAAACTGCCGTGGAGTGAGACGGAAGACTTGCTGTCCCCCGTGCGTATGCACGGTTTCATTCGATTTGAGCGCATTCGGGCGTGCTTCTCCGAATGCAGAATTTCGCAGTGCACGCCGGTCGATGTGACCGGCGTTTTGTTTCTGTGCCGTTAAGCCGCCGTTTTCTTGGAAAACAGGCGGTATTTTTGTATGCTGCCGCACGTCCGTAGTGTTACTAGTCACGCGCCGTCCTGCCAGACGGAGCGTGCCGATACAGACCCGGTCTCGTCCCCCTGAGACCGACTGCCGACGGACCGTGTGTGGGGCATACGGTCTACTGCCCACGGGCTTCGGTACTGGGAACGCCGAAGCCCGTGCACGCAGGGCTTGGGTAACCGCTAATAAAATCGCCTGCGGTTATCAGCGGATCTTTTGCCCCAACTGTGCAGTTTGAAAAACTTGAAAGACATCCAGTATTCCTGCGTTTTTCAAACTTTCATTTGTGTCAAAGCCTCTCGCTGATAACTCTTGCCGATTTCATCAGCGGTTACTTGGGAGGAATGGAATTTGAAAAAACGGCTTTTTACGTTGCTGCTTCTCGCGGCGCTGATCGTCTCGTTGCTGTGCGTCCCGGCGGGCGCAAAGCTCGGCGATGCCTACGGCTACGACGAAACGCCTGCCGATAAAGTTACCATCACCGTGACGATCTCCAACGACGGCGTGCCGCTTGTTGGCACGGACGCAGACCAGACAGTGCTTGCGCATCTGGATGTTACCGTGCCGTATTTTGATCTGGAGCTCTATGGGCTAAAGGAATATTACCGTTACCCGGCGCACACGGTGACGACGGACGACGGCACGGACGTGATCTATGATACATCCGCGGGCGTCATTCAGCGCCCCACGGCGCTGCACGCGGTGATCTGGCTGCTGGAGCGCTATTATTATGGTCTGCCGGAGAGTCAGTGCGGCAAGGGCGCTGCAAAGGCGAAAAACTTTGCCAATTCCGGCAAGGCGATGACAGACCTGAAGGGCGGCAAATACACCAATGAGTACGATGCACTGCTGCTGGCGGCTCAGGGCGCGATGTCCCTGTATCTGTCGAATTTTTGGGGTCATGACGTGAACCTGATGTACTTCCGCAACCACACGTTTCCCCTGATGTACGAGGGCTTCGGCAGCACGCTCGACTATCAGCTCCTGTCCGACGGCGACACGCTGGATTTTTCCATGCACTCGGACGAGCGGTTCTATCAGGACGGCGCGTTCGCGTGCTTCGCGCAGGATACCTACGAGGTCGAGGCGGGGCAGGCGCTCCGCGTGCGGATGCTGTATAAACCGAGCTACGCCGTCGAGGGCGAGGGGAGCGACGACTATCAGCCCGCTGCCACGCTGACCGCGGCGGTCTACGACGACGAGTGGTACGAAGCGACCGACGCCGCGCTCACACCCGAAGCGGGCGGCGACGGCTGGTACACCGTGACCTTCCCGCAGGCGGGTACTTATTATTTGATGGGGCACGATCCCAACTGGGGCAAGCCTGCGGCGCACACCGCGCCCGCGGTCGCGAAGGTCGTGGTCACGGCGGCGCAGGAGTCGGGACTTGCCAATACGACCGTGCAGAGAAGCGGCGGCAATGTCCGCCTGCAATGCGTGCTGGATGCGCCCGGCGGGCAGCTCCTCGCAGCGACGTACCGCGAAGGTCGGCTTGCCTCGGCAGCCGTGCGGGATGTCACGTCGGCTGGCGCACAGGTCCTCACCCTCCCGGCAGACGGCGATACCGTCAAGCTCTTCTTTATAAGCAGCGACGGAGCGGTCTCGGAGACGGCATTCACAGGGGAACTTGGCGGCTGAGCCGCCCGGAAATAGAAAGAAGGAGAACACAACATGGACAAGAAAACATTCAGCGTCCGCCGCGCCGCAGCGCTAGTACTAGCGCTGGTCATGGTGCTGAGCACCATGACCGTAATGGCCTTTGCCGCGGACAAGGTGAGCGTGACCATCAAGGGGCTGCACGAAATGCAGCTCAACGACGTCAAGCTCTACACCTATAACGGCGACGTCAAGGGTACGGAGAACCTTTTGGACGGCGTCGAGCCCGTACCAGATGGCTCCAGGAAGATGTATGAAAACATCAAGCTGACTCCGGGCGAGTACTGGGTGGACGGCTACGATGCCAACAACGACCGCAACGGCGGTCTCGCGTTCACCGTGACGCAGGACGCCGAGCAGACGGTTACCTTCGGACGCGCCTATCAGATCTATGCGACAAACTCCGGCTGGGTCGAGGGCACAGACTATACGATCTCCGTGAAGGTCACCGGCACGGACGGCACGGTGCGCGAGAGCACGCTTGGCAAAGCGGACAACAGCGGCACTAAGTATACGAGCTGCCTGTTTATGAGCGGCGATACCGTTGCGGCGACCTTCACCCCAATCGGCGAGCGCGCGGATGACTTCCTGGCGACGACCGTTTCCAAGAGCGGCAGCAAGACGATCGATCAGGCGATCGACCTGACCGGCAAGGTCGCGCAGAAGCTCAGTCTGACCGTGAACGCGCCGGCTGGCTCGACCGTGACGGCGGGCGCGTTCCATACCTACTATGTGTATGATGTTGCCGACTGCCAGACGGTCGCGGACGGGGAAACGTCCGTGACGCTGACCATCCCGGAAAAGAGCAAGGGCAACTACTTCGTGCGCGTGCAGCATCCCGACGGCGTGACGTGGTGGGATTTCTACACCAGTCTGCCTGCGGACGGCGTTACCGTGACGAAGGACAACCTCTACATCGGCAGCAGCGAGTTCACGAAGGACACCGTTTTCCATAATTTTGAGAAGAACATCTACGACCGCGCAGATATTTATCTGGGCGTGAACGGCGACGGTTATCTCAGCATGGACGTCGGCGAGACGTTCGAGCTGGATGTGTTCCGTAACTGGATGGCGATCGAAAGCAACTCAAACGCCAAAGTTGCGCTGCCGGATGTGCATTACCGCGTTGTTGACGAGGCGGGCAATGACAGCGACCTCCTCTCCATTGAGCAGGTCACGCCCTATAACTCCTGCCAGGTGAATCTGACCGCCAACAAGACCGGCACGGCGATCGTGCTGGTGACCTATGACGCGATGACCCATATGCAGGCGATGACGACCACCAATACGGGCACGAAGCAGTTCTCCGCCATCTGGCCGGAGTGCACGGGTGTGTTCGTGGTGACGGTCGGCGAGGATGGCACGCATATCGAAAAGAATATGCTCATCGACCGCGCGGACGGTAAGACGGTCGCGCTGGATGCCGAGCATGACATCCTGTTCTATCTGGGAAGCGAAGGTGCGGAATACAGCTTCACGCCGGAGCTCGGCAGCACCGTCACGGTGGACCGCTCCGTCGTGGGCGACGAGATGACCTTCAATGGCTTTACCGCCGACGGCGTGACGGTCAACGCGGTGACGCACGAGGTCACGGTGACGGGTCTGACCACGGGCCGCCACATCATCAAGGTCGAAAAGGGCGGCGTTGCGAACTATCAGGTCGTGACCACGCGCGAGGTCAGCTATGAGCTTCAGGACACCACCGGCACTGCGATCACCGATCCCAGCACCGTCAAGTCTGGCGACACCGTTGCGATCCAGTTCTCCAATTTGATCAGCCCCAAGGAAAAACTCTCCGGCGTTTATAACTTCAACTTTGTACCGTATCTTGTTGGCGAAGATGGCACTGCTTTCAGCGGTAAGCCCCGCTGGCCGTTTGGTATCTATGACTTCAGCGGCGACCCGAAGCAGCAGAAACTGAATGTTACCATCCCGAAGTACTGGATCGAAGATACCTACACGCTGACTGGCTCGATCAAGCAGGGCGGTTTCGGCGGCGCTTCGACACACCGCGGCGTCAACTATACGCTCGGTACTGCTGCGTTCATCGGCGGCGCTCCCCAGGTCAGCGGATACCTCAGCCGCCTGCCTGCACTTTCTCTGGCGGTGGACAGCTCCGACCTGCTGAAGGTCCAGCTCCACTTCAAGGACGAGACGGGCAAGACCGTTGCCGTCTCCTCCGATGAGATCACCATCCAGGACGGCAGCAATGTCAAGTCCATGCTGACCGCTGAGGGTAAGTTCGGCGCGGTCGCGGGCAACTTCACCTACGCCGTCAGCAAGGCTGGCTATGAGGCCGCGAGCGACACGCTCACCGTGAGCGAGTCTGCGCTGGACTTCACCATCACCCTCACCCGCACCGCTGACAAGATCGCGGCGGAAGCGGTCGAGGAGAAGATCGCCGCCCTCGGCACGGTCACGAAGAACAGCGGCGAGGCGCTGGAGGCGCTGCGCGAGGCGTATGAATCCCTGACCGACGCGCAGAAGGAGCTCGTCGGCAACCTCGGCGCGCTGGAAAGCGCCGAACGCCGCTATGAGAACCTCCTCAAGGCGAATAACGCCGGCGTCGCCGGCAAGCCCTCCGTGCGCGAGGACGCGGGCGAAGGCGAAGAAGAGGACATCTCCTACACCGACGTGCGCAGCAATGACTGGTTCGCGGATTCCGTCTACTACGTCTCCGAGCTCGGTCTGATGTCCGGCACGGGCAGCGGCAGGTTCTCCCCGAATGCCGACACCACCCGCGCGATGATCGTCACGATCCTGGCGCGGATGGACGGCAAGAACACCTCCGGCACGCCGTGGTACGCCGCGGGCAGAGCCTGGGCGATGGAAAACGGCGTGTCCGACGGCACGAACATGGACGGAAAGATCACCCGTGAGCAGCTCTGCGCGATGCTCTACCGCTACGCGCAGCGCGAGGACTATGACACCACGCAGGGCGGCATGGCGATCCGCGAATACGAAGACTATAACAGCATCTCCGCCTACGCGCTGGGCGCGATGGGCTGGGCTGTGAACGCAGGTCTTGTGCAGGGCCGCGGCGGCAAGCTCGCTCCGCAGGCGTATGCCACTCGTGCGGAGATCGCGGTCATCCTTGACAGATTCCTGACGAACATTGTAAAATGATAAAGCTTGTTTTCTCCGGGGCGCGTCCTGCGCCCCGGACCGAAAACTGAAAACCACAGACGAGCCGGACGAACGCGCGGAGCACCGCGCGGGCGTGTGGCTTATCTGTGTTTTTACGCGCCGCGTAAAGATGCAGATAAACCCCATGCTTTGAAGGAAAATTCGCCGCTTTTGGCGTGGAAATGAGCCGATATGAGAGACTTTTTCGCAAAAAAACCGTGGCTGCCCGGACTGCTCAGCGCCGTGATGTGCCTCGCGCTGCTCGCGGGTCTGCTGCTGCCGTTTGGGGGCAGTGCGACTGCGCAGCCGGAAAACCCCATCCTGCACGCACACGCGCAGGAGCTGACCGTGCTGGAAACGGGCGGCGGCGCGGGCGCGGACGCTGTGCAGCTTCCTGAACAGGCTTTGCCCGACACGCAGCCCGAAGAATCCCAGACGGACGAGCCTGCCGATGAACCAATGCAGAATATGCCGGATAATGCCCAAACTGTCACGGCGCAGCCGTCATCCGACGCGCCGCAGAGCGTGCCCACGACGGAAAAACCGGGCATCGAGGACGTGGATTTGTCCGCCGTGCTGACGTGGTATCGCTACGGCACGCGCCGCGCAAGCGTCGTGTGCGGCGGGGATAACACGGTTCGCCGCACCATCCCGGCGGCGCAGCTCCCGCAGGACGGCGCGTTCCGCTACGCACTTGAGCTGGACGGCGTGGATGCCGATAACGCGCAGATCACCGCCGTGCGCTTCGGCGCGGAGGACGCGCAGAGCCGCGACGCGGACGAGAGCGGCACGGTGCATCTCGACCTGCCGGAGGGCGGCAAGTCGCGCGGCTACATTTTCACCGCCGAGGCGCTGTTACAGCGCCCGGACGAGGACGCGCAGACGGTGACGTTTACGTTTCAACTTGTTATCAAAAACGAGCTTGATCTCGACCTGCGCCTGAGCTGGCGCACGCGCGAGGCGAGCGACGATCTGCGCTGCACCGCAAACGGCAGCGCCAATGCCGATCTCGCGGGCGAAGAGCTGGCGGACGGCGTGTTCGCGTATTCCTTCGCCTTTGAGGGGCTGGACGCGGAGGACGCGCGCTTTGTCTCGTGTGAGTACTGGACCAACGGCGGCGAGAGCGGCAAGCTCCTGCAAAACGGACGCCTGCAAATGCACGCGGCGGACGGCTCTGACCGGCAGACGTATCACCTGACCGTGCGTGCGCAGACCGCCGACGGGGAGGATACGGCGTATGATCTTACGCTCACCTACATTGAGCAGCCGTATGAGCTTGGGCTGCAATTTACATGGTATCAGAACGGCACGCAGGCGACTGTGCAGACCTGCCAGCCCGACACGCGCGCGGCGCTGACGATCTACCGCGAGCAGCTTCGCGGCGACGAGCTGCGCTATGCCCTCGCGCTCACGGGGCGCGACGCGGAAAACGCGCAGATCGTGTCGGCGACCTTAAACGAAACCGCCCTGCGCACCGAAGGGCAGGGGAGCATCCTGCTGGAAACGGGCGAGAGCGGCACGAGGGAATATACGCTGCTCGCCACGGCGCGCGTGCGGCTCGTCTCCGGCGCGGAGCAGGACGTGCCGTTTTCGCTCACGCTGCGTTACAGCGCGGGCGTGCGGCTGGCGCTGGAGTATGCCGTAAACGCGGACGGCGAGGCGGTCTCGCGCAGTGTGTACTGCGAAAACGGCAAGACCGCCGCGGCGGCGGAAATTTACAGCGATCAGCTCACGGAGGGGCTTCTTTCGTATCACCTGCGCGCCGACGGCGGCGCGCTGACCCTGACGGGCGCGGAGTATGTCGCCGAATCGACTGCGCGCAGCGAACCTGCGGGCGTGCCGGACGGCAGCGTGACGCTGCGCGCGCGCGAGGACGGCTCGGTGGGCGAAAATACCCTGACCGTGCAGGCGCAGGATGGCGCGGGGCGCGCGTACAGCTTCACATTCCGCCTGCCGTATAAGCAGCGCGGCAAAAACTGCATCGTCATCACGACCGACCCCGGTGAGGGCGCAACGCTCGTGAACGAGGCGGAAAACGACCTCGTCGTGACCGCACGCGTGCCGGGCGAAAACGGCGCAAAGGACCGCTATCTTACCGCCACGGGCGTGAACACCACGCTCACCGTGCAGCTTGACGGCAAGGACTGCCGGTTGGAGAGCACGAGCGGCAATGCCCAGCAGTACCTCGTGACCCCGGAAAACACCGAGGGTCTGGACGAAAACGAACACACGCTGTATGTCTACGCCGAGGATGAATACGGCAATTACGGCGAAAAGACCGTCAAATTCCGCGGCGTGCGCGCTGAACCCGGCACAAAGATCGGCACGGCGACGTTTTACGTCGATCTGACCGTTCTGGGGCTGGACACCAGCCGGACGATCGAGGTGGACGTGCTCGCAGGCGAGCCGATCTCCTACACCATCGCCAAGGCGGTGTGGAACGAGGACACGGGCGAGCCCTTCGGCAAGGCGGCGGCGAAGCAGACGCTGAACTGGCCCGCCGCGCGCTGCACCTATTCCGGCATGCTCGGTGACCAGTTCTATTTACAGCGCCTCGACGACGGTTCGAATTTTGCCGCCCACGCGGATGTGCTCACGGGCGAGTGGTCGGACTATGGTGCGACGGAGGCGGAGCAGCTCGCGGCGATCGACCGCGAATTTGGCGCGGATACGCCGCAGGCGGCGCTCTGGCGCTGCATCCTGCGCAACGGCATCCCGCTCTCCGGCGCATCCAGCCACCCGGGCGTCGGCGAATTTGACTTTACGATGGCGTCCGGCTGGCTTTACAGTCTGAACGGCAGCTACTATCCCGGTACGGCGATGTCTGCCTACCGGCTCAAAAACGGCGACCAGCTCGCGCTGCGCTTTACGCTTGCCTACGGCTGCGATGTTGGCGCGCCGCAGGGCGATTACGGCAGCTCCGTCGGCTACTGCGTGCGCGCGATCGGCGGCGAGTGGACGGTGGAGCACCAGTACGAAGAGGTCACGCAGCCGGACGGCTCGGTGCAGTACGTCTGCCGCTGCTGCGGCGCGGTCACGGGCTGCCCACATCTGAAAACCGAGTACCGCATGATCGACGATAAGACCTGCGCGCTGTTCTGCGCAAACCCGGACTGCGGCGAGCAGGTCGGAAAGCCGGAGGCGCACGCGTTCACCCTGACGCAGTTGGACGCCGCGAACCCCGACGCCGCCGAGAAGCACAGCGCCGTATGCAGCCACTGCGGCTACGCCGCGGAGCTGGCGCACGACTGGCAGCGCGGCGAGGACACGGCGACGTGCCTGGAACCCGGCACGGTGCACCTGACGTGCGCCTGCGGTGCGGAAAAAGACGAAGAGTCCCCTGCGCTCGGTCACGACGCGCACTGGTGCTTTGACACACAGGAGCACTGGCAGGAGTGCAGCCGCTGCGGCGTTCTGGAGGACACGCGCGGCGAGCATGACTACCGGCAGGACGGCGACGACTGGACGTGCCGCCGCTGCGAAGTGCCGCACCTGTTCGCGTGCCTCGGCGCGGAGCTCACGCCCGTTGATGCGAACACGAGCTGCTACCGGCAGACCTTCACCTGCGACCTGTGCGGCCGCACGCTCACCCGCACGGGCGAGTTCCATGAGTTTGAAAACGGTGAATGCACCGTCTGCGGCAAAAAGGAGTTCCCCGATGAGGACGATGAGTCCGGCGGTGATGACTCCGGCGACGAATAAAGAGAGAGGACAACGGATATGAACGAGAAGATCAGTCAGATTTTGCAGGAGATCGAGCACGTTGTGGTCGGCAAAAACGAGATCGTGGAAAAAATTTTGATGGCGATCCTCGCCTCGGGACACGTTCTGATGGAGGACGTGCCGGGCGTGGGAAAAACGACCACCGCGATGGCATTTGCGCGCGTTCTGGGGCTGGACAGCCGCCGCGTGCAGTTTACCTCCGACACCATGCCGTCCGACATCCTCGGCTTTTCGGTCTACGAAAAATCCACGGGCACATTCGTGTATAAGCCCGGCGCGGTGATGACGAATCTGCTGCTGGCGGATGAGATCAATCGCACGTCGAGTAAGACGCAGTCGGCGCTTCTGGAGGCGATGGAGGAGCGGCGCGTGAGCGTGGACGGCAGGACGTATGACCTGCCGCAGCCGTTCATCGTGCTGGCGACGCAGAACCCCGTCGGCTCGGCGGGCACGATGCTGCTGCCGAACTCGCAGCTTGACCGTTTCCTCATCCGCGTGAGCATGGGCTACCCGGATCTTGAGAGCCAGATCAGCATTCTGCGCGACCGCCACGACCGCGACCCGCTGGCGGATGTGCGCGCGGTGGTGAGCCGCGAGGAATTGCAGAGCTTGCAGCAGCAGGCGGCGCAGGTGGAGGTGCACGACCGCATCTACGCCTACGTCACGCATCTTGCCGAGGCGACGCGCACGCATCCGCTCGTGGAGCTGGGCGTCAGCCCGCGCGGTGCGCTGGCGGTGTGCCGGATGGCAAAGGCGTATGCGCTGCTGCACGGGCGCGATTTTGTGATGCCGGAGGATGTTGCGGCGATCTTCCCGGACGTGTGCACGCACCGTCTGGTGCTCAGCGCCAAGGCGCGGATGCTGGAGCAGCCCGCGGACGCAGTGCTGCGTGAGATTTTGGACGCGGTGGATATGCCCGTCCTGCGCGAGCGGTGACGCGGATGCTTGCGGCAAAACTGCTTTGGGCGCTTTTATTTGCGGCGGCGCTTGCGCTGACGCTCCTCACCGGGAACGCGGCTGCTGCCGTACTGGCGCTGGCGCTGCTCCTGCTGCCGCTGCTGGCGCTGGGGGGCGATCTGGCGGCGGCGCGGCGCGTGCGCTGTACGCTCCAAGCGCCGGTCAATCTGCAAAAAAACGCGCCGGGCGCGCTGCGCCTGACGCTGCAAAACGGGTCGCGCTTGCCCGTCTGCCGGGCAGTCTGCCGGATAACGGTACAGAATCTGCTCACCGGCGAGACGGCGCTTTTGCGCGCGGAATGCGGTCTGCTGCCGCGCCGCGAGCGGACGGTCGAGCTGATGCTGTGCGCGGAGCACAGCGGGCGGCTTCAGGTGCGCGTGGAGCGCGTGCGGCTGTATGACGCGTTCGGGCTGATCGGCGTGCGCGCGCTCACGGGCGCGTCTGCGGGCGTGACCGTGCAGCCGGATACGTTTGCGCAAACTCTCATCATTTCGCCCGCCGGCGCGCCTGATCTGGACGCGGAGCAGTATGCCCCCGACCGTCCCGGCTCTGACCTCACCGAGCCGTACCAGATCCGTGATTATGTTCCCGGCGACAGCCGGCGGCAGATCTTGTGGAAGCTGAGCGGGAAATACGACCGTCTGCTCGTCAAGGACGCGTCGCTGCCCGTGCAGCAGGACATCCTTGTGTTCTGGGAGCGGACGGAAGCGTCGCCGGACGCGGTGCGGACGGACGCGCAGGCGGAGGTGCTCGTGACGCTCTGCCGAAGCCTGCTGTCACAGGGCGCGCCGTTTACGCTGGCGTGGAACGAGGCGGGCGGCGCACGCTGTGTGTCGTTCGTGCTGCGCGAGCTGGACGACGTGATCGGCGTGCTGCCGCGGCTGCTGTCGGCGGCGGCGGTCACCGGCGCGCCGGGTTATACGCTGCTGGCGCAGGCGGAGGAATTGCCTGCGGCGGCACATTTGGTTTACATAACAAACGATACAGCCCCGGACACGGCAGCGAAAACGGCGCTGCGGCGGTTCGGAACATTGCGTATTTTGTACTGCGGCGACGAGCCGACGCCGGACGGCGTGCACTTTGACGCGGTGCAGTATGCGCGGCAGCTTGAAACGCTGACGATCTGAAAGGGGGGCGCGGTCCATGAACAAACCGAATACGGCGCTGCGTCTGGAGCGCGCCCCGGTAAACGCCGCGCGGCAGCGTATCCTGTGGGCTTTTTTGGGCGGAGCGGCGCTGTTTTTGACGCTCGGCGGGCTGCTCGTGCACGCGGCGGGGCTGACGGCGCTCGCGCCGCTGCGTTGGGCGATGCTGGCGGCGGGGCTGCTGTGCCTGCTGCTGCGCGCGGCGGCGCAGAAATTCGGAAAACTCGCGTATTTTGCGCCCGCAATGCTGCTTTTGGCGGCACTTTGCGCGATTTTTGGCGGCAGCCTGGTGCGCGCGGGGCTGGCGCAGGCGCACAATGCGCTGCGGGACACGCTGTGTGCCGCGCGCGGGGTGCTGCTGCCGCTGGCGGACGCGGAGAACGCAGGCATGGGCAGTTTGGTTTTGACCGGCGTGCTGGTCGGCGTTTTGCTGGCGCTTTTGTGCAGCTTTTTTGCGAAAAAACCGCGCTTTGCGGCGCTATTTTGCGTGCTTTGCGGCGCTTTGGCGGCGATTTTTCTCGTACCGTCGGCGCTGTGGCTGACGCTTTGCGGTGCGTGTGCGGCGGCGTTTTTGTGCTTCGGCGGCGCGGACGCGGCGCGGCGGATCGCGGCGGCGGGCTTCTGCGTGCTGTCGCTCGCGCTGACATTTGCGATCTGCGCCGCCTTGAATGTGGACGCGCTTCCGGCGCGGACGCAGGCGGCATTGCACGCAGCGCGCTATGAATCCTCTGCGCTTCAGCCGGAGGGCGACCCCTCGCGCGAGCTTACGGCGGCGGATGGGCGGACGATCCTGACCGTGACCGCCGAGACGCCCGAAACGCTCTACCTGCGCGGCTTCATCGGCGACCGCTATGACGGCGCGCGCTGGACGGAGCTGTCGAGCGCGGACGCGGCGGCGGAAAAGGACCTTTTCTACTGGCTGCACCGATCCGGCTTTGACGCGCAGAGCCAGTTTGCGCTGGCGCGCGCGTGCATGGGCGCGGCGGGGGAGAATACGGTCACGATCGAGGTTCTGGATGCCTGCCGTGCCTACCGCTATGAGCCGTTCAGCGTGACACAGGCGGCGAACGGCGTATCGGCTGCGCATCTTGCGCCCTCAGCGGTGAAAACGGCGGGGCTGCGCGGCGAGCGTGCATATACCTATACCTGCGTCCCCGGCTGCGCGGCGGAAATTTCCGCCCTGCTGGACTTTTTGCAGACGGACGGATCTGCTGCCACGCAGGACTATTTGCAGATGGAGAGCGCGTACCGTGACTTTGTACGCACTTACGCGCTGGATGTGCCGGAGGAATTTCTGGCGCAGTACGGCGATGTGCTCGCGCGCTGCGAGGACGCGGATAGCGCCCCGGCTTCGGTCGCGGCATTTTTGAAGGCGGTTTTTAACAGCGCGCCGGACAGCGCGTATGACTACGCCGCCATCCAGACGCTGGCGCTGCGCTATTACGGCGTTCCGGCGCGGTACGCCGAGGGCGTGCTCGTCCCGGCGTCGCTGCTGCGCGCGGGCGCTGCCGTGCCCATCCCCGACACCTGCGCGACGGCTTGGGCGGAGGTATATCAGGACGGCGCGGGCTGGCTGCCGGTCGATCTGACGCCGGGCTTTGAGACGCTTTCCGGGCGCGGCGCGCAGGGCGGCGCGGCAGGCGGCGGCGCGAACGGCACATCCGGCGAACAGGAGACCGCCGCCCCCGAGGGCGCGGAGCAGAAGGACGAGCAGACGCAGACTGCGCCGGAGCAACTGCCGCAGCGTGAGCGCACGAGCACCATCCTGCTGACCATTCTGCTCATCGCGGCGATTTTGGCGCTTTTTGCGCTTGCGCTGGTTTTGCGGCGCGCATATATTCTGCGGCGGCGCGCACGGACGCTTGCGGCGCTTTCCTGCACGGATGCGGTCTGCGCGGTCTATGCTGCTGCGGCATTGCTGCTGGCGCGGCTGGGGCTTTCACGCGGACGCGGCTCAATGCTGCCGCTGTGCGCGGACGCGTCGGCGCGCTTCGGCGCGGACTATGGCGCGCTGCTGGAGCAGATGACGATGGTCAACGCGCGGGCGCGGTTTTCCTCGCACGGCGCGCAGGAGAACGAGCGGCAGCGGATGCAGACGCTGTATGACGCGACGCTTACACAGGTCAAGACCCATGCCGGAGCGCTCCGGCGGCTGAAAATGAGGTGGCTGGAATGTCTTTACTGAAAAAACTGCGCCTTTGCGGCGTGTTTGCGGCGCTGGTGCTGACGCTGTGCGTGATGTGCGGCGCGGCGGACGCGGAGATGGGGACGATCCTCTTCAAAACGGGAAGCGGCGTGACGATGAGCGCCACGGACGCGGAGGGCAACGAATACACGGGCACACCCGGCAGCGGTCATTACTCGTTTACGCTCCCGGTGGGGAAATACACCTACACGGCGACGAAGGATGAGGTCTACCATTCCACGGCGACTTTTACCGTAAATGCAGGCAGCGGTCAGATCCATAAGAACACGATCACCGTGCAGGCGGCGGACTGGCTGACGAGCCTCAGCTTCCGCCCCGGTCCGCGCGCGGCGGAGGACACGACGTTTGCGATGAGTCCGGCGTTTTCTGCGTCGGAGCACAGCTATACCGTCACCGTGCCGGACGCGGATGGCAGCATCGCCGTCTGGCAGACGAACAGCGCGGATACCTGCGCGGTGCGCTACAATACCATGACGGAGAACGCCCCGCCGGAGATCAAGAGTGTCACGCCGAAAGACAACACTAGAGGCACGGGACTAGAGTATGTGATGCTCTCCGGCAGCGGCTGCGGCAATACTCTGACGGTGCGCGTGAGTAAGACGATCGGCGGTGTGGTGCACTACACCGATTACACGGTGAACGTGGTGCGCACGCTCAGCCTGAAAAATTTGAGCGTTTCGTGCGGCGGCGACACCGTGCCGTTTGATGATGGCGCGAGCTTTGCGGGCAGCGTGACGGACTACGCCGTCACCGTGCCCGCCGCGTCGGAGGCGCTGACGCTGGCTGTGCAGACGCACGCAAGCGGCTACACGCTGGCAGTCAACGGCGATGCGGTCACGGCGCAGAGCATAAACGTTCCGCTGGACACGAATGCGCAGACGGAGACCGTCGCGGTCAGCGTGCGCAACGAGTACGCGCCGGAGCTGAAAACGAACTACACGCTCACCGTCCACAAGGCGGGCGAGGCGCGGATGCAGGTCAGCCTGTCGCCGCAGGACGCGGTGCTGTATCTCTACGACGCGGCCACCGGGCGGCGTGTCCTGCCGCAGGACGGCATTTACAGCCTGAACGAGGGCGCGAGCTACTGCTATACGCTCACCTGCAAGGGGTATGTTGCGCAAAGCGGCACGCTCACGGGCGGCGAAACGGCACAGCTCACGCTCACGCTGACCAAAGCGCCGGAAAACACAAAGCTGCGGCATGATTTAAGCGCCGAGTGGGCGGATTTTCGCGGCACGTCCTATACGGGCACGACCGTCGGCGGCGCGGCGGGCAGCAACAACAGTGCGCTTTCGCTCCGCACACCGATCAACGCCGAGGACGGCACGCTCCTGTGGGTGAGCAAGCTCGGCGAGGGCACGGAGGAGGGCGGCAGCATGGGTGGAAACGCCCTCGGAAGCCCGATTTTGGCGGACGGCGCACTCATCGTCTACGCCGGGAGCACGCTCTACCGCGTTGACCCGGACACGGGCGCGACGCTGGCGAGCGCGCCCATGGCGGCAAGCTCGTCGTACTCCATCAACTCCCCGACGTATTACGACGGCATGGTGTTCGTGGGTCTGGCTGGCGGGCGCGTGCAGGCGTTCAATGCCGTGACGCTCGAATCGCTGTGGGTGTACCAGAACGAAAACGGCGGGCAGCCGAACTGCCCGATCACGGTCTGTGACGGGTATTTATACACCGGCTTCTGGACAGGCGAGGAAACGGCGGCGGATTTTGCCTGTCTGACCGTCACCGACGAAGACCCGTCGCAGACGCATGAGGCGAAAACTGCGGCGTGGCGCTATACGCACACCGGCGGCTTTTACTGGGCGGGCGCGTATGCGTGCGCGGACTATGTGATCGTCGGCTCGGACGACGGCGCGGCGGAGGGAACGGCGGGAACGTCTACGCTGTATCTGTTTGACGCGCGCAGCGGCGCGGTGCTGGACAAGGTAAACGACTGCGTGGGCGATATTCGCTCCACGATCTGCTGCGACGGGCAGGCGTTCAGCTTTACGACCAAGGGCGGGTATTTTTACCGCGTACCGGTCGAGCGGGACGGCGATGGCTGGCGCTTCGGCGAGCTGAAAAGCCTGGCGCTCGGCGGCGCGAGCACGTCCACGCCCGTCGTGGCAAACGGGCGCGCGTATGTCGGCGTGCAGGGTGCGGCGCAGTTCGGGCAGTATTCCGGGCACTGCATCGCGGTCATTGATCTGGATCAGGAGGCGCCGCAGATCGCCTATACCGTTCCCACGCAGGGCTATCCGCAGACGAGCGGTCTGCTCACGACTGCCTACGCGGCGGAGGACGGCTGCAATTATGTGTATTTTATCGACAACTACACGCCCGGCAGACTGCGCGTCCTGCGCGACAGCAAGAGCGCGCCGGACGGTCGGCGGACGCTGGAATCGTCCAACCGGGTGGCGTATGCGCTCTTTACGCCTGTTTCGCAGCACGCGGCGTATGCCATTTGCAGCCCCATCGCCGACCAGTACGGCACGCTGTATTTTAAGAACGATTCGGGCTATCTGATGGCGTTCGGCAGCACGGTGAAGGACCTGACGCTGACAAAAGAACCGAGTAAGATGGATTATGTGACCGGCGACACGGTGAACCTTGCCGGGATGCAGGTCACGGCGACGCTCACAAACGGGCTGACGCGCGACATTACCAAGCTCTTTACCGCGCCTGCGCGCGCGCTGACGGCGCAGGATGCCGTGAGCGGGCTGACGCTGTATCCGGCGGACGGTTGGGGGACGTATCACAACGAGCCGAACGGCGAGGCGATGACCGCCGGGGTCACGACGGCGTGGAAGCCGCTCACGATCCCGGTGCGGGTGACGGAACTGGCAGAGGACGGCATGGTCGTAACGGATCATGTCAACCAAACGCTCACGCTGCGCGTAAATCCCGCGCAGGCGGCGACGGTCGTGTGCGCGCTGTATGACGGCACAGGGCGGCTGGCCGAGACGAAAACGGTCACGGTGCAGACAGGCGCGCAGAATGTTTCGGTGCGCTTTGACACAGCACCTGCGGCAGGCGGTACGGTGCGCTGCTTCCTGCTCGGCGGCTCGCAGACGCCGCTGTGTGCGGCAGTTGAACGGACGGTGAGGTAAGCAATGAAAAAGCTCAAAACGCGGCTGCTGCCGCTTCTGCTGGCGCTGGCTCTGCTCTGTGCGTGCGCCGCGCCGCAGGCGAAATCGCCGTTTGAACAGGCGGCGGCGTATGCGCTGCAAAAATACGCACAGCCGGAGGCGTGCGCGGCGGACTGGTCGGTCATGGCGCTGGCGCGCGGCGGGGCGGACGTGCCGGAGGGCTATTTTGACGGGTATTATGCGAGCGTGGAGGCGTATGCTGCGGACAAGGGCGGCGTGCTGCACGAGCGCAAGTACACGGAGTATTCGCGCCTCGTCCTCGCGCTGACGGCGATCGGCAAAGATCCGTGCGACGTGGCGGGATACGACCTGCTGCGTCCGCTGGGTGATTTTGACGCGGTGAACTTGCAGGGCATCAACGGAACGATCTTCGCACTGCTGGCGCTGGACAGCGGCGGGTATGATGTGCCGCAGAACCCGGATGCCGCCGTGCAGGCGACGCGCGAGGGATATTTGCGGTACATTCTGGACGCGCAGCTTCCCAATGGCGGCTGGACGCTCGCGGGCGGCAGCGCCGACGCGGACCTGACGGCGATGGCGCTGTGCGCGCTTGCACCGTACCGCGAGGACGCGGACACCGCGGCGGCGGTCGAGCGGGGGCTTTCGTGTTTGTCCGATTTGCAGGGATCGGACGGCGGCTTCGTCGCCTACGGCGCGCAGAGCTGTGAGACAGTCTGCCAGGTGATCCTGGCGATCACGTCGCTCGGCATTGCGCCGGACGACGCACGGTTCGTCAAAAACGGCGCGGCGCTCTCAAGCGCGCTGGCGCGCTTTGCGCAGACCGACGGCGGCTATGCCCACACGCCGGACGGCGGCACGGACTCCATGGCGAGTGAGCAGGCGCTTTGCGCTCTCGCGGCGCTGAAGCGTGCCGAAAACGGGCAGAGCGGGTTTTATCAGATGGCGAATTGAAACGCAAAAAGCACAGCCAAAACGGCTGTGCTTTTTGCTTGGCGTCAGGACTTGCTTTCCGTGCGGGCGCAGTTCGTGCAGCTCTTATCGGACGGGATGCACGAGCTTTCCCGCGTGGGGAAGAACGCGTCGATGGGGAAGTCGATCTGGCTGAACAGCTCGCAGGGGCTCTGCGCGGCGTCCACGGCGCTGGGCGTGCAGGACTTCGTGGGGATGCAGTAGTCGAACGCCGGGATGAGAAGCTGCGTGCTGCGCTGCATCCGCGTGATCGAAAACTGCCCGATCGTGACCTGCAGGCGCTTCGTTTCGCCCTGCAAAACGAGCTCGTCGTCAAAGCAGGCGAGGATCGCCTCGGGGATCTGTGGTGTTTCCGGCGGGCAGCAGCAGCTACAGACATCGCACAGTCCAGAACCGAGGATGATCGGATCGACGACCTCCACGGCGACGGTCGGCACGCCGCAGTTTTCGATCTGACGGCGGCTCTCGCAGCCGCAGTCACGGCTGTAGTACGTTTTGGCGCTGCTCTCGCCGCCAAAGAGGATCAGCCGTTTCGTGAACACGGCAAGCCCCGAGATGGTGACCGGGCGACCGCAGCCGTTCGAGGCTTCACCCAGCACGCGGTAGTAATAGGTGATCTCGGCGGTGTAATAGCCGGTGTTGTAGGGCACTGCCTCCACCTGAATGCAGACGTGCATCAGCTCCACATAGCGCGCCTTGGCGCTGGTGGACTGGTCGAGCACGCGCTGCGATTCCAGCGTTAAGTACACGCGCAGATCCTCTATGCAGTCCTTTGCCAGACAACTGTCCGTGACTTTGTCCGTGTGTACGCAGACGGCTTCCTTGATCCCATGCAGATCACAGACCGGCTTGACAGAATTGGTATCGGACATCGGATTCCCTCCTGATCGAAAGATTAAGCATCGGCTTTTTCGGAGCTGCGCTGTGTTTCAGTGCGCCCCAAGAGCGTAGGCTTTCATAACAGTTTATGCCGACGCGGCAAAATGTGAAACTTCCGCCCGCGTTTTCTCGCGCGGCGATAGACAAAAGCAGGGGCGTGTGGTAAAATACGCCTAGAATCAATACAGTGGTGGGGTATGCGTGCGTATGAAAACCGGAGTTCTGGGCTTGCAGTTTGACAATGTCACGATGGAGCAGGCGCTCGCGCGGGCGCGTGAGCTGCTGGGCGGCGATCATGCCGCGATGGTAGTCACGCCGAACGCGGAGATCGCGTATGAGGCGCTTAAATCCGACGAGCTGCGCGCGCTGCTCAATTCCGCCGACCTCATGCTGCCGGACGGCAGCGGTGTGGTGCTGGCGGCGAAAATTCTCAAAACACCGCTGCGGCAGAAGGTCGCGGGCGTCGATTTTGCGGACGGGCTGCTGGGCATTTTGGAAGAAACGGGCGGCGGGCTGTATCTACTCGGCAGCAAGCCCGGCATCGGCGAGCTGGCGGCGGAAAAAATGCGCGAGAAGCACCCGAAGCTGAACGTCTGCGGCATTGCCGACGGCTATTTCAAGGACGAAGCAGCCGTTGTGGAAAAGATCAACGCCGCCGCGCCGGACGTGCTGTTCGTCTGCCTCGGCGCGCCGAAGCAGGAGCGGTTCATGCAGACGCACCGCGCGGAACTGAATGTGCGCCTGATGGCGGGGCTCGGCGGAAGCCTTGACAGCTTCGCCGGGACGGTCAAGCGCGCGCCGCGCTGGATGATCCGCATGAACCTGGAGTGGCTGTACCGGCTCATCAAGCAGCCGAGCCGCTTCGGGCGGATGCTCCGGCTGCCCAAATATATCTGGGCGGCGGTCTGTGAACGGATAAGAGGGAAGAAAAAATGGGAAAACTGATCGTATTCGAGGGAACGGACGGCAGCGGCAAGTCCACGCAGTTCGCGCAGCTCACGCACCGGCTGGAGATGGAAAAGCGCCCGTTCCGCAAATTACAGTTCCCGCAGTATCTGGAGCCGTCGTCGGCGCTCATTCGGATGTATCTCAACGGCGACTTCGGCGACTCGCCCGACGCGGTGAATCCCTACGCCGCCTCGGCGTTTTACGCGGTGGATCGCTACGCGTCCTATAAGCGCGTGTGGCAGAAGGATTATGAGGCGGGCGGGCTGATCTTATCGGACCGCTATACGACCTCCAACGCCGTGCATCAGGGCAGCAAGCTGCCGCCAGAGGAGCAGGCGGCGTTTTTCGGCTGGCTGTATGATTTTGAGCACGTCCGCTTCGGGCTGCCGAAGCCCGATCTGGTGCTGTGCCTCGATATGCCCATCGAGCTGACTGAGCGGCTCATGCGCCGCCGCGAGGCGCAGACGCAGACGCACGCCGACATTCACGAAAAAGACGGCGCGTACCTGCGCCTTTGCCGCGAGACGGCGCTGCGCGCGGCGGAGTACTACGGCTGGCACGTCATCCACTGCGCAAAGGACGGGCGCGTGCGGAGCATTGAGGATATTCACAATGAAATTTACGCCTGCGTGCAGGCGTGTCTGGAGGAATAACGATGGTTGCGATTTTATTGGGCACTGGCTTTGAGCCGGTCGAGGCGCTTGCGCCGTGTGATATTCTGCGCCGCGGCGGCGTGGACGTGCAGCTCGCCGCGCTGGAGGGGCGCGTGGTCGAGGGCGGTCACGGCATCCGCGTGGAGGCGGACTGTGCGCTTTCCGACCTGAACGTCGATGATCTTGAAATGGTCGTGTTGCCGGGCGGGCTCGGCGGCGTACACTCGATCCTTGCGTGCGAGGCGGCTCTGGCGCTGGTACGCCGCGCGTATGACGCGGGTAAGCTCATCGGTGCGATCTGCGCCGCGCCGCAAATTTTAGCAAAGCTCGGCATCACCGACGGGCGCAGGGCGACGTGCTATCCCGGCGTGGAGGCTGTGATGGGCAATGCTTTGATGCAGGACGCGGGCGTCGTATGCGACGGCGCGGTCATCACCGGGCGCGCCATGGGCAGCGCCGAGGCGTTCGGTCTGGCGCTTCTCGCCGCGCTGCGCGGAGAAGAGACGGCACAGCGTGTGGCACAGGAGATCGTAAGCTGCGCCCGGTAAGGCGCAATTGGGGGTATTATGTCCGATTTTGATGAAAAGCTGCCGCAGGACGGCGCAGGCGGAGACCTTGACGGTCTGTCGCTGGACGATCTGCTGCGCAGCGCAAAGGAAGAGCTGGCGCGCGCCGACCGCCTGATCGATGAGCCGCCGCAGGAGAATGCGACCGTGCCGGAGGATGTGCCGGAGGCATTCCAGCCGCAGCCGCGCGAGGACTATGCCGCGCCGGAGCAGCTGGTCGCGGAGGACGACGAGCGGGAGCACGCGCATCGCGCGCGCCTGTCCGCGCCGCTGAAGGTCCTGCTGTATGTGTGCGTGGTGCTGTTTGTGTCGGTGGGGCTTGCCGTGGGCGGCTGGCGCTGCGCGCAGGATGTGCTCGCGCTGACAAAGCCCGACCGCAAGGTCACGGTCACGGTGGAGGAAAATATGTCCATTGCCGACCTCACGCAGGAGCTGCACGAGAAGGGGCTGGTCGATTACCCGTGGCTGTTCAAGTTCTACTGCTGGTACTCGCACGCCGAGGATAAGATCGACCCCGGAACGTACGAGCTCAACAATCTCTATGACTATCACGCGCTGGTGAACGGCATGATCGCCTCGACCGGCGTGCGCGCGTCCGTGACGCTGACCATCCCGGAGGGCTACGAATGTGAGGACATTTTCGCCCTGCTGGAGGAAAACGGCGTGTGCACGGCGCAGGCTTTGGAGGAAGCGTCGGCAAGCTACGAGTTTGACTGCGACTTCCTCGCGGACCTGCCGTATGGCGAAAAGAACCGTCTGGAGGGCTACCTGTTCCCGGACACCTATGAATTTTACCTCGGCGAAGAGCCGGAGGCGGCGCTCGACCGCTTCCTGCGGAACTTCGACCGCAAGGTCACGCAGGAGCTGCGCGATCAGGTGGACGTGCTCAACGAAGAGCTTGCCGCGCAGATGGCGGCGAACGACTTTACCGCCGAGCAGATCGCAAACAGCCGCCTGACGCTGCATGACGTCATCACGGTCGCGTCGCTGGTCGAAAAAGAGACCGCGCGCTCGTCCGAGTCCGCGAACATCGCGTCCGTCATCTACAACCGCCTTTGCAGCAAGCTCTATCCGTGCCTCCAGATCGACGCGACGATCCAGTACGCGCTGGCGGAGCGTAAGGAGCAGCTTTCGAACGCCGACAAAGCGATCATCAGCCCGTATAACACCTACACGAACGCGGGGCTGCCGGTCGGACCGATCGCAAATCCGGGTCTTAACTCCATCCGCGCGGCACTGTATCCGGCGCAGACGGACTACTATTTCTACGCGCTCGGCACAGACGGCGTGCACAAATTCTCCACGACGTACTACGAGCATCAGGAATTTTTGATCGCACAGGGCGCGCAGACGGACGAGACGCCGTCGGACGTGCCTGCCGACACCGGCGATCCAGCCACGGAGGGCGGCAATGCGGAAGAAACCTGAGCTGCTCGTCCCGGCGGGGGACATGGAGCGGCTGAAAATGGCGGTCGCCTACGGCGCGGACGCGGTGTATCTGGCGGGGACGAGCTTTGGAATGCGCTCATTCGCCGGAAACTTTACGCCGGAGGAGCTGCCGGAGGCGGTGCGCTATGCGCATGAGCACGGCGTGCGTGTGCACGTCACGGTCAATACGATGCCGCGCGGCGACGAGGTCGGAAAGCTCCCGGAGCACCTGCGGCTTCTCGACCGCGCGGGCGTGGACACGCTCATCATTGCCGATCTCGGCGTCTTTATGATGGCGGGGCGGTACGCGCCCAACTGTGAGCGGCATATCTCCACGCAGCAGTCCATCGCCAACGCCCCGTGCGCGTCCGCCTGGCACGCGCTGGGCGCGCAGCGCGTGGTGCTCGCGCGCGAGCTGTCGCTGGAGGAAATTCGCGTCATCCGCGAGAATACGCCGCCTGAGCTGGAGCTGGAGGTATTCTGCCACGGCGCGATGTGCGTGTCGTATTCCGGCAGATGCCTGCTCAGCAACTACATGACCGGGCGCGACTCCAACCGCGGCGCGTGCGCGCAGCCGTGCCGGTATGAGTACGCGCTGATGGAGGAAAAGCGCCCCGGGGAGTATTTTCCTGTGTTTGAGGATGAAAAGGGCACATACATCATGAACTCACGCGACCTGTGCATGATCGACCATCTGGACGATCTGATGGACGCGGGCGTAGACTGCCTGAAGATCGAGGGGCGCGCAAAATCTGCCTATTACGCCGCGATCGTGACGAGCGCGTACCGCCATGTGCTGGACGCTGTGGCGGCAGGTCTGCCCATCGACCCGGTCTGGCGTGACGAGGTCGAGCACGTCTCGCACCGGCACTACGCCACGGGATTTTTCTACGGCGATCCGGGGCAGTACACCGCCTCTTCGCGGTATATCCGCGACTGGCAGATCTGCGCGGTGGTCGAGTCGTGTGACGAAGCGGGGAACGCCGTTTTGAGCCTGCGCAACAAGTTTGCGCGCGGCGATACGGTGGAGCTGGTCGGACCTGACTGCAAGCCGTTTTCCTGGACGGTCGGCGCGATGGAGGCCATGGAGGGCATCCCCCTCACCGAGCCCCGCACGCCGCAGATGCGCTTTCGCGCGAGGCTGCCGCAATACGTCCCGCCGATGTCGTTCGTCCGCCACGCGGTGGAATTGTCAGCAGAATAAAAACGATCGCGGGCTTTCACAACGGAAAGCCCGCGATTTTGTGTGAACCAGCGCGCCCAATTGATAACGAAAACGTCCGCAGGGGTCGATGCCCACATCGACCCGGCAATGCGCAACAGCAAAATTGCACGAACCATCGGCGAATACGAAAAACGCTTTGTAGGGGCGGACGCCTCTGTCCGCGCGTGGGGCAATTGCAAATTTGTCGTAACGTATCGTAAAAACGGGCGTGCCTTGCGCGGGTCGATGCGACGCCCGCAGGCTAGTTTCGAGGCGCAACCGCGCGCAGCGCGGCTCTTAGCGCCGAAGATGGGCATCGACCACTACAAACACGGTACGGATTCGCATTGGTGCGTCTGTGTTCGCAGGGGCATACCGCCGGGCGGACAGAGGCGTCCGCCCCTACGGGTGCAGTTGTGTTTGCATTGATACTGTCAAATTTGCAATATTCTACCGAACGGGCGCGGCAAGCGTCGCCGCTACGTTACGACGAAGCAAAAAGCCTTCCCCAAATGGGGAAGGCTTTTCTTGTTTTCTCACCCAATAATGCGGCGGGCGCCGATGTATTTGTTGACGTAGTAGGTCTGATCCAGCGAGTCCACACGCACGCCCGAGGACGGGGTGGAGGCGTGGACAAAGTTGCCGCCGCCGATGTACATACCGACGTGGTCGGCGTAGCCGCCGTAGCCGAAGAACACGAGGTCGCCGACCTGCAGCTCGCTGCGCGAGACTGCCGTGCCCTGCTTCATCTGCCCGTCTGCCGTGCGGTTCATCGAGTAGCCGTACTGACCGAGGCAGTAGTACATCAGACCCGAGCAGTCAAAGCCCGTGGATGGCGACGCGCCCGCGTACACATACGAATAGCCGACGAACTGCATCGCAAAGTTCGCGATCTCCACGACCGCGCCGCTGCCGCTGACGTCGATCGTCTGCGACGCGCCGGAGCTGTCGCGCAGGTAGCCGCCGTGGACATAGGCGACGTGCCCTTCATAATTGATGCGATACCAGCCGTTGGAGCACTTGCCGGTGATATTCACCGCTTCGCCGCGCGTGAGCGTGCCGACGGCGGTGCTGCTGGACGTCCAGGAATCGCGCACATTCAGCTTGTCGGTATCGACGTAAAGCGTGTCGGTGTAGTCCTTGACGCTCACGTCGTCCTCATCGTAGCCGTCCGCCTGCACCGTGGCGCTAAGGACGAGCCCGTAGTAATACTCATTCACGCCCTTATACGCGCGCAGGAACATCGCCATCGCCTCCTGACGGGAGGTGTAGCCGTTGGGGTTGAGGACGCTGCCGCCGCTGACCGCCGTGCCGTAGACGTAGCCGCACTTATAGCAGATCTGCGCCGCGTCGGTCGCCCAGGACGCGACCTGCGAATAGTCCAGGAACTTGGACATATCCGTACCGTCGGGGCTGGGGCGGAACGCCGCCGCGTTGCAGAAATTCAGGATGATCTGGAAAAATTCCTGCCGTGTCAGCTTCTGGTCGGGACGGAACGTGCCGTCGGGATAGCCGGAGACGATACCGGCTTCATACGCCTGCAAAATGACGGTTTCGCTGGTGTCGGAAAAATAATCCGTGCGGGACGGCTCGATGGAGTCCTTTGTGATCTTCTCGAACGCATGGACCGCCAGACGGCACATCTCGCCGCGCGTGATGTCGCCTTTGAGATTGTAGCCCGCAAAGGAATCCGGGATGAGCCCGAGCGTGTTCATTTCCGTAAAGTCGCCGGCGAACCAACTGCTGTAGTCCGCGACGCTCACGCCGAGGCAGGTGCCAGCCAGCGTCAGCAGCAGCGCGAAGCACAGCGTCAGCGCGCAGAGCCTTCTTGTCGCTTTCAATTCAAAATTCCTCCTTCAGTTCGAGCCCCACCGGGCAATGGTCAGAGCCAAGGATCTCATGGTAGATCGGCGCGGACAGGACGGCGCCCCGCAGCAGGTCGGAGACGAGAAAATAGTCGATCCGCCAGCCGGCGTTTTTCTCCCGCGCGTGGAAGCGGTAGCTCCACCAGGAGTACGCGCCGGTCAGCTCCGGGTTGCGCCAGCGGAACACGTCGGTAAAGCCGGCGGCGAGGAGCTGCGTGAATTTTTCACGCTCTTCGTCGGAAAAGCCGGGGTTTCCGCGGTTCGGACCGGGATTTTTCAGGTCGATCGGTTCGTGCGCCACGTTGAGGTCGCCGCAGGCGATCACGGGCTTTTTCGCGTCGAGCATCCGCAGGTGCTCGCGGAACGCGTCGTCCCACGCCATGCGGTGGTCCAGACGCTTCAGGTCTTCCTGCGCGTTCGGGGTGTAGCAGGTGACGAGGTAATAGCGGTCAAATTCCAGCGTGATGAGCCGCCCTTCGCCGTCCAGCCGCTCGTCGCCGATGCCGTACTGGCTGGTCAGCGGTTCGTGCCGCGTAAAAACGGCAGTGCCGGAGTAGCCCTTCTTTTCCGCCGAGTGCCAATACTGCCGGTAGCCCGGCAGGTCCAGCGCCAGCTGATCCGGCTGCATTTTTGTCTCCTGCAAGCAGAAGCAGTCGGCGTTTACGGTCTCGAAAAAATCGAGGAAGCCCTTGCCCAGACAGGCGCGCAGCCCGTTGACGTTCCAGGAAATAAACCGCATCGCACACACCCCTTGTCAGACAAAAATCTCCGAAATCTTTTTTATTATATCAGATTATGACAACCACGGCAAGAGAAAATTTGTTCACACTTCGTTCTCAATGTTGTAAAACCGGGGGAATTATGCTATAACATCTGCATGAAACTCAGAACCATTCTCGCAGTGGCGGCGTGTAAACTCAGCCGCCGCATGATCCGGCTGCTCGGGCGCGGCGGCACGGACCTGCCGGGACGCATCGCGCTCAAGATCGATCCGAACCTGCTGGGAACGCTGGCAAAGGGCGTGACGACGCTGATCGTCACGGGCACCAACGGCAAAACGACGACCTCTCGCATGATCGAGCAGTCGTGGCGCGCCGCCGGAATCTCCTTCTTTGCCAACAAGACCGGCGCAAACCTGCTCAGCGGCGTGACAGCGGAATTTGCTGTGAACAGCACGCTCACCGGGCACTGCCGCTATACGCACGCGCTCATCGAGTCCGACGAGGCGGCGTTCAAGGCGATCAGCCGTTATGTGGACGCCAAGGGCGTCGTGGTGACGAACGTGTTCCGCGACCAGCTCGACCGCTACGGCGAGGTCACGCACACGCTGGAAAACATCCTCATCGGCATCCGCAACAGTAAGAACGCCGTCCTCGCGCTCAACGCCGACGACTCGCTGTGTACGTCCATTGCCGATAAGACTGAGAACCGCGTCATCTTCTACGGCGTCAACACGCCCATCTACGCCGCGCGCGTGGACGAGCTGTCGGACGCGCCGTACTGCATCCGCTGCAAGCATGAATACGTCTACGACTATGTGACCTACGGGCATCTGGGCGGCTACCGCTGCCCGGCGTGCGGCTATGCGCGCCCGCAGCCGCAGGTCGCGGTGACGGAGGTCGTGCGGTCTGACAGCGAGTGCTCGCAGGTCGTGTTTTCCGTGGACGCGCAGAGCATCCCCGCGACGATCTGCCTGCCGGGCGGATACAATATCTACAACGCCTGCGCCTGCATGGCGGCAGGCAAGCTCATGGGGCTGGGCGCGCAGGCTGCGGCAAGGTCACTCGGCGAGTTCGCCTGCGGCTTTGGGCGGATGGAAAAGTTCGTCCTGAACGAGACGCCCGTGCGCATGAGCCTCATCAAAAACCCCGCGGGCTGCAATCAGGTGCTCAACTTCCTAACGCAGCAGAAAGAACCGTTTGTGTTCGCCATCTGCCTCAACGACCGCGCGCAGGACGGGCGGGATGTGAGCTGGATCTGGGACGTCGATTTTGAGCGGCTGACGGCGATGGAGGACGTGCTGAAGGAAATTTACGTCTCCGGCTGCCGCGCGGAGGATATGGCGCTGCGGCTCAAATACGCGGGCTTCCCGACGGAGCGCCTGCACATTCAGAAGAATTACCCCGCGCTCATCGAGCAGATGACCGCCTCGAAGCTGCCCGTGGTCGTCATGCCGACCTACACCGCCATGCTCGAGGTGCGCGGGACGATCAGCAAACGGTACGGCTACCGCGAGTTCTGGCAGTGAGGTGTGCGGATGGAACTGAAAATTTGTCATCTTTATCCCGACGTCCTGAACCTGTACGGCGACCGGGGCAATATTCTGTGCATGGAGCAGCGTCTGCGCTGGCGGGGGCTCGGCGTGGAAACAACGGGCGTGCCGATCGGCGCAAAGCTGCGCGCGGCGGATTTTGACCTGTTTTTCATTGGCGGCGGGCAGGATTTTGAGCAGGAGGTCCTGCTTGGCGACCTCGCGGGCGAAAAGACCGCCGAGATCAAAGCCGCCATCGAGGACGAAAAACCGTTCCTCGCCATCTGCGGCGGCTATCAGATGCTGGGGCAGTATTATAAGACCTGGGACGGGCAGCAGTGCGATTTTACCGGCGCGCTGGACCTGTATACCGTCGGCTCAAAGCAGCGCATGATCGGCAACTACCTGTTCACCTGCAACGAGCTGAACGAAAAGATCGTCGGCTTTGAAAATCACTCCGGCAAAACGTACCTTGGCGGCAGCGTCCGCCCGATGGGGCGCGTGCTGGCGGGCTTCGGCAACAACGGCGAGGATAAAACGGAGGGCGCGCGATATAAAAACGTGTTTGCAACGTATTCCCATGGCAGCCTCCTGCCCAAAAACCCGAAGCTCTGCGACCACATCCTGCTCACCGCGCTGAAGCGCAAATACGGCGAAGATGTGACGCTAGAGCCGCTGGATGATACGCTGGAAAACGCGGCACATGAGGTCATGTGCCGGAGATTGGAAAAATAAAAGCAGGAGAGGCTTGTGCCTCTCCTGCTTTTGCAATTATTCATATGTTTCCGGGCAGACCTCTTTGATCCTTGCCCGCAGCGACAGCAGGTCGCGGAAGGTCTCAGGGCGTTTGGTCTCGTCGCGCAGGAGGGCGGAGGGATGATAGAGCGCTGTGAACCAGACACCGTTTTTCTGCGTCCACTGCCCGTGCTCGCGCGTGATACGAAGATCCTCGCGGATGAGCTTCATCGCGGCGATGCGCCCGAGGCAGACGATGATCTGCGGGCGAAGCAGACGCACCTGCTCGCGCAGGTAGCCGATGCACGCCTCCTGCTCGACCTCCAGCGGGTCGCGGTTATGCGGCGGGCGGCATTTGACAATGTTGGCGATGTAGCAGTTTTTCGCGCGGTCGAGGTCAATGATCGACAGCATATCATCCAGCAGCCGACCCGCCGGACCGACGAACGGCTCGCCGCGCAGGTCCTCCTGCTCGCCCGGACCTTCGCCCACGAACATCACGCGCGCTGCCTCGCTGCCGACGCCGAATACGACGTTCGTGCGCGTCTGGCAGAGGGGGCAGGCGGTGCAGCCGAGGCAGCTTTTGCGGAGCTGTTCAAAGTCCATCGTCATTCCTCCCGGTCATAGCCGCGGTCCATGCGGTCGAGCTTGCGGCGGCGCAGCTCCAGCCATTTTTCGCGCTGCCGCCTGCGGCGGAGCGCCAGCAGCACGATCAGCACCAGAAATGCCGCGACCGCCAGCACGATCAGCACCACCAGCCACTTCCACCAGTTGTGCTGGATATACGACGCGGTCGAGGCACCCGCCGCCGCGATCTCCGATTTTGCAACGTCCGTGATGGCGACAAGCTCAGTCGTGCCGTAGCTCTCGCCGTTAAAAAGCACCTCCGCCGTGCCGTGGCTGCTGCCGGCGGCGACCGGCGCGTCCACCGCACCGGCGTCCAGCGTCAGCTTGGTCTCGAGCAGCGCGGGGTCGTAATTTTTCGGCAGCAGAATGCGAATTTCGTCCTTCGGCGCGAGCGCAACGTACTCAGAGCCCGCGGAATTGTTGATAGCGATCTGCGTGACGGGGTAGAGCGGCGAGAGCGCCGTGACATACGCAAAATTATCAAAGCCGTACTCAAACAGCCGGATCGTTTCCGGGAAGCTGCGCATGACAATATCGCCGCTCTCGGCGACCTCGGTGGCAGCGCCGCACACGACGCTCAGGAAATACATCCCGCCGCTCTTTGCCGTGGAGATGAGGCAGCGCCCCGCCTGACTGGTATAGCCGGTCTTGATGCCGGAGGCCTTGCTGTAGTAAAAGCCGTTGCTCGTGTCGTCGCGGATGAGCTGGTTCGTCGTGGTCAGCTCCCGCTCGGCGGAAAGGTTCGTGGCGGGCATGATATACGTTGCGGTGTTCGTGATCTGCTTGAACGTCTCGCTTTTGAGCGCCGCCTGCGCGATGCGCACCAGGTCACGCGCGGTGGTGTAGTGATCGTCGTCGTGCAGCCCGTGGGGGTTGCAGAAGTGCGTGTTTTCGCAGCCCAGCTCATACGCGCGCTCGTTCATCATGCGCACAAAATCGGGGATCGACCCGGCGATATACTCCGCTGCGACGTTGCTCGCCTCGTTGCCGGACATGAGCATCATGCAGTAAAGAAGATTCTCCACCGAAAGCTGCTCGCCCACCATGAGACCCGCAGTGCTGCTGCTGCCGTCAATGTCGGCAAACGCGGATTCATCGACCGTGACCGTGTCGGACAGGTTGCCGTTTTCCAGCACCAGCAGGCACGTCATGATCTTCGTCAGGCTGGCGGGGTAGACGCGCTCGTCAGGGTTCTGCTCATAGATGACCCGGTTCGTGTTGAGGTCAATGAGCATCGCCGCCTTGGCGTCCACCGTAAACGGCGCGGTCGCCTGTGCGGTGTCGGCGGTGGGCTCGTCCGCCACAGCGGCGGAAACGGGGAGATAAAACGCCGCCAGAAGCATACAAAGCGCCAGCAGCAGGGGAAAAAGTCTGCATTTTTTCATAAGAATACTCCAAATTCCCGGGGCACACTTGCCGAACCGGGCAGAATTGTGTTAAAATAATCTTGCAGTCCGCGCAGGGCGCGGCTGCGTCTATTATACCAAATTCCGGCGCTATGTCAAATCGGGCGGAGGTGAGCGCGATGCTGAAACGTCTGGCGGCGTTTGTCATCCCGGCGCTGGCGCTGCTGGCGTGCGGCGTGATGCTGGGTATCTTCATCATGCAGACGCGCACGGCGGGCACGATCAGCGTGCAGCGCGCCGCGCCGGACGAGCCGGAGGAAGCGGTGCAGACGGTCATGGAAGAACCGTCGGACGCGGCGGAGGACCGCCTCGACCTCAATACGGCGACTGCTGCGGACTTGCAGGAGCTTCCGGGCATCGGCGCGGTGATCGCGCAGCGCATCATCGACTACCGCGACCTGTGCGGGCGCTTTCTCGACCCGGAGCAGCTCATGGAAGTTGATGGCATCGGCGAGGCAAAATACGAAAAGATCCGAGATCTTGTGACTGTGAGGAATACCGAATGAAAATTCTGGTGGTTGACGACGAGGCTCTGCTCGTCAAGGGGATCAAATTCAATCTGGAAAACGACGGCTACACCGTCGTCACCGGCAGCGACGGCGAGCAGGCGGTGGAGATCGCGGCGGCGGGCGGCATCGACCTGATCGTGCTGGACCTGATGATGCCGAAGCTCGACGGACTCGGCGCGTGCCGAAGAATCCGCGAATTTTCCGATGTGCCCATCATCATGCTCACCGCCAAGGCGGACGATATGGATAAGCTCATGGGCTTTGAGCACGGCGCGGACGATTATCTGACGAAGCCGTTTAACATTCTGGAACTCAAGGCGCGCATCCGCGCACTTCTGCGCCGCGCGAAGCCCGCCGAAAAGGAACAGCCGCGCGACGAGCTGCGCTGCGAGCACATCCGGCTGGACTGCACGGCGCGCGACGCGTATCGCGGCAGCGCCCGCGTAGAGCTGACCGCCAAGGAATTTGACCTTGCGGAGCTTCTCATGCGCAACCCGAACAGGGTCTATTCACGCGATGCGCTGCTCTCGGCGATCTGGGGCTATGACAGCAGCAGCGACATTCGCACCGTGGACGTGCACATCCGCCGCCTGCGCGAAAAGCTGGAGCAGAACCCGGCAGAGCCGGAGCACATTATGACCAAATGGGGAGTGGGGTACTATTTCCGCTACTAAACGCCGTATCGGGATGCTGCCGAGCAGCTCGCAGCTTCGCAACGCGCTGGCGTATGTTGCCATCACGCTGCTGGCGCTGCTGTTTTTGAATCTCTATTCCGCGAGAAATACGCGCACGCTGATGTTTCAGGCAAAGTACACCGCCGCGCAGGATAAGCTCCAGCCAATCGTCTCGGCGTTCAGCGGGCTCGACGCGCTGACGGTGGAAAACGTGGAGCAGGTCATCTCTGTTCTCGGCGACCTCAACGTTACGCGCGTGATCGTCACGGATTATGAAGCGCGCGCGCTGTACGACTCCTCCGTGGGGCAGAACTGCGTCGGGCGCTATGTGCTGTTTGAGGAGGTGGCGCAGGCGCTCGGCGGCAACGATGTATTTTACTGCGTGTATGACAGCGGCGCGCTGGAAAGCCGCGCCGCCATGCCCGTGCAGACGGACGGCGCGACGATCGGCTGCGTTTATATGATGGAGTACGACACGGCGCAGGGCAAGATCATCGCGGATCTGGAGCGCACGTTTTTGCGCGGGTCGGTCATTCTGGAAGCCGCGATCGTGCTCGCGTCCGTATGCTTTTCGATCATCTCCTCCGGGCGGATGCGCAAAATTCTCACGTCCGTGCGTCTTGCGCGCGAGGGCGAATATAACTACAAGATCCGAATGCGCGGCGCGGACGAGTTCAGCAAGCTCGCCGCCGAGTTCAACAAGCTCACCGAGCGCCTGCAAGCGTCCGAAAGCGCGCAGCGGCAGTTTATCTCCGACGCGTCGCATGAACTCAAAACGCCGCTGGCGTCCATCAAGCTCCTGTCCGACTCCATTTTGCAGAACGATATGGACACTGCCACCATGCGCGAGTTTGTTGCCGACATCGGCAGCGAGTCCGACCGCCTGACACGCATGGCGCAGAAGCTGCTCGTGCTCAACCGCACGGAGCACGCGGTGGAGCTGGAGCATGAGGTCGTGGACGCGGAGGAGGTCGTGTCCCATGTGTTCCGTATGCTCATCCCGCTGGCGGCGCGCCGCGAGATCGACCTGACGGCAGATCTCGAGCATGGGTGTCTGATCCTCTCGGCGGAGGATGATCTGTATCAAATTCTCTTTAACCTTGTGGAAAACGGCATCAAATATAACCGTGACGGCGGCAGCGTCCATGTGAAGCTGCGCCGGACGGACGACGATGTGACGATCACCGTGGAGGACACCGGCGCGGGCATCCCGCATGAGGCACTGGGGCATATTTTTGAGCGCTTTTACCGCGTGGACAAGGCGCGCTCGCGGCAGGCGGGCGGCTCGGGTCTCGGACTTTCCATCGTGCGCGAGCTCGTCGCGCGCAACCTCGGCACGATCGACGTCAGCTCCATCGAGGGCAGCGGCACGCGCTTTACCGTCGTGCTGCCGTACTTTGACATGGAACGGGAGGAGGGGCACGATGAAGAGATGTAAGTGCCTGCTGGCGCTGCTTTTGTGCCTGCTGCTCGCGGGCTGTGCGATCACCCAGACGCAGTATGTGAACCCCATCCGCTTTTACTATAACCGCGCGGAGGTCGCCTACAATCAGCCCGGCGGCACGCTGGCGTATGAAACACGCGATTTGATGAGCCGTCAGGTCGGCATCGACGAGATCCTCGCGCTGTATTTTGCAGGTCCGCAGGATGAGGCGCTCGTCTCGCCGTTTCCGAGCGGCACGGCGTGCACCGCGCTTTCGATGCAGGACGGCGTGCTCACGCTCACACTGAACGATGCCTATGCGCAGCTCACCGGCGCGGCGCGCACGACCGCCGCCGCGTGCCTGACGCTGACGCTCACGCAAATTCGCACCGTGGAGGAGGTCTGCCTCGAAACGCCCGATGCCGTGAGCGCCGAGCAGCGGCAGGTGCACTACCGCGCGTCGGATTTTATCCTGCGCGACGCGTCGGTCACGAACCCGGAGTGGACGGCGACGCTGTATTTCTGTGCCGCGCAGAGCCGCCAGATGCGCTCGGAAAAGCGCGCCATCGCCTACCGCGCGCAGAGCGACCTGCCGCAGCTCGTGCTGGAGCAGCTTCTGGACGGACCGACGCTTCAGAATCTCATCAGCCCCATCCCGCGCGGCACGCGCTGCGTGGACGTGACGCTGACGGACGGCGTTTGCAGCGTGGTACTGTCGGAGGAATTTACTGCCTGCGACACGGACGAAGCCTCCGCCGCGCTGGCGGTGCACGCCGTGGCGGCGACGCTGTGCGAGCTGCCGGATGTGCAGAGCGTGCGGCTGTCCGTCATCGGTGTGCAGGACCTGACGAATTTCAGCATCGCAGAACCGCTCACGCCAACGGATGATTGGTTTACATAATTATAATTTGGAACAAAAACCGCGCCGCAGTTCAAAAGCTGCGGCGCGGTTTCTGCGTCAAAGCTTAAATTCGTCCGGGTCGTGCTGCGCCAGCGGCGCGGACTGCGGGCGCGCAGGGACGCGCTTGAGCGGATCATAGCGGAATTTGCGGCAGTGGTGCTCCACGGGCACAACGCCGTATTTCTGGCAGATCATATGCTCGCCGTCCATTTTCCCAGCGAACTGGCAATAAGTACAGTATCGGTCGATCTTTCTGCGGAAAAGCAAAGCAAGTACCGCCTTTCATCGTTCTTGCGGCTATTATACACGCTTTGCGCGCAGATTTCCAGCCATTACTTTTCGGAAAATGATGCAGATCGTGCCAGCCGCCGCGTAAAGCGCCGCGAGGCGCGCGGCATCCTGACGGCTTCCGAACAGCAGCAGCCCCGCCGGGACGCTGAAAACTGCCGCGAGCACGCCTTGCAGCAGCTTTGCCCGCAGATAGCCGCGCACGCGCAGTCTCGCGTCCTGCATCACGCTCGCCACCTGCGCCGCCACGCCCACGCCGCCGAACGCGAGAAAAAACGAGCACAGCGCGAACGCGCTCACGCGCGGCAGCGCCGCCTGTGCAAGCAGAGCCGTGCCGCCGCTCAGCTCCAGCACGCCGGAGAGGAAAATGCGCAGCGCGACCGGCGTTTCGGCGGGCAAAACCGTATCGAGCGCGCCGCAGAGCACGCGGAACGTCACCACGATCATGCACACCGAGAGCGAAACGCTCCCGGCGTTTTTCACCGCGCGGGTGAAGGCGGCGGAAAACGGGAGCGGCTTTGTGCCAGCCTGCTTTGCGGCGGCGCACTGCGGGCGCGGCGCGCCTGCGCGCAGCAAAACGCCCAGCAGCACCGCCGACATGAGCTGGCACAGCCACAGCGCCAGCCCTGCGCCGGGGCTGCCGAAGATACCCGCGCCCGCCATCGAAAAGACAAAGCCCGGGCCAGCGTTGTTGGCGATGCGCGCCAGATGCTCCGCCTCCGCGGCGGAGAGCCTGCCGTCCCGATAGCCCTCCGCCGCGCCCTGCGCCCCGGCGGGATAGCCGCCGAGCAGCCCCGCCGCCCACACCGCCGCGCCGTCCCGGCTCACGCCGAGCAGCCGCGCCGGAACGGCGCACACGGCATTGGCAAACCGCTGCGCCAGCCCCAGCGCGTTCAGCATCCCCGTGCAGACGAAAAACGGGAACAGCGCCGGGAGTACCGCGCCCGCGCAGAGCGCCAGCCCCTCCGTCACCGCCTGCGCCGCCCGCTGCGGTCGCAGCAGCAAAAACGCCGCCCACCCGGCAAGCAGCAGCGCCTGCAATATCCCGCGCAGCCGTCGCTTCATCTCTATCACCTCGGGACAAACGTATGCTGCGGCGGAAAAATTTAGTCCCGGCGGCATAGGATAGAACGAAATGAGGTGGACAGGATGAATTTTGCAAAGAAGGCATTGCAGGCGGTCTATGCGCGGCTGGACGTGCCGGGCGAGGCGACGGGCGCGCCGTGCGTGACGCTGTGCGGCTTTACCGAGTGCAGCGTGGACTGTGCGTGCACGATCGTAGAATATGAGCCGCATGAGATCATCGCCGCGCTGCAAGACGGCGCGGTAAAGATCGAAGGAAGCGGTCTTGAGGTGCGCCAGATGCGGCGCGACCGGCTGTGCGTCACGGGGAAAATTCGCGCCGTGACGTATCTGGAGGGCGGCGTGTAATGTGGGGCGTTTTGTGGTATGTGCTCGGCTGCTGCCGTGCGTGTGTGACGGGCGCGAGCGTGCAGTGGGCACTCAACGAATTTGCGCGGCGCGGCATCCCGGCACGGAAAATCTGCCACGTTGACGAGCTGCATCTGGAAGCGACGATCCTCGCGCGTGACCTGCCGCGTGCGCGGCTTGCGGCGCAGCGCGCCATGTGCTCGCTCGAGCCGGTCCGGCAGTGGGGGCTTTCGCGCACGCTCGCGCCGCTCAAAAAGCGCTGGGGACTGTGCGCGGCGCTGCTGGTTCTGGTGTTTGCCGCTGCGATCCTGCCGAGATTTGTCTGGTTTTACGAGGTCAGCGGCAATGAGCGCGTCCCCACGCAGAAAATTCTGCGCGAGCTCGACGCCATCGGCGTGGGCTTCGGCACATACGGACCGTCCATCAAGCCGCAGGAGGTCAAAAATCAGATGCTCTGCCGCATCCCGGAGCTGCAGTGGCTCACCATCCAGCAGAGCGGCGGCACGGCGGTGGTTGTCGTGCGCGAGCGCCCGCTGACCGAGCCGGTCAACGACCGGCGCACGCCGCGCAACGTTGTCGCCAGCCGCGCGGGCGTACTCACGCGGGTGGCGGTTTATGAGGGCGGCAGCCTGTGCAAGGTGGGCGACGTGGTGTCGGCAGGGCAGATGCTCGTCTCCGGCTATCTCGACTGGGGCTACAAAACGCAGGTCGTGGGGGCATTGGCGGAAATTTACGCCGCGACGTGGCGCAAAAGCTGCACCGTGCTTCCCGAAACCGCGCTGCGCAAAATACCCACGGGCGAGACAAAGCGCACGGTGAGCCTGCTTTTTGGGCGCAGGCGCGTGAGCCTCGCGGGCAGCTCCCGCGCGGGAGAAAACTGCGACCGCACGACGCGGCGGATACAAATTGTTCTTCCGGGCGGGCATTTACTGCCGGTTGCTATTGAAATCAGCGAGCAAAACGTTTATGATACAGAGGAAATGAAGGCGCGCGAGCCGGATGTGCGCGCACTTCTCGAGCGCGACGCCATCAGCCGCGCCCGGCAGGATATGCTTGCCGGGACGATCACGAAAAGCCGCCTGACGCTGCGGCACGAGGGCGGCTGTTGGCGGCTGTACGCGGCTCTGGAGTGCGAGGAGATGATCGCCCGCATGGTAAACGCCGAGTTTTTTAAGGACGGAATTGCGAATGATTGAAAAGACCATCAATGCCGAGCGTGTGGAGTGCCTGATCGACGTATTCGGGTCGTTTGACGAGAACATCAAGCGTATCGAATCGGAGTTCGGCGTGCGCATCACGAACCGCGGCACGGAGCTGAAAATTCAGGGCGACGAGGAGGCGGCGGATCAGGGCGCGCGGGCGCTGGAGGCGCTGCTGTCGCTTGCCGCCAAGGGCGAGGATATTGACGAGCAGAAGGTGCGCTATCTCATCTCGCTCGTTAAGACCGGCAACGAGGACAAGGTCAGCCAGATGGCAAAGGACGTTGTGTGCGTCACCGCGCGCGGCAAGCCCGTGAAGGCAAAGACCATCGGACAGCAGAAATATCTGCGCGCCATCGAAAAAAACACCGTGACCATCGGCGTCGGTCCGGCAGGCACGGGCAAGACGTATCTGGCGGTGGCGGAGGCGGTGAACGCCTTCCGCGCCAAGACCGTCAACCGCATCATCCTTACGCGCCCCGCGGTCGAGGCGGGGGAGCGGCTGGGCTTTTTGCCGGGCGACCTGCAAAACAAGGTCGATCCGTACCTGCGCCCGCTCTATGACGCGCTGTTCGATATGTTAGGTCCTGAAACATACAACAAGTATCTGGAACGCGGGAATATCGAGGTCGCGCCGCTGGCGTATATGCGCGGGCGGACGCTGGACGACAGCTTCATCATCCTCGACGAGGCGCAGAACACCACGCGCGAGCAGATGAAGATGTTCTTAACGCGCCTCGGCTTCGGCTCGAAGATCGTCATCACCGGCGACGTGACGCAGATCGACCTGCCGTCCGACAAGGTGAGCGGGCTCAAAGAAGCGGTGCGCGTGCTGGAAAATATGGAGGACATTGCTATCTGCCGCCTGACGGGTGCGGACGTGGTGCGCCACCAGCTCGTACAGCAGATCGTCGCCGCCTATGAGCGCTTTGAGCAGGCGCACCCACAGCCGCCTGCCGCGCCGGGCAAAAAATTCTCGTACACAAAGAGGAAATGAGCATGGAGCATAAGATCGTCATCACCTGCGAAGAGCGCGGGCTGTGGAGTCTGCCGGTCAAAAGGCAGATCCGCACCTGCATCCGCGCCGCGCTGAAGCTGGAGAAAATCACCGCGCCGTGTGAGATCAACGTCCTCATTTGCGGCGATGAGACCATTCGCGCGCTCAACCGCGAAACGCGGCAGACCGACCGCGCGACGGACGTGCTGTCGTTCCCGATGTTTGACCTGACCCCCGGCGAGCCGCCGGAGGACTGGACGGAGTACCGCGACCCCGGCACAGGGCTCGTGCCGCTCGGAGACATGGCGATCTCCTATGAGCGCGCCTGCGCGCAGGCGAAGGAATTTGGGCACAGCGCCGCGCGCGAGGTGGGGTATCTGACCATCCACTCTGTGCTGCACCTGCTGGGCTATGACCATATGGACGAGGGCGCGATGAAGCGCCAGATGCGCGCCCGCGAGGAAGCCATCCTCGCCGAGGTCGCGCTGAGCAGATGACGGGCGCAAGGGGCGGTCAGATCGTATTTCGCCGCGCGCTTGCGGGTGACGCGCCGCTGCTGGCTCGGACGCAGCGTGATGTCTGGGCGGCAACGTATCGCGGGATCTATCCCGACGCATGGATCGACTCATTCGATTTTGAAGCGCGCACGGCGCGATGGCGCGAACTGGCACAGGACGCGGCACAGGAGGTCTGGCTCATTCTGGACGCGGAGAGCTGCGCAGGGTATTATGTTTTTGGTGCGCCGCGTCATGGAGCGTACAAGACGTTTCCGCTCTGCCTCAACGCGCTTTATCTGCTGCCGCCGTATCAGCGGCGCGGGATCGGACGCATGATTTTTGCACGTCTGTACCGGCAGTGCGCCGCTGGCGGTATCGAGGGATTTTTCTGCGGCTGCAATCTTCACAATCTGCCGGCGCGGCAGTTTTATGAAAAAATGGGCGGCGTGCTCGGAAGCATTGACAGCGGACATACAAATCGCGCCGAGGATCAAATTTATTACGAATTTTACTTAGGAGATACAACATGAATCAGAGATCTGCCATGATCACCATCGCCGGGCGTCCGAACGTCGGCAAATCGACGCTCACCAACGCGCTGGCGGGCGAAAAGATCGCCATCGTGTCCCACAAGCCGCAGACGACGCGCAACCGCATCTGCGCCATTGTGAACCGGCAGGACTGCCAGCTCGTATTCGTCGATACGCCGGGCTTTCACCGCCCGCGCACGAAGCTCGGCGACTATATGGTAAACGTCGTGCGCCAGTCCGTTGCGGACGTGGACGCGGTCATACTCATGGTCGAGCCCATCGCCAACGTCGGCGAGCAGGAGCAGGAGCTGCTGCGGCAGATCAAAGCCAACGGCATGCCGTGTATTTTAGTCATCAACAAGATCGACACCGTGGAAAAGGAAGCGCTGCTGGCGGTCATCGCCGCGTATCAGAGCGAGATGGACTTTGCCGCCGTGCTGCCCATCAGCGCCAAGTGGCGCGACGGCGTGGCACAGGTTTTGGAGGAGTGTGAAAAATTTGCCCAGCCCGGTCCGCAGCTTTTCCCGGACGATATGGTCACCGACCAGCCCGAAAAGCAGGTCATGGCGGAGATCATCCGCGAAAAGCTGCTGTGGAATCTCGAACGCGAAATTCCGCACGGCACGGCGGTGGAGATCACAAAATTCTCCGAGCGGGATGACGGCGTGATCGATCTGGATGCGACCATCTACTGCGAAAAGGCGAGCCACAAGGGCATCATCATCGGCAAAAACGGGCAGATGCTCAAAAAGATCAGCACGCAGGCGCGCGCCGACTGCGAAAAATTTATGGGCACGAAGGTCTTTTTGCAGACGTGGGTGCGCGTGAAGGAAAACTGGCGCGACAGCCAGTTCCTTATCAGCAATTTCGGCTATCGCAATGATAACTGAGACCTAAACGAGCGAAAACTTCCAGCATAGCATCCGGCAATTCGTCCATCCTAACAGCAGAACGAATGCACAACAGGAGGATGGATCATGCAGGCGGAATTTTTCTGGGAGCTTTTTTGCGAGACCGGCGCGCCGGAGGTCTATCTGCTGTACCGGCGGGAGCTGCGCGCCGCGCAGCCTGTCTCCGCGTAAAGGACGTACTTAGGAGAGATATATGTATCTGAAAACCGAGGGGCTGGTGCTGCGCGTGTCGCCCTTTCAGGAGGCGGACGCGATGCTGAGCGTCCTCACGCGCGGGCACGGGCTTTTATCGGTGCGCGCGCGGGGGCTGCGGCGGGCAAAAAGCCCGCTCAAGGGCGCGTGCCAGCTTTTGGCGTATTCGGAATTTACGCTGTTTGAAAACCGCGGCTTTTACACGGTCAATGAGGCATCGGCGCTGGAAATGTTCCTGCCGCTGCGTGACGACCTCGAAAGGCTGACGCTCGCGCAGTATTTTGCGCAGGTGGCGGAGGTTTTATCGCAGGAGGACGCACCGGAGTCCGGCATCCTGCCGCTGACGCTCAATGCGATCTACGCGCTGACGAAGCTGAATCTTCCACAGCGGCAGATCAAGGCGGTATTCGAGCTGCGGGCGATGTGCGTCTCGGGCTTTCAGCCGGAGCTGCACGGCTGCGCCGTATGCGGAGCGGAAGCGCCGGAGCGGTTCGACGTTTCGGAAGGGTGCTTGATCTGCGCCGGGTGCGGCGGCAGCGGCATCCGTATGCCCCTTGGGCGCGGGGCGCTGGCGGCGATGCGCTACATCACGCTCTGCGAGCCGAAGAAAATTTTCTCCTTCCGGCTAGAGCCGCAGGCGCTCGATGAGCTGGCGGACATCGCCGAGGCGTATCTCATCACCAAATTGGAGCGGGGCTTCTCCACACTCGATTTTTACAAATCACTTTTGTTACTTTAGGAATGGATATGGACGAACTGTTTGAAAAGTCGTTAAAGAAATTAGAGCTTGATAAGGTGCTGGAGCTGCTTGCGGAGCAGGCGGCGTGCCCGGCGGCGAAGGAACGCTGCCGGCAAACCGTCCCGCTCACGGATGCGGACGAAATTCGCACGCTTCAGGAGCAGACGAGCGCCGCCTGCAAGCTCGTCTCCCTCAAGGGGACGCCCGGACTTGCCGGAGCGCGGGACGTGGGCGCGTCGCTGGCGCGCGCGCAGCGCGGCGGCGTTCTGAGCGCCGAAGAGCTGCTTCAGATCGGCGGTGTGCTCAAATGCGCGCGGCAGGTCAAAAATTATGCCGACGGCGAGAGCGTGGAAACGGTGCTCGACGTGTGGTTTTTCCAGCTCATGGCGAATAAGTTTCTGGAGGATCGCATTTTTATCTCCATCCTCTCCAAGGATGAGATCGCGGACGCGGCAAGCTCCGAGCTTGCCTCCATCCGGCGAAAAATTCGCCAGCAGAGCGTGAAAATTCGCGAATCACTGCAAAAGATCATCTCCTCGCCGACCTACGCAAAATATCTGCAAGAGCCGATCATCACCATCCGCTCCGACCGCTTTGTCGTGCCGGTCAAGAGCGAGTTCAAGAATAATATTCCGGGTCTGGTACACGATGTGTCGTCGTCCGGCAGCACGTTTTTCATTGAGCCGATGCAGGCGGTGAACGCCAACAACGATCTGCGCGAGCTGCTCATCGCCGAGCGCAAGGAGATCGAGCGCATCCTCGCCGAGCTTTCGGCGCAGGCGGCGGACTGGCGCGAGCATATCGAGACGAACTACCGCGTGCTCGTGGAGCTGGACTGTATTTTCGCCCGCGCGCGGCTGTCCTTCGCTATGCGCGCCATCGAGCCGAAGATCACGGAGGACGAAATTATCATCCTCAACCGCGCGCGCCATCCGCTCATCGACCAGAAAAAGGTCGTGCCCATCACGCTGACGCTGGGGCAGGATTTTGACACGCTCATTATTACAGGTCCGAACACCGGCGGCAAGACCGTCACGCTCAAGACCATCGGACTGCTCACGCTCATGGCGCAGTGCGGTCTGCACATCCCGGCGGATGACGGCAGCAGCGTGGGCGTGTTTACGCGCGTGCTGGCGGACATCGGCGACGAGCAGTCCATCGAGCAGTCGCTTTCCACCTTCTCGGCGCATATGAAAAACATCGTGGAGATCGTCCGCGTCTGTGAGCCGGGCGCGCTGGTGCTGTTTGACGAGCTGGGCGCGGGCACAGACCCTGCCGAGGGCGCGGCGCTGGCGATGGCGCTGATCGAGTACTGCCGCAAAAACGGCGCAAAGGTCGCTGCGACCACGCACTATGCAGAGCTGAAGGTCTACGCCATGCGCACGGACCGCGTCAGCAACGCCTCGTGCGAGTTTGACGTGGAGACGCTCCAGCCGACCTACCGGCTGCTCGTGGGCGTGCCGGGAAAATCCAACGCGTTTGCCATCTCGCGCAGGCTCGGCTTGCAGGAGGATATTCTCGACAAGGCGAAGAGCCTTGTCAGCCAGAATGATTCCGACTTTGAGGACGTGCTGGCGCAGCTTGAGCAGCAGCGGCAGCAGATGGAGCAGGCGCGCGCCGAGGCGGAGCGACTGCGCCAGCAGACGCTCCGCCAGCAGCAGAAGAGCGAGGAATATTTCGACCAGATCAAGCGCGAGCGCGACAAAGCCGTGCAGGCGGCAAAGCGCGAGGCGCAGTACATCATCGACGACGCGCGCCGCACGGCGAACGCCGTGCAGGAGGAGCTCAAGCAGCTCCGCCGCCAGATGAAGGACAGCGCGGACGTGCAGAACTCCAACGAGCGGCAGGCGGCGCTGCGCCGCACGCTCAACGAGGCGGAGGAAAAGCTCGCCGACAAGCCGCAGCAGAAAAAGCGCCCCGCCGCCACGCGCGCCATCCGCGCGGGCGACACGGTGGAGCTGCTGAAATTCGGCTCAAGGGCGACGGTGCTGAACGTCACAAAAGACGGAACTCTCGAATTGCAGGCGGGCATCATGAAGCTCACGGCAAAGCCCGACGAGGTCGCGCTGCTGGAAGATCAGCCGCAGGGGAACGCGAAAAAGATCATCGAGCACAAGGCGCGTGAGCTCAAAGCCGCCGCCTCGCCGGAGCTGGACATCCGCGGCATGGCGGCGGACGAGGCGATGCCGGTGCTCGACCAGTTCCTCGACAGCGCGTACCTTGCCAATCTTCCGTCCGTGCGTATCATCCACGGCAAGGGCACGGGCGTGCTGCGCGCGGCGGTACACGACGAGCTGCGCCGCTGCAAATACGTCAAGTCCTTCCGCCTCGGTGTTTACGGCGAGGGCGAGACCGGCGTGACGATTGCCGAGTTCAAATAAGTATTGACTTTTGCGGATTTTTTGCTAATATTGTAAGTAAGAATGCACACGAAAAAACCTGCTAGAAAGAGCAAATTTTAAGGAGTGGCAACTATGTATATGCAGCAATCCATTGTCAAGTGCGAGTCAGGGCTCTACAATCGTCAGGCGACCTACTTCATCCAGAAGGCGAATGAGTTCAAGTCCAGCATCTGGATCGAGGTCGAGGACCGCAAGATCAATGCGAAGAGCCTGCTCGGCGTTTTGTCCATGGGCATCACAAAGGGTACGCGCGTGAGCATCCTTGCGGAAGGTCCTGATGAGGAAGAAGCCGTCAATGCGCTGACAGAAATGCTCGTAAAAGAAATTTTCTAAACCACCGAAGGAATGCCGCCTCAAAAACGTGGGTTTTTGAGGCGGCTTTTTAACACCATGACTTTTGAAGAACTCAAGGACAAGGCGCTCTCGCTGCCGTATGAGCCGGGCGTGTACCTGATGCAGGACAAGTCCGGGCAGATCATCTACGTCGGCAAGGCAAAAAAGCTCAAAAACCGCGTCAGCCAGTATTTTCAGGATTCCAGCGCGCACACGCCCAAAACGCGCAAAATGGTCAGCCAGATCGACCATTTTGACGTCATTGTGGCAGCGTCGGAATTTGAGGCGCTGGTGCTCGAATGCTCGCTCATCAAGCGCCATATGCCCAAATACAACATCCTGCTCAAGGACGACAAGGGCTATCCGTATCTTCGCGTCGATCCGCGGGAAGAATACCCGGTGATGGAGCTGGTCAGCCGCGTGCAGGACGACGGCGCGCGGTATTTTGGACCGTATGGCGGGCGCTCGGTCACGCAGAACGTGATCGATACGCTGCGGCTGTGCCTGAAGCTGCCCGGCTGCGGCAAAAAATTTCCGCGCGATATTGGCAAAGATCGCCCGTGTTTGAATTTTCATATGAACAACTGCGACGGCTGGTGTCAGCCCTCACGCTCCGCGCAGGAGTACCGCGCGCGGATGGAGCAGGCGGTGATGATGCTCGACGGCAAATACGGCGAGCTGACCGCCGAGCTTCAGTGCCAGATGGAGGACGCCGCCGAGCGGCTGGAATTTGAGCGCGCCGCCGTCCTGCGCGACCGCATCCGCGCCGTGCAGTCGCTCAGCCAGAAGCAGCTCGTCACGGCGGGGACGATGGCAAATACCGACGTGATCGGCTATTATCAGAGCGAGGCGCGGGCGTGCCTTGCGGTGCTGCACTATGTGGACGGCAGTTTGCTTGACAAGGACTATGAGCTGTTCCCGCCAGCGGACGACCGGCAGGAGGCGCTCTCGTCGCTCGTCAAGCAGTATTATCTCGTGCGCGGCGCTGCGCCGAAGCAAATTCTGCTGCCGTTTTCGATGGACGACGCGGAGCTGTTTGAGCAGCTTCTTTTTCAGCAGCTCCACAAAAAGGTGCACATCCGCGTGCCGCAGCGCGGCGACGGTGTGCGCATGATGGAGCTGGCGCAGAAAAATGCCCGCGAGGAAGCCGAGCGCGTGACCACGCGCGCCGAGCGCCTGAACGGGACGCTTGCGCAGCTCGGCGCGATGATGCACCTGCCCGAGCCGCCGCACCGGCTCGAAAGCTACGACATTTCCAACACCGCCGGGACGGACATCGTCTCGTCGATGGTGGTGTTTGTGGACGGAAAACCGAGTAAAAAGGACTATAAGCACTTCAAGATCGAAGGACTGACGGATCAGGACGACTACGCGTCCATGCGCCAGACGCTGCACCGCCGCTTTGCGCACTATCAGGCGGGCGACGCGGGCTTTGATGCCGCGCCGGACGCGCTGCTCATCGACGGCGGTCAGGAGCACGCCCAGTGCGTGCGCGAGGAGCTGGCGGCGATGGGGCTGTCGCTGCCGATCTTCGGCATGGTCAAGGATAACCGCCACCGCACGCGCGCGCTCATCACGCCCGACGGCGCGGAGCTGAGCCTGACGGCGCAGCCGGCGGTGTTTGCGCTCATCGGGCGCATTCAGGAGGAGACGCACCGCTTCGCCATCACCTATCACCGGCTGCTGCGCAGCCGCCATGTGCGCGCGTCGGCGCTGGAGACGATCGCGGGCATCGGACCGAAGCGGCGGCAGGATCTGCTGCGGCACTTTAAGTCTGTTACCGCGATCCGTGCGGCGAGCGTGGCAGAGCTGGCGCAGGTCGTGCCGCAGAGCGCGGCGGAAGCTGTCTGGCAGTATTATCACAAGGAGGAGACGCAGCCATGAGAGTCATCACCGGCGCGGCGCGCAGCACGCCGCTCAAAGCGCCCAAGGGGCTGGAAACGCGCCCGACGCTCGACCAGGTCAAGGAGGGGCTGTTTTCCGCCATCCAGTTTGACGTTCCCGGCGCGCGGGCACTCGACCTGTTTGCGGGGTCGGGGCAGCTCGGCATCGAGGCGCTCAGCCGCGGCGCTGCGCGGGCGGTGTTCGTGGACTGCCGCCGCGAGGCGCTGGACGTGGTGCGCGAAAATCTTGCCAAAACGCGGCTGGAGACGCGCGCGCAGGTCGTGCGGATGGACTACATGGCGTATCTGGCGTCCTGCCGGGAGCAGTTCGACCTCATCTTCCTCGACCCGCCCTACGCGGAGGTTTTTCTGGAAAATGCATTAAATCGCATATCGGAAATTGACATTTTATCGCATCGTGGTATAATAATCTGCGAAAGACCGATCGAAAAGCAGCTCTCAAGCCGATTCGGCGCGCTGACGCTTACAAAAACGTATCGGTACGGCAAAACGGCAGTGTCGCTTTACCGAAAAGAGAGCACGGGAGCGGAGGCATTATGAACACGGCGATCTATCCCGGCAGCTTTGACCCGGTCACGAACGGGCATCTGAATATCATTCAGCGCGCGGCAAAGAGCTTTGATAAGCTCATCGTCTGCGTGATGGTCAACGCCGACAAGCGCCCGATGTTTACGGCGCAGGAGCGTGTGGAGCTGCTGCGGCGCGTCACGGCGGACATTCCCAACGTGGAGATCGCGCACTCCGACCGGCTGCTGGCGGATTTTGCGCGCGAACGGAACTGCGGCGTGATCGTCAAGGGGCTGCGCGCGATGTCGGACTTTGAGCGCGAGTTTCAGATGGCGCTCATCAACCGCAAGCTCAATCCGGGGCTTGACACCATGTTTTTGACGGCGGAGCATCAGTTTATGTACCTCAGCTCCAGTATTGTCAAGGAGATGGGGCACTACGGCGCGGACCTGCGGGAATTTCTGCCCGAACAGATCATTGACGATTTTCGCTCCCGCCTGGCGGAGCTGAACTAAGGAGGAGCAACAACTATGGCAAACGGAGTAGAGGAGATCATTACCACCCTGTATGAAATGGTGCAGGACGCGTGGAGTCTGCCGCTGGGTGCGGAAAAATGCGTGGTCGAGCGCGACAAGGTGCTCGATCTGCTTGATGAGATCAGCAACCAGCTCCCGGGCGAGCTGAAGCAGGCAAAGACCATCGTGGAATCGCGCAACGAGGTCATCACCAACGCCAAGCGCGAGGCGGAAAATATCCTCAAGCAGGCAGAGCAGCGCGCCAAGCAGATGGTCTCCCGCGAGGAGATTTACCGGCAGGCGGAGCAGGAGGCCAACGATATGATCCGCGCCGCGCAGCAGAAGATCAAGGAGCTGCGTCAGGTCACGAACGACTATGTGGACGACGCGATGAAGCGCACGGAGGATTCCATTGCGCAGTCGCTGTCCGACCTGCGCGAGTCGCGCGCCAAGTTCCGCGCGCTGGTGAACCCGCAGGCGGCAAAGCCGTCGCCCATCATCGAGGACGTCTAAGCGCGCCCTCCCATACCGCCACAGGCAAGGAAGAGGAAGAGTACGACTGTGATCCCGTGCAGAGAGAAGGCGTTTGGTGCAAGCCTTTCGGGAGACAGTCCGAACGTCGCCTCAGAGCTGCGGGCTGAAATGCAGTAAGCCCCGCCGGGTGCGCCCGTTACAGAGCAAAGAGCGCCCGTTTTCGGGAACTCAGGTGGTACCACGGAGCAAGACTTCGCCCTGAACTAAACGCAGTTCAGGGCGTTTTTTGCAGGCAGCGCGGCTGCCGGAAATAAAGAGAAGGAGCAAACCTATGCAAACTGAATTTGTATTTGCCCCCGGCGGCTACGCCATGGACTTGGAGGGCGAGCTTGCAAAAGCCCTACAGGCACGCACGGAGATGCTCGCGCGCAAGCGCAACCCCAGGCTCTGGAGACTGACCGACCAGATGCAGAGCTTTGCCGCGTCAGGACCTGAGCAGAGGGAATTGCAGCGGCGGCGCATCATCGGCTACGGGATGACGGCGGTGCTGTTCCTCGCGGCGGCGGCGCTGCTCATTTTTGGCTTTACCGAGCCGCGCGACCGGCGGATGATCGCCATCGGCGGCGTTTGCGCGCTGCTGGCGGTCTCGCGCGTGCTGCCGCTTGTGACGACAGGCAGCTCCATCACACGCTATGCCAAGGCAGCGCACCAGCACCTGACGAGCCTGCGCGCGGCGGATTTTTCGCAGAAGCCGACCATCCGCTTTACAGAGGACAAGATGCGCATCCAGTCGAATCTCGGCGGCAGGGACTATGACTACGACACCATGGAAGCGTTTGTGGAAACGCCGCGGCTGTTTGTGCTGACGCACAGCGGCGCGGCGACCGTTCTGCAAAAGCAGGATCTGGTGCTCGGCACGCCGGAGGAATTTAAGGATTTTTTCCTGTCCCACGCGCAGCCGTTATCCGCTGAATTAGTGTAAATCATCAACTTTAGGAGATATACCATGAGAAAAGAATTACCCAAACAGTATGACCCCAAACAGGTCGAGGGGCAGATCTACGAGCTGTGGATGGAGAACGACTGCTTTAAGGCAACGCCCGATCCCGACAAGAAGCCGTACTGCATCGTCATGCCGCCTCCCAACGTGACGGGGCAGCTCCACATGGGGCACGCGCTGGACTCCACGCTTCAGGACATCCTGACGCGCTACCGCCGGATGCAGGGCTACAGCGCCCTGTGGCTGCCGGGCACGGATCACGCGGGCATCGCCACGCAGATCAAGGTTGAGGAAGAGCTGCGCAAGAATGAGGGCTTGACGCGCTACGACCTCGGACGTGAGAAATTCCTCGAGCGCGTGTGGGCGTGGAAGGAGAAGTACGGCAGCCGCATTGTGCAGCAGCAGAAAAAGCTGGGCGTGTCGTGTGACTGGTCGCGCAGCCGCTTTACGATGGACGACGGCTGCTCCAAAGCCGTGCGCGAGACGTTCTGCGAGCTGTATGACAAGGGACTCATCTACAAGGGCAGCCGCATCATCAACTGGTGTCCGCACTGCATCACGGCGCTCTCCGACGCCGAGGTCGAGTATGTGGACAAGCCCGGTCATCTGTGGTATATCCGCTATCCACTTACCGACGGCAGCGGCGACATCGTGGTCGCCACCACCCGCCCGGAGACGATGATGGGCGATACCGGCGTCGCCGTGAACCCGGAGGACGAGAAGTTTAAGCACCTCATCGGCAAGACCTGCATCCTGCCGATCATGAACCGCGAGATTCCCATCATCGGCGATGAATACTGCGAGATCGGCTTCGGCACAGGCGCGGTCAAAATGACCCCGGCGCACGACCCCAACGACTTTGAGGTCGGTCTGCGTCATAACCTTGAGATCATCCGCGTCATCGCCGACGACGGCAGGATCAACGAAAACGGCGGCAAGTATAACGGCATGGACCGCTACGAGTGCCGCAAGGCGATCGTGAAGGACCTCGAAGAACAGGGCTACCTCATCAAGACCGAGCCGTACAGCCACAACGTGGGCACCTGCTATCGCTGCCACAATGACGTCGAGCCGCTCATCTCCGCGCAGTGGTTCGTGAAGATGGAGCCGCTTGCCAAGGAAGCGCTGCGCATCGTGAAGGACGGCGGCGTGCGCTTTGTGCCGGATCGCTTTACGAAGATCTATAACAACTGGATGGAAAATGTGCATGACTGGTGCATTTCCCGCCAGCTCTGGTGGGGTCATCAGATCCCGGCGTGGTACTGCGCCGACTGCGGGCACATCAACGTCTCCCGCGACGACCCGGTAAAGTGCGAGCAGTGCGGCAGCACGAAGCTCACGCGCGACGAGGACGTGCTGGACACCTGGTTCTCGTCTGCGCTGTGGCCGTTCTCCACGCTCGGCTGGCCAGACCTTGACTCCGCCGACCTCAAGTACTGGTATCCCACGACCGATATGGTCACGGGCTATGACATCATTTTCTTCTGGGTGGCGCGCATGATCTTCTCCGGCATGGAGCAGATGAAGAAAGAGCCGTTCAAGACGGTGTTCATCCACGGTCTGGTGCGCGACGATAAGGGACGCAAGATGTCCAAATCGCTCGGCAACGGCATCGACCCGCTGGAGATGGCGGACACCTACGGCGCGGACGCGCTGCGCTTTAACCTCATTACCGGCAACTCGCCCGGCAACGATATGCGCTTTTATGTGGAAAAGTGCGAGGCGATGCGCAACTTTGCCAACAAGATCTGGAACGCCAGCCGCTATGTGCTCATGAACCTGAGCGTGGACGAGCCGGGTCTGCCAGACGTTTCGAAGCTGGAGCTGGAGGATAAGTGGGTGCTGTCCAAGCTCAATACGCTCATCCGCGAGGTCACGGAGAATATGGACGCCTACGAGCTGGGCGTTGCTTCCGCCAAGGTGTACGACTTTATCTGGGACACCTACTGCGACTGGTATATCGAGCTGACGAAGGCGCGGCTGTATGACGCGGACGATGAGAGCAAGCGCATCGCGCAGCAGGTGCTCGTGTATGTGCTCGATCAGCTTCTGCGGCTGCTGCATCCGTTCATGCCGTTCATCACCGAAGAAATTTGGCAGGCGATCCCGCATGAGGGCGATTTCCTCATCCGCGCCGAATGGCCCACGCCGAATGCGGCGCTGGACTTTGCCGCGGAGGCGGACGCGCTGGAAATGGTGAAAAACGCGATCTCGGCGATCCGCGCCCGCCGTGCGGAGATGAACGTGCCGCCGTCGCGCAAGGCGGCGCTGTACGTCGTGTCGGCGCATAACGACTATTTCCGACAGGGCGAGGGCTTTATCCGCCGCCTTGCCTATGCCGATCAGGTCGTCCTGTGCGACGAAGACCCCAAGGGGCACGAGGATATGCTCTGCGTCGTCACGGCGGACGCGAAGCTCTATATCCCGCTCGATCAGCTCATCGACACCGAAAAGGAGCTGGCGCGCATTGCCAAGGAAAAGGAGAACTGCCTGAAGCAGATCGCCATGTTTGAGGGTAAGCTCTCCAATGAGAGCTTCGTCTCCCGCGCGCCGGAAAAGGTCGTAAACGATCAGCGCGACAAGCTCGCCAAGGCAAAGGCGCTGCTCGAGCAGCTCGAGGGCAGCGAAAAGCGCCTGAAAAAATAAATCCCGCGCCCGTTCGACGGGAAAATCGCGGCAGAAAAACTATACTGGACACGCACACAGCGGTGTGCGTGTCCATTTTTTGTTTCCGGGAGGATGTACCGATGAATCTGACCAGTTTTTTGCAGGAAAAGCAGCTCACCATCGCGCTGCGCGGCGAGATCGACCACCACTCCGCACGCGACATTCTGCGGGTGGTGAGCAACAAGATCGACCTCTATCTGCCGCTTGCGTGCGTGCTGGACTTCCGCGAGGTCACGTTTATGGATTCCAGCGGCATTGCCATCGTCATCTCGGCGCTGCGCAAAATGCGCGAGCTGAGTGGGCGGCTGGTGCTGCGGGACGTGCCGCCGCAGCCGATGAAGGTGCTGCGCGCGTCCGGCATGGAGCAGATCGTGGAAATTGAAGAGAGGAGCGTTTCCGTATGAAGCCTGAAAACAGCATGAGCGTGGAGTTTCCCAGCCGGTCGGCAAATGAGGCGCTGGCGCGCGCGGTCGTAGCGTGCTTTGCCGCGCAGCTCGACCCCACGCTCGACGAGCTGGGCGATATTAAGACCGCCGTGTCCGAGGCGGTGACGAACTGCATCGTCCACGCCTACCGCGACACCATCGGACCAATCACCGTCCGCTGCCGCGTGCTGCCGGACAATGTGCTGGACATCGTGGTGAAGGACAAGGGCTGCGGCATCGCGGACGTCGCCGAAGCGCGAAGGCCCATGTTCACCACCGGCGGCGAGGAGCGCAGCGGCATGGGCTTTACGATCATGGAGAGCTTTATGACGAGCCTGCGCGTGACCTCGCGCCCCGGCAAGGGCACGAGCGTACATATGAAGCGAAAGATCGTCCGGCGGGGGCAGGCGGATTGAGCGCGCCGCAGGAGGAGCTTATCCAGAGAAGTCAGGCGGGCGACCGTGCGGCGACCGAACAGCTCGTGGTGGATAATTCCGGGCTCATCTGGTCGGTCGCGCGGCGGTATTTCGGGCGCGGCATTGACCCGGACGATCTCTACCAGCTCGGCTGCGTCGGCTTTCTCAAGGCAATCGCCGGGTTTGACGCCGCCTACGGCACGCAGTTTTCCACCTACGCCGTGCCGAAGATCGCGGGCGAGATCCGCCGCTTTCTGCGCGACGACGGCAGCGTGAAGGTCAGCCGCAGCATTAAAGAACGCGCGGCGGGCATCAAAATGGCACGCCAGCGGCTCACGGCGCGGCTCGGGCGCGAGCCGGGCGTTTCGGAACTGGCGGCGGAGCTGGGGCTGACGCCGGAGGAGATCGCGTCGGCGGAGACGGCGACAGCGAGCGCCGAATCCATCCAGCGCCAGACGGGCGAGGAGGGCTTTTCACTCGAGGATGTGCTGTGTACCGACGGCATGGAGGAGCGCATCGTGGAGTCGCTGTCGCTGCGCGCGGCGCTTGCGCAGCTCTCCGGGCGGGAACGGCTGGTGATCGACCTGCGGTATTTCCACGCCCTGACGCAGGAGCGGGTGGCAAAGATCATCGGCGTATCGCAGGTGCAGGTCAGCCGCATCGAGAAAAAGGCGCTGGCGAATCTGAGAAATTACATTTAAGTATCGACAAAAATCGCCGGATGTATTAAAATAGCGGTATCTATAGAGGCACAGGTGAACACATGGATATTAGCTATGAACAGCGATTTCTGACCGTGCGGCGGGCGATCATCGCCGCGCGGTTTTCAAAACTGAATGATATGCAGCAAAAAGCGGTCCTGACGACGGAAGGACCGCTGCTTTTGCTTGCCGGCGCGGGCAGCGGCAAAACGACCGTGCTCATCCACCGCATCGCGAACCTCATCGACTTCGGCTGCGCGTCGGACTCGAACGAAGTGCCGGACTATGTGACGGAGCAGGACGTGGAGTTTCTGGAATCGTACCTGCGCACGCAGCGTGCGGAGGATATGCCCCGCGCGCACGCGCTGTGCGCGCTGCGCCCTGCCGCGCCGTGGAGCATCATCGCCATCACGTTTACGAACAAGGCGGCGAACGAGCTGAAGGATCGCTTGCAGGCAATGCTGGGCGACGAGGCGCTGGATGTGTGGGCGATGACGTTCCACTCCGCGTGCTGCCGCATCCTGCGGCGCGATATTGATCGGCTTGGCGGCTACACGGGCAGATTCACCATCTACGACACAAGCGATTCCGAGCGTGTGGTCAAGGACATCGTGCGCGACCTGAGTCTGGATGAAAAGGCGTTCCCGCCGCGTCTGGTGCTCTCGCTCATCGGCAAGGCGAAGGACAAGCGCCAGAGCCCGGAGGAATTTGAAAAGACCGCCGCCTTTTCCGGCGACTGGCGCATCGAGCGCACGGCGCAGATCTACGAGGAGTATCAGCGCCGCCTGCTGGACGCGAACGCGCTGGATTTTGACGACATTATCCTCAAGACCGTGGAGCTCTTGGAGCAGTTCGAGGACGTGCGCGCGTATTATCAGCGCAAGTTCCGCTACGTGCTCATCGACGAGTATCAGGACACGAATATGCTGCAATACCAGCTCTCGTCGCTGCTGGCGGGCGGGTATGAGAACATCTGCGTCGTGGGCGACGACGACCAGTCCATCTACAAATTCCGCGGCGCGACGATCGAGAATATCCTCTCCTTCGAGCAGCAATATAAAGGCGCGCAGGTCATCCGGCTGGAGCAGAATTACCGCTCCACGCAGTCGATCCTGAACGCTGCCAACGCCGTGATCGCCCACAACCGCGGGCGAAAGGGCAAAAATCTCTGGACAAAAAATGCCGCGGGCGACAAAATTCGCGTGTATGAAGCCCTGAGCGAGACGGATGAGGCAAATTACGTCGCCAGCAGCATTATCTCTTCTTCGCGCGGGCAGAATTTCCGCAACTACGCCGTGCTCTACCGCACGAACGCGCAGTCAAACGCCGTGGAAAATGCCTTCAAGCGCAGCGGCATCCCGTACCGCATCATCGGCGGCACGCGCTTCTTTGACCGCGCGGAGGTCAAGGATATGCTGGCGTATCTGTGCGTCATCAACAACCGCGCCGACGATCTGCGCCTGCGCCGCATTGTCAATAACCCGCCGCGCGGCATCGGCGCGAAAACGCTGGAAATGGCGGACCGGCAGGCAGCGGCGGCTGGGCTGCCGCTGTATGATGTGCTGTCGCACGTCAAGGACTATCCGAGTTTAGAGAAGGCAGGGGCGAAGCTCGCAGCGTTCTGCGCGCTCATCGAGGAATGCGCGGAGCTGCTGAACACGCTGAGCCTGCCGGATTTTTATGAAGAGGTCATGCTCCGCACGGGCTATGTCTCCATGCTGGAGGCAAAGGACGATGTGGAATCGCGCACGCGGGCGGAGAACGTCCGAGAGCTGAAATCCACCATCGTGCAGTACGCCGAGAGCGTGGAAGAGCCCACGCTGGCGGAGTTTTTGGAGCAGATCGCGCTGTATACCGACATCGAGCAGTATGACGCCGACGCGGACGCCGTTGTGATGATGACGATGCACAGCGCGAAGGGTCTGGAATTTGAAAATGTATTCCTTGTCGGCATGGAAGAAGGCTTGTTCCCCGGCACGCGCTGCCTTGGCGAGCCGGACGAGCTGGAGGAGGAGCGGCGGCTGTGCTACGTCGCCATCACGCGGGCGAAAAGGACGCTGTGCCTGTGCCACGCGCGGCAGCGTATGCTCTACGGACGCACGAGCGTGAACCTGCCGTCGCGCTTTCTCGACGAGCTGCCGCCCGATTGCGTGGAGCGCCGCAGCGCCGGGGGGATGCCCGCCGAGCGGCGCACCGGCTCGTATGAGCGCCCGCGCCCGTCGCTCTATGGCGATGACACGCGCTATTTTGACCAGAGCTACACGCCGCGCCCCGCGCGCGACCACTCTGTCCTCACCACGCCGCGCGGCGCCAAGCCCGCCGCGTGCCCGTTCTCGAAGGGCGACATGGTGATGCACAAGGCATTTGGGCGCGGCATGGTGCTGACAGTCCTGCCCATGGGCGGCGACGCGCTGCTGGAGGTGGCGTTTGACGGCGTGGGCACGAAGCGCCTGATGGCGAACACCGCGGGCGTACACATGAAAAAGCTATGATATACCCCCTCCGCCCCGCATACGATGGCAGGGGGAGGGGACGGCATGAACCGCAGACGAAGAGCCCGGCGGCGCGCGCTTCTCATTGTGCTGCCGCTGCTGCTGATCCTGGCGTTTGTGATCTACTTCCGCTACACGCCCTATGTGCGCGAGGCGGCGCGCGTGCGCGTTGTGAACGCGGCGTCCGACTGGCTGGTGGACGCGATCAACGCGGAGCTTCGCAGCGGGCGGATCGACTTTTCACATATGACGTATCTGGAAAAGGACGTAAACGGCAACATCACCGCCGTGCGCACGAATACGGCGGAGCTCAACTGCCTGAAAAGCGAGATCATGGAGCTGCTCGGCAATGAAATGCCGGAGCTTTGCGCGCAGGAGCTGGGCGTGCCGCTCGGCAGCATCCTGCTGCCGGACTATTTCGCCGGGCGCGGCGTGTGCCTGCCGGTGCGCGTGGTGGCGCTCAGCTCGTCAGACGCGGCGTTTTTTACGACCTTTGAGGCTGCCGGCATCAACCAGACCATGCAGCGCGTGCGGCTGAACGTGAGCGTGACGCTCACGGTGCTCTCGCCCGCCGGAACGCAGCAGGTGACGGCGGACTCGGACGTGATCGTTGCGGAAACGGTCGTGGTCGGCACAGTACCAAATAGTTATGTAAACCTTGAATGAACACAAAAGAGGTACAACGATGGATGTAAAAGCACGCATGGAGCAGCTCGCGCGCGAGCTGGAGGGGCACAATTACGCCTATTATGTGCTCGATAACCCCACCATCCCGGACTTTGAATATGACCGTATGCTGCGGGAGCTGGAGGAGCTGGAGCAGGCGCACCCGGAATATGCCTCGCCCCTGAGCCCCACGCGCCGCGTGGGCGGCGAGGCGATCAGCGAATTTCAGAAGGTGCGCCACGCCGTGCCGCTGGAGAGCTTGCAGGACGTGTTTTCCTTTGATGAGCTGCGGGAGTTTGCGCAGCACGTTGCGGAGGCGGAGACGGATGCGGTGTGGTCGGTCGAGCCGAAGGTCGATGGGCTTTCCGTGGCGCTGGAATATGAAAACGGGCAGTTCGTGCGCGGCGCAACGCGCGGCGATGGGCTGGTGGGCGAGGATGTGACGGAAAATCTCAAGACCATCCCGTCCATCCCGATGCGGCTGGAAAATGCGCCCGCGCGGCTCATCGTGCGCGGCGAGGTGTTCATGCCCCGTGCGCGCTTTCATCAGCTCAACGACGCGCGCGAACAGGCGGGAAAACCCCTGTTTGCCAATCCGCGCAACGCCGCTGCCGGGTCGCTGCGGCAGCTCGATCCGAAGATCGCCGCCGCGCGCGGGCTGGATATTCTGGTGTTCAATTTGCAGCTTGCGGACGGCGTGGAATTTGAAACGCACACGCAGACGCTGGACTATCTGCGCGAGCTGCGCTTTAAGGTCATCCCTTACACGCTTTGCAAAACGGCGGACGACGTTGTGCGCGCGGTGCGGGCGATCGGCGACGGGCGCTATGACCTCGCGTATGATATTGACGGCGCGGTGATGAAGCTCAACAGCCTCGCCGGGCGCATGCGCCTTGGCAGCACGGCGAAATTCCCGCGCTGGGCGGCGGCGTTCAAGTATCCGCCCGAGATCAAGGAGACGGTCGTGCAGGATATTGTGGTGCAGGTCGGTAGGACCGGCGTGCTTACGCCCAAGGCGGTCGTCGCGCCGGTGTATCTCGCGGGCACGACGGTGACGAACGCGACGCTCCACAATCAGGATTTCATCACCGACAAGGACATCCGCGTCGGCGATACGGTCAAGATCCGCAAGGCAGGGGAGATCATCCCCGAAATTCTCGAGGTCGAGCTGGACAAGCGTCCGGCGGGGACTGTGCCATACCATCTGCCGCAGACGTGCCCCGTGTGCGGCGCGCCGGTCGTGCGCGATGAGGACGGCGCGGCGCTGCGCTGCACCGGCGCAGAATGCCCCGCGCAGCTCGCGCGGAATCTGGCGCATTTCGTCTCGCGTGAGGCGATGGATATTGACGGGCTGGGCAGCGCCATCGTGGAAACGCTCATCGAGCACAAGATGCTCACGAACCCCGCTGACCTCTACCAGCTTGACTACGACGCCATCGCCGAGCTGCCCGGGCAGGGCAAAAAGTCGGCGGAAAATCTCAAAAACTCCATCGAGGCGAGCAAGCAGAACGACCTTTCGCGCCTGTTGTGTGCGTTTGGCATCCGGCAGGTCGGCACAAAGGCAGCGAAAACGCTGGCGGCGGCGTTCGGCTCGCTGGACGCGATCATGAACGCGAGCGAGGAGGAGCTGACGGCTGTGCCGGATGTGGGCGCGATCACGGCAAAGAGCATCCGCGACTGGTTTTCCAGCCCACAGTCGCGCGACCTCATCGAGCGCCTGCGCGCGGCGGGTGTGAACTTTACGGCGCAGCAGCAGGTGACGGACCGCCGCTTTGCGGGGCTGACGTTCGTGCTGACAGGCGCGCTGAGCCTGTTCACGCGTGAGGAGGCGACGGAAAAGATCGAGCAGTGCGGCGGCAAGGCTGCCTCGTCGGTGTCGAAAAAGACGAGCTTCGTCGTGGCGGGCGAGAACGCGGGCAGCAAGCTCAAAAAGGCAAATGAGCTGGGCGTGCCCGTGCTCTCGGAGCAGGAATTTCTGGAGATGCTGCAATGAAGATCACACTTGTCTGCAATTGCGGGCTGCTGATCGAAGCAGGCGGCGCGGCGCTGCTGATCGACGCGCCGAACGGAAAGCTGCCGCCTTTTGGGCAGTTTCCGCCGCAGGAGGCTCAAAAGCTGCTGGCGGCGCAGCCGCCGTATGACCATCTTGCGGGCGTTTGCTTTACGCACCGTCACGCCGATCACTATGACGCAGAGGCGGTAGAGCGCCTGCGTGCGGCGCGCCCGGATGTGCCGGTGCTGCTGCCGGAGGGCGAGCACGGCGTGTTTGCGGCGGGGGCGTTTACGATCGAGTACGCGCAGACGCCGCACGTCCCCGTGCCGCCGAAGCTGATGCTGCCGCATTGGTCGCTGCTCGTGCGCGGCGGGGGAAGGATGGTCTACGTTACGGCGGACAGCGTGCCGGACGCGGCGCTGCACCGCGCACTGCTCGCGGGGCGCACGGTGGACGCGGCGTTCTGGAACAGTCAGGTGCTCGCGCACCCGGAGACGCGCGAGCTGCTGAATACCTGTGCGCGGCGCAATTTCATCTATCACATCCCCACCGACACGCCAGACCCCAGCGGCATCCGCCGCAAATGCGAGCGCGACTGGTCGCGCTATGGCAGAGAACTGCCGACGACGCAGCTTTTGTATTGCGGCGACGAAATAAAGGTGTAAGAAAACAGACGATGCACCGGCATCGTCTGTTTTCTTACACCTCTCGACAACTCCCTGCATACAGTGTGAATGGGCGGCGTGCCGCCCGATACATCATTCGGAGGGAGTTTTTGTTTTGAATCATTGCACGCAGAATGCGCCCGCGCGCGCGGCGGTGCAGGCAGACGCGGCAGCGTCTGCCGCGCAGACGCCCGACACGCTCTATGTCTGCGCCGACCACGACGGCAAGCTGCCGAGCTGTGCGCCGCTCGCCGTTCCGTTCGTCCCATTCCAGCAGACGGGTGCGAACAAATACGCGCTCGATCTCGCGCTGGCGCGCGGGACGCTGTTTGAGGGGCTGGATCTGCCGTATCTCAAAATGCAGAACGAGGCATTCACTGACCTCAGCGCGGCGCGGCAGCTTCAGGCGCTCGGCTTTGCCATCAACGAGCTGGGGCTGTATCTCGACACGCACGCAAGCGACACCGAAGCCGTCGCGCTCTACAACCAGTACGCAGAGCTGTATGAGGAAGCCGTGGAGCAGTACCAGCGCAGCGGCGTGAGCCTGATGCAGCTCGCCTCGACTATGGGCGGCAGCTACAGCTGGCTGAACGATCCGTGGCCGTGGGACTATCGGGAGGAGGGCTGAGTATGTTTGTATATGAAAAACGGCTGCAATACCCGGTCAGGATCAAAAACACGAACCCGCGCCTGGCGTCGCTGATCATTTCACAATACGGTGGTCCTGACGGCGAGCTCGGTGCGTCGCTGCGCTACCTCAGCCAGCGCTATTCCATGCCCTTCCCGGAACTGAAGGGTCTGCTGACCGACATCGGTACGGAAGAGCTGGGGCATTTGGAGATGGTGGGGACGATCGTGCATCAGCTCACGCGGACGCTGACGGACGATCAGATCCGGCAGGCTGGGTTTGACGCGTATTTTGTGGATCACGCGGCGGGCGTGTATCCCACGGCGGCGGCGGGCTTTCCGTGGTCGGCGGCGTCGATCGGCGTCAAGGGCGACCCCATCTGCGACCTCACGGAGGATCTCGCCGCCGAGCAGAAGGCGAGAGTGACATACGACAACATCCTGCGGCTGTCGGACGATGCCGACGTGAACGACGTCATCAAGTTCCTGCGCGAACGCGAGATCGTTCACTTCCAGCGCTTCGGTGAGGCGCTGGAGCTGCTGCGGCAGAAGCTGGATGAGAAAAACGTCTACTTTATGAACCCCGCGCTGACGCAGTAAGCGAACAAAAAACCGCCCCGGTTTTTACGAACCGAGGCGGTCATTTTATGTTTCCTGCAAATACTGAATGGGGGACATCTGCATCTGCTGATAAAACGCGCGATAGAACGAGGAATAATTGCCGTAGCCGCACTGGTAGGCGACCTGCGTGATGGGAATGGCACGTTTTTTCAGCAGCGAGCAGGCGCTGCGGATGCGCACCATGGTGAGGTAGCTCTTGAACGACTGACCCGTCGCACGCTTGAAAACGCGGTAGAACGTCGCCTCCGAAAGAAAGACACGATTTGCAAGGTCGCGGGCGAGCAGCGGCTCGGAATAATGCTGTTTAATGTATTCGATGCTGGTGAGCACGGCGTTGTTGTGCTTGAAATCGCACTCCTCGCGCTCATACGCCCGCGCGAGCAGGACAAGGATGGACGTGAGGATCGCCGAGAGGATGCACTCAAAGCCGAGCTGCGCGCCGTCAAACTCCTCTTTTGCAAAACGCATAAGCCCGTCCATGCGGATGGTCTCCTCCGGCGTGAGGGTGAGCCTGCCGAGGATGCCGTTCGGCGTGAGGTCGGAGAACAGGCGCTGGATGATGCTCTGCTGCATCTCGTCCTTTAACAGGAACGTGTCGTAAAACGAGAAGGAATAGAAGCCGGACGTGGCGGGGTCAATTTCGATGCGGTGCGTGACGGCGGGCGGGATGATGAAGCAGTCGCCGCGCGTCAGGCGGACGAAATGCCCGTTCACGCTGTGCATGAGGCTGCCCTTGGTGATGTAATAGATCTGATAGAAATTGTGATAATGATCCTTCTGCGTCAGCGTCAGGTCCTCGGACGTGCTGACGGAGCACGAAACGGTTTTGTCCGTGTAGGTGCGCATGGAAAGAAAGCGCACGGACGCGGCTGCATTGGTTGACATAATCGATTTTTCACCTCCGGCGAGACATCGCTGACAGTCTATCACAGTTGTGCGAAGCTGTAAAGAACGCGATGATCGATTTTGCAATATACTTGACTTTTTCGGCAATTGTTCTCGAAAAAATGACTGGTATAATGAAATTAAATTACAGGACGTTTCGGGAAATCGCACGAAAAGAGAGACAGATCATGGAGCTTGATTGGGTAAATATCATTGATGAAAAGAGCGCGGAGCTGATCGAGACCGCAGATTATCTGTGGGATCATGCTGAACCGGCGTTTTTGGAGTTCCGCTCGGCGGAGCGGCTTTGCACAGTTCTGGCGCGCGAGGGCTTTACCGTGACGCGCGGGCTTGCCGGTATCCGCACGGCGTTTTCCGCAAGCTACGGAAGCGGAAAGCCGGTCATCGGCATTTTGGGCGAATTTGACGCGCTGGAAAAGCTGGGGCAGAAGGCAGGCATGACCGAGCCGTGCCCCGACGGGCAGAGCTATGGTCACGGCTGCGGGCACAATCTGCTCGGCACGGCGGCGCTCGGCGCTGCCATCGCCGCGAAGCACTATTTGCAAACAAGCGGGCACTCCGGCACGGTCGTCTATTTCGGCTGCCCGGCGGAAGAGGGTGGCTCCGGCAAGACGTTTATGGCGCGCGACGGCGTGTTTGACGCTCTGGACGCGGCGGTGTGCTGGCACCCCGACGCCAAGACCGGCATCCGCGGCAGAACGTCGCTTGCGAATATCCAGATGCTCTATCATTTTGACGGCGTTGCCGCGCACGCGAGCATCCAGCCGGAGCTGGGGCGCAGCGCGCTCGACGCGGTGGAGCTGATGAACGTGGGCGCAAATTACCTGCGCGAGCATATGCCGATGGATGCGCGCGTGCACTACGCCGTGACCGACAGCGGCGGCGACTGCCCGAACGTGGTGCAGGCGCACGCGGAGGTGCTGTATCTCATCCGCGCCCGCACGAACGATCAGGCGCGCGAGCTTGCCGGGCGCGTGACAGACATCGCGCGCGGCGCGGCGCTGATGACGCAGACAAAAATGACGGCGACGCTTACAAAAGCGTGCTCCAATACGATCCTCAACCACACGCTGGAGAACCTTGCCTACAACGTGATGCAGCGCATCGCGCTGCCGGAGATCACCGAGGCGGACGAGACCTACGCCCGGGAGCTGACCCGCAAGGCACTGGTCGGGATGCCGAACGCGAACGAGCTGCATCCGATTTTCCGGGGCTTAGAGCCCTACACGGGTCAGACCCTGACAGCTTACGGCTCGACCGACGTGGGCGACGTGAGCTGGATCTGCCCGACGGTGCAGCTCATGGCGGCGACCCACGCGCTGGGCACGCCGAATCACTCCTGGCAGCAGACCACGCAGGGCAAGCAGCCGCTGGCACATAAGATGATGCTGTACATGGCAAAGGCGCTGGGCGCAACGGCGGCGGAGCTGATCGCTGGTCCGCAGGTTTTAGCCCAGGCGAAAGAAGAACACCGGGCGAAAGTCGGAAAGACCGGCTATATCTGCCCGATTCCGAAGGACATCGTCCCCAAGCCGCGCACGGCGCGCCGCGCGCCGTAAAACGGCACGCAGAAAGGAAACGATATGAACCATCCCGAATTTCGCGCCCCGGCCGTTCCGCTCGTGACACACGACCCGATGTTCAGCGTCTGGAGCTTTGCGGATAAGCTGACGGACGATGTGCCGCGCCACTGGTCCGGCGCGCGGCAGTATATGTTCGGCATCGTCACGGTGGACGGCACGATCTACGAATTTCTCGGTAAGGTCGCGGCGATCGACGAGCGCTACGTCAGCCGCTACCGCATTCTGCCGCAGGTCTCGTGCGACATCCGTCCGATGACCACGGAATACTGCTTTGAAAATGAAATTTTGCGGCTGCGGCTGCGGTTTACCAGCCCGCTGCTGCTCGATGAGGCAGACATTCTGGCGCGTCCGCTGTCGTATGTTGACTACGACGTGACACTCAAGGACGGCAAGGCACACGACGTGCACGTCCAGTTCGGCTTTTCCGGCGAGTTCTGCGTGGATACGCCGGAGCAGACCGTCACGGTCGGCTGCACGCCGTATTCCATCTGCTTTTCGGGAATGCCGGAGCGGATGCTGCAAAGCTGCGGCGACGACAACCGCATTTCATGGGGCAGCTTCCATGTGATCGCGCCGGAGTATGTGATGGAGGCGATGAGCCTGCGGCGCTTCTGGGTGGAGCTGCGGCTGCGCTATTCCAGCAAGGAAGTGCCGCGCAATCCGCTGCCGTGCCAAGGACCTGACTACGAGACCGCCGGCAAAGCGGCGTATGCCGCCGGTGAGGCGATCAAAGTCTCGGCGGAGCATCCCACGATCCTCGTGCGCAGGGAATTTGCAAACGCGCAGGGGACGGTGCACGGCGAGCTGGCGCTGGCGTATGACGATATTTACGCCGTTCAGGTGCTGGGTGAAAATCTGCCCGCGTACTGGAAGCGAAACGGCTTGACGTTTGACGGCATGGTCGCCCGCGCGCTGCGCGAAAAGGCGGCGGTGCTGGAAAAGGTCCGTGTTTTTGAAGAGAAGCTGCTGAACGCGGCGCGGGCGGTGTCGCCCAAATATGCCGACCTGCTGTCGCTTGCCTACCGGCAGTCGGTGGCGGGGCACAAGCTGGTGGACCGGCACGGGGAGCTGCTCTTTATCTCCAAGGAAAACTATTCCAACGGCTGCGCCTGCACGGTGGACATCACCTATCCCGCCATGCCGCTGTATCTGCTCTATGCGCCGCAGCTCGTGCGCGGGATGTTAGAGCCGATCTTCAACATGGTGGACGAGGGCTGCTGGCTGTTTGAATTTGCGCCGCACGACGCGGGACGCTATCCACTGCTCAACGGACAGGCTTACGGCTATCTGCCGCGGGCGCGTTTGCGGCGACCGAATCCGCGCGATTCGCAGATGCCGGTGGAGGAATGCGGCAATATGCTGCTGTGCGTCGCCGCCGTGTGCTGGCGGGAGCACAGCACGGAGTATTTTACGCGCCACCGCGCGCTGCTCGACCAGTGGGCAAATTACCTGCTGCGCTGCGGCTACGACCCCGAAAATCAGCTCTGCACCGACGATTTTGCCGGGCATCTGGCGCATAACTGCAATCTGTCCGTCAAGCTCATCTGCGCGCTGGGCGCGTATGCGCGGCTGCTGCGCGCGTGCGGCGAGACGGAAAACGCGGAAAAATACGACGCTGCCGCGCACGAGTTCGCGGCAAAGTGGGAAGCGGCGGCGTTTGATGGCGACCACTACCGGCTGGCGTTCGACGCGCCGGGAAGTTGGAGCTTAAAGTATAATATGGTGTGGGATCGGCTGCTGGGGCTGGGATTGTTCCCGCAGCGGGTGTATGATGCGGAGCTGGCGTGGTACAAGACGCACTTTAACCGCTACGGCATCCCGCTGGACAGCCGCTGCGAATGCAGCAAGATGGACTGGCAGTTCTGGTCGGCGGCGCTGTTTGATGACGACGCGTACACGCGGCAGGTCACGGACGCCGTTTGGGACTGGGTCAGCCAGACACCCGACCGTATGCCGTTCCCGGATCTGATCTTCACGACTGTGCCGTGGCTGCGCGCATTTGTGGCGCGCCCGGTGATCGGCGGCATCTTTATAAACCTCCTGAAGCCGGAACTGTTCTCCCTCGACGAGGGCGGCGCGGGATGAGACTGGAATTTGGCTACGGCGCGGGCGTGCAGACGGTCGAGCTGCCGGAGGAAAATCTGCTCGGTGTGCTGACGGCGAATGAAATTCGGCACGAGCTGGGCGGCGAAGCTGCCGTGCGGCACGCACTGGCGCACCCCATCGGCGCAAAGCCGCTGCGGGAATCGATCGCGCCGGGGCAGAAGATCGCCATCATCGCCAGCGATATTTCGCGCCCCGTCCCGAGCTATGAGATTTTGCCCGCTATTTTGGACGAACTGACCGCAGCGGGCTGCCGGGACGAGGACGTGACCGTCGTATTCGCGCTCGGCTCACACCGGCATCACACCGAAGCAGAAAAGCGGAGACTCGCGGGCGACGCGGTATTTGAGCGCGTCCGCTGCGAGGACTCCGACCCGGACGACTGCATCCACCTCGGCACGACGAGCGCCGGAACGCCGGTCGATATTACGCGCCGCGTCGCGGAGGCGGACTTCCGTATCTGCACCGGCAATATCGAATTTCACTATTTCGCGGGCTATTCCGGCGGCGCGAAGGCAATCATGCCGGGCGTTTCCACCCCGGCGGCAATTCAGGCGAACCACCGCATGATGGTGCAGGAGAGCGCCTGCGCAGGTCGGTTGGACGGCAACCCCATCCGCGCCGACATTGAGGAAGCGGGGCGCATCTGCGGCGCGGACTACATCGTGAACGTCGTGCTGGACGAGCATAAGCACATCGTCCACGCCGTGGCGGGCGACGCGATCTTGGCGCACCGCGCAGGCTGCGCATATCTCGACAAGATGTACCGCAAGCCCATCCCGCAGCGCGCGGACATCGTCCTTGTTTCGCAGGGCGGTGCGCCGAAGGACGCGAATTTGTATCAGGTGCAAAAGGCGCTCGATAATGCCAAGCACGCGGTCAAGCCCGGCGGCACGATCATCCTCATCGGCGCGTGCAGCGAGGGCTTGGGCAGTGCGACATTCGAGCGCTGGCTGAAGGAAGCGCCGACGGCGCATTCCATGATCGAGCGCGTACACGAGCACTTTGAGCTTGGCGGGCACAAGGCCGCCGCCATTGCGATGGTGCTGGAAAACGCGCGGATCGACCTCGTCAGCGAGCTGCCGGATGAGTTCGTCCGCAGCATTTTCCTGAATCCCCAGCCGGACGCGCAGACGGCGCTGAACGCGGCGCTGGCGCGGTACGGAAAACACACGACGGTGCTCGCCATGCCCTTCGGCGGCGCGACGCTGCCGATCGCACCCGACTGACCCTACATAAATAACGCGCCGAGTGCGCGACCCTGATCATCGAAAAAACTTGAGAAAGAGGGAATGAGCATGAAAAAGTGTTTTGCATGGGTTCTCGTGCTGGCGATGCTGCTGTCAATGTGCAGCGTGGTCATCGCGGCGGAGGACGCGCCGGTCGCTTCGGCGGCGGACGTGGTGATCGAACCGCAGAACGCAGCTCCCGCCGCGCAGGATGTGGGCGAGGGCGAAGCGGGCAGCGGCGAAACGCCGACCCCGGTCCATACCGATCACCCGGTCTGCGGCGACGCGGCGTGCAAGGACCACGCGGCTGTCGAGTGGAAGTCCCTGAACGAGGCGTATGCGGCGGCGGGAAACAAGCTCCCGACGGCTGGAAATTACTACCTGACAGACGATCTGGCGGTCTCTGCGGCACTCACGGTGTCCGGCGGCAAAACGATCAATCTCTGCCTCAACGGGCATAAGCTCACCCGCGCGGGTCGCCCGCTGGCGGCGTACAGCAAGGGTACGCTGAACGTCTGCGATTGCAGCACAGATAAGAGCGGCGAGGTTACTGCCACCAGCGCGCATGGCGGTTATGCAGGTCTGCTTACCATTGAAACGGATGGTGAGGTCAATCTGTACAGCGTCAGTCTAAAGGGCGGCAGTACAGCAAAGAACAAGAACGGCAACGGAGACGGCGCTGCGATTTATGTAAAGAAAGGCACGCTGAATATGATCGGCGGGCGCATTGAAAGCTGCAAGGCGGCAGCAACCGGCAGCGGCGCTGTGTATGTGGCTGGCGGCTCTGCCGAGCTGGACGGCGTGAGCATCACCGGCTGCGAAGCGGTCAATGGTTCGGCGATCTATGTAAAAAACGGCGCAAGCTGCACCATCAAGGGCGGCGTGATCCAGGGCAACACCGCGTCCGCAAGCGGCGCGGTGTATGTGGAAAACGGCGGCGAGCTGGTGCTCTCCGGCGCGCCGGGCATTCAGGGCAACACGAACGGCAACGTCTATCTGCCTGCCGGTGTGACGGTTACGCTGGATGACGATTTCAGCGCCGCCGCGAAGGTGGGCGTGAGCGTTGCGGGCATGGACAGCAGCACGAGCGCGGAGACGACCTTTGCAATCTCTGCGATCGACTTTTCCAAGTGCTTCACGGCGGACACCGACGGCGTGGTGACGGCATATGTCGCGCCCGCCGAGGGCGAGACCGAGGGTAAGCTCGTCCTCAAGAAATATCAGCACCTCCATCCCACCTGCGGCGACGCGGCGTGCACGGATACTGACCATCAGGTAGGCGAGTGGAAGGCTTGGAACGGCACGGGCACGATCCCGACGGAGGGGAACTACTACCTGACCGCGAATGCGACGCTGACTGCGGCGGTCACGCCCGCGAAGGGCAAAACGCTCAATCTCTGCCTGAACGGCTATAAGCTGACGCGCAGCAACAACCGCCCGATCAACGCGAGCGGCGGCACGCTCACGATTTGCGACTGCGCGGAGCGCGCGGAGACCGGCACGATTTACGGCACGGTCACCGGGGAGCTGGGCGGTCTTGCGATCGTGCAGAGCGGCGGCAAGCTCGTGCTCTACAGCGGCACGCTGACCGGCGGCGAAGTGAAAAAGAACGCCAAGGGCGGCAACGGCTACGGCGGCGGTGTCTCCGTTTCGGCGAACAGCACATTTGAAATGTACGGCGGCGTGATCGAAAACTGCTCGGCAGAGGTTGCTGGCGGCGGCGTTTATGCTGCGAATGCCACGGCGAAGGTCACGCTCGCGGGCGGCGAGATCCGCAACAATACCTGCACGACCTACGATGGCGGCGGCGTCTACGCGGGCGTTGGCATGACACTTGCGGGTGATGTGCAGATCAGCGGCAACACCAAGGGCGAGGATGCGAACAACCTCGTACTGGTGAGCGGCAAGATCATCGATGCCAGCGGGCTGGAAGATGGCGCGAAGATCGGCATTCGTGTGCGCAATGCGAGCACGACCGCGCCGACGCAGTTCGGCACGGCGGACAGCGACGTTTCCGAGCGCTTTGTGAGCGACATCGAGGGCAAGGTCGTCAAATACACAGACGGCAAGCTCTATATGGAAGATTACAAGCATGAACATCCCGTCAGCGATGGAGAAGAACCGATCGAGTGGACGGCGAACGCCTCCACAACATCCCTACCGGCGTCCGGCAATATCTACCTGACGCAGAATGTGGAGCTGGCGAATGCCATCACCATTGCGAAGGATACCACGCTCAACCTCTGCCTGAACGGCTACACCATCACCCGCACCCATGTGGACGGGAAACCGGATGAGCGCGTATTTGTGGTCAACGGCACGCTGAACATCTGTGACTGCGGCGAGCGCAGTTCGACCGGCACGATCACCGCGGCATCTGGCGTTGTCAGCGCGCGCGGCGCGATCGCGGACGTGCGTGCGGGCGGCAAGCTCGTGCTCTACGGCGGCACGCTGACCGGCACAAAGTCCACCGGCAACGGCGGTGCGGTCGCGGTCACGGGCGGCGGCGCGTTTGAAATGCGCGGCGGTGTGATCGAAAACTGCGAAGCCACCGGCAACGGCGGCGCAATCAGCATCACCTCCGGCTCGATTGTGCTGGCTGGCGGTCAGATCCGCAACAATACTGCGTCCGGCAACGGCAGCGGTGTGTATTCTGAGATCGCCGTGACGGTCTCCGGCGATGTGCAGATCGTGGAGAACAAAAAGGGTGCGAACGCCAACAACCTCTATCTGTCCGGCAGCGCGGCTGCCAATATCGACGCGCTGGAAAACGGTGCGCGCATCGGCGTGACCAAGCCCGGCGCGGAGGGCACGGTGGTCGCACGGAACGCGGAGGATTCTTCCGACGTTTCGTACTTTGAAAGCGACGACAGCCTGAACTGGGGCTTTGAGTACAAGGACGCGGACAGCACGATCGTCCTGAAGGACGTCAAGGACTACGGCAAGCACGAGCACAATGTCTGCAACGATCCCTCCTGCACCGAGCATGAGAAGCTGACGTGGACGCCGGTCAAGTCGGCGACGAGCATCCCGACCTCGGGCACGGTCTATCTGACGCGCAATGTGTCGCTCAGCAGCGCCGTGACCGTCAAAAACGGCGCAACGCTGACGCTCTGCCTCAACGGCTTTACGGTCAGCCGCAACGGCGGACGTCCGTTCGCGGTGTCCGGCGGCGGTACGCTGAACATCTGTGACTGCAGGGGCACGGGCAAAATTCAGGGCGTGAACAAGAACACGGCGCGCGGCGGTCTGATCGACGTGAGCGGCGGCAGCACGCTGCGGCTGTACGACGGCACTCTGACCGGCGGCTACGCGAAGAAGGACGCAAACGGCAAAAACGGCAACGGCGGCGCGATCGCGCTCGTGGGCGAGAGCACGTTTGAAATGTACGGCGGCGAGATCACCGGCAACCACGCCGAGGCAAACGGCGGCGGTCTGTTCATCCAGTCCAACTGCACGGCGATCCTCGACGGCGGCAAGATCTATGAAAACACCGCCGGAGAATACGGCGGCGGTGTGTACGCGGCGCGCGCGGCGGAGACGGAACTCGGCGCGACCGACGTGTTCGACAATACGGACGGCGGCGGATCGGAGTCCACTACGGCGGATATGTTCATCGCAGGTCCGCGCGGCGGCACGGGGCTGAAGATCCCCGAAGCGTCGGGCAACCATAAGCACAGCGTCTGCGGCGAGGTCGGCTGCACCGAACACGGCGGCGACGTCGTCTGGACAGAATGGACCAATTCCGGCGCGCTCCCGGCACAGGGCAGCTTCTGCCTCGAAACGGACGTGGACCTCGGCAAGGGCATCACCGTTGCGCCGGGCACGACGCTGAACATCTGCCTGAACGGGCACAGCATCACGCGCGCGGGCGGCAGAATTTTCACCATCAACGGCGGCACGCTGAATATCTGCGACCATGAAAACGCGGGCGGTCGGGTCATCGGCGCGTCGAAAAAGACGCTGCGCGGCGGCATCGTGGACGTGCGCAAGCCCAAGGGCGGCACAGTCGGCGGTACGTTCAACCTCTACGGCGGTACGCTGACAGGCGGTCTCGCCGTCAAGGACGGCAAGGGCAAAAACGGCGACGGCGGCGCGGTGTACATCGGCGCGGGCACGTTCCGTATGTACGGCGGCGAGATCAGCGGCTGCGCGGCGCGCAACAACGGCGGCGCGGTGGTCGTGAGCGGCAGCTCGTCGATGCTCTTCGCAGGCGGCACGATCACGGGCAACTCCGCAGCGCGCGCGGGCGGCATTCTGGTGCAGGCTGGCGCAAAGCTGGAGATGACTGGCGGCAGCGTGCTCGATAACCGCGCAAACACCGGCGCGGGTCTGTATGCGAACAATTCTGAAATGACCATTACCGGCGGCACGATCGCCGGGAACATCGCCAAGGAATACGGCGGCGGCATCCGCGCGGCGGGCTCGACCGTCACGCTGGCAGGCGGCACGCTGGACGGCGATAAAGCCGGAAAAGAAGGCGGCGGCATCTACACGAGCGGCGAGACAAAGCTGACCATCGACGGCGCGGTGATCGAAAATTGCCGCGCGGAGATCGCAGGCGGCGCGCTGCGGGCGGATGCGTCCACCACGCTCCTGTCCTCCGGCACGATCCGTAATAACACCTCCGGCAAGACCGGCGGCGCGATCTACAGCTCCAAGGGCGATCTGACCTTCGCGGGCGGCACCGTCAGCGGCAACACCGCCAAGACGAACGGCGGCGGTCTGTATGCCAAGGAATCCGACGTTAAAATCAGCGGCACGGCGTTCAGCGCCAACAAGGCTGGCGAAAACGGCGGCGGTATCCTTGCGAGCAAGGCAGCCATCACCATTACCGGCGGCAGCATCAGCGACAACAAGGCGGTGCTCGGCGCGGGCGTGCTGGGCGAGAGCGGCAGCAAGGTGAATATGCAGGGCGGCACGGTGTCCGGCAACACGGCGTCTAAAAACGGCGGCGGCGTGTATGTGTACGGCGCGGACGTTTCGATGAGCGGCGGCGTCATCACCGGCAACCGCGCGGCGAAGGGCAACGGCGGCGGTCTGCGTGCCGATAAGGGTACGGCAGTCCTGAGCGGCGGCGAGATCCGCGAAAACAGCGCCTCGAATAACGGCGGCGGTGTGTACATCAGCCAGGGCGCGACCCTGACCTTCACCGGCACAACGGTGCAGAAAAACGCCGCCGAGCACGCAGGCGCGGGTATGTATGCAGACTCTGCGGCGCTGAACCTCACCGGCGGCACGATCGCGGAGAATGACGCGGTCGGCGACGGCGGCGGTCTGCGCGCCGACAACTGCACCATCACCTTTGACGGCGTGACCATCCGCGCCAACATCACGCAGGGGAACGGCGGCGGCGTCTGCGCCGGCAAGCAGTCCAAGATCACGATGCAGTCGGGGCTCATCACAGAAAATACGGCGGTCGGCGCTGCGGGCGGCATGGTCGCACAGGGCGTCGGCACGACGATGGTGATGACCGGCGGCTCGATCACGAAAAATACAGCCGAGACGACCGGCGGCGGCCTGTACTGCTCCAAGGTCGATCTGGAAATGACCGGCGGCGACATTTCCGAGAACACCGCCTCCAAGGCGGGCGGCGTGTTCGTCACCACAAACATGAAGATGACCGGCGGCACGATCAAAAATAACACCGCCAACACCGACGGCGGCGGCGTGCGCACCGCGTGGGGCTCAACGCTGGAGCTCGTCGATGGCGAGATCAGCGGCAACACCGCCCAGCGCTACGGCGGCGGCGTGCACTGCTTCGGTACATATGTGCAGACCGGCGGCTCGGTGTCCGTCAACAGCGCGTCCACCAGCGGCGGCGCGGTTGCGGCCCGCAGCGGCGCGGTCATGGAAATTCGCGGCGGCACGCTGAAGGATAACAGCGCGGCAAGCGGCGGCGCGGTGTATGTTGCTGCGGAATCCGCCTGCACCATCACAAGCGGTACGCTCACCGGCAACACCGCCTCCAAAAACGGCGGCGCGGTGTTTGCCTCCGGCAGCCTCGCGCTGCTGGGCGGCGATCTGACCGGCAACGCGGCGGAAAAGCTCGGCGGCGATGTGTATCTCGACGCGAGCGCGGGCGACGGGCAGTCGTATCTGCCGGGCGTGTATACGCTGGGCGGCGCACCTGCGGTCGATGACCTGCATCTGACCCTCGGCGCGGCGGCGTCCATCGCGGGCGAGCTGGAAAAGGGCGCAAAGCTCGGCGTCACGCTCGAAGCCGGGACGCTCACGCAGTCCATCCGCGGCGCATTTGACTACGACAAGAAGGCGGACGGCGTTTACACCCTCGCGGCGGGCGACCGTTCCGTCACCGATCCCGAGCAGCCGGTCGAGGTCGATCTGACCGCGCCGACGGCGGACGAGCTGGATAACGAAGCGCCCGCGACCGAACCCGGCAGCGACGCGCAGCCGGAGCAGACGGCGACTGGCAGCAGCAACACGGGGCTCATCATCGGCATCATCGCGGCAGTTGTGGTGATCGCGGCGGTCGTTATCCTCATGCTGCGGCAGCGAGCCAAACGCGGCAAGAAAGAAAGCGTGTAATGCAGCGCCCCGCACGTCCCGCAATGCCGGGACGTGCGGCAGGCGAGACCTGAAAGAAATGGAGGAAGCGCAATGGCAAAGAAAACGGTACTGAGTTTGCTTGCGGCGCTGCTTGCCGCAGGGATGCTGTGCGCCTGCGCGGCGCAGCCGGCTTCAACAGTTACGGATGCCGAGCAGCCTGCTCAGACCGAGCAGCAGCCGCAGAGCCAGCCGGTGGAGGCAGAAGCTCCCGCAGAGGAGGAGCAGGCGCAGGAAGCGCTTGCGGAGGAAGAACCCGCGCAGCAGCCCGAACAGGCAGTCGAGGTCGCGCCCATGCAGGATGAAAACGGCGTGTGGTGCATCGCGTCGCCGAAGGGCCTCGCGATGCTGCGCGAGCAGCCGGAGGAAAAGTACCGCCTGACGGCGGATATTGACCTCGCGGGCGCGCAGTGGTCTCCGGCGGGGGACAGCAGCAAGCCCTTTATCGGCACGCTGGACGGCGACGGGCATACCGTCTCCAACTTCACCGTGCCCGGTGGCGAGAAGACCGGCTTTTTCGGTGTGATGAACGGCACGGTCCGCAACCTGACGCTTGAAAATGCGTCTTTTACCGCAGAGAGCGGCACGCTCGGCGGTCTGGCGGCGGAGGCTGGGGGCGCGTTTGAGGCGTGCACCGTCTCCGGCGCGATGAGCGTCGGCGGCAGCGCCGCCGCAGGCGGTCTGGTCGGCAAGCTCACCGGCGGCAGCCTCACGGGCTGCACCGCGGATGTGCGCATCGACGCGCAGGCGACTGCGGCAGTCGGTCTGCTGGCGGGCAGTCTGGAAGCCGGAACGGTTGAAGGCTGCGTGTACGCGGGCAGCTGGAATGTGAAAAACGGCGAACTGTTTACGGACCTTGCCGCGAGCAACGCGGGCGCGTCTGTGACGAATTGTCTCTGGCGCGACAACCGCAACAGCGACGAGCTGCTGAGTGAGAATGCGCAGGCGCTGCGTCAGCGCGTGCTGGATTACAGCTACGCCGAGGGCACGCTCGAATGGTCGCCAAGCCGCGATCTGATGTTTGTGTGCAGCTGCGGTTCTGCGCTGCACCGGCAGGAGTTCAAGACAGGGGAGACGTACTACGGCATCCCGTACACGCACAAGCAGGGCTCGCTGGAGCGCTTCAACTACTGCTTTGACGAGAACGGCGACCTCAAGGACTGGATGCCGGACCTCGGCTACGACGGCTTTGATATGTACATCGGCAACGACTGCTCCGGCTCGATCTACTGGGCTTGGGCGCAGGTGTCCGACAGCATCAATTTCAAATGGACGTACACGATGCTGCCCGAATACGGCTGCGGCGTTGTGAAGGTGGGCGAATACTACGCGAGCGAGACGACCACCCCGCCGATGATCGAAAAGAACAGCAGGGAAACGATTTTGGAGGCATACGCGCAGCTCCACGCGGCGGACGCCATCGTGACCTATCACAGCGGCGAGAACCACGCACGTCTGTGTACGCAGCCCGCGGTGGTCCTGCGCGACCAGACCGGCGCGATCGACACGGAAGCCAGCTATCTGGTGGTCAACTCCCAGGGCGACGGCATTTCCGAAAATGTGGACCACTCCACCTGGGTCATCGACCGCAAGTACACCTTTGAAGAGATCTACGAGCACTATTACGTCCCCATCACCGTGCAGGAGCTGGCAGACGGCAAAGCGCCGGAGGCCGAAGTGAGCATTGACGATCAGAACGAGGGCGCGGCGTATCTGTGTGCCGGGACGATCACCTCGAACTACCGCATCAACGCCGTTACCGCGACGATCCAGAACGCGGACGGCAGCGACCTCTGGGAGCAGACCATCTTTACCGGCATCGGCAAGTGGGAGAGCGTGGAGAGCGATATGCTCCTGCGTGAGACCATCAAGACGTTCCGCATGGCAGACTTTGCACAGTCGCTGACGACCGCGATGCTGGAGCACGGCAATTCGTATCATTATACTATTAACGTTCTGCTCTCCGACGGGCAGACCTACCCGGTCAAGAGCTTTGACTTCAGCGTCTGAGCATCGACCGAAAACCACCCGACACACGATACCGCGACGATCATGGAGGAGAAACTATGAAAAAAACCACGATTCGATCCCTGACGCTGCTGCTGGCGGTGCTGCTGCTTGCGGCAGTGCTCGGCGGCTGCGCGCCGAAGCGGGCCGCCACGACCGAGCAGCCTACCCAGACCACCGAGGCGCAAACGCCCGCCGATGAGACGCCGGAAGTTGTCGCGCCTCTGGAAGTGGATGCCAGCACCGACGCGTCCCGCTACGGCGGCGTGCTGAATCTGGTGTACAGTACGATGGACGATCACTGCGACATCAACGCCCCCGGCGCGAGCGCCGGTACGTTCTTCTGGGCGCGCTACGTCTACGAGTCCGCGCTCGCGCGCGGCGCTGACGGCAAGCTCTATCCGCTGGTGTGCGAATACGAGGCCGCGGACGACCTGTCGTGGGTCAAGCTGTGGCCGCGCGAGGGCGTCACGTTCCACGACGGCACGCCCGTGACCATTGAGGATGTCATCGCGTCCTACCAGCGCCAGACCCGCCACGCCACGTTTGAAAACGTGACCGACATTCAGGTCGATGGCGACGTTGCGACGTTCACCTTTGACGAGCAGGGCTGCGCGAAGTTCCTCGCGTGGATCTCCTACCACGTTGCGGACTACGGCGTGATGCCCAAGTGGATCTGCGAGCAGTTTGATGCGCCCAACGGCGAGATCATCACCGACCCGAAGTACGTCATCGGCACGGGCTGCTACAAGGTCATCCCGGAGGAATACGTCAATCAGGAACTCATGCCCCTCGAGCGCTATGACGGCTATGTCGCCTATGAGGACGGCGGCGATGACAACGGTCAGGCTGCTCCTCGCAGAGCATATATGGACCGTATCAACTGCTACGTCAACAAGGACGGCAACAACCGCCTCATGCATATGCTCTCCGGCGATTACGACGTCATCGCCGTGGACATCGACACCTATCAGGCGTCCCTCAAGGACAAGGGCTACGGGATGTATTACGACCCCACCGGCAAGACCATCGCCGATACGCTCACGCTCCTCTTTAATATGCACGACAACAGCACGAGCTCCGTTGTGGACGACCCGAATCTCCGCAAGGCGATCCTCGCGGCGGTGGATATGGAGCTGGTGGCGCAGGCGGAGTACTCCTCCTGGTACACGATGGATCACAGCCCCGTCATCATCGACGGCTACTCCACCGAAGCCTTTGACAGCGCCGATTACTGCGGCTCTGCGAATATTGAGCTTGCCAAGCAGTATCTGGAGCAGTCCAACTATAACGGTCAGACGCTTATCCTGCGCCGCCCGGCAACGGCGGGCAGCAACGCGTGCCTGATGATCTCGCAGTGCTTAGAGGCGGCAGGCATTAACGTCGATATTGAGCCGATCGAAAAGAACGCCTACTCCGCCGACTTTAAGGACGGCACGGCTGGCTGGGATATGTATGTCCTGTTTGGTCAGGCGACTACGACCTGGCCCGGCTCGATGCCCACGAGCTGCTACCGCGCATGGAGCTGCAGCGAGGAAGCCAACACCCTGCGCGACGAGCTGTTCCGCTACCTGACCGGCACGGAAGAGAGCATTGCCAAGTGGGAAGAGTATGCCAAGCTGTGCGTGGAGGACGCTCCGTTTTTCGTCATCTGCCGCAGCAAGGGCGACCGCTTCGTGCAGGCGCCGGGGCTGAACCCGAACTATACCGGCGCAACGTTCTATTATAACGCGTACTGGGACGATCCCAGCGCGCACATGGGCTGACCCGCAACATACGGCAGGCTGGGGATGCAGTCGGTTCGGCTGCATTCCCGCCGCGCCTTATTGGCGGCAATTCCGCGGCAAATATTTGCGGCGGCGGTGAGACGATAAAGAGGGAATGGGTGTATCATGCTGAAATTCATTGTAAAGCGCCTGCTCGCGGCGATCCCGACGCTTCTGCTGGCGCTGACGCTGATCTTCTTTTTGATGCGGGCGCTGCCGGGCGACCCGCTGTACGCGCTGCTGGGCAACAACGATCTGGCAACGGAAGAGGACGTGGCGCGCATGGCGGAGCAGATGGAGCTGGACGGCAGCTATCTCGACCAGTACCTGCGCTATATGTCCAACATTTTTACCGGCGACTGGGGCGACTCGTACTTTATGGGCGTGTCGGTCTTTGAAGCCATCATGAGCCGCATCGAGCCGACGCTCATGCTGACGTGGATGAGTCTGCTCATCAACATCGGCATCGGCGTGCCGCTGGGCATTTTGGGCGCAACGCATAAAAACACGCTGGCGGACTACAGCGCTTCGACGTTTTCCATCGTGTTCATGTGTATCCCGAACTTCTGCCTTGGTATTCTGCTGATCTATGTGTTCGGCTATCTGATCCCGATCTTCCCGATGTCAAACTACATGAAGATCGCGCAGAACGGCTTCTGGAAGGCGTGCTACTCGCTCATCCTGCCGGCGTTCTCCATCGGCATGACGAACGTCGCCAGCACCGCGCGCTACACGCGTGCGCAGATGATCAGCGTGCTCTCGCGCGACTATATCCGCACGGCGCGCGCCAAGGGTCTGTCGCTGCGGAACGTCTATTATAAGCACGCGCTCAAAAACGCCTTCGGCACGATCCTCACCATCGTCTCCGGCAGCACGCTCAACTGCCTGGGCGGCTCGGTCGTGGTGGAGACGGTGTTCAACATCAACGGCATCGGCGCGCTGTTTTCTACCGCGCTCAGCCGTCAGGACTATCCGCTGGTGCAGGCGGACGTGGTCGTGATGACGGTGCTGTTCATCTTCATCAACATCCTCGTGGACATCGGCTACAAGCTGCTCGACCCGCGTGTGGAGCTGAACTGAGGAGGCGGGAAATTGCGTACAGTCAAGAAAAAGAAAATGCGTCCCATGGCGTTTATCCGCAAATACGGGCGTATCATGCTCGGCGGCGTGATTTTGCTGACGGTGCTGTTTCTGGCGATTTTTGCGCCGGTGCTCGCCTCCGCCGACCCCTACCTCTGCGACCCCACGATCAAATGGCTCGACCACGGCTCACCCGGTCATCCGCTCGGTACGGATAATTTAGGGCGTGACGTGTGGGCGTGGATCGTGTACGGCGCGCGGCTTTCGCTCATTATCCCCATCGGCGTGCAGATCATGACTGTGGTCATCGGCACGCTCATCGGTCTGCTCTGCGGCTACTATCCTAAGGTGGACGCCGTTCTCATGCGCGTGATGGAAGCCTTCAACGCCATTCCGACGCTTGTTATTACGTTACTGATCTGCGAAGCGTTAGGGCGCGGCGTGTTTAACCTCATGCTCGGCATGGCGCTCGGCGGGTTTATCGGCGTGGCGCGCCTCGTGCGCGGCAGAGTGCTGTCCGTGCGCAAGGAAGAGTACATCGAATGCGAAAAGGTCATGGGCGCGAGCGGTCTGCGCACGATGTTCCTGCACGTTTTGCCTGCTTGCAGCAACACGCTGCTCGTCCGCTTCTCTACGGGTCTTGCCGGTTCTCTTCTGAGCATGATCGGGCTTGCATTCCTCAGCGTCGGCGTGCCGCAGGACATCCCCACCTGGGGTCTGATGGTCGCCATCGGGCGCGGCATGGCGCTGCTCAAGCCGCATCTGGTGCTGTATCCCACGCTTGCCATCGCCATTACGACGTTCGGCTTTGCCATGCTCGGCGACGGTATGCGTGAAGTGATCGGCTCGGGCAGGAGCTAAGGAGGCGCGAGATGGAAGAAAAGAAAACGATCCTCAGTGTCAGCAGCATGAGTATGGGCTTTAAGACCGATTACGGATACCTGCCCATCATGCACGACATTGATTTTGACATTTACGCCGGCGAGACGCTGGGCGTGGTCGGCGAGTCCGGCTGCGGCAAATCCGTGACCTCGCTGTGCATCATGCGCCTGCTCGACAAGGCGATCATAAAGGGCGAGATCGAACTGGAAGGGCGCAATTTGCTTGACCTCACCGAAAAACAGATGCAGGATGTGCGCGGCAACGAGATCGCCATGATCTTCCAGGAGCCGATGACGAGCCTGAACCCGGTGTTCACCATCGGCTATCAGCTCTCGGAGGCGCTGCGCCGCCATCAGGACATGAACAAGCAGCAGGCTTGGGCGCGGGCGACCGAAATGCTGGAGCTCGTGCGCATTGCCGACGCGCCGCAGCGCATGAAGGAATATCCCTATCAGCTCTCCGGCGGCATGCGCCAGCGCGTGATGATCGCCATGGCGCTTGCGTGCAGGCCTAAGCTGCTGATCGCGGACGAGCCGACCACGGCGCTGGATGTGACCATTCAGGCGCAGGTGCTGGAGCTGATGCGCGAGCTGCAAAAGGAGATGGGCACGTCCATCCTCTTTATCACGCACGATCTCGGCGTTATCCGCGAGATGGCGGACCGGGTGCTCGTGATGTACTGCGGCGAAATTATGGAGGAGGCGACGGTCGGGGAGCTGTTCCGTGACCCGAAGCACCCCTACACGATCGGTCTTTTGGGCACGCTGCCGAAATACGGGCAGCACGGACCGCTGCCCACCATCGAGGGCATGGTGCTCCCGGCGGGTGAGTTCCCGGAGGGCTGCGTCTTTTCACCGCGCTGCAAATACGCAAGCGAGCACTGCCGCGCCTGCAAGCCGGCGCTGACGGAGATCGAAAACGGACGGCGCGTGCGGTGCTTCCGCTGCGCGGAGCAGGAGGAATGAGTATGGAAGAGAAAATTCTCATCCGCGGGACGGGGCTGCGGCAGTGGTTTCCCGTCAAGCGTTCGTTCTGGGAGCAGAAGCTGTTCGTCAAGGCGGTAGACGGTGTAGACATCACCGTGCACGAAGGTGAGACGTTCGGCATCGCGGGCGAATCCGGCTGCGGAAAATCGACACTCCTGCGCACGCTCCTGCGCGTGGTCGAGCCGACGGCGGGCACGATCGAATTTGCCGGGCAGGACATCACGCACCTGCCGAACCGGCAGCTCCGCCCGCTGCGGCGCGATATGCAGATGGTGTTTCAAGACCCCTACAGTTCGCTCGACGGCAATATGCGCGTCGGCGCGATCATCGAAGAGCCGATGGTCATCAACAAGCTCTACGATTCGCACGAGGAGCGGCAGCGCAGGGTCAAGGAGCTGATGGTCAAGGTCGGTCTGGACGATTCGTATGTGGACCGCTATCCGCATGAATTTTCCGGCGGTCAGCGCCAGCGCATCGTCATTGCCCGCGCGCTTGCCACCATGCCGAAGCTCGTCCTCTGTGACGAGGCGGTCTCCGCGCTGGATGTCTCCGTTCGCGCGCAGGTGCTGAATCTGATGGACCGGCTGAAGCAGGAGATGCACCTGACGTATATTTTTGTGTCGCACGATATGTCCGTTTTGGAGCATATCTGCGACCGCCTGATGATCATGTACATGGGCAGGGTCATGGAGGTCGGCACGAAGGATCAGATCTTCAACCACCCGGCACACCCGTACACGAAGGCGCTGCTGTCCGCCGTGCCGAGCGTATCGGATGACGGTCCGAAACGCGAGCGCATCCTGCTCGAGGGTGACATCCCCAGCCCCGTGCATCCGCCACAGGGCTGCCGTTTCCGCACGCGCTGCCCGTATGCAGCGGACAAGTGCGCCGAGGAGCAGCCGCTCATCGATCTGGGAGACGGGCACACGGCGGCGTGCCACCTGTGCCAGAATGCCTGACGCCCCGGAGGGTAGACTATGGACACGACTGTAAAATACATCGCAAGCGCCGAAGAGCTTCTGCATCTGGAGCTGCCGGGCAGATATGCGCTGGACGCAGATATTGACCTCGGCGGGCGGGACTGGACGCCGCTCGGCTCACGCGGCGCGCCGTTTTGCGGCGTACTGGATGGCTGCGGGCATACCATCTCCAATTTCCGCATTACAAAAACCGACGGCGCAGGCAACACCGGCATTTTCGGCGTGAACGCGGGAACGGTGCAGGATGTGACGTTCAAAAACGTGCGCCTGTCGCCCAAGATCGTGGGCAGCGCCAATGTGGGTCTGCTTGCCGGTCGCAACGATGGCAGCTTCTGGGGCGTGCGCGCCGAAGGATGTGCCGTGATCCTGACGTGCGGCGCGCCCGCGCGCGTGCTGCTCGGCGGACTTGCCGGGCTGAGCACGGGCAGCTTCCGCAATGTCAGTCTGGACGCCGAGGTACACGCTGACTGCGGCGATGCGGACGTGGTCGCAGCGGGCTTCGTGGGCAAAACGGACGGCGGATTATTTGAGTGCGTCGAAACGTTCGGTGAGCTGCATCTGACGGGGGAGCGTACCCGCGCGGCGCTGTTCGGCGGCGAGCTTTGCGACACCGTTCTGCGCGCCTGCCGTTTTTCCGCGCCGATGAATCTGCTGAACGGGGAACTCTTCACGCGGTACGCGCTGGAAGAGACCGGCTGCACGGCATTTGACGGCTGCCTCTGGCGTGACAACCGCGGCGCGGACCGCTTTTTGCCGAAGCAGGCGCTGGCGCTGCGCAGACTCTGCTGCGAGCACATGGAGCGCATGGGCAGCATCACCTGGACGCCCGACCGCACGCTGCGCTTTACCTGTAGCTGCGGCGCAAAGGTGCACGCGCAGGTGTTTGAGGCGGGCGTGATGCACGTCGGGATGCCGTATTGCCACAAAAATAATTCGTATGAGCAGTTTCTCGACTGCTTCCGCCCGGACGGCACGCTCCAGCCGTGGCTCGCTGCCGACGGCTACGACGTTTTTGACCTCTACATGGGCAACGACTGCTCCGGCGCGGTCTACTGGGCGTGGGGCAGGGCAGGCAACGACCTGACATACCGCTGGACGGAAAACATGATGCCGGCGCAGCGCATGGGCGTGCTGCCCGTCGCGGGATATGACGGTTACTGCTCACCGCTGAGCGCCGACGTGGTGGCGAACAATACGCCGGAGGTCATCGCCGAGGCGTATGCCAACGCCCGCACCGGCGACGCCGTGCTGTGCTACGGCAAGGGCGGGCACGTTCGGATGCTCTGCCGCGCCCCGGCGGTCTACCGCGACCGTGCGGGAACGATCAGCCTCAAGCGCAGCTATCTCGTCACGCACGAGCAGGGTGGGGGACTGCTGACCGCGCGCAAAAAGGTCAGCTCTTGGCTGCTGAATGAGCGCTATACGTTCGCGCAGCTTTTGCGCGATCATTATATCCCCATCACCTGCAAAACGCTTCAGGACGGGCGGCGCGAAGAGCCGCAGGTCAGTCTCACCCGTGAGGGTGAGCGGCTGGACGGCTGCACCGTGTGCTCGAATTACCGCATCACCAGTCTGGACGCGCAGATCGTGACGGAAGCGGGCGCGCCAGTCTGGTCGGGGCGGTACTACACCGCCGTGTGCACCTACGACGAAGAAGGGCACGACGCCCGCCCGCGCGAAACGGTGCGCAGCGTGCCGCTGACGTGCTTGCGTCCGCTGCTGCCGCATACCGTGATGCAGCGCGGCAAGCGCTATGTTTGCAGGCTTTCGGTGCTGCTCGGCACGGGCGAGCGCTTTGCACTGGACGACGCGGCGTTTATCTGGTAACGCACAAAAGCAGAGAGGAGAACACTTTGTACAGAGATTCCTTTACCATGACCTTCCCGGACGATTTCCTGATCGGCACGGCAAACTCGGCGTTTCAGTCCGAAGGCGCGGCGGACCGCGACGGCAAAAGCCCGAGCATGATGGATCATTTTGCAAGAACGCACGCCGGTCAGTTCCTGCCCGGCATCGTCAAAAAGGGCATCCGTATGACGGAAGAATTTCCCGACGACGGCTGCTGCTTTTACGACCATTTTGAAGAATTTATCGACGACATGAAGGCGACGGGGCAGAACACCTACCGCCTGTCGTTTGCCTGGCCGCGCATTATCCCGGACGGCACGGGCGCGGTGAACGAACAGGGTCTCGCGTTTTATGACCGCGTGATCGACAAGCTGCTTGCCTGCGGCATCGAGCCGTTCGTGGACCTGCTGCACTGGGATCTGCCGATGGCGCTTTTTGAGCGCGGCGGATACGCCAGCCGCGAGTTCCCGGAGTGGTTCGAGCAGTATGCAAAGGTCTGCTTTGAACACTTCAAGGGGCGCGTGCGCCTGTGGTCCACGGTCAACGAGCCGTGCGTGTTCATCACCTCCGGCTACGCCGACGGGCGCTTCCCGCCGTTTGAAAAGGACCTGCGCAAGAGCCTGCTTGCGGGGCAGAATGTGCTGCTGGCGCATTACCGCGCGGTGAAGCTCTTCCGGGAGCTTGACATGAGCGGCAAGATCGGCGCGGTCAACGCCATCATCCCGGTCTATCCGGCGGATTTTCGCCCGGAGGATATGGATGCCGCGCGCCGTCAGGCGCAGCTCCGCTTTGACATTTGGGCAGAGCCGATGGCGTATGGGCACTATCCAGAGCAGTTTTTCGACGAGTGCCCGATGTACAAAAATGCAATGCCGGAGGGCTATGCGCAGGAGCTGAAGGATGCGTTCGCGCCGGTCGATTTTCTGGGCATCAACTATTATGTGACCAGCCGCACGGCGGACGATCCCGACGCACCCGCGCGCTCGAAGCGCGTGCAGACGTTCTACACGCAGCCGGGACTCAAAAACGACGTGTACCCGGCGGGATTGCTGGACAGCCTGCTGTATATGCGCGACCACTATCCCGACGTGGAGGTGTTCGTGACCGAAAACGGCTTGTGCACACCCAATACCAGCGACGAGGAAGAGGAGTGCAATGACGACGTGCGCGTTTCGTACCTGCGCGAGCATTTTCGTATGCTCTGGCGCGCGCTGCAATCAGGCGTGAAGCTCGGCGGCTATTACTACTGGAACGACGCCGACAGCTACGAGCAGCTCAGCGGCTACGACCAGCGCTTTGGTCTGACGTGGGTCGATCACAAGACCTTCCGCCGCCGCTGGAAAAAGAGCCGCTACTATTTCCAGAAGGTCGCGCAGAATCACATGGTGGACTGAGCCGATAGAGGAAATCGACGGAAAAAATAATCGGATTTTGCTTGACATTTGCGCGATCTCGTGATATGATATTGCGGCAGTCGAGAGACGGCGCAACGCGCGAGTGGTGGAATTGGCAGACTCGCTAGATTCAGGTTCTAGTGTCCACTCCGGACGTGCGGGTTCAAGTCCCGCCTCGCGCACCAACTCCTCAAATTCTTCGGAATTTGAGGAGCTTTTTCGTATATAAAAATACCCGCCCCGCTGGAAGCTCCGGCGGGGCGGGCGAGAGGGTTACCGCTCGTTGCGGCTCTGCGTGCCGTTCTGGGTGCGGTTTTCGCTGCGGGACTGCGTGCGGGAGTCGGTCTGCTGTTTGCTCTGCTGGGTCTTATTCTGCTTCGATTCGTACTGATTGCGTGCGCTCATGTCTGCGCCTCCTATGAAGAATTGCGGCGCTGCCGCAGAGATAGTATGCCGCACGGGCGGCGTTTCATACGCTATGACTTATCGCGCGGGCGGAAGAACAGCGCCGCGAGGAAGCCGAAAAACACTGCCGCCGCGATGCCGCCCGCCGCGGCACGCAGCCCGCCCGTGAGAATGCCGAGCACACCGTCCTGCTCGATCGCTTCGCGCACGCCCTTGGCAAGCAGATTCCCGAAGCCCGTGAGCGGCACGGTCGCGCCCGCGCCCGCAAACTCGGCAAACGGTCCGTACACACCCGCGCCGCCGAGGATCACGCCCGCCACAACGTAGGCCGTCAGGATACGTGCCGGGGTGAGCTTTGTTTTGTCGATGAGGATCTGACCGACGGCGCACAGCAGTCCGCCGATCGCAAATGCCTTGAGATAGTCCATGATTACCGCCTTTCCGCGCTGATCGCCACGGCGTGGCAGATCGCTGGGATCGTCTCGCCCTGCCAGGTCGAGGTCGGGGACATGAGCGCCCCGGTCGCGCAAAACAGAAGATTTTTGAGCTTGCCCTGCGTAAGCTGCGAGAGCAAGTATCCGCACAGCACGCTTGCGCTGCATCCGCAGCCCGAGCCGCCCGCGTGCACGTCCTGCGTTTGCAGGTCGTAGATGAGCGTGCCGCAGTCGTTATACACACCGCCGAGGTTCACGCCGTCGCGCGCGAACAGGTCCGTCACGATCTGCTTGCCGAGCTGCCCGAGGTCGCCGGTGACGATGAGGTCGTAATCCTTCGGTGCGCAGCCGAGATCGTCAAAATGTGCGCGGAGCGTGGCATACGCGGCGGGCGCCATCGCCGCGCCCATGTTGTTTGCGTCCTTGATGCCCCAGTCCGTGACCGCGCCGACGGTCGCGGCGCGCACGAACGGTCCGTGCGGCGCGTTTTGCCCCACGATGCAGCAGCCCGCGCCTGTGACGGTCCACTGCGCCGTGGGCGTGCGCTGCCCGCCGTAGCCCAGCGGAAAGCGGTACTGCCGCTCCGCCGAGGCAAAATGGGACGATGTGAGCGCCGCTGCGCGGCGCGCGTAGCCCGCGTTCACCGCCGCCGCGGCGAGCAGCAGCGACTCCGCCATCGTGGAGCACGCGCCGTACAGCCCGACGTAGGGGATGCCCGTGGGGCGCAGCGCGAACGCCGAGCCGATGCACTGGTTGAGCAGGTCGCCGCCGAAGAGCACGTCAATGTCGCCGTATTGGAGCTCGATTTTGCGCCGTGCGGTGTCGAGCGCCAGTTCCTGCATTTTGCTCTCGGCTTTTTCCCACGATTTCTGTCCGAATTTCGTATCAGTGTTCAGGCGGTCAAAATAGCTCGCCAGCGGACCTTCGGATTCCTTTTTGCCGCCGATGGCGGCGCTGGACAGGATCGCCGGCTGCTGCTCGAAGACGATGCTCTGCCGCCGCTTGTGAAACTGCATGGTCTGCACATCCTTTCACAGACAGTATGTGTCAAAATGCAAAAAAATAACCGCGGACGTGACCGCCCGCGGCAAGGAGCGCGCTTACGCGTGCTCAGAGAAAAGGAATGGAAAATGAAAAAGAAGTCGCACAGGTATTCTGTGCGGCTTCCGATTTTCTTATACGTCCTGCAAAAAATTATTTTGCAGCCAGCGCGCGCTGAAGCCACACGCAGCCGACGTCCAGCGCGGTGTAGAATCCGTCTTTGACGCTCTTCTTCAGAATGCGATCCTTCGCGCGGACATTGGGGTCGGTGAGCTGAAGCTCCACAGAGACCTTCGTCGCCACGTCCACGTCCTGGCGCTTTTCGCTTTCGAGAATTTGCAGCATGACGATGTGCGAATCTGCCATCGAGCCGTAGTAGATCATGTTATCCTTGCGCATCAGCGGGCGACCCTTATAGGTCAGAACGCTTTTTTCTTCTGCCATAGTATCCTCCTTCGATTTTTGAAACACCGAAACAGGCGGCTGATTCTGAGCCGCCTGTGTTCGGATCGTGCTTTGGTTCAATCAAACAAGTAGTGCTTTACCAGTTCCTGCAACAATTCGTCGCGGTCGATCTTGCAGATGAGGCTGCGGGCGTTGTTGTAGTTGGTGATGTAGGTCGGGTCTTCCGAAAGCAGGTAACCGACGATCTGGTTGATCGGGTTGTACCCTTTTTCGCTGAGCGAGCTGTATACGGAGTTCAGGATCGCTTTCATCTCACCCGCCGGATCATCCGGCACAACAAATTTGATCGTATTCTTATCCATGACGGTTACCTCCCTCGTCCATTTGTTGCCCCTATCATAATATATATTTTGCCGCTTGTAAATGACCTGAACATTTCATTTGTGTTACAAAAACAAGATATAGTATGACAGGCGGGAGGAAACGCTATACCTCGCCTCAGCGCAGGAGCGCGCCGAGCTCCTTCTGAAGCGCGTCGAGGATGCGCTGGACCGTGCCGGTGGAGTCGTCGTCGGTCAGCGTACGGTCGTCCGCGCGCAGCTCCAGACTGAACGCGACGCTCTTCTTGCTCTCGGCAATGCCCGTGCCGCGATAAATATCAAAGAGCTCGATCCTGCGCAGGAGACTGCCGCCCGCCTTGCGGATGCACGCTTCGAGCTGTCCGATGGTGATGCCTTCGTCGCACACCAGCGCGAGGTCGCGCGTGACGGCGGGGAAGCGGGGCAGCGGGTGGAACACATGATCCTCCGCCTGCGAGGCAAGCAGCAGGTCAAAGTCCAGCTCCGCGCAGTAGACCTCCGCGCCGATGCCGTAGCGCTCGGCAACGAGCGGGTGGATCTGACCGATCACGCCGGCGTCCTTGCCGCCGATGAGAATGCGCGCGCAGCGGCCGGGATGATATGCCGCGTTGTCGGTCAGTGCCTCATAGCTCGCGGGCTGGATGTTGAGCTTGTGCAGCAGCGCATCGACCTCGCCCTTGAGCTTGAAGAACGTCTCGCCAGCGCCGTATGCGCCGAAAATGAGGCGCTTATTTTCGAACGGCAGCTTTTCGCCCGCCTGCGGCAGGTAAATTCTGCCCAGCTCGTAGAGCTTGACGTCGCGGTTCTTGTGCGCGAAGTTGCGCGCGAGAATGTCGAGCATACTCGGCAGGATCACGGTGCGCATGATGGACGTATCCTCGCCGAGAGGGTTGATGATGGAGATGGCATTGCGAAGCGGAGAATCCGCCGGGATGCCGACGGCGTCAAAGCTGGCGGGGGAGACGAACGAGTAGGTGATGATCTCATCAAAGCCGAGGCTGCGCGCCATGGCGCACGCCGCGTTTTCGAGCTGCGCTTCCTCGCTGTAGCCGCCGCGCGTGGTCGCGCCGCGCATGAGCGTGGTGGGGATGTTGTTGTAGCCGTAGTAGCGCGCGACCTCTTCGGCGATGTCCGCCATGCAGCGAAGGTCGGGACGCCACGAGGGTACCTGGATGAGACCGTCCTTGACCTCGATCTCCTCGCGGCGCAGATAGTTGATCATGTCCGCGCGGGAAATATCCGTGCCGAGCAGAGCGTTGATCTTGTCCTCCTCCAGCGGGAGGGTGACGGGCTGCGGGACATAGTTGATGACGTCGATGATGCCGTCCAGCACCTCGCCCGCGCCGAGCAGCTCCACGAGCTCGCACGCGCGGTTCACGGCGGGGACGGTCAGCATCGGGTCGATGTCCTTCTCAAATTTCGCGGACGCGTCGGTGCGCATACCGAGCGCCAGCGCCGTCTTGCGGATGGACGCGCCGAGGAAGTTGGCGGACTCGAACACCACGTCCACCGTGTCCGCCACGATCTCACTGTTTTCGCCGCCCATGATGCCCGCCAGACCCACGGGCTTTTCCTCGTCTGCGATCACGAGCATATCCGGCTGCAAATTGCGGACGTTGCCGTCGAGCGTGGTGAGCGTTTTATCCTCGCCCGCGCGGCGCACGACGATCTTACCGCCGTTTACATAGCGGTAGTCAAAGGCGTGCATCGGCTGACCGTATTCGACCATCACATAGTTCGTGATGTCCACGATGTTGTTGATGGGGCGGATGCCCGCCGAGCGCAGGCGCTGGCGCATCCACTTGGGGCTGGGTGCGATCCTGACATTGCGCACCATGCGGGCAGAATACCGCAGGCACAGATCGTCCGCCTGCACATCCACGTCCAGAAGCTCCGGCAGGCTGCCTTCGCCGCCGCCCTTCACGACCGGCTCATGGTGGCGCATGGGTACGTTGAACGCCGCCGCCGTCTCACGCGCAAGACCCAGCAGCGAGTAGCAGTCGGGACGGTTGTTCGTGATCTCAAATTCCACGATGGAGTCGTCGTTGCCGATGACCTCGTTGATGTCCTGACCGATCGTGCAGTCTTCATCGTTTAAGATCCAGATACCGTCGGCATACGCCCCGGGCACGTCGTTCTGCGTAAGACCCAGCTCCGCGAACGAGCAGAGCATCCCGTTGGAGTCCACGCCGCGCAGCTTGCCGGCTTTGATATGCACGCCGCCGGGGAGCAGGGAGTCGTCCAGCGCCGCGGGCACAAGGTCGCCCTCGTGCACATTCTGCGCGCCGGTCACGATCTGCACGGGCGCGCCGCTTCCGACGTCCACCATGCATACCCACATATGGTCGGAGTTCTCGTGCCGCTGCATCGTGAGCACCTTGCCCACGACGACATTCTGAATGTCCGTGTCCATCCGGGTGACGGTCTCGACCTTCTGACCGGCGATGGTCATAATTTCATCGTATTCGCGGTCGGTCGCCTGAATATCTACAAATTCCTTCAGCCATTTTCTCGAAATATTCATGCCAGCACCCTCCTATCAGAACTGTTCCAGGAAACGGACGTCGTTTTCAAAGATCATGCGCAGGTCGCCGATCTGGAAGCGGCGCATTGCCATGCGCTCCAGACCGATGCCGAAGGCAAAGCCTGAGTAAATTTCCGGGTCGATGCCGCAGCCCGCGAGCACCTTGGGATGGACCATGCCCGCGCCCAGCAGCTCGATCCAGCCCTCGCCCTTGCAGGTGGGGCAGCCCGCGCCGCGGCACTTGAAGCACTGCACGTCTACCTCGCAGCTCGGCTCGGTGAACGGGAAGTGGTGCGGGCGGAAGCGGATGACGGAATCCTCGCCGTACATCGCCTTGATGAGCGTCTCGAGCGTGCCCTTGAGGTCCGCCATCGTCACGCCCTTGTCGATGACCAGACCCTCGATCTGGTGGAACATCGGCGAGTGCGTTGCGTCTACCTCGTCCTTGCGGTACACGCGGCCCGGCGCAAGAATGCGGATGGGCGGATTTTTGATGCGCTCCATCGCGCGGATCTGCATCGGGCTCGTCTGCGTGCGAAGCAGGACCTCTTCATCGTCGGTGATGTAGAAGGTGTCGCTGCGGTCGCGCGACGGGTGATTTTCCGCGATGTTGAGGCGTGTGAAGTTGTAGTCGGCAAGTTCCACCTCCGGGCCGTCGAGAATCTCAAAGCCCATGGAGATGAACAGCTCCTTCGCCTCGTCCAGCGCGATGTTCATCGGGTGGCGGTGACCCAGCCGCACGGGGTCGCCGGGGATGGTCACGTCCACCGCCTCGGCGCGGAGCTTTGCCTCCAGCGCCTTTTCCTTGAGGCTGGCGCGCGTTTTTTCAAGCTGATCCTCGATGGCGGCGCGCACGTTGTTCGCGACCTGACCCATCACCGGGCGCTCCTCCGCGGAGAGCTTGCCCATCATCTTGAGCACGCCCGTCAGCTCGCCCTTTTTGCCAAGGAAGCGGACGCGCAGCGCGTCCAGCTCGTCGGCGCTTTTGACCGCGCCGAGCGCATCGAGCGCTTCCTGACGGATCTTTTCAAGCTGCTGTTTCATATCACTGCATTCTCCTTTGTGAAATGTTTGCGTCAGTTGACAAGGGCACACGCGGTTTTTCGCGGGGCAAAACAACGCCTGGCTGCGTTATCCTCGTTGGTGGGCGACAGCCCACCTGCCTCGTCTGCCTTGCCAGCCGCCGTTTATCCTCCGCGAAAAACTCCGAAGGACTTGCCGGCACGGCTGGGGCGTTGCCTGCAAGGCAGAGGACGCAGGCTTGCTGGCGCAAGTCAAGGACGATAACGCCGCAGGCGGCGTTCCAGCCGCGCCCGCAAGCGTGTGTGCTCTTGTCAACTGACGCTTATCTGCAAAAAAAGTAGCCTTTCGTCCACAAAAGGGGACGAAAGACCATGCTTCCGCGGTACCACCCGCATTTCGCCTTACGGCGCGCTCATGCCTGTAACGGAGACCTCCGGCACGCCCTACTCACATCAGCATTTCAGGCGGCTGCTCACGGGGGAAGGCCCTCAGCCCGCAGCAAGCGGATCACAGCATCCCGCTCTCTCTTTGGCTGCGCTTCGGCGTTTGGACGGCCCGGTCATCGCATTTATCATATCGCCGTCATTCTAACACACACAAATCCGTTTTACAAGAATAAAATTGACTGTTTTCCCGCTGCGCGGTATAATATGGGCAAACTGGACGGGGAGGGCATGAGCATGAAGCATCCGCTTTGGCTGGCGCAGCGGACGAACGCGGCATTCGTGCGCGAGCTGCTGCCGGTGCGCCCGCGCAATTCGCACAAGGGCGACTACGGAAGCGTGCTGCTGCTGTGCGGCTCGACCGGGCTCACGGGCGCGGCGGTGCTTGCGGCGCAGGCGGCGTCGCGCACGGGCAGCGGACTGGTGTTTCTCGGCGTGCCGGAGGCGGTGTATCCCATCTGCGCGGCGCAGTGCCGCAGCCAGATCGTGTTCCCGCTGCCGTGTGACGGCGAGGGCAGGCTCTTGCTTGCGGCGCTGGGCGAGATCGAGCGGCGGCTTCCGCGCATGGACGCCCTGCTGCTCGGACCGGGGCTTGGGCGCGGCGGCGAGCTGCCCGCGCTCGTGCGGGCGCTGCTCACGCGCTGCCGTGTGCCGATGGTGCTGGATGCCGATGGTCTAAACGCGCTGGACGGGCATATAGATGTTCTGCGTGGAAGCTCCTGTCCGCTCGTCCTCACGCCGCATGACGGCGAATTTCTGCGTCTGGGCGGCGATCCGCTGGCGGCGGACCGTGTGCGCGAGGCGCGGGAGATGGCTCGGCGCGGCAAGTGCATCGTTCTGCTCAAGGGAAATCGCACCATCATCACCGACGGCGCTGCCGTCTACCGCAACACGACGGGCAACCCCGGGCTTGCCTGCGGCGGCAGCGGCGACGTGCTGGCGGGTATCCTCGTCTCGCTGCTGGGGCAGCGCGTCATGCCGTTGGAGGCGGCGGCGGGCGCGGCGTGGATCCACGGCGCGGCGGGCGATGCGTGTGCCGAACGGCTGGGCGAGTACGGCATGATCCCGGAGGATTTGCTTCAGGAGATCCCACGACTTTTAAGATGAGCGGGTGATCTTTTGCGCCGCAGGCGGGGACGGATTTTTTGGATCGCGGTTTGTATTTTGATGCTGGCAGGCTGCCGCGCGTCCGGCGGGGCGATGCAGCAGGCGCTTCAGCTCCGCACGGAGCTGTTACAGGCGGGCGGCTGCCGCTACGCCGCTGACGTTTCAGTCAGCTACGACGACGTGCGCTTTGACTTTTTACTGGACTGTGTGTGCGGCGCGGACGGCGCGGCGCGCATGACCATCCGTGCGCCGCAGACGCTTGTAGGCATCGCCGCCGAGCTGGCGGCAGGCAGCGCGCGGGTGGAATTTGAGGATACCGCCGTCGCCTTCGGGCTGATGGCGGACGGCAACCTTGCGCCCATGCAGCTCCCGCAGCTATTTGTACAGGCGCTCTGCGCCGATTATATCAGCTCTGCCGGGCAGGAAGGCGACGCGGTGCGCGTGACGTACCTGCACGGCTATGATGACGATGAACTGACGGTGGACGTCTGGCTCTCCGGCGCACTGTTGCCGGAATACGCGGAGGTGTCGTATCAGGGGCAGATGCTCGCCGCCATGACCATCACGGACTTTACGCCGGGCGACCCGGCAAATTTGGAATGAGGCAGCTATGAAAACTCTCAAGCGGACCTGGGCGGAAATTTCGCTCGACAATCTGGAACACAACTATCGCGCCCTGCGCGCGCGCACCCCGCAGGGATGCAAATTTCTGGGCGTTATCAAGGCGGACGCCTACGGTCACGGCGCAGTGCCGGTGAGCGGTACGCTCTCAGAGCTCGGCTGCGAGTACCTCGCGGTATCGAACCTGGAGGAGGCGGTGCAGCTCCGCCGCGGCGGTATCCGCACGCCGATCCTGATTTTGGGCTATACGCCGCCCGAATACGCCGACACGATGGTCTTTATGGACCTGACGCAGGAAATTCACTCCCTCGACTACGCCCGCGCGCTCGAGGAGCGCCTGCGCGGGACGAATTATATCCTGAACGTCCACCTCAAGCTCGACACCGGCATGGGGCGCATCGGCTTCCTTGCCTACGGCGAGCACAGCGAGCTGCCGCAGCTTGCAGCGTTTTCGCAGCTCACGCACCTGCGTGCGGAGGGCGTTTTTACGCACTTCAGCGCGGCGGACAGCCGCCGGGAGGACGACGAGCGCTATACCGCGCTGCAATATGCGCGCTTTACTAGCGCGCTGGCGGAGCTGGATGGCTGCGGCATCCGTCCCGCGCTGCGCCACTGCGCAAACTCCGCCGTGACCATCCTGCACCCGGAGTTCAGCCTGGACATGGTGCGCGGCGGCATCGCGCTCTACGGCTGCGCGCCGGATGTGGACTGTGAGGGTCTGCTGGACCTGCGCCCGGTGATGACGCTGCGCACGACCATCGCGCAAATTCGGGACGTTGCCGCCGGAACGCCCATCAGCTACGGCAGGACGTTCACCGCGCCGCGCGACCTGCGTATGGCGGTGCTGCCGATCGGCTATGCCGACGGGCTCTCGCGCGGACTGTCCGGCAAGGTCAGCTTCCGCCTGCACGGGCAGGATGTGCCGGTCATCGGACGTATCTGCATGGATATGTGCATGGTTGACATAACTAGTGTGCCGGATGCGAAGGTCGGCGACGAGCTGACGCTCTTCGGCTATGACGAGGATGGCGCTCGCGTGCCCGTGGAGCGCCTCGCCGAGGCATCGGGCACGATCAGCTATGAGATTTTGTGCACGCTTTCCAAACGCATCGCGCGGCTGTATTACTCTGGCGGCAGACAGTCGGAGATTCTACAATATATCGTTTAAGGATGTCCTGCCGGAACGCCATGCGCGTTTCGGCAGGTTTCGCATAGAATGGTTTGAGAGCTTTGCGGGCTGATGATGAACAGTATAATTTCAGCCGCCGCGTGGGAGAATACAGGTAGTTCCGTTGAGAGCGTTCTTGACGGCGCGCTATTTTTCCGCGGAGTGTGAAGCGAATGGATACAAACGTGAAACGTGGCGATATTTTTTACGCGGACCTGAGCCCCGTTGTGGGCAGCGAGCAGGGCGGCACGCGCCCGGTGCTGATCGTCCAGAACGACACCGGCAACAAGCACTCGCCGACGGTCATCGCCGCCGCGATCACCAGTCAGACGGGCAAGGCGCGGCTGCCGACGCATATCACGCTTGCGGGGCACGACGTTGGACTGAGCAAGGACTCCGTCGTCCTGCTCGAACAGATCCGCACCATCGACAAGCGCCGCCTGCGCGAGCATATGGGGCACGTGGACGACAGCCTGATGAATCAGGTGGACTCCGCCATTGCGGTCAGCTTTGGTCTGCAATCGCCCTGAGCGCGGGAATAAGACATCCGTCCCCGGCATAGCCTTATGCCGGGGGCTGGTTTATGGAATTTTCCGTTTTACGCGGCGGCGCGGTCTGTGGCAGGCTCTCGGCGGTGCGCGAGGGGCTTTACTGGCGCATTCGCGCCGAGTGCCGCGCGATGCTGGGCGTGGTGCGCCTGTACGGCTGCGCGCCGGACGGGACGCGGCAGCTTTTCGGCGTGCTGCTGCCGGAGGAGCGCGCGCTGTGTCTGCGCCGCAAGCTGTCCGTGAGTGCGCTGCCGCTCACGGAGGACTGGCGCTTCACGACCGATGAGCGCGAGCCGGTCACGGTCGGCGGCATTGCCGTTCCGAACGGGGAGATCGAGCGGCAGGGGAGCACGCGGCGGCTTTTTGTGCCGTTTGATGCGCAGATGCCGTTCTGCCTGATGGAATACGTCTGCTTTTTCGCGCTCACGCGGCGGGAGGGCAGGATCTTCTGGATGTGCGCATTGGATGAAAAAAACACACCGCTCCTTGTTGACAATCCGCCGAAATGTGATACAATATCTCAAGTTTCATAGAGATTTCTGCTATGAAGAAGTCAGCCGCAGAGCCTGCGCGTGCAGAGAGAAGGGGACGCTGGAAGCCCTTCCGTGTTCAGCCTGCGGCAGCCGCTTTGGAGCATCCCCGCGGTGAGCGGGGCGGGTGCGCCCGTTATGGCGCGGCTAAGATGCGTTTTTACGCAATTAGGGTGGTACCGCGAACGAGCTTCGCCCCTATGCCGGGGCGGGGTCTATTTTTTTATTCTGGTAAACAAAAGAAAAGGAGTTCTGTAAAGATATGGCACACAAAGCATACGGGCTCAATGAGCTGCGCGAAATGTTCCTGCGCTTTTTTGAGTCCAAGGGTCATCTGCGCCTGCCGAGCTTTTCGCTCGTCCCGCGCAACGACAAATCCATCCTGCTCATCAACGCCGGCATGACGCCGATGAAGCCGTGGTTCACCGGCGAGGAAGAACCGCCGCGCCACCGCGTCACGACCTGCCAGAAGTGCATCCGCACGGGCGACATCGAAAATGTCGGCAAGACCGCGCGTCACGGCACCTATTTTGAGATGCTTGGCAACTTCTCCTTCGGCGACTATTTTAAGAAGGAAGCCATTCCCTGGGCGTGGGAATTTCTGACCAGCCCCGAGTGGGTCGGTCTCGAGCCGGACCGGCTGTATCCGTCCGTGTTCGCGGGCAATGAAACAACGCCCGCCGACGATGAAGCGTTCCGCATCTGGAACGAGGAGATCGGCATTCCCGCCGACCGCATTTTCAAGTTCGGAAAAGAAGATAACTTCTGGGAGCACGGCTCCGGCCCGTGCGGTCCGTGCTCGGAAATTTACTATGACCGCGGTGAGCAGTACGGCTGCGGAAAGCCCGGCTGCACCGTCGGCTGCGACTGCGACCGCTATGTCGAGGTCTGGAACGTGGTGTTCTCGCAGTTCGATAACGACGGGCACGGTCACTACACCGAGCTCAAGCAGAAAAACATTGACACCGGCATGGGTCTGGAGCGCCTTGCGTGCGTGTGCCAGAACGTCGATTCGCTCTTTGACGTGGACACCGTGATGAACATCACGAACAAGGTCTCCGAGCTGACCGGCGTCCACTACGGCGAGAGCCACAAGAAGGACGTGTCCCTGCGCGTGATCACAGACCATATCCGCTCGGCGACGTTCATGATCTGCGACGGCGTGCTGCCGTCGAACGAAGGACGCGGCTATGTCCTGCGCCGCCTGCTGCGCCGTGCCGCGCGGCATGGTAAGCTGCTGGGCGTCGATCATCCGTTCCTTTATGAGATCATCGACACCGTTGTGCACGAAAACGAGTGCCAGTACCCCGAGCTGCGCGAAAAGCAGGCGTATATCACGCGCGTCATCAAGACCGAAGAAGAGAGCTTCGCCCGCACCATCGACGGCGGTATGCGCATCTTCCAGGAGATGCTCGCCGGTCACAAGGAAAAGGGCGAGACGGTATTCTCCGGCGCGGACGCGTTCAAGCTGTACGACACCTACGGCTTCCCGATCGACCTGACCGCCGAAATGGTGGATGAGCAGGGCATGAGCGTGGACGAGGACGCGTTCCAGAAGCTCATGCAGGAGCAGAAGACCCGCGCCCGCGAAGCGCGCAAGGCGCTCGGCGACCTCGGCTGGGCTGGCGTGGAATTTGGCAAGGAAATGCCCGCGACCGAATTTGTGGGCTATGACCGCGTGGAGACCGAGGCGAAGATCCTTGCGCTCGTCTCCGACGAAGAGCTGCGCGACGAGATCGGCGAGGGCGCGGAGGGCATCGTGGTGCTCGACCGCACGACGCTTTACGCCGAGATGGGTGGTCAGGTCGCCGATCACGGCGTGATCCGCACCGCTGCGGGCGAATTTACCGTGACCGATGTGCAGAAGAACAAGGGCGGCAAATTCATGCACTACGGCAAGGTCACCGCCGGAACGCTGCGCGTGGGCGAGAGCTGCACGAGCGCGTATGACGAGCCGCGCCGCCGCGCCATCGCGCGCGCGCACTCGGCAACGCACCTTCTTGATATGGCGCTGCGCCGTGTGCTGGGCGACCATGTCCATCAGGCGGGTTCGCTCGTTGAGCCCGACCGCCTGCGCTTTGACCTGACGCATTTTGAGGCTGTGAAGCCCGAGGAGCTGGCAAAGATCTCCCGCATCGTCAGCAGCGCCATTATGGCGGCAGAGCCTGTTTCGGTGCGCGAAATGCCGCTGGAGGACGCCAAAAAGCTCGGCGCGGTCGCGCTGTTCGGCGAAAAGTACGGCGATGTCGTGCGTGTGGTGAGCATGGACAAGTCCATCGAGTTCTGCGGCGGCACGCACGTTGCCAACACCGGCATGATCGGTCCGTTCCGTATTCTCAGCGAGTCGTCCGTCGCCTCCGGCGTGCGCCGCATCGAGGCGATCACGGGCGAAGCGACGCTCGATCAGATCGACGCGCTGGCAGAGCGCATCACACACCTTGCCGAGATGTTCAAGACGACCCCGGCGGAGCTGTTTATGAAGGCGGAGGGCAGCCTGCGCGAGATGCGCGAGCTGCGCCAGAAGATCGAAACGATGAAGGATAAGCTCCTCGCCGGCGAGATCGACCAGTTCCTGTTCTCGGCAAAGACGGTCGGCGGCGTCAAGGTGCTCACCGCCAACCGCGGCGGCATGGACGCGAACGCGCTGCGCCGCATGGGTGACTTCCTGCGCGACCGTGAGCCTGCGATCGTCGCCGTGCTCAGCGCCGTCAGCGGCGACAAGGTCACGCTGCTTGCCGTCTGCGGCAGGGACGCCGTTGCCAAGGGCATCAAGGCGGGCGATATTATTAAGACCATTGCGCCCATCGTCGGCGGCCGCGGCGGCGGCAAGCCCGACAGCGCCATGGGCGGCGGCACGGACGTCAACAAGGTGGACGACGCGCTGGCGGCTGTGGACGATTTTGTGGCGTCCAAATTGCAGTAAGGAGGAAAAATTATGTCGGATTGTCTGTTTTGCAGGATCATCGCCGGGGAAATTCCCAGCACCAAGGTCTATGAGGACGAGCAGTGCTTTGCGTTTCTGGACATCGCACCGCTCGCGCCGAAGCATTTTCTCGTCGTGCCCAAGCAGCACTTCGCGTCCGCCGCGGAGGTGACGGAGGAGAATGAAGCCGTGATCGGGCACATCTACACCGTCATCGCCAGGCTCGCGCGCGAGCAGGGCTTTGCGGACGGCTACCGCGTGGTCACGAACGTCGGCGAGCTCGCCGGTCAGACCGTGCACCACATCCATTTCCATGTGCTTGCCGGCAAAACGCTCGGGAGCTTCAATTAAAAATAGCAAACCCCGCCGCCATGAAAAATGGCGGCGGGGTTTTTAACCTCCGTAGGGGTCGATGCCCCGCTCTCCCCGGCAGAATGCAATCGCAAAATTGCGCACGCCATCGGCGACAACGTACAACGTGCTGTAGGGGCGGACGCCTCTGTCCGCCCGTTGGGCAATTGCGGGTTTGCCGCAACGTATCGTAAAAACGGACGTGCGCCGTGCGGGGAGAGCGCGGCATCGACCCCTACAAACAATGTGCGGATTCGCATAAGCGCATTCGATTTTGCGGGTGCACACCGCCGGGCGGACAGAGTCGTACGCCCCTACGGGTGCATACTATTCCGCATTGGTACGGCTATTCGTACTGCTCCATGCTATGTTTACATAATTCCAAATACGCCTCGACTGCGTTTTGCGGGAATACGATCTTTGCCGCGCCGCCGAAGCCTGCCAGCCAGCCGAAAAAGACAGGGGAGACGGCAATGTCCGTTGTGAGCGTAAAGTGCGAATCACCGTCTGGAATTAACATAACATCGTGACCAAAGTGATCGAGCACCACGCCCGCGAGGGGGTTTTCAAATCGCATTTTGACCTGCATCTGCTCGCCGCCGAACATCCCGAACACATTTTTGCCGTATTTCGATACGTCCAGCGCGCGTGTCTCGTCGTTTACGATGCGCGGCGTATCCAGCATCTGAAGCTGTGCCATCTTGTCCACGCGGTAGTGCGTGATGCCGTGGCGCTCGGAGTAGGCGACGAGGTAGTAATTCTCATTCTCCCAGCACAGCGCGTAGGGGCTGGCGACGTAGCGCCGATTGCGGAAGTGCTTCTGCTTGTCAACGCCCCACTCAAAATAGCGGAACTGAATTTGCTGGTTTGCGGCAATAGCTTCGTGAATTTGATCTACGGTGTAAAACACGCTCTCGTTCATCGTTTTCACGCGCCCGGATACGACCACCTGCCGCCGCAGGCGACCTGCGTCCCACCGGCTCGCCAGCGTTTCGAGCTTGCGGATGAGCTGGACGGTTTTGCGCTCGGAGAGGAATTTGCTTGCCTGCACGGCGTCTACCAGCAGCTTGAGCTCCGGCAGCTCAAACTCGCGCGAGGCAAGATAATACCCGCCGTTTTTGCCGTTTTGCAGGCAAATGTCCATGCCGAGATCCTGCAGCGCCGCGATGTCGCTGTATATGCTCTTGCGCTCTGCCTTGATGCCGTGCTCTGCGAGCGCAGCGATGAGCTGCTGCGCGCTCATGGGGTGCGCCTCGTCCGTCTGCTGCTCCAAGAGCCGCGCGAGGAGCATGAGCTTTAGCTTCTGATTGTCCGACCTTGCCATCGTGCCACCTCCTGTACAGTTTATTGTACCGCAGCCGCGCCGCGCTTGCAAGAGGGCGGCAGGATATGATATGATAAAAACAATAGGAGGGACGTTATGCTTTATCTCGGCTGTCATCTTTCCTCGTCGGGCGGCTTTGCCGCGATGGGAAGGACCGCGCTGGTCATCGGCGCGAACACGTTTCAGTTTTTTACCCGCAACCCGCGCGGCGGGCAGGCAAAAGCCATCGACCCGGCAGACGCGCAGGCGCTCGCAGAAATGCAGAGCTCCGGCGTGGTCGGTCCGATCGTCGCGCACGCGCCGTACACCATCAATCCCTGCGCCGCCGCGGAAAAAACGCTGGACTTTGCCCGCCAGACGATGAAAGACGATCTGGCGCGCATGGAATATCTGCCCGGCAATTTCTATAACTTCCACCCTGGCAGCCATGTGGGGCAGGGGACGGACGAAGGCGTCCGGCTGATCGCCGAAACGCTCGATTTTGCCATGACGCCGGAGCAGTCCACCACGGTGCTCCTCGAAACGATGGCGGGCAAGGGCACGGAGGTCGGCGGGCGCTTTGCGGAGCTGCGTGCTGTGATCGACCGATGCAGGCTGCCGGAAAAGCTCGGCGTATGCCTCGATACCTGCCATGTGCACGACGCGGGGTATGACATCGTTTCGCATTTTGAGGACGTGCTGGCGGAATTTGACCGCGTGCTGGGTCTCTCGCGCCTGCGCGCCATCCACTTAAACGACAGCAAAAATCCCCTCGGCGCGCGCAAGGATCGCCACGAGTGCATCGGGCGCGGCGAGCTCGGGCTGGAGGCGCTGGAGCGCGTGCTGCGCTTTGCAGCGGCACGCGACCTGCCCGTTGTGCTGGAAACGCCGAACGATCTGGCGGGCTACGCGGCGGAGATCGCGCTTTTGCGAAATAATTTCTGAAACGTCTCTTCAGGATTGTTGCACTTTCGGTCGGATTATGGTACTCTTAAAAAGGTTCGAAAGGATGGTGGGGCGTGTATGAAGGAACGCAGAGACAGCACTTATTTTAAGTGGGGCGTCACGGCGCTGGCAGTTATTTTTATCAGCATTCTGCTCGTCGTGATCTTTACGGATCTGCCGGGCTTCTTCAAGCTGGTGACCAATATCCTGAGCATCCTTTCGCCGCTTATCTCCGGCGCGGTCATCGCGTTTTTGCTCAATCCGCTCGTGCGTCTGGTCGATCGGCGGCTCGCACCCAAGCTCACAAAGCACGAGAAAAAGCCCGGCTCGGGTAAAAAACTCAGCCGCGCGATCTCCATTGTGTTTGCGCTGATCTTTGCGGCGCTTGTGATCTACGCATTCTTCTCCATTCTGCTGCCGCAGCTCGGCGAGAGTATTCAGGGCATCATCGACAGCGCGCCGAAGTACTTCCTCAGCATTGAGCAGTGGGCGACGAACCTGCTGGCGGATAATCCGGAGGTTCAGTATTACGCTGATATGGCGATCGGTAAGATCCAGGAATATCTCAACGAATGGGTCAGCACCAGCCTGCCAAATGATATTCAGAACGTGCTCACAACGGTTTTTACCTCCGCGTTCAGCGTGGTCAAGAGCCTTGCAAATATCGTGATCGGCATTTTCGCGTCGATTTACATCCTCGCGTCCAAGGATAAGTTCCAGGCGCAGAGCAAAAAAATCGTTGTGGCGCTCTTTAAGCCCGCCCGTGCCGACCATATCCTGCACGTCGGGCGCGAGATCAACCGCGTCTTTAACGGCTTTGTCATCGGCAAGATCATCGACTCCGCCATCATCGGCGTGCTGTGCTACCTGGGGATGCTCATCCTCAAGCTGCCGTACCCGGCGCTGGTCGCCACCGTCGTGGGCGTGACGAATGTCATCCCGTTCTTCGGTCCAATCATCGGCGCAGTGCCCTCCGCGCTGCTGATCTTGCTCGTAAACCCCCTGCAGGCGTTCTATTTCGTGATTTTCGTCATCGTTTTGCAGCAGGTGGACGGCAATGTCATCGGTCCGAGGATCCTCGGAAACTCCGTGGGCATCTCGGGCTTCTGGGTGCTCATCTCCATCACCGTGGCGACGAGCCTGTTCGGCTTTGCCGGGATGATCCTGGGCGTGCCGGTGTTTGCGGTCATCTATATGCTCATCAGCGACGCGGTCAACAGCGCGCTCAGGCGCAAGGGCAGATCGACTGTGACCAACGATTACTATGCCATCCGCGCGGTCGAGGTCCTGCCGGAGGAATCGGCGGAATCCGAGCCGCAGGCGGAAGCGCCCGCAGCGGAGGAAGAACCCGCAGCGGACGAACCCGCAAAGAAATAAGGATCAGCACCCCTCATGGTTGCCCGTGAGGGGTGCTTGTAAACTTTGACACTGCCGCGCAGCGGCGCGGTGAGGAATTACTATGGATGCTTTTTTTGAATCGATCGGCGCGTTCGTGCAGGGCTCGGCATTCTGCACGGGGCTCGCGGAGGCGCTGCGCTTTGTGTTTCCGCTGCTGGCGGGGTTTATTCTGTACTGCTGCGCGCGCTCGCTGCTGTTTTTTAAGCCGGAGCCCGAAATTTGGGCGTGGCTTGCCGCGCCGAACGGGGAGCGTATCCCGGTCACGCACTGGGAAAATCTGCTCGGGCGCGCGAAAAACTGCGACGTGGTGCTCGATTATCCGACCATTTCGCGCCAGAACGCGGTACTCACGCGCTATGACGACGGGAGCTGGAGCATTTCCGACGTCGGCTCGAAGGGCGGCGTCGCCGTCAACGGCGAGAGCGTGTCGATGAGCGTGGTTGATTTTGGCGACCGCATTGCGCTCGGCGGCGTGGAATTTGTGCTCGTGCCCATCACGCCGGAGCAGGAGCGCATTCAAGCCTCCGTCCGCACGCGTGCGGACACGGGCGAGCACCCGTGGCTCACGCCGGTTTTGCTGACGGTTTTTCAGCTTTTCGCGCTGCTGACGCTGCTGGCACACGGCGTGAGCGCGGCGCAGGCGCTGCCTGCGATGCTGGGGCTGGTCGTTTTGCAGTGGCTGCTGTTCGGGCTTTATAAGCTCCTGCGTCGCAGCAGCTTTGAGGTGGAGAGCCTTGCGTTTTTCCTGTGCACGATGGGGCTTTGCGTCATCGCCTCCAGCGACCCGTCGGCGCTCAAAAAGGAGCTGCTCGCCATCGCGGCGGGCGTGGTGTTTTTCCTCGTGCTGGGGCTGTTTTTGCGGAATCTGGAGCGCGTGAAGCGCGTGCGCTATCTCGCCGCCGCGTTCGGTATCGCGCTGCTGGCGTTTAACCTCGTGTTCGGCGTGGAGAAATTCGGCGCGAAAAACTGGGTGCAGCTCGGCTCGTTCTCGTTCCAGCCGTCGGAGCTGGTGAAGATCTGCTTCGTATTCGCGGGCGCGTCTACCTTGCAGCGCCTCATGACGCGGCGCAACCAGTTCCTGTTCATCGCCTATTCCGCCGCCATTTGCGGCTGCCTTGCGCTGATGAGCGATTTTGGCACTGCCATCATCTTTTTCTGTACGTTCCTCGTCATCGCGTTTCTGCGCTCCGGCGATTTTGCCACGCTCGCGCTTGCGTGCGCGGGGACGGGCTTTGCGGGCGTGTTCGTCCTGAAGTTCAAGCCCTACGCCATGCGCCGCTTCGCGGGCTGGGGGCACGTCTGGGAAAATTCACTTACCACGGGCTACCAGCAGACGCGCGCAATGATGTGCATCGCCTCCGGCGGGCTGTTCGGACTCGGCGCGGGGCGCGGATGGCTCAAATATGTCGGTGCGTCTGACACCGACCTCGTGTTCGCGTTCGTGGGTGAGGAGTGGGGACTGCTCATGTCGCTGCTGATTGTGGCGGCGCTCGTCATTCTGGTGCTGTTCGTCATCCGTTCGCTGCCGCAGAGCCGCAGCAGCTTTTATTCCATCGGCGCGGCGGCTGCCGCGACCATCCTCATCGTGCAGGCGATCCTGAACCTGTTCGGTACGGTCGATTTTCTGCCGCTCACGGGCGTTACGTTCCCGTTCGTGTCCAACGGCGGGTCGAGTATGCTCTGCGTGTGGGGGCTGCTCGCGTTTATCAAGGCGGTCGATACACGCCAGAACGCCAGCTTTGCCATCCGCCTGCCGTCGGGAAAGGAGGCGCGCGCATGAAGAAAATTTCCGCACGGCGCATTTTCCTGCTCGTCCTCACCGCGATCCTCGCGCTCGGCGCGCTGGTGTTTTTCGGCGAATATTTCATCTGCGCCGACCGTTGGGTCGCGTTTTCCGGCAGCCCGCACCTGTATACCGGCGCGAACCTCAACTGCGGCGTCGTGACCGACAGCAGCGGGGAAGCGCTGCTCGACACCCGTCAGGGGCGGACGTACAGCAGCGACGCCGAGACGCGCAAGGCGTTTTTGCACCTGCTGGGCGACCGCGGCGGCTATATCTCCGCGCCCATGCTCGGTGCGTATGCCGAGCGCATGATCGGCTATAACAAATTCACCGGGCTTTACGGCGCGCAGACCGGCGGTGCGGTCACAGAGCTGACCGTCAGTGCCGCGGCGCAGCGCGCCGCCATGCAGGCGCTGGACGGCTATCGCGGCACGATCGGCGTATATAACTACAAAACCGGCGAAATTCTCTGCGCCGTGTCCTCGCCGAGCTACGATCCCGACAACGTCCCGGACGTGGCGGGTGACGAGACGGGCAGCTACGAAGGAGTTTATGTAAACCGATTCTTTGATGTCACCTACACGCCGGGCTCGATTTTCAAGCTCGTCACGAGCGTCGCTGCCATCGACACCATTTCGGATATTTACCAGCAGACCTTCACCTGCACCGGCAGGCAGATCATCGGCGGGCAGGAGGTCATTTGCAGCGGCGTACATGGGCAGATCAACTTTTCCGAGGGTCTGGCGCACTCGTGCAATATCGTGTTCGGCAACATCGCCGAGCAGCTCGGCGCAAAAACGTTGGAGCGCTACGCGCGCAGGCTGGGGCTGGGCGAGTCGTTTGACTGCGCGGGCTACCATACGAAAGCGGGCAGCGTCGATCTTTCCAAGGCGGACGCAGGCGACACCGCGTGGGCGGGCATCGGGCAGTATTCCATCGAGGTCAACCCCGACGCCTATATGCGCTTTATGGGCATTCTCGGCGGTGGTGGCGAGGCGGCAGAGCCGTATCTGGTGCAGTCCATCACCGAGGGCGACAAGACGCTCTACAGCGCGCAGCGCACCTCGACCGGGCAGCTTGCAAGCTCCACGGCGGCAGAAAAAATGGCGACGATGATGCACTATAACGTCGTGACGGTTTACGGCACGGAGCGCTTCCCGCCGTATTACGTCTGCGCGAAATCCGGCACGGCGGAGCAGGAGGGCAAGCCCGCCCACGCGACGTTCGCGGGCTTTATCAAAGACGACGATTATCCGCTGGCGTTCGTGGTATTTGTGGAGAACGCGGGCGCGGGCAGCGCCGTCGCCGCCCCCATGGCGGGGCAGGTTTTAAGCGCCTGTATCGAAGCAATGCAGAAATAGTTTGGAAAAGACTTGACATTCGCCGTTTGATTGTGTAGAATAATCGAGCTGTTTCGGAAATGACAGAAACGGTGATGCCATGGAGTGGTATCGAAGCGGTCATAACGAGCACGACTGGAAATCGTGTGACGGTCAAAAGCCGTCCGAGGGTTCGAATCCCTCCCACTCCGCCAAAAAATCAGCTCGCCCAGTAGGGCGGGCTGATTTTTTTTGGGGGGAGGTAAGAGGTAGCAGGGAAGAGTGAAAAGGTAAAAGCGTTCATAGGGCAGGGTGCGCTCTGTATTTTAAATCTTCACATTTCTTCACAATTCCGAAATGCGCCATTTTGGGAAATATGTGCTATACTGTGCTCATACAGTAAAGGCAGGGTCGGTATGAAGCAGAAGAGACAGAAACACGAGCTTACACGGCGGGAGCAGAAGGGGCTGGGGATCGCGGCGATCGTCATTGCGGTGGCTGCCATCGTGCTCATCAGCGTGTTCGCGGGCATTCCGCTGGTCAAATTCGCGTCCGAGCCGGAGAAATTCCGCGCGTGGATCGACGAGACAGGCATCTGGGGGCGGCTGGCGTTCATTGGCATGACGATCTTGCAGATCATCATCGCGCTGCTGCCTGGCGAGCCGTTTGAGCTCGCGGCGGGGTACGCCTTCGGCGCGGTGGAGGGGACGATCCTGTGCATCCTCGCCTCGACGCTTGGGAGCGTGCTCGTGTTCTGGCTGGTGCGCAAATACGGCGTGCGGCTGGTGGAGATCTTCTTTTCGGAGGAAAAGCTGCGCTCCATCAAGTTCCTCAAAACGTCGTCCAAGCGCGATTTTCTGTTTCTGGTGATCTTCATGATCCCCGGCACGCCCAAGGATCTGCTGTGTTATTTTGCGGGTCTGACGGATATGCCGTTTTCGCTGTGGCTGATGATCTGCTCGCTGGGGCGCATCCCGTCCATTGTGACGTCCACAGTCGGCGGCAGCGCGCTCGGCTCAAAGAACTACACAGCGGCGATCATTGTGTTTGCTGCAACGCTGCTGGTGAGCGGATTGGGTCTGCTGGTGTATGACCGGATCTGCAAGCGGCACGCGCAAAAAGAATCGGAAAACGACCCCGCGCCGGACGCGCGGGAGGATGGGAGAGAAGAGAAATGAAACGGTCTATAAAACGGAAATTTGTATGTCTGCTGCTGAGCATCTTTCTGCTGGCGGCGCTGAGTGTGAGCGCCCTGGCCGCTGAACCCGGCAGCGCGTTCCTCGCGGGCAGCGACGTGCGCGCGAACGCAAACGTGGAGGGCATTTTGTTTGCGGCGGGCTATCACGTTGAGCAGACGAGCGTGAGCGAATACGCGTTTCTCGCCGGTGAGACCGTGCGCTTTGACGGCGCTGCGGTCAACGATATTTTTGCCGCGGGCAACGACGTGACGATCAACGGCGAGGTCGCGCGCGATGTGTACGCGGCGGGCAACTCCGTGCGCATCGCCGGTGTGGTCGGGCGCAAGCTGTTCGTCTCTGGCAGCAGCGTGCAGATCAGTGGTCAGATCGGCGGCGACGTGTACATCAACGCCGGGCGGATCGAGATCACGCCCAGCGCCGTCATCGGCGGCACGCTGCGCTACAACAGCTCCGCCACCGTCTCCGCCGCGCCGGAGGTCTACGACCGCGCGGAGGTGTATGAGGACAAGACCGAGCCGCAGCCGACGCCCGCGCAAAAGCTCGGCAGCAAGGTGCTTGACCGCGTGCTCGGCTTTGCGGGTGTGGTGGCGCTGGCGTTCGTGCTGCTGTGGCTGACGCCGCTGTGGGGCTGTCTGGACAAAAAATACTCCGGCGCGCCGTTTGCAAAATTCGCAAAAGCCTTCGGCATTGGCTTTGCCGTGCTCGTGGGCGTGCCGGTCGCGTTCATCATCCTGCTCATCACGCGCGTCGGCTTGCGGCTGGCGTTCGTGCTGCTGATGGTCTACATCGCGGCGCTGCTGGCGTCGCCGGTCATCCTCGGCTTCTTCCTCGGCAAGCTCTTCTGGCGCGATCTTTGTAAGCGCAAGGCGTGCATTGCGGCGGAGCTGCCCATCGGCATTGCCATCTGGGCGATCCTCTTGTGCATCCCGGTGCTGTCGTTCGCGGTCAACTTTGTGTGCGCGCCGCTGGGGCTGGGCGTTGTGACGCTGCTGCTCGGTCGCGGCAGGAAAAAGCCGTGCGCGCAGCCGGTCGAGCCGCTGACGCTGCCTGAAACGCCCGCGCCGGACACTTCGGTGAAGGACGCGGAACAGCCTGAAGCATAACGAATACAACCCACAGGAGGGAGTGCATTTGCACTCCCTCCGTTTTTTTGACGGAAAAACGCACAAAGAGGGCGGTAGGGAAGCAGACAGTTTTGTCGAAAAAAACAGTTGACTTTGCGTATTTAAAGCGGTATATTGGGAAACAACAAAGGCAGCCGTGACTCGGCGGAAAGGAGCGCACCATGGATCGCAAGAATCAGACCTTCAGCTTTTACATGATTACCGGCATGGCGCGCTTTTATTTTGCGGGCTATTATTTTGGCGTGCAGAAAAGTGAACAGTGTGGCTGCTGACCGGCGTTTTCTTCCGTTATATGAAGGAGGCTCTGTTCCGCGGACAGTGCCTCCTTTTTATGTTTGGCATCCCCGCACAATTGCGCCTTCGCGCTTCGGCGGATCTTTTCCGCCAATGCTGCGGTTTGAAAAACGCGAAATACACAAAGTATTCCTGCGTTTTCCAAACCTTGCCTTGACGAAAAATCTCTCGCCGAATCTGCTCGGCGAATTGCGCGGTGAAGCCATTGTAAATTACCATGCACAGCGAAATGAAAAAGGAGCGATCTACGATGAAAAAGAAAATCCTTGCCCTGATCCTGGCGTGCGCCATGATCCTGGCGCTTGCCGCGTGCTCCGGCAGCGCGAACACCGAGCAGCCCGCCGCTGAGAATACGGCGTCCGACGCGGCGGAAGCGCCCGCCGCCTCCGAAGAAACTGCGGCTTCTGCAGAAGGCAAGACCTATACCGTCGGCGTGTGCCAGCTCGTGCAGCATGAGGCGCTCGACGCCGCCACACAGGGCTTCTGCGACGCCCTGACCGAGGCTCTGGGCGACGCCGTGACCATCGACGTTCAGAATGCCTCCGGCGACAGCGTCAACTGCGGCACGATCGTCAACGGCTTTGTCTCCAAGAATGTGGACCTTATCATGGCAAACGCGACCCCGGCGCTGACGGCGGCGGCCTCCGCCACGGCGGACATCCCCATCCTCGGCACGTCCATCACCGCCTACGGCGTGGCGCTGGACATCGCGGACTTTAGCGGCACGGTCGGCGGCAACATCTCCGGCACGTCCGATCTGGCTGACCTGAGCGCGCAGGCACAGATGATCCTCGACTGGTTCCCCGAAACGCAGAAGGTCGGTCTGCTGTTCTGCTCCGCCGAGCCGAACTCCCGCTATCAGATCGAAGAGGTCGCCAAGTACCTCGCGGACAAGGGCGTTGAGACCGAAGAGTTCGCCTTCACCGACACGAACGACGTCGCCTCCGTTACGCAGTCCGCTGCCGACTACTCCGACGTTGTGTACATCCCCACCGATAACACCGCCGCTGCGAACACCGAAGCCATCGGCAACGTGCTCATCCCGGCAGGCGTTCCCGCGATCTGCGGCGAAGAGGGCATCTGCCGCGGCTGCGGCGTGGCGACGCTGTCCATCAGCTACTACGACCTCGGCGTGACCACCGGCAAGATGGCCGCCAAGATCCTCACCGGCGAGGCGAACATCTCCGAAATGCCGGTCGAGTTCACCGACGCGACCCCGAAGTACAACCCCTCCGTCTGTGAGCAGCTCGGCATCACGCCGCTCGAGGGCTACGAGGCGATCGAGGGATAAGCTCCCGCAGAGGATCAAGCTGTTATGCGCGGCAGGCGCGCGGAAGATTCCGCGCGCCTGCCCGACAAAAACCGGCTTGACTCTGCCATCGGCAGACAGACATCCGGGTGTCTTTCGATGGCAGGTCCAAGCCGAAAAGGAGAATAAAGATGAGTTTCCTTTCCGCACTGTTTAACTCCATGCCCGGCGCGGTGGCGCAGGGGCTGATCTGGGGACTGATGGCGATCGGCGTTTACATCACGTTCCGCATTCTGGACGTCGCCGACCTGACGGTGGACGGCTCGATCGCGACCGGCGGCGCAGTCGCCGTCATGCTCATCCGCGGCGGCTGCAATCCCGTCGTCGCGCTGCTGGCGGCGTTTGCCGCGGGGATGCTGGCTGGCTTTGTGACGGGTATGTTCCACACCCGCTGCGGCATTCCCGCCATCCTGTCCGGCATTCTGACGCAGCTCGCGCTGTATTCCATCAACCTGCGCATTATGGACAGCAAGGCAAATCAGGCGGTGGGCGTTGATAAGTACAGGCTCATCGTTTCACAGCGCTATGTGCGTGAGTTTTCCAACCTCAAGGACATTTTGCTTAAAAACCCGCTGCCGCTGCTGCTGGTGCTCACCGCCGTCATCATCGCGGTGCTCTACTGGTTCTTCGGCACGGAAAAGGGCAGCGCGCTGCGCGCCACCGGCTCGAATCCCAATATGGCGCGTGCGCAGGGCATCAACACAAACTCCAACATCGTGCTGGGCTTGATGCTCTCCAACGGTCTGGTCGCGCTGTCCGGCGCGCTGCTGGCGCAGTTCCAGGGCGCGTCCGACGTGAACATGGGGCGCGGCGCGATCGTCATCGGTCTTGCCGCCGTCATCATCGGCGAGGTCGTGTTCGGAAAGCTCTTCCGCAACTTTGCGCTCAAGCTGCTCGCCGTGTCCATCGGAGCGGTGCTCTATTATATCGTGCTTCAGATCGTCTTGCAGCTCGGTCTCAATACCAACGACCTCAAGCTCATCACGGCGCTGATCGTGGCGCTGTTCCTGTCCGTTCCGTACTGGAAGGGCAAGGTGTTCCGCGCCAAGGCGCAGAAGGGAGGCGCGCGTCATGCTTGAACTGAAAAACGTCTGCAAGACCTTCAATCCCGGCACGGTCAACGCAAAGGTCGCGCTGAGCGACCTGAACCTCAAGCTCAATGACGGCGATTTTGTCACCGTCATCGGCGGCAACGGCGCGGGCAAGTCCACGATGCTCAACGCCATCGCCGGCTCGTTCCTCATCGACAGCGGCTCGATCACCATCGACGGTCAGAATATCACCAATCTCCCGGAGCATAAGCGCGCCGCGTTTTTAGGGCGCGTGTTCCAGGACCCCATGATGGGCACCGCGCCCACCATGCAGATCGAAGAAAATCTCGCGCTGGCGGCGCGGCGCGGCAAGCGCCGCGGGCTGCGCTGGGGCGTGACGAAGGCAGAGCGCGCCGATTATCAGGAGCGTCTGCGCGCCCTCGACCTCGGTCTGGAGGACCGCATGACGGCAAAGGTCGGTCTGCTCTCCGGCGGTCAGCGGCAGGCGCTGACGCTGCTGATGGCGGCACTGCAAAAGCCGAAGCTGCTGCTGCTCGACGAGCATACGGCTGCGCTCGACCCGCGCACGGCGGCGAAGGTGCTGGAGCTGTCCGACCGCATCGTGCAGGAGCACAACCTCACCACGCTCATGATCACGCACAACATGAAGGACGCCATTGCCCACGGCAACCGCCTCATTATGATGGACGCCGGGCACATCGTCGTCGATATTTCCGGCGAGGAGAAGAAAAAGCTCACCGTGCCGGATCTGCTGGCGCTGTTCAGCCATGCCAGCGGCAGCGAGGAAGCAAACGACAAGATGCTTCT
>CAKUED010000005.1 GCA_934646005.1 uncultured Oscillospiraceae bacterium
TTGAAGATGATCGGCAGGCAGCCCTTGCGGCCTTCTTCCCACAGGGTCTTGAACTGATCCATGGCGGAGAAGTTCAGCGCTTCGTAAACAGGGCCGCAGCCCAGGGACGCGTCGCCGATGTTGCAGACGACGATGCCCTTCTTGTCGTTGTTTTTCTGATACAGCGCAGCGCCCGCCGCGATGGGAGCGGAGCCGCCGACGATGGCGTTGTTGGGGTAGATGCCGAACGGCAGGAAGAAGGCGTGCATCGAGCCGCCCATGCCATGATGGAAGCCGTTCTCACGGGCAAAGATCTCAGCGACCGTGCCGTACAGCAGGAAGCGGATCGCCAGCTCCTTGACGTCGGACGTGTCGGCGAATTTCTTGACCGCCGCCAGCGTCTTGCCGCCGAGGAAGTTTTCCATAGTCTGCATCAGCTCTTCGTCAGACATCTTGTTGATGCAGCTCAGACCCTTGGACAGGATCTCGGAGTGGCTGCGGTGCGAGCCGAAGGTGATGTCGTCCTTGTTCAGCAGGTACGCCTCGCCGACGCAGGACGCTTCCTGACCATAGCTCAGGTGCGCAGGACCGGGATAGGTGGTCTCGACGCCGTTGTAGTTCGCCTGCGTCTTGATCTGCGTGAGCATATGCTCAAATTCGCGGCAGATCGCCATATCGCGGTAGATGCGGATGAGGTCTTCCTTAGTGTAGTTGCCCTCGTCCAGCTCCTGCTTGATGGTCTTGTTGTACTGGCAGACGGGAATATCTTCAAAGTGGATATAGCCGGGCTGACGGACGGCTACGGGATCAATATACAAAGATTTCGGCATAATGAGCTCTCCTTCCTTCTCTTACTTCGCCATGAGGGTCATAAAGTTTTCCAGCGTCTTGCACAGCTCGCTCATGTAGCGGGCGGCAGGCGCGCCGTCGATCACGCGGTGATCCAGCGTCAGCGACAGACCCATGGCGGGGTAAGCTTCAATCACGCCGTCCTTGGCGGACTTGATCTTCGTCTGGATGTTGCAGACGCCGAGGATGCCGGTCTGAGGCGGGTTGATGACCGGGGTGAACGCCTCGCAGCCGAACGAGCCGATGTTTGTCACGGTAAAGGTCGCGCCCTGCATCTTGTCGGGGCTGAGCGTGCCCTCGCGCGCTTCGGCGGCGAGCTTCTTCGCTTCCATCGACAGCTCCAGCAGGCTCATCTGATCGGCGTTAAAGATGGTGGGAACGATCAGGCCGCGCGGCGTGTCGCACGCGAAGCCGAGGTTCACATGGGTGAAATGACGGACAACATTGTCCTCGACCATGTTGGCGTTGAGATCCGGGCAGGACGCCACGGTCTTGGCAACGGCGAACATGACCATATCGTTCAGGCTGATCTTGCCCATGGGCGCGTCGAGCGGCTTGAGCATCGCGCGGTACGCCTGGATCTGGGTGGCGTCGAAGGAATACTGCTGCGTGAGCTGAGCCATGCCCTGCAGACTCGCCATCATGGACTTGGAGGTCGCCTTGCGGACGGCGTTGAACTTCACGTCCTCAAACTCTGCCTCGGAAGCGGCAGCGGCGGCGGGAGCAGCGTAGCTCGCGGCAGCGCCGGAGGCGATCAGCGCGTCGATGTCGCGCTCGATGATACGGCCGTTCGGACCGGTGCCGGTCGCCAGCGCCGGGTTCACATTGTTGGCGACCGCCTTTGCCATCGCGCGCGGCGAGATGGCAGCCAGCTCCGCCTTCGCGGCGGGTGCGGCAGCAGCGGTCGCGGCAGCGGGAGCAGCGGCTTCTGCTGCGGGTGCGGGCACTTCTGCGCCGGGCTTCAGGTGCTCATAAGCGTCACCGGCGTTGCCGATCGCGCAGACGTTCTCCAGGCACGGCACTTCGTCGCCGTCCTCAAAGAACTTCGCCAGCAGCGTGCCGGCAGCGGTGGATTCGCACTCGAACTCCGCCTTGTCGGTCTCATAGGTGAACAGCACGTCGCCCACGTTTACCTGATCGCCGACGTTCTTTTTCCACTCGCCGATGATGCAGGACTCGACGGTGATGCCTTCCTTCGGCATGATGACTGCCTGCGCGCACGGACCGGCGGGCGCGGCAGCGGCTGCCTTGGCAGCGGGAGCTGCGGCAGCCTCGGGAGCGGCAGCGGGAGCTTCCGCCTGCGGCGCTGCGTTCTTGAGCGCGGTGGTATCCTCACCGGGATTGCCGATCGCGCAGACGTTCACGAGGCACGGGACCTCGTCGCCTTCCTGATAAAAAATGTCAATGAGCGTACCGGCAGCGGTGGATTCGCACTCGAACTCCGCCTTGTCGGTCTCGTAGGTGAACAGCACATCGCCGACGTCAACATGATCGCCGACCTGCTTTTTCCATTCACCGATGATGCAAGATTCGACCGTAATACCGGCCTTGGGCATCAATACGCCTTCTGCCATAGTGTTTTCAACTCCTAAGTTTTATTTAGATTTTTTATTTATGCGCAAGCAGATACTTTTCGGCTTCGCCGCTCCACAGACCGTTGTGGCGCTTGGTGATCTCGTCGAGCTTGGCAAACAGCGGATCGGTCTCGCCGAGCTTTGCAAAGTCGTTGATCGCAACGAGCGGCATGTCGATCTGCGTGTAAATGAGCTTTTTGCCGCCGCGGATGTTCGGCAGGTTCAGCACCGTGTCAACGACCGCGTTCAGACCGCCGATGTGGGTGATCATGGCAGCGGGGTTGATCTTGCCGGAGGTCATCATGGCGATGGCTTCCTTCATGTCGTTGGTGTTGCCGCCGGACGTGCCGACCAGGTGCGTGTAGAGGTAATGGACGTTGTAGAAATTGAACTCCGCCTTGAACTGGTTGTTTGTCGGGCCTGCGAAGAAGTTCAGGCAGCCGTCAAAGCCGAGGATGTCGCCGGCCTGCTCCACAACGGGCTTTACGGGCGCGAAGCAGATGACGTCGTTATACCCCGTGCCGCCGGTCAGCTCACGCAGATACTCCGTGCCGCAGCCGGGCTTTGCGGTGTTGACGTAGTGCAGCTCAATGCCGAGGCTCTTCGCGTGCTCCACGGTGTAGATGCTCTCGGCGCGGGCGAGGCGCTCGTCGTCAATATCGGTGACGACCAGCAGGCTCGGACGGCGGTCGCAGTGCAGCGCGTAGTCGATCGCGCCCAGACCCATCGGACCGACGGACGCCAGCAGCGCCATCTTGCCGCCTTCCACAATGCCCATGTCGTGCTCATAAGAGCCCGCCTTGGTGTGGTACATGGCGTGGAACGTACCGATGATGCAGCTCATCGGCTCGGACAGAGAGCCGTAGAAATACGTGTCGGAGTCGTAGGTCAGCAGGTTGTCGGTCAGCAGCGTTTCGATGGGGATATTGGCATACTGGCTGTCGCCGCCGCAGTACGGATAGGAATAGCCGGGCGCCATCTGCGAGCCCTTGTAGAAATGCGCAGGCTGAATGGCGAAGCCCTGACCGGGCTTGTACTTATTCTTCCAGTTTTCGCCGACCTCGGTGATCACGCCGCAGAACTCGTGCCCGACGATGGTCGGATGCTCCGCCACGTCATTGGGAACGCGCTTGTGCTCCGCGCCCTCCACAGCAGCCTTGTAGGTGCTCATGCAGATAGAGTCGGAAATGATCTTGACCTGAACATCGTCAGGACCTACCGGCGGCAGGTCGATCTCTTCCAGACGCAGATCCATTTTGCCATGGATTCGTACAGCTTTCGTCTTCATGTGCGATTTCTTCCTTTCTGAAATATCCGCAGCGCGGATGAATTGACTGGTCAAAACATGGGTTTATGTTGAATTGTATTGGATTCATCCGTATTGTACCGCATTCGGGGTATGATGTCAACGCATTTTCCCGTTTTAATTTGGATTTCCAACGCGTTTCCTGTGGTTTTGTCTGCGCCGGAATCGCCGCCGCAGCAGCGTTTGCAAGGCTTTTTCGCGCCCTGGCGCTCCCCTGCCGCCGCCAAAAACAACACAATCCCACATTTTTGATCGTAAAAGCAGATCGGGATTGTGCAATTTGCCCGTGCGCAGCAAAAAAGCGCGCCGCGCGGAGAAAATTTCCCCGCGCGGCGTAAAAATTCAGTGTTTCTGTACCGCTTTGATGATGCGCGCAATGGCGGCGCTGAGCACGGCGTTGATGCCGAGCTCCACAAGGAAGTTGACGCCGATGACCGTCACAAACAGCACCGTCACGACGCTCCCCGTCCAGCCGTAGACCGCCGCCATCTGCATGAGCGGCGTGCGCAGCGCCGTGAGCATCACCAGCGCAAATACGCCCGTGTTCACGATCGGGCAGATGATCGCCGCCAGGATGCACGCAAGCGTCTGCTTTTTGGAAAACGCGCGGTACACGAACCCCGCAACTGCGCCGCACGCCGCACCCTTCAAAAGGCAGGTCAGCGCCGTCCAGAAGGGGCTGAAGGACCAGAGCGTCGCCGTAAACGTATCTGTTCCGCTGATGCCGCCGGACAGCGCCATCACGCCAAAGACCGCGCCCAGAAATGCGCCCGCCCACGGTCCAAACAGGATCGCGCCGATGACGATCGGCACGAGCACCAGCGAAAACGGGATCGGTCCGATCCGAAAGCTGCTGCCCACGAGCTGCAAAACAACGACGATCGCCGTCAGCAGCGCCAGGGATGTGAGAGTTACGACTTTTTTGTGGTTTTCATTGCGATTCATAAAATCTCCTCCGCTCTCGCTCCGGCACTTATGTCCAGATGCAATGCATTTTTTGGGGGGAGCATCGCGCAAGCCGCCTGCGACCTTCGCCGGATCTTCTGGCGCAATGCCGCGGCTTTGAAAACTTGAAATACACAAAGTATTCCTGCGTTTTCAAAGACTTGCCTTGCGCCAAAATCTCTCGCCGAATGTTCTTGTCGGCTTGCGCGATCCTCCCCTTTTTATCAAAACCGTTTTCGGTATTGACCTGAATTACGGTATCTCTTCCTCAACCGCCTGGTTGAAGTCCTCCGGCACGCCGCCCTTCATGCTCTCCCACTGCTCGCGGGTGACCAGGATCTGGCGCGGCTTCGAGCCTTCAAATGGACCGACGATCCCCTTTTCCTCCAGCTCGTCCATAATGCGTGCGGCGCGCGCATAGCCGAGCTTCAGCCGCCGCTGGAGCATGGACACGGACGCCTGCCCCGTCTCCAGCAGTACCTCCACCGCCGCCGGGGTCAGCTCGTCGCCGTCCTGCTCGTCCGCCTCCTGTGTGCCGGACGGCGCAGCGGAGCTCTTTCCGCCCTGCTCGGCGCGGCGCTCGATCTCCTGCTCAATCTCGCGGGAGTATTCGGGCGCGCTGTCCTGCTTGACAAAATCGACCACGCGCTGCACCTCATCCTCGGTGATAAAGCAGCCCTGCACACGGCGCGGCTTGCCCTGCCCGAGCGGGGCGTAGAGCATATCGCCCTTGCCGACGAGCTTTTCCGCACCGGCGGTGTCGAGGATAATGCGCGACTCCATCGCCGACGCCACCGCAAACGCGATACGCGACGGGATGTTTGCCTTCATAAGACCCGTAATAACGTCTGCCGACGGACGCTGCGTTGCAATGACCAGATGCACGCCTGCGGCACGACCCATCTGCGCCACGCGGCAGATGGATTCCTCCACTTCCTTCGCGGCGACGAGCATCAGGTCCGCCAGCTCGTCGATGACCACAACGATGCGCGGCATCGGCTCATACTCGCCTGTGCTGCGGGCGACCTTGTTGAACGACTCCAGATCACGCACGCCCGCGTCCGCCAGCGTGCGGTAGCGGCGCATCATTTCGGTCACAGACCATTGCAGCGCGCCCGCCGCCTTCTTCGGGTCGGTCACGACCGGGATGAGCAGGTGCGGGATTTTATCGTACACCCGCAGCTCGACCATTTTAGGATCGACCATGATGAGCTTGACCTCATCCGGGCGCGATTTATAGAGCAGCGACACGATGAGGCTGTTCATGCACACCGATTTGCCAGAGCCGGTCGTACCGGCGATGAGCATATGCGGCAGCTTTGCAATATCGCCGATGATCTGGTTGCCGCCGATGTCCTTGCCGACCGCGAACGAGATGCACGACTTGCTGCGCTTAAACTCCGGCGAGTCGATAACGTCGCGCGCAAACACGGTAGACACGGCGCGGTTCGGCACTTCGATGCCGACCACGGATATTTTATCGGGAATGGCGGCGATGCGCACGCCCGACGCGCCGAGCGCGAGGGCAATGTCGTCCGCCAGATTCGTGACCTTGGACAGCTTCGTCCCGCGGCTCAGCTCCAGCTCATAGCGCGTGATGGACGGGCCGCGCGTGACGTTGATGATGTTCGCCTCAATGCCGAAGCTCACCAGCGTATCGCTCAGGCGCGCGGAATTTTGGCGCATTTCCTCCGTGCCGTCCACGGCTTTTCCAGAGCCGCACGCGAGCAGGTCGATCGGCGGGTAACGGTAGGCGGGCTTTTCCTCCTGTGCACTCACCTGCTGGTCGATCCTTGCCGCCTCCTGCAAAACGTCGCTCTTTTTGATCTTTTCCTCGGTAAATTCCAGCGCGGCGGGCGCAGGCTCGACCGGCGCAGGTGCTGGCTTCTCCACAATGGGAGCAGCGGGCGCGGCGGGCGCTTCTACGGGCGCGTGATCGAGCACGAGCGGCGGCATCTGCTGCGCACCGGTCCTGCCGCGCAGTGCCGGGTCAAATTCGTCCAAAAGCGCGTCAAAGCGCTGCTTGTGCTCCGATTCGGTCTCCGCCGACTCCTGCGGTTGCGGCTGCGGGCGGCGCTGCTGCGTCAGAAATTCGTCCGGCGAGACGGGTCGTTCGCCCTTTTTGCGCCGGGGCGCGGGCTGCGGCGCGGGAATGTCCTCTGCCGCTCTCCCCTGTCCATTTGCCAGCGGAGGGTCATCGACCGGCAGGTCAAATTCCGACCGCGCCGCGCGGCGCTCCGTGCGCTCGATCTGCTTCTGCGCCACATGGTTGACGATCGTCTGCGCGGGATCGGGATGCTCGTGCTTCGGCTCGTCATATTCCGGGCGCGGACGGTCACGGATGGCGGTGATAATGCCGGAGATCGTCATATTGAGCGTAGTGATGAGCTCCAGCAGCAGCGCCGCGAGCAGAACGATCGCCGCGCCGATGCCCCCGATGAGCACCATCAGCCCCTCGGCAAGCAGCCCGCCGAGCACGCCGCCGGACACGTCGTCAATGCCCGCCTGCCACAGCGACAGGATGAGCCCGTCCGAACCGGCGGTCACGCCGCCCGTAAAAACGTGCACCAGTGCGCCGATGGTCACGCTCAGCAGCATCGCGCACGTCACGCGCAGCACCACCGGGCGGCCGTCATGCAGCAGCAGGATGATAAAGCCCATCAAAAGCGAAAACGGCAGTATGTACAGCCCCGCGCCGATCAGCCCCCGAAACAGGACCGACAGCACGTTCAGCCCCGGTGCGTCGATGCCGAAGCACGCCAGCGCCGCGCAAAGCCCCAACAGCAGGCACACGACCGCGCCGACCTCACGCCGGATGGGGCGCTTTGCCTTTGCCGTGCGCTTTCCGCCGCGCTGCGGCTGCTTTGCGGTATTGCGCGCGGCAGCCGATTTTTTCGTCTGTTTTCTGGAAGCCATTATATTTCACCTCATGCAACGAGCGACAGGATCAGCGTCACCAGACCCGCGCCCCAGCAGTAATATGCAAATCCGCCGAACCGGCTGCGCTGCATCAGCATCCGCAGCAGATAAATAGCGAGATACCCCGACACGAACGCCGCCGCAACACCCACCAGATACATCGGCAGATACGACCAGTCGATCCCCGCCGTGACAGCGTCAACGAACGACAGAATATTTGCCCCCAGCACCGCCGGGATGGACAGCAAAAACGAAAAGCGGACCGCGAAGCTGCGGTCAAAGCCGCACAGCAGCCCCGCCGTGATCGTCGTCCCGGAGCGCGACAGCCCCGGCACAACGGCGATCGCCTGCGCCACACCCACGATGAGCGCATCCAGACCTGTGGCGCTTTTGAGATCCTTATTGCCATGCCCCGCGCGGTCTGCCCAGAACAGCAGCCCGCCGGTCACGAGCAGCGCAAAGCCGATAAAAAACGTGTTGTTATACAGCGGCTCGACATATTTTTTCAGAAACACCATCACGCCGAGTGGGAGCGTTGCGATGATGAGAAACGCCAGCATCCGCTTTTGCAGCCCGTCATGCTTTTTGCCGCGCGGGCGGTGCTTGAGGTGCAGCGTATAGAGCACCTCGCAGAAAACGTCGCGCACATCCTGCCAGAACGCCAGGATCACCGCCGCGAGCGTGCCCAGATGCAGCAGCACGTCAAAGAAAAGCTGATCCTCCGGGATGCCAATGCGCAGAAAGCTCTGCAAGATCGCCAGATGTCCCGAGCTGGAGATCGGGAAAAATTCCGCCAGCCCCTGCACCAGTCCCAATAGTGCTGCGCTCCAAAATGTCATATGCGCTCCCTCCGATCCGGCAGTTGCCGCGCTGAGCGCGGCATACAGCACTATATTAGCACAGATCGAAGAATATTTCCAGATTCACTTTTCCGCCGATTTTGTCTGCCGCCTGCGCTGCTGTGCGATCTGCCGGTGCAGGCACGAAAACGCGTCAGACAGACTGCCGAGCTGGTCCATCAGCCCAGACGCGACCGCCTCCCGCCCGTAGACGACCGTGCCGACGTCCGTGGCGATCTCGTCGGTCGCCATCATAAATTCCAGAAACTTTTCGCGCGAGATCTTGGAGTTTTTCGTCACAAAATCCACGATCTGCTCCTGAATACGGTTAAAATACTGATATGTCTGCGGTGCGCCCACGACCAGCCCCGTCATGCGCACGGGGTGCACGGTCATGCTCGCCGTGGGCGCGATGAGGCAGCGCTTGCACGACACCGCCAGCGGAATGCCGATGGAGTGCCCGCCGCCGAGCACGAGCGAGACCGTCGGCTTTTTCATCCCCGCGATCAGCTCCGCGATGGCAAGCCCCGCCTCCACGTCGCCGCCCACGGTATTGAGCAGGAGCAGCAGTCCGTCGATGTCCTCGCTCTCCTCCACCGCCGCCAGCAGCGGGATGACATGCTCATATTTCGTCGTTTTCACTGTGTCGGGTAAAAGCTGGTGTCCCTCGATCTGCCCCACGATGGTCAGCGTATACACCGTACCGCGGCTGGATTTCGTCGTCGCCGCGCCAAGGTCGAGAATGCGCTGCTGCTGCGTAGGCTGCGTCTGCTCCTGATTCTTTTCTTCCGCCATCATAAACCCTCCTGCAAGGCATTTTCAGCTAGTATTTGCAGAAGAGCAAAAAACATCCGCCGGCGCGGATGTTTTCGCGTTTATTCTTCGTCAGGTCTCCAGCCCTTGCATACATCCACCCACTGCGTAAAGTCCGAATAGCGCTCCAGCTCCGGGATGGTCAGCTCGATGGCGCTGTTGCTGCTGCCCGCGGCGGGGAAAACGGTCTCAAAGCGCCTCAGCGATTCGTCCAGATAGACCTTCACGCCCTCTTTGACCGCAAACGGGCACACGCCGCCCACAGCGTGCCCGATGTACTGCGGCACGTCGTCATGCGGCAGCATCTTCGCCTTCGCGCCGAACTGCGCCTTATAGCGCTTATTATCGACCTTCGCATCGCCCGCAGCGACGATCAGGATGCACGCATCGCCGAGCAGAAACGACAGCGTTTTCGCAATGCGCGCGCCCTCCACGCCCACTGCCTGCGCCGCCAGCTCCACCGTGGCGCTGGAAACGTCAAACTCCAAAATCCTATCTTCTATGCCGAGCGTCTTAAAATACGCGCGGACCTTTTCGATCGACATACTGTGACCTCCCGTGTCAAATTCGCCCGTATTATAGCAGATACGCGCGCCGCTTGCAAGTTGCGCGCGCATCTGCTATAATCTCTGCAAGGAAGTGAGGCTTATGACCAAAACAAACGCCATGCGGCTGCTCACGCAGGCAAAGATACCCTTCCGCGCGGCGGAGTACGCGTATGACGAAAATGACCTGAACGGGATGCACGCCGCCGAGGGCATCGGAATGCCGCCCGAGCAGATCTTCAAAACGCTCGTGGCGCACGGCGAAAAGCACGGCTACTGCGTGTTCTGTATCCCCGTCTGCCGCGAGCTGGACCTCAAAAAAGCCGCGCAGGCGGCGCAGGAAAAAAAGATCGAGCTCATCCCGGTCAAGCAGCTTCTGCCCGTCACGGGCTATATCCGTGGCGGATGCAGCCCCGTGGGCATGAAAAAGAAATTCCCCACGTTCTTGGATGAAAGCGCCGCTGACTTCGGCGAGATCGGCATCAGCGCCGGCTGCCGGGGCTGTCAGCTTTTGCTCGCGCCGCAGGCGCTGGCAGACTATGCGCAGATGACGCTCTGCGCGCTTACACAATAAGGAGAAACACTATGCACTATGAATACCGCACGCACGGGACGTGCTCCACGCGCATTGACTTTGACATTGAGGACGGCATCGTCCAAAACGTGACCTACACCGGCGGCTGCAACGGCAATTTGCAGGGCATCAGCCGCCTCGCGGTGGGGATGCCCGCCAAGGAACTGGCGGACAAGCTGCGCGGCATCCGCTGCGGCATGAAAGAGACGTCCTGCCCCGACCAGCTCGCCAAGGCGCTCGACCGCGCCCTGGCGGAAGAAAATCAGTAATTTATTCAAAAGCCCGACCGATACGCCTGTATCGGTCGGGCTTTTGTTCACAGTTCGGCAAAAACGCTCTTCAGCGCCGGGTAAAGCTTTTTGAAGCTCTGATAGCGCGCCTCGTATTTTGCCGTGAGCGCCGCGTCCGGCTCGGTCGTGGACGCGACCTCCACGAGCGCGTCCGCAGCCGCCTGCACGGAGGCGAATTTTCCGCAGCCGACCATGGCGAGCATCGCCGCGCCGTAGCCCGGTCCCTGCTCGGTCTTGACCATGTCGAGCGGAATGCCGAGGACGTTGGCGAAAATTTTGCGCCACAGCGGGCTCTTCGCGCCGCCGCCGCAGATATTCGAGCGCGGGACGCTGATGCCGAGCGACTTTGCCACCTCAAACGAATCGCGGATGGCAAACGCCACGCCCTCCAGCACCGCCTGCACAAGATCCGAGCAGCTCGTGTCCATCGTCATGCCGGTGAACGTGCCGCGCGCGTTCGTATCGTTGATGGGGCTGCGCTCGCCCATGAGGTACGGCAGGAAGTAAACGTGATTTTCACCGAGCTTTTCGTCGGTAATATCCGCCTGTTCGCCCGAAAAATCGGACGTTTTCAGAATATCCTCGCACAGCCACTTGTTGCAGCTCGCGGCGGAGAGCATACAGCCCATGAGGTGATACCCGCCGTCGGCGTGCGCAAAAGCGTGCAGCGCATTGTTGGGATCGACGCCGAATTTGTCGGACGAGATGAAGAGCGTCCCGGACGTGCCGAGCGAGAGGTTGCACCCGCCTGCGCCGACTGTGCCCGTACCGACCGCGGCAGCGGCGTTGTCGCCCGCGCCTGCCACGACCTTGACCGTTTCCGGCAGTCCCAGCGTTTTCGCGGCGTCCTGCGTGAGCGTCCCTACGACCTCATAGCTCTCAAACAGCTTCGGCATCTGATTTTCGGAAATGCCGCAGATGTCCAGCATCTCCTGCGACCAGCGCTTGTGCGCCACGTCCAGTAACAGCATCCCGGACGCGTCCGAGTAGTCGCAACAGTGCACGCCGGTGAGTTTGTAGTTTACATAATCCTTCGGCAGCATGATCTTTGCAATCTTTCGGAAGTTCTCCGGCTCGTTTTCGCGCATCCACAGCAGCTTCGGCGCGGTAAAGCCCGCAAAGGCGATGTTCGCCGTCAACGCGGAGAGCCTGTCTTTGCCGATGGTGTTGTTGAGGTAGTCCACCTCCTTGGACGTGCGCCCGTCGTTCCACAAAATCGCGGGGCGGATGACGTTATCCTGCGCATCCAGCGCAACTAAGCCGTGCATCTGCCCGCCCGCGCCGATACCCGCGACCAGCTCCGCGTCAAAGCTGCGCAGCAGCTCGGGAATGCCCCTCACGACCGCGTCCCACCAGTCCTCTGCCCTTTGCTCCGACCAGCCCGGATGCGGAAACATCAGCGGATAGTCATGGCTCACTTCGTTCAAAATCGTGCCGTCCTCCGCCACCAGCAGCAGCTTGCAGGACGACGTCCCGAGGTCAATACCAATAAAAAGCATACGCGCTCCCCTTTTCGCAGTTTTTTCTATAGTATAATCTCCGATGAGAAATGTCAATCCAGAACGGCAACAAAACGACCGCCGTTGACAAACCGTCACCGGGCGCGCATAATGTAAAAATCATGAAGGTATTGGTATGAAATTCCTTCTCACACGGGTATAAAATTGAGGTGTCATTATGAAGAAACGGGAACTGGTTTTCATAGCGATTTTGACGGTGCTGATCGCCTTTATGGACATATCAGGCATTCCGAGCGCCCTGTTTTTCAATATTCAAATTGCCGACATTGAGCCAGTGTATTTTTCGCTGATGATAAACTTTTTGGTAATCGGCGTCATCGCCTTTTTATACCTGAAGCTCTTATGCCCCGGTTGGAAGCTCGGGCTTGGTAAAGAAGCCTTAGCGACAGGACTGAAAAAATACGGAGTCATCGGCGTTGCCGTCGCGCTCGCGGGCTTTGCCGCCTTTTTGATCGGCTCGCTGCCGTTTGACAGCCACCCGTCAGCCGCGAAGGTCATCGTCGAGGGCGTTGTTTACTACATCGGTGTTGCCATCGTTGAGGAGCTTTATGTGCGCGGGCTTCTGCTCAATTTTCTTGAAAAGGTGTTTGCAAAAAGGAAGAACAGCGCCTTGCTCGCCATCGTCCTGTCGGCTGTGATTTTTGGGTTGGGACATATATTCGGCTCGCTTGGTCAGCCGCTGCTTGTGATCGTCAGCAAGGTCGTCTGGACGGTGGGCATGGGCATATTCTTCGGAATGGTCTATCAGAAAACGGGAAATTTGTGGGTATCGACCATCTTTCATTTCCTTGTGAATGTCTGCGCCCTGCCGTACCAGTTTTCAAGCAACAGCGGCTATGCGAATGTGACGCTCTACATCATCGTGCCGGTTTATATCGTGTTGGGGATCTACAGTATTCTTGAGCTGCGAAAAGGCGTTGAGGAAAAGCTGAAATAAGAGCATGGACGCCTCTGCGTGCCCACAGAATACACCCGCAAAATCGCACGATTTCGGAAAATTCGTAAGATTCTCCACATTTGCGTAGGGGTGGGGTTCTACCCCGCCCGTGCGGTATAATATTGCAAAACTGATTGTGCCAATGCGGAACAGTATGCACCCGTAGGGGCGGACGACTCTGTCCGCCCGGCGGCACAAACCCACGAACACAGACGCACCAATGCGAATCCGTACAACGTTTGTAGGGGTCGATGCCCACATCGACCCGCACGCCGCACGACCGTTATTACGATTCGCTGCGGCAAATTTGCGATTGCCCATCGGGCGGACAGAGGCGTCCGCCCCTACAGAACGTTTTTGCGTTGTCGCCCTTTGCAGAGATCAACTGCAACCGCCGGTTGACAGTTTGCATAGTCCTGATTGGTTGTCTGCAACCTTTTGACGCGCTAAAATGAGGGCATACCGATCAATGTAGGAGGGAGCACCATGATTTTTGCCGACAAACTGATATTATTGCGAAAAAAGGCGGGCTGGTCGCAGGAAGAATTGGCGGAGCAGATGGAGGTTACGCGGCAGTCTGTTTCCAAATGGGAGGGCGCACAGTCTATTCCCGACCTTGAAAAAATAATCCGCCTGTCCGCGCTGTTCGGCGTCAGCACCGATTATCTGCTGAAGGATGAGATCGAAGAGACCGGGCAGATCGGTCCGTCCAGCGATGTGCCGTCTATCCGGCGCGTGTCGATGGAGGAAGCCGGCGCGTTTCTTGCCGTCAAGGCAGGCACGGCGAATGCCATCGCGTATGGCGTGCTTTTGTGCATCCTGTCCCCGGTCGTGCTGTTCATCCTGAGCGCGCTCAGCGAGTACACGGCGAGTGCCCTGCGCGAGGACGCCGCGAACGGGATCGGCATGATCGTTCTGATTCTTCTCGTAGCTGCCGCCGCAGCCCTGTTTGTGTCCAGCGGCTGCAAGAGCGTGCCCTTTGCCTATTTGGAAAAAGAACCGTTTGAGACCGAGTACGGCGTGCACAGCATGGTGCAGGCGCGCAGGGCACAGTACAAAGCCGCGCACACGAAAAATCAGATCGCGGGCGCTTGCCTGTGCGTTCTCTCCGCGATCCCCCTGTTTGTTGGGGTGCTTCTCGACGCGGAAAACGACCTGCTTTTAACGATCCTGCTCTGCGGCTCGTTCCTCCTGGCAGGCATCGGCGTGATGCTCCTGGTCAGGACGGGCATTCTCTGGGCAAGCTACGAAAAGCTCCTGCGGGAGGGCGAATACTCCCGAAAAACTGCCCAATAAACGAAAAAGGAACTCCCAAATGGGAGTTCCTTTTAATTTTAGACGCTTATTCTTTGTCGTCGCCGTCGTCGCCATCCATGTCAAACTCCAGCTCCTCGCCGCAGTTCGGGCAGACGGTAGAGCCTTCGTCGAGCATATCCTCGTCGATGGTGATCTCTTCGCCGCAGGTCGGGCACTTGACCTCATACAGGGTCTCGTCGTCGCCGAAGTCGTACTCATCGTCGTCCTCGTCGTAGTCCTCGTAATCCTCGTCCTCGTCGTCCTCGTCGTCCATCAGATACTCGTCGATGGTGTCAAGATCTTCCTCGATGCAATCCAGCTCGTCGGAGATGGTATCGACAACATCTTCCAGATCGGTGACGGTCTCCGCCACATCGCCGAGCATATCGACGATCGCGGCGATCAGCTTGCCCTCATTCTTTTCGGTGTCGAGCTTCAGCCCATCCATGAGCCCCTTGAGGTATGCGGACTTTTCGGAAAGTGTCATCTTGCGTTCTCCTTTCTTGGCAGACAGATTTGATTTATCCCTTGGCGCGACCCAGATATTCGCCCGTGCGGGTGTCGATCTGGATGCGGTCGCCTTCGTTGATGAACAGCGGGACCTTGATCTCCGCGCCGGTCTCGACGGTAGCGGGCTTGGTAACGTTGGTGGCGGTATCGCCCTTGACGCCCGGGTCAGCCTTGGTGACTTCCAGCTCCACAAAGTTGGGAGTTTCCACGCCGAACACATTGCCCTTGTAGCTCAGGAGCTTGCACATGGTGTTCTCTTTGATGAAGCGGAAGGAATCGTCCAGAACGTCCTTGTTGAGCGGCAGCATATCGAACGTTTCCTGATCCATGAAGTAATACAGATCGCCGTCGTTGTAGCTGTATTCATAATCCTTGCGCTCGATGAACGCTTCTTCAAACTTCGCGGTGGGGTTAAAAGAAGTTTCGGTGACAGCGCCGGTCACGACATTCTTCATCTTCGTGCGGACGAATGCAGCGCCCTTGCCGGGCTTAACGTGCTGAAATTCCACGACCTGCATGATCTTGCCGTCCATCTCAAACGTCTTACCGTTTCTGAAATCACCGGCGGTAATGGTTGCCATAAATTATTCCTCCAATATGTTCAGTTTGACACTGCAAAAAAATAGCAGGTTAATTTTACTACACAGCAGTGCATTTTTCAAGCGATTCTCACAAAATAATCAATTTTTTTGGGCTGCGGGTCAGGTTCTCCGTGCCTTCGTCGGTGATGACCGTCACATCCTCGATGCGCACGCCGAATTTACCCGGCAGATAGATGCCCGGCTCGGCGGAAACGACCGCCCCGGCACACAGGGGCTTTTCGCCCGCGGGGCTGGCATACGGCTCTTCGTGGATGCGAATGCCGAGCCCGTGCCCGTAGGAATGGACAAAGTATTTGCCGTAGCCCGCCGCGTCGATGACCGCGCGCGCCGCCGCGTCCACGGCCTTTCCCGAAACGCCCGCGTGTGTGGCGGCGATGCCCGCAAGCTGCGCCTTGAGGACGGTGTCATAGACCGTCGCCATCTCCTCCGTCACAAAGCCGAGCGCCACGGTGCGCGTCATATCGGCGCAATAGCCGTCCACGCGCGCGCCGAAGTCCATCGTCACGAAGTCGCCGTAAGCAAGCTCACGCTGCCCGGCAACGCCGTGCGGCAGGCTCGTGTTCGGGCCGGAGATGACAATGGGGTCAAACGACGGTTCTTCCGCGCCGTATTTATACAGGCGGTAGATGAGTTCCGCCTCCAGCTCCTTCTCGGTCATGCCCGCGCGGATGACGTCCAGCAGCTCTGCAAAGACCTTGTCCGTCACCTTCTGCGCCGCGCGCATCCGCTCCAGCTCCCACGGCTCTTTTGCCGCGCGGGGCGCGTCGAGCTTGTCCTGATACGGCACGAGCACGGCGTGCAGCTTGGCGCTGTAGCGCTGATACTCGGCGTAGGTCAGCTCCGCGTCTTCAAAGCCGAGCGTCTTGACGGTGTACTTGGCGATGACGTCGTTGATGCGGTCGGTGTACGGGTGCTCACGGTCCACGATGAGCGCCGTAAAGCCCTCCAGATTGTTCTGCGCGGCTTCGATATAGCGTCCGTCGGTAAAATAGAACGCCTCGTCGCGCGTGATGACGCAAACACCCTCGGCGATGCCGTACTGCGCCGCGTACATCCGATTCACGCGCCCCGTCAGCAGCAGTGCATCCACATCTGTGAGCAGGCTACGATATTTTTCCAGATTGGTCATGTTGTATCCTCCTTTTGCCAATGGCAATAAACGGTAACTCCGCGATATGCCGGAGCTTCAGCGGCAGATTATGATTGCAGATCGCCGAGACGAGCACCGACGTCAGCCCCGCGCTGTTTGCGCCGAGCACGTCCGTGTAGATCTGATCGCCCGCCAGCGCTGCTTCGCGCGGCTCAAAGCCAAAGCGCGCCTGCGCGGCGCGAATACCGCGCGAAAACGGCTTTTTCGCGTGCGTGATGCAGTCCAGCCCGTACTTTTCCGCAAAGCGCACCACGCGCGGGCGCTTGGAATTGGAGACGATGCAGAGCCGAATGGGCGATGCCTGCATTTTTTGCAGCCAGGCGAGCATTTTCTCCGTCGGCTCGTCGGTCGTATACGGGACGATGGTGTTGTCAAAATCCAGCAGCAGCCAGCGCACGCCGCGCGCCGTCAGCATCTCGGGCGTGAGGTCGGTCAGCGCCGGCAGAATGATGTCGGGGATGAATGATAGCATATGCGATTCCTTATCTGCATAGTAGTCATACGGTAGTATAACACATCAAAGGGGATTTGTCTATTGACGGTATTCGACTTTCCGCCGCAGGCGCTTGCGGAAACCGATTGCTTTTCCGTTCCCAGCCGGGACGGCGCGGAGGAGCTGCTCATCATCCCGCCGCGCGCGCTGCCGGACGGTGCTGCGCCGCAGGACGCGTGGGTGTATTTTCACGCACCGCAAATGCCGCTGGAGCGCCTGCCCATCACGCCGCGCACGCTCGTGCCGGAGTATTTGGCGGCGAGATTCGCGGAAAACCCGGTCATGATCTCGTCGCAGCTCTGCGGCGGGACGCTTAGGGAGCGTCTTGCAGACGCGCTCGCGCGCTGGGGTGCGCGCGTCTGGCTGCTGTGCGAGCCGCTGTGCGCCCGCCTGCCGCTCCCCTGCCCGGATGCGCGGGAGGAACGCGTTTCGCAGGCAGAAATGCAGGCGTTTTTCACGGAACACCCCGCGCTGTATACCCCGGAATTTTGCTGCGAATACGCGGTAGATACCGAGTCCTCCCAACTCTACCTGCGCGACACGCCGCAGACCGTCGCGCAAAAGCTCATCCTCGCAGACTCCGCCGGCATTCCCCACGCGCTGTGCCTGCCGCAAACATAAAACCCCTTCGGCAAAGCCGAAGGGGTTTTCATGCAAGCAATTGTGGGAGAGATCAATAGAACTTTTTACGGTTCTTGCGAGCTGCTTCAGACTTCTGCTTACGCTTCAGGCTGGGGCTTACATAGTGCTCTCTCTTCTTGACCTCGGCGATGACACCCGCCTTGGCGCAGCTTCTCTTAAAGCGCTTGAGAGCGTTCTCCAGGGACTCGCCTTCCTTGACGCGAACTTCAGACATTGTTTTCCCTCCCTCCGATGCGACCGGCTCGATCCAGGTCGCTTTCAGGGCCGAATATCGGCTAGGTTATTATAGTCATAAGGCGGCGGATTGTCAAGAATTTTTTCTGATTCTGGTAAAAAATCCGCGAGCCTATTTTACTTTACGATCAGGTTGACGAGCTTGTTCTTGACCAGGATCGTCTTGACGATCTGCTTGCCGTCCACAAAGCGGGCGACCTTTTCGTTCTTGAGCGCTTCGGCAACGACGAAGTCCTGCTCGCTGTCTGCGGGCACGGTGACCGTACCGCGGAGCTTGCCGAGCACCTGCACCGCCATCTCCACGGTGGAGGCGGTCATCTTGCCCTCGTCGAACTCCGGCCACGGCATCTGCATCGCCATCTTGCCGGTCTTGGCGGCGTAGCCCGTCAGCTCCCACATCTCCTCGACCATATGCGGCGCGAAGGGGCTGAGCAGAAGCATGAGTGCTTCCAGATCGCCCCTGGTAAGACCGTTCGCGTAGAACTCATTGACCAGCGTCATGAGCGCCGCGATGGCGGTGTTGAGCTTCAGCTCGTCAATATCCTCCGTGACCTTCTTGATCGCCTTGTGCACGGACGGGGCGTTCTTTTCCGAAATTTCGAGGCTGTCCGAAGCCTGATCCATCAGATTCCACACGCGGTCGAGGAAGCGCTTGCAGCCCTTTACCGCGTCGTCCGACCACGTTGCGACCTTTTCAAAATCGCCGATGAACATGATATACAGCCGCATCGTGTCCGCGCCGTATGCCTTTACGACATCGTCGGGGTTCACGACGTTGCCGAGCGATTTCGACATCTTGACCGCCGGACGCAGCGCCTGATTGCCGTATTTTTCGATGAGCGCCTGCTTTTCCGCTTCGGTCTTGGCGTTTCCGACATAATGCGGGTTCTGCCCGAGGATCATACCGTGGCTCGTGCGCTTGGCATACGGCTCTTTCGTATGCACCACGCCGATGTCGTACAGGAACTTGTGCCAGAAGCGGGAGTAGAGCAGATGCAGCGTCGTGTGCTCCATGCCGCCGTTATACCAATCGACAGGCCCCCAGTATTCCTCGGCCTCCCTGGACACAGGCAGCTTATCGTCGTGCGGGTCCATATAGCGCAGGTAATACCAGCTCGAGCCGGCCCACTGCGGCATGGTGTCGGTCTCGCGCCTGGCGGGCGCGCCGCAGCACGGGCAGGTGGTGTTGACCCAATCCGTCATCTTGGAGATGGGGCTTTCGCCGTCGTCTGTCGGCTCATAGCTCTCGACCTGCGGCAGCACAAGCGGGAGCTGATCCTCGGGAACAGGCACCCAGCCGCACTTTTCGCACCAGATCATCGGGATCGGCTCGCCCCAGTAGCGCTGGCGGGAGAAGACCCAGTCGCGCAGCTTGTAGTTGACCTTTTCGTGACCCCAGCCCTGGTCCACGGCGTACTTCTTCATCGCCGGGATCGCCTCTTTCACGGTCATGCCGTTGAGGAAGCCGGAGTTGACCATGATGCCGGTGTCGTCCTTGAGCGTAAACGCTTCCTTCGTAATGTCGCCGCCCTGCACGACCTCCACGATGGGAATGCCGAACTTCGTGGCGAAGTCCCAGTCGCGCTGATCGTGACCCGGCACGCCCATGACGATGCCCGTGCCGTAGCCCATGAGAACATAGTCGGAAACGAACATCGGAACGACCTTGCCGTTCGCGGGGTTCACGACCTCGATGCCGTCGAGGCGCACGCCGGTCTTGTCGTGATTCAGCTCGCCGCGCTCAAAGTCGGACTTGCGCGCCGCCGCCGCCTGATACGCCGCGACCTCGTCCCAGTTGCGGATGCGGGGCTGCCATTTTTTCAGCAGCGGGTGCTCCGGCGAGATGACCGTATACGTCACGCCAAAGAGCGTATCGACACGGGTGGTGTAAACGGTAATGTCGTCCTCGGTGTTGGTCTTGAACGTGACCTCCGTGCCGGTGGACCTGCCGATCCAGTTCTTCTGCTGCGTCTTGACGCGCTCAATGTAGTCGAGGCTCTCATCGTCCAGATCGTCGATGAGGCGGTCGGCATACTTAGTGATGCGCAGCATCCACTGGCTCTTTTCCTTGCGGATGACCGGCGCGCCGCAGCGCTCGCACACGCCCTCCACGACCTCTTCGTTCGCCAGCACGCACTTGCAGCTCGTGCACCAGTTGACGGGCATGGTGGTCTTGTACGCCAGCCCGTGCTTGAACATCTGCAGGAAGATCCACTGCGTCCAGTGGTAGTACTTCGGATCGGTCGTATCGACCACGCGATCCCAGTCAAAGCCGTAGCCCAGCATCTTGAGCTGGCGGGTGAAGTTTTCGATGTTCTGCTTTGTCACGATCGACGGATGAATGTGATTCTTGATGGCAAAGTTCTCCGTCGGCAGACCGAAGGCGTCAAAGCCGATGGGGTTCAGGACATTGTAGCCCTGCATCCGCTTTTTGCGGCAGATGATGTCCATTGCGGTGAACGGGCGCGGATGCCCGACGTGAAGACCCGCCGCCGACGGGTACGGGAACTCGATCAGCCCGTAGAACTTCGGGCGCTTGTCGCCGGTGACGGCGGCATAGGGCTTTGTCTGCTCCCATTTTTTCTGCCATTTCGTCTCAATGGCTGCAAAATCGTATTTCATACTGCACTCCTAAAAATATTGCCCCTGACTGCAAACGCAGTCAGGGGCGTAAAGTAAATGATTACGCTGTACCACCCTGATTCAGCCGCGTGCGCGGCTCTCTCGATCGGTAACGGGATCACCCGCCCCGCCCTGTTCAGACGGAGGACTCCGAGACCAGTACAGCCCGGCACGACCACCGGCTCACACCAACCGCCGGTTCTCTGAACGCCGCCATCCGCGCCTTTTTCTCTTCAATGCCTGTATCGTTTGCTATTCTACGTTCCCGCGCGCGATTTGTCAAGGGCGCGCGAAAAATCTCAGTGTTAGCCAGTAATAGATGCAAGATTTAAGCGCTTACCGTCCTGCCACAGACGCTCCAGATCGTAAAACGCCCGCGCTTCCTCGGTGAAAACGTGCACAACGAGGCAGCCGAAGTCCAGCAGCACCCATGTGCCGCTGCGGTGACCCTCGCGATTGAGCACCTGCTCGCCCTTTGCCTCCAGCGCCTCCTCCACGGCGTCGCACAGCGTTTTGACATGCGTGTTCGACGTCGCCGTGCAGATCAGAAAATAATCCGCCAGCGTGGAGATATCGGTGATCTCGATGAGCGCGAGGTCCAGCCCCTTCTTTTCATCCAGTGCCTTTGCGGCGGTCGCCGCGACTTCCTTTGCAGAGATCATATTGTTACCTCATTCTTCTATAATTTCTGTATTTTCATCCCAGAGCTCGTCCGACGGCGTGACTATGCTTTCCGTCTCGTCCGGGGTTTCGTCCGTGTTGGTGTCGTCCGGCTCGATGATCTCCACCTCGCCGTCCGTTTCCTCCGGCGGCGTTTCGCCGTCCGCAGGCGTATCCGGCTCAGTCTCCTCCTTGGGCGCGGGTGCGCGCTCGGAGTCCCACTGGTATGCCGCAGCCAGCTCCGGCGTGACGACGTGGATATTCGCCGCCGTGATCTGCGTGTCATAGGGATTGAAGGCTTCGTTCACGATCGTCAGGATGCTCCAATCAAACAGCGGGTAGCACGACGCGCCGCGGATCATCATCCCCTGCCCCTCGGCGGTGTAGGTCGTGATCTCGTCGCGGTCACATTTGGAGAGCTGCTCGGCAAAATACAGCAGATTCCCGACGTTCATATCCGTCACGGCATAGGTCGAAAAGATCTCGGCATACTCCTTGAGCTTTGTCAGGCTCTCCACGCGGATGGTCTGATCCATCAGCGCCAGCAAAAACGCCTGCTGCACCTTTGTGCGCTGGATGTCCTGCGAGGCGTATCCCTTGCGAAAGCGCACGAGCTGCATGGCGTGCTCGCCGTCGAGAAGCTGCTTGCCCGCCTTGAGGTCGATGTGCAGGTCCTGCGACGGATCGTCGTAGTACATATCCTGCGGCACGTCAAATTCCACGCCGCCGACCAGATCCACCGCCGCCTTGAACGCGTTCAGGTCCACCAGCAGATAGCCGTCCATCTCAAAGCCCAGAAGCTGCGCCAGAGTCCGCTCCAGCCGCTCCATGCCCTCGCCCTTGCCGCCGGCGTAGACGGAGTTGATCTTCACCAGCTTGTCGCCGGATTCGATGGGCGTGTCGCGCGGGATGCTCAGCAGCGCCGCCTTTTTCTCGTTCACGTCCAGATGCGCGACGATGATGGTGTCGGTGCGGTAGCCGTCACCGTCCGTCCCGGCGAGCAGAATGTTGTAAACGCCGTCCAGATGGCTGACCGGCTGCTCCGTCTCGACCGGCTCCTCCGGCGGCTCGTCCGCGTCAGCGTCCGCACCCTCCATCGGTTTGGTCTCCACCGGCAGCTCGCGCACGGTCTGCTTTGGTGGGTCAGCCTTTTTGGGCGGACGGACATAAAAATGCTTGAATGCCAGCAGCCCCAGCGTCAGCGCCGCCAGCACGGCGAACACGATGAGCACGATCCGCGCCCAGCGCGGCATTCTGCCGGGCTGTTCCGGCTTTTTGCGGGCAAATTCCGCGTTTTTTCTCGATCCGAAGAGTTTCATGGATGCGCCAGATTATCCTTTCTTCCGTAAAAAGTCATACGCAGCCCGGCTGTCACGGCAGACGGTCTGCCCCTTCAGGCGGAGCTGCTCCATCGTCATCGACAGCCCCAGCAGCACTGCCTCGTCAAGACTCCGCACCAGCGCGGCGCGCAGGCGCTCCACGCCCGGAAAATCGCGCGTCGGCTCGGCGTAGTCGGCGATGTAAAGTATTTTTTCCATCACGCTCATATCCGCACGCCCGGTCGTGTGCCAGCGGATGGCGCGCACGACCTCGCCGCACTCGCCGAAAACCTCCCGCGCCACCGCCGCGCCGGTGATGGCGTGCAGGAGCTTGGGGTTCGCCCGCTCCTCGGGCGTGAGCGCTACCTGAAAACGCTCGCACAGCGCAAGCTGCTCCGGCGCGCGCAGCGCCTTCGTCACATCGTGCAAAATCCCCGCCCGGGCGCACAACGCCGGGTCTGCGCCACAGCGCTCCGCCAGCTCGGCGGCAAGTCCGCTCGTACCGATGGCGTGCGGCACGCGCTTTTCATCGTGCAAAGCGAGGCTCTGCGCGCGCAGCGCGTCAAACGGCAGATCGCGGCGCTGCTCTGCCACACCGTAGAGCGCGTTCGTTTTGATATACGTCAGGACCTCCGGCGGCAGATACCGCTCCGCGCAGTCAAACGCCAGCATCCGCCGCACTGTGGTGGACGACAGCTCGAGCGCGTCATTTTCCGCTATCACGACCCGCGCGCCCAGCGCCGTCAGGCGCTGCGTCTGCTCCGTAAGCTCCCGGCGCAGCGCTGCGCCCGCCTCGCGGCGGTGCATACACACGATCTGCGCCATGCGCGCGATCTCGTCCGGCTCGCGCCAGCCCTCAAAGGACAAAAACATATCCGTCCCCATCAGCAGCAGCAGCTCGTCCGTGGGATATTGTGCCTGAAACTGGCGCAAAGTATCCACCGTGTAGCTCTTTCCGCTGCGCTGAAGCTCTAAATCGCTGACCTCCGCGTGCGGGACGTCCCGCGCCGCAAGACGCACCATCTCATAGCGCTGCCGCGCCGTAGGCGACCCGTCGGCAAGCGTTTTGTGCGGCGGCGCCGCGTCCGGCACAAAGATGAGCCGGTCGAGCGCAAGCCTTTCCACACACTGCCGCGCCGCCTCGATATGCCCGTTGTGCGGCGGATTGAAGCTGCCGCCGAAAATGCCGATCCGCGCCATATGCCGCCCTCCCGCTGCAAAAATTAAGATTCCCTGCTCTTGCGCCGCTCGATCGCCGCCTGCACGGCTGCGTCGTGGAAGTATTTCTGCCGCCGCTCCTTCTCCGCCTTGGCAGCCTTACGGCGTGTGCGGATGCCGGTCTTGACGGGGTTCACCTTTTTGACCGCCGCCTTTTTGGCAGCCTCGGCGGCTTTTTTCTGCTGTGCCAGCTTTTCGGAATACCGCCAGATCACAAATTTCGAACCGACGACCTGAATGCCCTCCGCGCCGAGCGCCTCGCAAAGCGCGTCGCACGCCTCGCGCGCCGACAGCAGCGACGCCTCCAGCACGCGCCCCTTCACCAGCTCCCGCGCGTCAAGCTGCCGCGCAGCTTCGTCCAGGAGCGTCTCCGATACGCCGCCCTTGCCCACGATGAGCGTGGTGTCGAGCGTATTTGCCTGTGCGCGCAGCTCAGCGCGCTCTTTACTCGTCATGGTCATTCTCCTCACGATATACTCTGCAAAATTCCCGCAGCGCTCTGCCGCGGTGCGAAATACGGTTCTTTTCCTCGCCTGCCAGCTCCGCAAACGTCTTGCCGAGCTCCGGCAGGTAAAACACCGGGTCATAGCCGAAGCCGCCCTCGCCGCGCGGCGCACGGAGAATGACGCCCGGGCACACGCCCTGCACAGCGATCTTCCGCCCGTCCGGCATGAGGCACGTCACCGCGCACACGAACTGCGCCGTGCGCTGTTCATCCGGCACGCCCTTCATGTTTTCCAGCAGCAGCGCGATGCGCTCCGCGTCGGTGTGGCACCCGCCGTAGCGCGCGGAGTACACCCCCGGCGCGCCGTCCAGCGCGTCCACCATCAGCCCGGAATCGTCCGCCACGGTCGCAAGATGCGTCGCGTCGAACACCGCCTGCGCTTTCAGCAGCGAATTTTCCGCGAACGTCGTGCCGGTCTCCTCGACCTCCACGTTTACGCCCACGTCGCGCTCCAGAAGCACCTCCATGCCGAGCGTGCCGAGAATTTTCTGCATCTCCGCCAGCTTGTGCGGATTCTGACTTGCCAGCACGACCTTCATACGAGCGCCTCCACAAATGCCGCCGGGTCAAAGGGCATCAGATCGTCCATCTGCTCGCCCACGCCGACGTATTTCACAGGAATTTGCAGGCTGTTCGCCACGGCGATGACGATGCCGCCCTTTGCCGTGCCGTCGAGCTTCGTCAGCACGATGCCGGTCACACCGGCGATCTGCTGGAACTCGCGCGCTTGGATAAGTCCATTCTGACCCGTGGTCGCGTCGAGCACCAGCAGCACCTCCTTGGACGCCTGCGGCAGCTCGCGGTCCAGAATGCGCGAAATTTTGCCGAGCTCGTTCATGAGGTTCTGCTTATTATGCAGTCTTCCCGCCGTGTCGCACAGAATGACGTCCGCGCCGCGTGCCTTGGCTGCCGCCACCGCGTCAAATACGACCGACGCCGGGTCTGCGCCTTCGTCCTGCTTGATGATGTCCGCGTGCGCCCGCTCCGCCCACACCGTGAGCTGATCCGCCGCCGCCGCGCGGAACGTATCGCCCGCGCACAGCAGCACCTTTTTGCCCTGCGTGCGCAGATGGTTCGCAATTTTGCCGATGCTGGTCGTCTTGCCCACGCCGTTCACGCCGATGACGAGCACGACCGACGGCTTCGTCGCAATATCGAGTTCGCTGCTGCCGACTGAGAGCATCTGCGTGAGGATCTCGCGCAGCGCGCCGCGCGCCTCCTCCGCGGTTTTTAGTCTCCGCTCTTTTGCAACCGCGCGCAGCCGCTGCGTCGCCTGCTGGGTCGCGTCCATGCCGACGTCCGCCAAAATCAGGCGTTCTTCCAGCTCATCATAAAAATCGTCATCCAGCTCCGAGGCGGTAAAAACGCTGCCGATGGAGCTTGCCGTGCGGCTGAGTCCCTGTTTGATCTTTTCAAAAAAGCCCATAGTTTTCTCTCCTGCCTGTCAGTTTGTAATGCCGAGCTGCTTTTCGATCTCGTCCAGCCGGATGTGCAGAATTTTGGAAATGCCCTGCTCCTGCATGGTCACGCCGTAGAGCATATCGGATGCCTCCATCGTGCCGCGCCGGTGCGTGATGACGATGAACTGCGTCTTTTCGCAGAGGTTGCGCAGGTAAAGCGCAAAGCGCTCCACGTTGCGGTCGTCCAGCGCCGCGTCGATCTCGTCGAGCATACAAAACGGCGTGGGGCGCACCTTGAGGATCGCAAAATACAGTGCGATGGCGACGAACGCCTTTTCCCCGCCGGAGAGCAGCGTGATCGTTTTAAGCTGCTTTCCGGGCGGCTGCACGCGGATCTCAATGCCGCACTCCAGCGGCTGCGACGGGTCTTCCAGCACCAGCTCGCCCTTGCCGCCGCCGAACATTTCGGTGAATGTTTTGCCGAAATATTCGTTGATACGCCCAAACTCCCGCACAAAGATCTCCGTCATCTCGCCGGTGATGTCGCGGATGATGGTCTCCAGCTCCGCGCGCGCATGCAGCACATCGTCGCGCTGCCCCGTGAGGTATTCATAGCGCTCGTTCACGCGCGCGTATTCGTCGATCGCGCCGAGGTTCGGCGTGCCGAGGGCGGAAATTTTGCGCCGCAGCTCGCCGATGCGCTTATTGGCGCTCGCCGCGCTTTCGATCTCGATGCGGTGCTCCGCCGCCGTGGTGGGCGTCAGCTCGTAGGTGTCCCACAGACGGTCGATAAGCTGCTTTTCCTCCAATTCGCTCGTCGCTTTTTTCTGTTCCAGACGCGCCGATTCGCGCTCCATCTGCAAGATGGTCTGGTTTTTTTCCTGCGCGTCCTTTTCGGTCTTGTTGCGCTTTGCCTCGATGGCGGCGCGCGCGTCCGCCGCAGCCTTTAATGCCTCGCGGCGCTGCTGCGTCTGTGCGTCCAGCCGCTCGATCTCGCGAAGCTGCGCCTCGCGCTGCGCGGTGATGTCGGCGATCTGCTGCTCATAATCAGCCAGCAGCGCCTGCTTCTGCGTGCGGTCGCCCTGCATCGCGTCGCGCAGGGCGGCGAGCTGCGCGATCTGCTCCTGCGCGCTCTGCTGCTCCGCCTGCCGGGACGCGGCGTCCATCCGCAGTGACGCAATGCGCTCGGCGAGCGCGCTTCCCTGCTCGGAAAGCTCCGTCTGTCCCTGCTCCAGCACGGCGATCTCGGACGCGAGCGCGTCCGCCTGCCGCTGCGCGTCGGCGCGGAGCTTTTGCAGCGTTTCGGTCTTTGCCGTCTCGGCGCTGCTGCGTCCGGCAAGGCGCGCAAGCTCTGCCTCGTAGCCCTCCAGATTTTCACGCAGCGCGTCCGCCAGCGCGCGCACCTGCTTTTCTTCCTCCGTGCGGCGCAGCGCCTCATCCTCCGCCTCGCGGAGCTGCCCCTGCACCGTTTTGAGTTCAAATTCCGTCTTTGCCGCCGCGCTGGATGCCTGTTCTAGCTGCGCGGCAAGCTGCGTCTGTTTATCCGTAAGCTGCTCGATGCTCGTTTGCAGCGCCGCGATCTGGTTGGCGCGGGACAGCACGCCCGCGCTCTTGGACGCAGAGCCGCCCGTCATGCTGCCGCCGGGGTTCAAAACCTGCCCGTCCAGCGTGACGATCTTCGTGCGGCTGCCCGTGGCGCGCGCCATGGCGACCGCGTCGTCCAGCGTTTTTGCGATGATCGTCCTGCCCAGCAGATGCTCGGCAAGCTCGCGGTATTTTGCGTCTGTCCGCACCAGCTCCGACGCAACGCCCACATAGCCGCGCTGCGCAGAAAACTCACCCGCGCCGATGCGTTTGGCGTTTATTGCCCGCAGCGGCAGGAACGTCGCGCGGCCGGCGTCAAGGCGCTTCAGTAACCGAATGCCCGCCTTACCGTCCTCGTCGTTGTCCACCACGATGTTCTGCATCGCCGCGCCCAGCGCGGTCTCGATGGCGGTGGTATACTCGTCATCCGTGCGCAGGAGCGACGAAACAGGTCCATGCACGCCGCGCAGCACGCCGCGCGCGGCTTCCTGCATCACGGTCTTGACCGCCTTGGAAAAGCCCTCATAATCGCGCTCCATCTCGCGCAGCATCCTCTGCCGCGAGCGCGCGGTATCCAGCTCCACCTGCAAGGCGGAAGCCTGCTTTTGCAGCCCGTCCCGCCGGTCAAGCTGCGTTTTCAGCCGCAGCTCATAGCCCGAGATGGTGTTGCGGCAGGAGGTCACATTCTCCTGCGCGGCAGAGAGCGCCTTGCGGCACGCCGTGAGCTGCCGCGCGACCTCATCCTGCCGCCCGACCGCTGCCGCGTGATCGTCCTCCAGCGCCTTGCGGCGCTCCGTCACCTCGTCCATCGAGGCGCTCGCCGCCGCAAGCTGTGCGTCATGCTGCGCGACCTCGCTTTGCAGCAGCGACTGCCGCGCCCGGCGCTCGAGCAGCTTGTCCGCCGCCGCGCCGGTGGAATCGGAGAGTTTCTTGCTCTCATTCAGCGCGTTCGCGATCGCAGCGTCCAGCCCGGCAAGCTCCTGCCGGAGCTGCGCAAGGCGGCTCTCCTGCTGGGCGATATTTTCCGTAATACCGCCGCTGCGCCCCTCCTGCTCGGAGAGCTCGGCGCGGATGCGCGTGATATTTTCGCGGCGGTTGTCGATGCCCGCCTGCAAAACGGACAGCTCCGCCTCCGCCTTCTGTTTTTCCTGCTCGGAGGCGTTGATCGCCTCGTGCTTTTCCTCCAGCAGCAGCGCCTGCCGGTTGAGCTCCAGCGAAAGCTGCTCCGACGCGCTGTAGAGCGCACTCAGCTCACTGTGCGCCTGCTCCAGCACGAACGCCGCCGCGGCGTAGTCCTGCTCCGCCTTTTTTGCAGACGCTGACAGCTTCTCCAAGCTGTCGAGCCAGACGGTAATTTCAAAGCCCTTCAGCTCGTCGCGCAGGACGAGGTATTTTTTCGCCTTTTCCGCCTGCTCGCGCAGCGGCTCGACCTGCAATTCCAGCTCCGAAATCTTATCGCCAATGCGCAGCAGATTATCCTCCGTGGAGGCAAGCCGCCGCTCGGTCTCCGCCTTGCGGTAGCGGCACTTGGAAATGCCCGCCGCCTCTTCAAACACCTCGCGCCGGTCGGTGCTCTTGAGCGACAGGATCTCGTCGATCTTGCCCTGCCCGATGTTGGAATAGCCCTCACGCCCCAGACCCGTGTCCATCAGCAGCTCGTGAATATCACGCAGACGCGCGGACTGGCGGTTGATGTAGTATTCGCTCTCGCCGGAGCGGTAGTAGCGCCGGGTGATGCTGACCTCGGGCGTTTCGATGCGCAGCGCGCCGTCCTGATTATCCAGCACCAGCGTCGCCTCGGCAAAGCCGACCGGCGCGCGCTTCTGCGTGCCGCCGAAGATCACATCCTCCATCTTGACGCCGCGCAGCGCGCGCGAGCTCTGCTCGCCCAGCACCCAGCTGATCGCATCGGAGATATTGGATTTGCCGCTGCCGTTCGGACCGACGATCGCCGTGATGTCGCTGCCGAATTGCAGAACGGTTTTGTCAGGGAATGATTTGAACCCCTGGATCTCGAGTGATTTCAGATACACGCGGATACCTCTCCATTGTCAATAGTTCCGTATATTGTAGCAGTTTTCTGCAAAAATATCAACCCGCCGCGCCCAAAAAGCGCGAAAAGAGCGTCCGCCGTTCGGGCAGACGCTCCTGATCTTATAATGCCTCCGGGAACAGAGCCGCAATGGCTTTGTGCGCCGCGTCCTGCTCGGCGCGCTTTTTGCTGCTGCCGATGCCTTTGCCGACGCATTTGCCGTTGACGCAGACCTCCACGGTGAACTGCTTGTCGTGGTCCGGGCCGGTCTCGCCGGTGAGCACATAGTGGATGACCTGATCCTTTTTGCGCTGCACCAGCTCCTGAAGCTCGGTCTTAAAATCGGTGATGAGCAGCTTACCGCTCGGCTTTTCGCCGAGGATGAGCCGGTCAATGATGCCGCGCGCGGCGGAAAAACCGCCGTCCATATACGCCGCGGCGATCACGGACTCCACCGCGTCTGACACGATGCTCGCGCGCTCGCGCCCGCCGCTCTGCTCCTCGCCGTGCCCCAGCAGCAGAAACTCGCCCAGCCGGATGGTTTTTGCCTGCCGCGCCAGATTCGTTTCGCACACAAGGTCGGCACGCATCCGCGTCAGCTCACCTTCGGGCTTGTTCGGAAAGTTGCGATAGAGATATTCCGCCACCACAAAGCCGAGGATGGAGTCGCCCAGAAATTCCAGCCGCTCGTTATCCGCGATGCCCTGCGCGCGGTTCTCGTTTGCGTAGGAGCTGTGCGTCAGCGCGTTTTTGAGCAGCTCCCGGTTCTGAAAGGTATAGCCCAGTCCGGCTTCAAGTTCCTGATACATGGTCCAGCTCCTTTGGTACGGTCATTTTGTCGATATTCTGCGCGAGATCCTGCGCAACGCCCGCCTCGACCGCCTCCGCCGCCTGCCGGATGGAATGGAACATCGCCAGCCGGTCGGATGAGCCGTGCGCCTTCACAACGGGCTTTGTGATGCCCAGCAGCAGCGTGCCGCCCGTCTCGCGGTAGTCGAGCATTCCCTTCATCTCCGCGATGCCCTTCCTGCACACCAGCCCCGCGAGCTTGGTGAAGAGGTTGCGCATAAAGATCTTTTTGACCATCGACGCCATAAACAGCGCCGTACCCTCAATGCCCTTGAGCAGCACATTGCCGGAAAAACCGTCCGCCACGACCACGTCCGCGCCGCCGAGCGGCACGTCGCGCGCCTCGATGTTGCCCGCAAAATTTATGTACCCGGCGTCGTTCGCCCTTTGCAGCAGCGCGTAGGTCTGCTTTTGCAGCGCGCCGCCCTTGGTGTCCTCCGCGCCGATGTTTAAGAGCGCCACGCGCGGGCGCTCGATGGCGAGCGTTTTCTGCGCGTAATACGAGCCCATAAACGCGAATTGCAGCAGAAATTCCGGCGTACACTCGGCGTTCGCGCCGCAGTCGATGAGCACTGTGCGCCCGCCGGTCTTGGTGGGGATGAGCGGGCCCATCGCCGCGCGGCGAATGCCGCGCACGCGCTTGACGATCAGCGTCGCCGCCGAGAGAAGCGCCCCCGTTGACCCGGCGCTCACGAACGCGTCGCCCTGCCCGTCCGCCAGCATCCGCAGACCCACGACCATGGACGACTCCTTCCGGGTCTTGACGACCGACGCCGGGTCGTCGTGCATCTCCACAACGTCCTCCGCGTGCGCGATCTCCACGCCCTGCGGGAGCGTTTCGATCCCGTGCCGCTTGAGGCACGCGAGAATTTGCTCGCCCCGCCCGACCAGCACGACCTGCACGCCCAGCTTTTCCGCCGCGTCCAGCGCGCCGAGCGCAGCGGCATCCGGCGAAAGGTCGCCGCCCATTGCATCGACTACGATCCGCATAAAGGTCCTTCCTTTCGTTTATCGCTCCATCTGCGCGAGCACGTCCAGCGCACGCTGGGCGATCGCCAGATTTTTATTTGCCTTGCCCTTGACGCGATAGCCAAGCGGCGTCATGATCCCGAAGTTGACGTTCATCGGCTGAAAATCCGTCACGCTCTCGTCGCTGATATACGCCGCCAGCGCGCCGATCGCCGTCTCGCGCGGAAAATCGGGCGGGGTCTGCCCGCGCAGCCGCGCTGCCATACTCACCGCCGCCAGATACCCGGACGCGGTCGATTCCACATACCCTTCCACACCCGTCATCTGCCCGGCGAACGCCACCAGCGGCTCGCGCCGGTCGGCATAGTAGCGGTCGAGCAGCTTGGGGCTGCGCAAAAACGTATTGCGGTGCATCACGCCGTAGCGCACAAATTCCGCGTCGTGCAGCGCGGGGATCATGGAAAATACGCGCTTTTGCTCCGGGAATTTCAGATGCGTCTGGAAGCCGACGAGGTTATACACCGACCCCGCCGCGTTATCCTTGCGGAGCTGCACGACGGCATACGGCTCTTTGCCCGTTTTCGGGTCTTTCAGCCCCACGGGCTTGAGCGGACCGTAGCGCAGCGTGTCAAAGCCGCGCCGCGCCATGACCTCCACGGGCATACAGCCCTCAAAGACCTTCGCGTCCTCAAAGCCGTGCACCTCCGCCTCCTCGGCGGTCGTGAGCGCTTCGACAAACGCGGCATATTCGTCGCGCTCCATCGCGCAGTTTACATAATCCGCAGTTCCGCGGTCATAGCGGGACGCAAACCATGCCCTGCTCATGTCAATGGTGTCAAAGCTCACCAGCGGCGCTGCCGCGTCAAAAAAGCTCATGTAGTCCGCGCCGCCGAAGTAATTTTGGATGGCGCGGCTGAGCGCGTCGCTCGTCAACGGTCCTGTTGCGATGATGACGGGCTTTTCGGGAATTTCCGTGACCTCGTCTTCCACGACCGTGATGTTCGGGTGGCTGCGAATTTTCTGCGTCACCGCGCCGGAAAAGCCGAAGCGGTCCACCGCCAGCGCGCCGCCCGCCTCCACGCGGTGTTCTTCCGCGCAGGCGAGGATGAGGCTGCCCAGCCGCCGAAGCTCCTCTTTCAGAAGTCCGACGGCGTTTTCCAGCCGGTCGCCGCGCAGAGAGTTCGAGCATACCAGCTCGGCAAAATCCGGGCTGTGGTGCGCGGGCGACATCTTTTGCGGCTTCATTTCATACAGCGTGACCGCAAAGCCGCGCTCGGCGAGCTGCCATGCCGCCTCGCACCCTGCCAGTCCCGCGCCGATGACCCTGACTGTTTCCATCATTCCGTGTCCTTTTTCTTAGCCGCCGGTTTTTTCGCGGCGGTGGTGGTCTTTTTTGCTGCGGGCTTCTTCGCGGCCGTCGTCTTCTTGGCGGCGGGCTTTTTTGCGGCGGTCTTCTTGGCCGTCTTTTTTTCCTCCGCCGGTGCTGCCTCCGCCGCGCCCTCGGCGGTGCTTGCAGCCGCTGCCTCGGACGGCTTGCGGCGATAGCCACGCTGATCCTCCGGCAGGAAGTTCGGGCAGCTCTCGTTGATGCAGAACGGCTTCATCGCGCCCTTTCCGGCGCGCTTGAACATCGTCTGCCCGCACGTCGGGCAGTCGTGCTCCGTGGGCACGTCCCACGTCATAAAGCCGCACTCCTGCCCACGCTCGCACGCGTAGTAGGCGTAGCCGCGCTTGGATTTGCGCTTCAGGATGGTGCTGCCGCACTTCGGACAGCGACCCGGCATCCGCTCCACGATGGGCTTTGTGTTGGAGCATTCGGGATAGCCCGGGCAGGCAAGGAATTTGCCGAAGCGCCCGGATTTGATGACCATATTGCGCCCGCACAGCTCGCAGACCTCGTCCGTGACCTCGTCGGGCACTTTCAGGCGCGTGTTTTTCAGCGCCTCCTCCGCGTCGAGCATCTCCTGATGGAAGCCCGCGTAGAAGTCCTCCAGAACCTTTTTCCAGCGGAGCTTGCCCTCCTCGACCTCGTCGAGCTGGTGCTCCATGCCGGCGGTAAATTCCACGTTGATAATATTCTGAAAACGCTCCATCATCAGCCCGTTCACCACCTCGCCGAGCGGCGTGGGAGACAGGCGCTTATCCTTTTTGACCACATATTCGCGGTCCTGGATGGTGGAGACGATGGTCGCATAGGTGGACGGGCGGCCAACGCCCTTTTCCTCCATCGCGCGCACGAGCGTCGCCTCGGTGTAGCGCGCGGGCGGCTGCGTAAAGTGCTGCTGCGGGTCGGTTTTCTTGAGGTTCAGCGCCTCGCCCTGCGCAAGATCGGGCAGCGCGGAAAGCGCCTCCTCCTGCTCGTCGTCGCGCCCCTCCTCGTAGATCGCCGTAAAGCCGGCAAAGCGCAGGCTCTGGTGCGTAGCACGGAACACATGGCTTCCGCAGGCGGCCTCGATCGCCGTCACGTCGTACACGGCGTTCTCCATCTGCGAGGCGATGAACCGACTCCAGATGAGCTTATACAGCCGGAATTGATCCTTCGTCAGGTCGTGCTCGACCTGCTCCGGGTAGAGCGCGACGTTGCTCGGACGGATCGCTTCGTGCGCGTCCTGCGCGCTGCTCTTAGGCTTGTAGCGCCGGGGCGCGCCGGGATAATACGCCGCACCGTAGCGGCTTTTGATGACCTCGCCCGCCGCCGCGAGCGCTTCCTCGGAAATACGCAGCGAGTCGGTACGCATATAGGTGATGAGACCGACCGAGCCCTCGCCCGTGATCTCCACACCTTCATAAAGCTGCTGCGCGATCATCATCGTTCGGCGCGGGGTCATGTTGAGCTTGCGGGAGGCTTCCTGCTGAAGCGTGGAGGTGATGAACGGCGGCGCAGGATTGCGCTTTTTCTCGCTGTTTTTCACGCTCTGCACCGCAAATGCCTTGCCATTCACGTCCGAGATAATGCGCTGCACATCCGCCTCGCTCGTGAGGTCCTGCTTTTTGGGGCTGCCGTAATAGTGCGCCGTAAAGCTGCCGGGTTTGCCCACGCGGTCCAGCACAACGTCCAGCGTCCAGTATTCCTGCGGCACGAACGCGCGGATCTCATTTTCGCGGTCCACGACCAGCCGCGTCGCCACCGACTGCACGCGTCCGGCGGAAAGCCCGCGCCGCACCTTTTTCCAGAGGAACGGGCTGAGCTGATAGCCGACGATGCGGTCAAGCACGCGGCGCGCCTGCTGCGCATCGACCAGATTCTGATTGATCGGGCGCGGCTGGGCGATCGCCTTGCGCACAACATCCTTCGTGATCTCGTGGAACGTGACGCGCTGCGTCTGCTCGTCCGGGATGTCCAGCAGATATTTCAGATGCCACGAAATCGCCTCGCCCTCGCGGTCCGGGTCAGTTGCGAGATAGACGTGCTCGCTGTTTTTCGCAGCGGCGCGCAGCTCGGAAATGATGGCTTCCTTTCCGGGGATGGGGTAATACTGCGGCTCAAAATCGTGGTCAATATCCACGCTCATGGTGCTCTTCTGCAAGTCGCGCAGATGCCCCATGCTCGCCTTGACCTGATAGTCCGGTCCAAGATATTTGGCGATCGTTTTCGCCTTGGACGGCGATTCCACGATCACCAGATTTGTTTTTCCGTTCGGCATGAAGTGCCTCCAATGTTTCCTGTTTATTGATGCTCCGTCAGCGAGAACCGCCGCCCCGGCAGCCGGGTCACATAGCCCTTGAGCTCCAGCAGCGTCAGCGCGGCTAAGATCCGCCCGGCGGCGATCTGCGTTTTGTCGATGATCTCATCGACGTGCGCAGGTCCTTCCTGCAAACACTCCGCCGCGGCACGTTCGTCCGCGGAAAGCGTGTCCAAAAGTCCATGTAGGTCAATATAGTGTCTCTTTTGCGGCTTGTCAATGACTTTTTTGTCGTCTTTTTCCCGCGCGGACGGCTTTTCCGCCACCGAGCGCTCCGCACGCTCCGTTTCGCGCGTCTGCTGCGCCTGCTCCTGCGCCGTCAGGGTCATGGGGATCGGGCGCGAGCGGCGCACGATCTTGTCGGGGTACAGATGCACATATTCGCGCATCACGTCCCAGCCCTCTTCCACTAAAATAGCGCCGTCCTTGAGAAGCTGGAGATTGCCTTCGCAGGTGGGACTGCCGACGTTCGCCGGGAGGGTGAACACATCGCGCCCCTGTTCGAGCGCGTGGTTGGCTGTGATGAGCGCGCCGCTCCTGCGCGGCGCTTCGACCACGAGAACGCCGAGCGCCAGACCGCTCAGAATGCGGTTTCGCACCGGGAAATGCCGACCGAGCGCGGGCGTTCCCGGCGGATACTCCGTGAGCAGACACCCGTGCGCACAAATATCGCGGAACAGCCCCGTGTTCGACGCCGGATACACAATATCCGCGCCGCAGCCGAGCACCGCCGCAACAGGTCCGCCCGCCGACAGCGCGCCCTTGAGCGCCATGGTGTCGATGCCGTATGCGCCGCCGGAGACGACCAGACCGCCCATCCGCCCGATCTGAAAGCCGAGCGTTTTCGCCTGCATCAGCCCATAGCCGGAGGCTTTGCGCGTACCGACCATGGCGATGACGGGCAAAGCGTCAAAATCCGGCATCGAGCCGCGGCAGTAGAGCACCAGCGGCGCGTCGTCGAGATTGCGCAGGCGTTCGGGGTACGCCGCGTCCTGCATGGTGATGACCTGAATGTCCTTCTGGAAGCAGTCGTTCAGGATCTTATCCGCGCCGTCCAGTTTTTTATCCTCCAAAGACGGCGCTTTGCCCAGACCCTCGACCTGCCGCAGCGCAGTCTCATCCGCGAGCCAGACCTGCTCCGGCGTCGAAAAATGTCGAAGCAGGAGGTGCATCTTCCGAAGCCCGATCCCCTCGCGCGTTGCGAGCCATAACCAATACCTGACCACTTGTACCCCTCTATCTCTCTAAAGGTAGCATTCTATACTCTATCACTCAGCGGCGCATCTGCCACATCACGATCGTCGCCGCGACTGCCGCGTTGAGCGATTCACAGCGGGCGCTCATGGGGATGATGACCTTGCCGTCCGCCGCCGCCAGCAGCTCTGGGCACACGCCGCGCCCCTCGCTGCCGATGACCGTCGCAGCAAGCGGCAGCGAAACATCGCGCACATCGCGCGCGTCCGCGCTCATCGCCGTCGCCAGCAGCGGCACGCCCTGTTCGCGGCACGCAAGCACCACGTCGGACTTTTTAAGCCCGCGCGGCGGCGTGCGCAGCACCGCGCCCATCGACGCGCGCACGACCTTGGGATTGTATGCGTCCGCGCAGCCCTCGGTCAGGATGACCGGCACATCCAGCGCGTCCGCCGTGCGTAAAATCGTCCCCAGATTGCCGGGGTCTTGAATAGCGTCCAGCACAACGCAGCCCGGCGTGACTTCGGCGGGCGCATCCTCCGGCATCCGGCAGGCAAACAGCGCGCCCTGCGGCGCTTCCATCAGCGATACGCTCCGCATGAGCGCCTCGCTGACCTCCGCCACGCGCACGCCCGCCGGCAGCTCCGGCAGCTCCACGCCCTCCTGCACCAGGACTGCCGTCAGCGGGCAGTTCCAGCGGACGGCTTCCGTCAGCAGCTTCACGCCGTCGGCGGCAAATTCGCGATGCTCGGCGCGGTAGGCACGCACGGTCAGCAGCTTCTTAAAATGTGCCAGCAGCGGATTGTGCCGGCTCGTGATTGCTTCTCTCATCGCTTTTGCAGATTTGCCAGCGCGTCGTTCGGTCCGAGTACGATCAGCACCATGCCCGCCTCCAGCGCGCTGCCCGCGTCCATCGTCAGCTCCAGCGCGCCGCCGCGCCGGACGGCGATGACGTTCACGTCATATTTTGCCCGCACATTGAGTTCGCGCAGGCTCTTACCGACCCAGCTCTCCGGCACGCTCACCTCGGCGATGCCAATATCCGGCGAAAGCTCGATAAAATCCAGCACGCCCGAGGACGTCAGGCTCTGCGCCAGCTTGATGCCGGTCTCACGCTCGGGAATAATGACGCGGTCCGCGCCCACCTTTTCAAGCGCCCGGCGCTGAATTTCGTCCTGCGCCTTGCAGATGACCTGCTTCACGCCGAGCGATTTGAGGTTCAGCGTGATGATGACGCTGGAGGCGAGATTCGAGCCGATGGCGACGATGGCGCAGTCATAATTGCGCGCGCCGAGCGAGCGCAGCACGCCCTCATCGCGCGCGTCGCCAACAACCGCGCACGTCACGCTGCTCTCCGCGTGCTGCACGCATTCGGCGCTCGTGTCGATGGCGAGCACTTCGTTTCCCAGCTCGCACAAACGCTCCGCCAGGGCGCTTCCGAACCGCCCCAGACCGATGACGATATAGGTCTTTTTCATACGCACTTCCTCCGTTCAGCCAATAAGCACTCTGGCATTGGCATAGGTAAAACGCTCTTCCTCGCGCCGGGCGGACAAAAAGCCGAGGCTGATGGTCATAATGCCAACGCGTCCGAAGAACATGAACAAAATCAGAATAATGTGCGACAGCGCGCTGAGCTTCGGCGTCAAGTCCGCCGTCAGCCCGACCGTCGCAATGGCAGACACCGTTTCATACAGCGCCCGCAAAAACGAGCAGCCGCTCTCGGCGCTCAAGAATATTGCGCCGGAAAAGCTCAGCGTCAGCATAAGCAAAAACAGCGACAGCGCCTGCATCACCTGCGTCTGCGGGATCGTCCGGCGCAAAACCGTCACCCGGCTTCTGCCGCGCGCGGCGCTGATTGCCGCCAGCAGCACGACCGCGAACGTCACCGTCTTGAGCCCGCCCGCCGTCGAGCCGCTTGACCCGCCGATGAACATTAAGAAGGTAGACACTGCCAGCGTTGCGTCCGAAAGATTTTGCTGCGGGATGGCGGCGAAGCCCGCCGTGCGCGTCGTGACCGATTGGAACGCCGCCGCAAGCAGCTTCTGTCCTACGCTCATCGGTCCGAGTGTGGCGGGATTGTTCCACTCCAAAAGCGCGGTGAGCGCCGTGCCGAGCACGAACAGACCCGCCGTCAGCGCGAGCACAAGGCGCGTATACATCCCCAGGCGCTTTTTACGGCTGTGCAGGACCTCCGTCCACACCAGAAAGCCCAGCCCGCCGAGCGTGATGAGCGCCATGAGCGTGATGCACACAACAGGGTCTTTTTGATAGCGGATGATGCTGCCGCCGAGCGATACGTCGCCCAGAATGTCAAAGCCCGCGTTGCAGAACGCCGAAATGGCGTGAAAAATACCGTACCACAGCGCACGCGGGAAGCCGTAGTCCGGCAGAAAGCGCAGCGTTAAAACGAGCGCACCCGTGCCCTCGATGACCGCCGTGCCGCGCAGGATGCGCAGCACCATGCCGATCGCGCCCTGCATCTCGTCCAGACTCAGCGCCTGCGCCAGCAGCATCCGCTGCCGCAGTCCGATGCGCTTGCCGAGCATCACGAAAAACACGGACACAAGCGTCATAAAGCCCAGCCCGCCGATCTGAATGAGCACGATGATGACGACCTTGCCGAACGTGCTCCAGTAAAGCCCGGTGTCCACCACGATCAGCCCCGTCACACAGGTGGCGGAGGTCGCGGTGAAGAGGCACGTCAAAAAGCCCGTCGGCGTATGCGCTGCGCTGGAAATGGGCAGCGTGAGCAACACCGCGCCGAGCAGAATGAGCAGCGCAAAGGATAAAACGACCACCTGCGCCGGTCGTACCCGGCGCAGCCGCTTTTTGAGCCAACTGCCGGTTTTGTGCATCCAGTTCAAATCCCGCGCCCCCTTGCGGAAAGTCCCAACAATTTCACCTAACTATACTGCAAATCATAACAGGCTGTCAAGAATCCTGATGGTTGTGTTTCCAAAATGTTTGCAAAATCTTCCGCAAAAAGCGTATTTATCAATTAGATGTACCTTGGTGACCCCGCCCCCCTGTAGGGGTCGATGCCCACATCGACCCGGCAGAATGCACTCACAAAACTGTACGCACCATCGGCGACCCCGCACAACGTTCTGTAGGGGCGGACGCCTCTGTCCGCCCGTTGGGCACGATCATTTTTGCCGCAGCGTATCATAAAAACGAACCTGCGGTGCGCGGGTCGATGTGGGCATCGACCCCTACAAATATTGTATGGATTTGCATCGGCGCGTTCAATTTTGCGGGTGCGTGCCGCCGGGCGGACAGGGTCGTCCGCCCCTACAGGAGCGTGCGTATTCGCATTGGTACGGTCAAATTCGCAGCGTTGTACCGCGCGGGAGGGGCAAAGCCCCTCCCCTACGCATATCTGGCGGCTTGGCGCAAACGCCGAAAAGCGGGAGAGGCGTTGCCTCTCCCGCGTATGTTTACAGCTCCGCGAAGCGCTTTGCGCCGCGTTTTGTGAGCCACGCCACCAGCACTCTGGAAAGCACCACGGCGACGCCGCTCATTAAAATCAAACAGCCGACTGCGCCCATTTTCGGCTCAAGCAGCGCGCCGCCGATACCCATCGCCGCCGCGAATACCCAGCCGCCGAACAGGCTGATCGCCACCGCGCCGCCCTGCTTGATAGGCGCGATCTCGCTCGTCCACGTCAGGTTCGGCATCAAAAGCCCCAGCCACAGCGCCGCCAGCGCCAGAAGCGTGCACAAAAGCGCCGTCAGCAGCAGCGCGAGCGCCGCCAGAAGCAGCGGCGGGCGCACCACGATCAGCGCGCACACCGCGCAGAACAGTGCCGTCGGCAGCGTCACGGTGAGCTGCACGGAGAGCTTTGCGCGCAGCACCTGCCACGGCGTCACGGGCAGCGATTGCAGCAGCCACAGGTTCTTCCCTTCCAGTGACACCGACGGCGCGGCGATTGGGCACATCGCCACAAACAGCGCCGCCACCGCCGGGACGAGCACCGCCAGAAGCTCCGGCGATACCCCGCCAAACTGCGCCAGCATCTCCATCAGTACCCTGCCGCGCACCAGCGCCAGCACGCCGACAACCGGCAGCAAAATCGCGCCGAAGCCGCAGTTGAGCATATACGTCGGGCTTGCGAAAAAGCGCCGAAATTCCTTGGCGCGCACCGCGCCGTACACGCTGCGCTGCGCCGCCTCCCGCACCGTGCGCGCGGGGCGCGCCGCCGCGCTGCCGGAGGAGGTTGCGATACGCAGGAAGCTGCCGGAGAGCAGCCGCCATGTGAGCGCCAGCAGCGCAAGCACCACCGCCGTGACCGCCGCCATCGCGCCCCAGCTTCCCGTGCCGGACAGCCCGATCACATACAGCGGATAGATTTTTTGCAGCGACACGCCGATCTGTGCCGCGTTCTGCAAGAACGACTGAAGCGCCGTCTGCCAGCGGAAGCAGACAAAATAATACGCGCCGAAAAACACCAGGGACAGCAGCACCGTGATAAAGCTCTTATTCTTGAGCTTCAGGCTGACCTTCGCCACCACCCAGCCGAGCACGCACGACAAAATCAGCACGACCGCCGACGTGAGCGCTACGAACAGCAGCCCGCCGACCGGCGCGCCCGCAGAGAACGGTGCTTTTATAAGGTATACGACCGCCGCCGGGATCGTCACCACACCCGAATACAGGAGTCCCATAAGGTACACGCTCAGAAGGCGCGAGAGAATAATGCTGCGCACCGGGATCGGCAGCGAAAGGAGCAAATCGTTGTCCTTTGCCAAATACAGCCCCGCGTAGGTGTTGAACACACTGCCGAACGTGCCGAGCAGCACCGCAATCAGCCCGATGAGCGCAAAATACATCCAGCCCAGCCCCAGCGGCACGAGATTGTCGCAGATGGAAAGCGACAGCGCCGTGAACAGTCCGCCGAGAAGCCCGACCATCAAAAGCACAAAAAATACGAAAAACAGCACCGTTGCGCCCTTGGAGCGCTTTTTGTTCTTTTTCGCGTCGTAAAAATAGCTGCGGAAAATTTCCGCGAGCTGCTTTTTTATCAGAAGCTTCAGCATCATTCCGCCTCCAGCTCGAGGAACACATCCTCCAGCGTATCGTCGCCGCGCACGTCCTCCATCGTGCCCGAGCGGATGAGCCTGCCGCCCTTGATGATGGCAACCTTGTCGCACAGCTTTTCCGCGACCTCCAGAACGTGCGTGGAGAAGAAGATCGCGCCGCCCGCGTCGCAAACCTGCCGCATCATGCTCTTGAGCAGGTGCGACGCCTTGGGGTCAAGCCCAACAAACGGCTCGTCCATCAAAATGAGCTTCGGCTCGTGCAGCCACGCGGAAATGATCGCCAGCTTCTGCTTCATGCCGTGCGAATACGTTGCGATCGGCTGCGGCAGATCGTCGGTCAGCTCAAAAAGCGCCGCGTATTGCTCCACCCGCTGCACGCGCGTGGGCGCGTCCACGCCGAAAATATCGGCGATAAAATCGAGATACTGCCAGCCCGTCATGAACTCGTACAGGTCGGGGTTATCGGGGATGTACGCAAACAGCCGCTTGCACGCCAGCGGCTCTTCCCGGATGGAGTGGCCGGCGATGGTGATCTCGCCCTCGTCAAATTGCAGAATGCCCGCCACGGATTTGAGCGTGGTCGTTTTGCCCGCGCCGTTGTGCCCGATAAAGCCATAAATTTCGCCCGGGGCGATGTGCAGGCTCAGATCATCCACTGCCTTTTTCTCGCCGTAGCGCTTGGTCAGATGCCGGATTAAAAGCATGATCGTCCTCCCTTTCCTCTCTCGCTTTGCGCTGCGAAGCCTTTTCTTCAAAATTTGTATGCGTATCATCATACTGCTGCGCCTGCCATATTGCAAGACTTTAAATCTTAAATTTCCTGAATTTTTTGCCGCAAAAAGTCCCGCAGCATCGCTGCGGGACTGAGAATATTCTCATTATTGCGTGATTTTTCTCACCGGGCGGACGTACTTCCAGCAGCGCTTGCAGTCGTGGTAGAAGTAAAACACCCGCTCCGCCGTGAGGTCGAGCGCATAGCCGTGCGCGGCATAGTCAAACGCCTTCATTGCCCGCTCGATCTCCGCCTCCACGGCGGCATTTTCCGTCTCAAAGTCAAACGGACCGTGCTCAAACACGACGTACTCCCCTTCCGGCACATCCATCAGCCGCATCTGCGGCGGGATGCTGCCCGCAAAGTCTGCCGGCAGCCGCGCGCCGTATGCCTCCGCCAGCGGGATGCCCCACGAGCAGATGCGCCCCTCCGGGGCGTTGATAAATGCCATGAGCTGACCGCTGCCGCTGTCCATGCCGCCGTCGCCCAGATCGTCGAGCTTGCCGGGGATGCTCGCCAGCAGTCCGCAGATGGTATCGCAGTCCTGCCCGGGAATTTTGCTCTGCTTCTGCCAGAAATCCCAGTAACCGATGCTCTCGTAATTGCGGATGTGCAGAAATTTGTGCGCGGGGATGGTGACAAAATACGTTTTTACCATGTGATCTTTACCGGCAAAGCCGGTCCCTCCGATTCCCATAAGATAGCAGTCGAAAGGGTGCAGCGCCGTGCGCAGCACGACCGGCTTCGGGTGTCGGCGATAGTCGCTCGGCGTGACGCCGTAGGCGTCCTTGAACGCGCGGGTGAAGGCTTCGTGCGAAGAAAATCCGTAGTCCAGCGCGATGTCCAGCAGCCCCCGCTCCGTATCACGCACATCCCGCAGCGCAAAGGCGAGCCTGCGGCTGCGCAGATAGTCGCGCAGCTGCATCCCGGAGACCTCGCGGAATTTCCGCGAGACATAATACTCCGAGTACCCCAGCTCCGCCGCCACACTGCGCAGCGTCAGCGCCTCATCGTCCCGCCGCCGGATGCAGCGGTCGATCTGCTCGATCAGGTCCTGAATGCTTCTGCTCCACTCCTCCACGTCGCCGCCTCCTGTCAACTGTCTGCCGTCAGTATAGCACGGCGGGCAGCCGCTCCGCTTGATCGGACTTGCGCACTTTCAGGAGACTGCCTTGCGATATACGCGGCAGGCGTTTCCCAGATAGTCGTTGGCGTGGCGGTGGAAGTCGTAGCCGTATTTTTCGTACAGTCCGACGTGCGGCGTGGAGATATACACATATTGTTTACCCGCCTGCGCCGCGAGCTGCTCACAGTACGCAAGGAGCTGCCCTGCGCAATGCTGCCCGCGATATGCCGGAAATGTGTACACAAAGCCGATCCACGGCGTCTCACTGCGGTCGTCCCACACGTCGTCATACGGCGCGAACGTGCAGTAGGACACGAGCCGGTCGCCGTCCGTGAGCAGAACGACTTCCGCTCCCTCGCCGAGATCACGCTCTAGCGTTCCCTCGTCCAGCATCCGGCATAACAGCGCCCCCGCTTCCCAGTCCGCCAGCCGCAGCTCCGCCAGCCAGTGTTCGCGCGCTGCCGCTTGGTCATATAGCAAAATATCCATACTATCCTCCCGATCATCGTGTATCATTTTAGCACAAACGCATTCAAAAGGAAATTGCCCCAAAGCAAGCGTACAAAAGCGGGCAGCCCTCTGTGGGCTGCCCGTACTTTTGGATCTAGTACATCTTCGCACCCGCCGGGATGTGCGGATCGAGCATCAAGAGATGCAGCTTTTCTTCGCCGTTTTCGTGATGCACGGCGGAGATGAGCATGCCCTCAGAGGCAATTCCCATCATGGGTCTCGGCGGCAGATTTGTGATGGCGACGCACGTTTTTCCGACCAGTTCCTCCGGCTCGTAGTAATCGTGAATGCCGGAAAGGATCACTCTATCCGCTCCAGAACCGTCATCCAGCACGAATTTCAGGAGTTTTTTGGACTTTTTGACCGCCTCGCAGTCTTTGACCTTTACGGCGCGGAAGTCGGACTTGGAGAACGTCTCAAAGTCCACGAAGTCCTTAAACAGCGGCTCGATCTCCACATGGGAGAAGTCGATCGGCTCGTCCTTGACCTCGATCTCGACCGCGCCCGTCGCACCACCGATGATGCCAACTTCCTCTGGCTTTTTTGCCTTGGGAGTGTCCAGCGGCTTCATTGTCGGGAACAGGATCACGTCGCGGATGGAGTCCGCGCCGGTGAAGAGCATGACCGCGCGGTCGATGCCCATGCCCATACCGCCCGTGGGCGGCATACCATATTCCAGCGCCGTGAGAAAATCCTCGTCGAGCATTTCGGTCTCGTCGTCGCCGCGCTCGCGCTGCTCGACCTGCTTCATAAACCGACCGCGCTGGTCGATGGGGTCGTTCAGCTCGGAGTAAGCGTTCGCCAGCTCGCAGCGGCAGATAAACAGCTCAAACCGCTCCGTCAGGCGCGGGTCGATGGGGCTGCGCTTCGTGAGCGGGCTGACCTCCACCGGGTACATGGTGATGAACGTCGGCTGGACGAGCTGCTCCTCGACCTTCTGGTCAAAGCAGGCATAGAGCGCATTGCCCCACGTCTTTTCGGCGGCGTCCGCCAGCTCCACGCCCTTTTCCTTTGCCGCGGCGACCGCCTCTGCGTCGTCCGTGATCACGCCAAAGTCGATGCCGACGTATTCCTTCACGGCGTCCACCATCGTGAGCCTGCGCCAGCCGGGGGTCAGATCAATATCCTCGCCCAGCCATTTGAGCTGGTACGAGCCGCAGATCTCACGCGCCGCGCTGGACAGAATGCCCTCGGCGATGTCCATCATATCGTGGAAGTCGGCATACGCCTGATACAGCTCCACGGTGGTAAATTCGGGGTTGTGCTTGGGGTCCATGCCCTCGTTGCGGAAGATGCGCCCGACCTCGTACACACGGTCCATGCCGCCCACGATCAGCCGCTTGAGCGGAAGCTCAGTGGCGATGCGCATATACATATCAATATCGAGCGTATTGTGGTGCGTGATAAACGGGCGCGCGGCAGCGCCGCCGGCGATGGTGTTCAGCACCGGCGTTTCGACCTCGATATAGCCCATGTTATCCAGATAATCCCGCAGATGCTTGATGAACTGCGAGCGGATGATAAAGTTGCGCTTGACCTCCGGGTTCACGATCAGATCGACATAGCGCTGACGGTAGCGCATCTCCTTGTCGGTCAGCCCGTGGAACTTTTCGGGCAGCGGCAGGAGGGATTTACTCAGCAGGGTGATCTTTTTGGCGCGGACGCTCATTTCGCCGCGCTGCGTGCGGAACACCTCGCCGTCGATGCCGACGATATCGCCGATGTCGTACTTTTTGAAGCGGTCATAGTCCGCCTCGTCCATCTCGTCCTTGCGGGCGTAGAGCTGGATACGGCCGGTCTTGTCCTGAATATCGCAGAACGAGACCTTGCCCATGCCGCGCTTGGACATCATGCGCCCCGCGATGGAGACGGGCTGCCCTTCCAGCTCGTCAAAATGGTCACGGATGGTCTGGGCGCTGCTCGTGACCACGAATTTTGTCAGCTTAAAGGGGTCGCGCCCCTCTGCCTGAAGCTGCGCCAGCTTTTCGCGGCGGACCTTGATCTGATCGCCGACGGAGACCTCGCTCTGCACTTCCTGCTTGCGTTCATCCATAATTCTCTTCCCCTGTATTCTTTATTTCTCGACTGTCAAAACCTTGTATTTCATCATGCCCACCGGCGCTTCGATCTCCACAATGTCGCCGGGCTTATGCCCAAGCATCGCGCGGCCGAACGGCGAATCGTCGGAAATGCGGCACTCCATGGGGTTTGCCTCCTGCGAGCCGACGATGGCATACAGCTCCTCATCGCCCGTCTCCATATCCTGCACCTTGATGGTGCAGCCAAGACCGATCGTACCGGCGGGTTCTTCGGATTCGTCGATGATGACAGCGTGGGCGAGAATATTCTCGACTTCGGCAATGCGACCGTAGAGCTTCGCCTGCTCGTTTTTCGCCTCATCATATTCGCTGTTTTCCGAAAGGTCGCCAAAGGAGCGCGCCTCTTTGATCTGCTCGGCGACTTCCTTCTCGCGCGTCGTTTTCAGGTAATTGAGTTCCTGTTCCAGCTCTTTGAGCCGGAGCGTGCTGATCTTAAATTCCTTCGCCATGATGACATTCCTTCCAAAATCGAAATCTATTACTGGCAATTTGCCCGATAATCAGTGCGATTATAGCCTGCAAGGTCGCCTGTGTCAAGCTATTTTATCCAGCAGAAGTTCCAGCGCCGCCTGAAGCTGCGCGTCGTCCTCCGCCGCGAGTTGGCTGTAATACAGCGCGGCGTAATTTTCGTCACTCAGGTCGATCTCCACATCCGGCGTGATGCCCACGTCCGTGAGGCTCTTGCCCTGCGGCGTAAAATACTTGCCGGTGGAGATATTGAGGAACGACCCGTCGGAGAGCACAAAGCCGTTCTGGTAATTGCCCTTGCCGACCGTGTTCGTGCCGATGATCTCCGCCGCGCCGTATTCCTGAAGCGCGGCGGCAAAATATTCTGCCGCGGAATAGGAATCCTCATTCACGAGCACCGCCATCGGCAGCTCGACGCACGCAGCGTCCGAATATTCCGTCTCTTCATTCCCCTGGAAATCCACGCTTTTGAAGATCACGCCCTCCGGCAGCAGATAGTCGAGCACCTTCACCAGCTCATCCTGATAGCCGCCGGGGTTGAAGCGCACGTCAAACAGCAGCGCCTTCGCGCCCGCGGCGCGCAGATCCTCGATGCAGGCAATGACCTCGTCGGAACAGCGGTCGTCAAAATTCACGATGGAGATGTAGCCGACGCCGCCATCCAGCAGCTCGCCGGCAGTGACCGGCGTTTCGATCGTACCGCGCTGGACATCCACCTCCAGCGTTTCGCCGTCGCGCAGCAGCTCCATGTGCACGCTCGTGCCCGCTTCGCCGCGCACGATGTCGCGCGTGCCGTCCATGCCGAGCTCCAGTGTGGACTGCCCTTCCACACTCACGATCACGTCGCCCACCTGAATGCCAGCCGCCTCGGCGGGGCTTCCGGCGGTCACGGTCTCGATGCGCATCCCTCCGGCGTCCTCGTCGGTGAGAATGGTCACGCCGATGCCGACGTAGGCGTTGTTGACCGTTTCCAGATAGTCCTGATACTCCGCCGCTGAGAGGTAGTAGCTCCAGCGGTCGCCGTTGGCGTCCACGAGCGCGGCGGCTGCCGCGTCGGACATGGCGTCCTCGTCGTATTCATCGACAAAATAGTAGTCCATGTACTCCATGATCTCGTCGATCTTGCTGCCGGCAACGGACTGCGCCTGCGGCACGGCGAGCTTCTGCGCCTCATGGAGCGTGATAAAAAACGTCGCGCCGATCGCGCAGACAAACAGGAACACGATCAGCAGGACCTTGGGAAATTTCTTCAAGCGGGCACCTCATTTCGCGGAAAAATCTCCCCCACAGCCCAAATTCGGGCTGTGGGGCAGTTCTTATGCGGTGTTATGTTTTACGAAAGCGAGATGTAGTTCATCGGGTTCACATTCGAGCCGTTATAGAGGATCTCGAAGTGCAGGTGCGCGCCGGTCGTCCAGCCGGACATTCCGACGTGACCGATGACCTGCCCCTGCGTCACATAGTCGCCGACCGAGACCTCATTGCTTACCATATGCGCATACAGACTGGAATATCCGTCGCCGTGGTTGATGGTCGTATAGTAGCCGTTCGCCTCGCCATAGGACGATGCGGTGACCGTGCCGCTCTTGGTGGCATATATTTCGGTATTCATGCCGGAACCGAGATCGACGCCGGTGTGGTTGCTCTGATAGCCGTAGATCGGGTGTGTGCGCGGACCGTAGGCGCACGTTACGCCGTTTGACCACGCCAGCGGGAACAGGAAGCCGCCCGTCGCCGTTGCACCGGCGGAGTTGGGATTGGCTTTGTTGTTATTCGCTTTATTGAGCGCCGCAATGCGTTCTGCCTCTTCCTTGGAAAGCGCATTAAAATACGCCGTTTCCGTCTGCTTGATGGTCTTGCGGAGCTCGTCCTCCGCCGCCTCGGCAGCCTTATAATCCTCAGACAGCGCTGCATATTCCACCTGCATTTGCAGGATCATCTTGTTCGATTCCTCGCGCTGCTGCTCCTGAAGCGTCTGCTGCTCGTTCAGCTCCTGCTCTGTCTGCTCCAGCTCCTGCCGCTGCTGCTCCAGCTCCGTGCGCTCTTTTTCGACCGCCGCCGTCGCCGCGGCAAGCTGCTCGAGAATGACCTGATCGGACTTGGCGATCTCACGGATCATGTCCACGCGGTCAAGAAGGTCGGAAAAGCTGCTCGCCTGGAACAGGATCGACCAGTACGAGACAGAGCCGGTCTCTTCCATCGAGCGCAGGCGCGTGCGGTACTGCTCCTGAAGCTGCGCCTCGGCCTTCTGCGCCGCCTCCAGCTCCTTCTGCTTTTCGGCGATCAGCAGGCTGTACTGCTGCACCTGCTCATGCAGGTTGTTGATCGTGGTGCGGGTGATCTCCATCTGCTGATCGAGGTCTGCCTTCTGCTCCACGAGCGTCTGCGTTTTGCTCTGGTTTTGCTGGATGCTTGCCTCCAGCGCGTTGCTCTTGGCTTTGATCTCGCTCTGCTCGGCGCGCAGCGCCTCCAGCTCTTTCAGAATTTCCTTGGAGCTTGCCGCGCCGACCACGAGCGTCAGCGCGTAGGCCACCAGCGACAGCAGCATCACGGCGGCAAGGATGATGCAAACCAGCCGTGTGAGTTTTCGTTGTTTCATAGCGTCTCCTTTTAGACCTTCAGGAACTTTCGGATGGACAGCAGACCGCCCAGAACGCCGACCGCGAGACCCGCGATGGCATACACGATGGCGACCAGCTCCACCACGTCCGCAAACGGAGCGACCTGGAAGAGCTTGAGCGTATCGACCTTGGTGATGCTGCTCTGCAGGAAGTCATACAGCCCCCATTGCAGGAAAAAGCCGATGAGCGAGCCGAACAGTCCGAGGATCAGACCCTCGACCACGAACGGCAGGCGGATGAAGCTGTCGGTCGCGCCGACCATTTTCATGATGGCGATCTCTTCCTTGCGGTCATACATGGACAGCTTGACCGTATTGGAAATGATGAACAGCGACACCACAAACAGCACCGCGATGATGATGGCGGACGCGATATTCATCACGCGCTGCACCATCTGGAAGCCGTTTGCGATCTCGTAGTGCGCGTTGACATCGCTCACACCGTCGATCTTTTTGATCTCCTCGACCGTCTGCTTGATGAGCGACGAATCCTCCAGCGTCACGACATAGCGGTCGCGGAACGTGCTGGCATCCAGCCCGTCAAACAGGCGCGAGTCCTGCTGCTCGTCCACAAAATCTTCCAGAGCCTGCTGGCGGCTGACAAACTCGGCTTTGCGGACGTTGGAGATCATATTGATCTGCGAGCCGACACTTTTTGCCTCCGCCGCAGAGTAGCTGTCGTCAATGTACACAAGGATCTGGTTTTCGCGCTCCAGATCGACGACCATGTTGTGCAGGTTATACAGTACCAGACTGAACGTGCCCATAATCAGCAGGCACGCGACCGTCACGCAGATGGATGTGACCGAGCGGAAGCCGTGCCGGAAGATGCCCCGGAAGCCCTCGCGCAGCAAATATCCGATATTATTCTTCTTCATTGATATAGTACCCGTCCATTCCGTCGCTGATGATAAGTCCGTCCTTGATGGCGACCACGCGCTTGGTGAAGCGGTTGACCAGCTCCTTCTCGTGCGTGACGACCATGACCGTTGTGCCCAGCGCGTTGATCTGCTCCAGCAGCATCATAATTTCTAGCGACCGCGCGGGGTCAAGGTTGCCCGTGGGCTCGTCGGCGATGATGACGCTGGGGTTGTTGACCAACGCCCGCGCGATGGCGACACGCTGCTGCTCGCCGCCGGAAAGCTCGCGCGGCAGGCGGCGGCCCTTATTTTCAAGCCCCACCAGGTCGAGCACATACGGCACGCGCTTTTTGATCTCATTTTCCGACGCGCCGATCACGCGCATGGCGAACGCCACGTTATCATAGACATTTTTGTTGTCGATGAGCCGGAAATCCTGAAAGATAACGCCGAGCGTGCGGCGCAGATACGGCACGGCGCGCGGGCGAATTTTTTCCAGCACAAAGCCATTGACCGTCAGGCTGCCGCTCGTGGGCTTGAGCTCGGCGGTGAGGAGCTTGATGATGGTGGACTTGCCCGATCCCGAAGGACCGACCAGAAAGACGAACTCCCCGTCCTCGATCTTCATGGACACGCCGTTGAGCGCGCGCGTGCCGATCTCGTAGGTTTTCGTAACGTCAACTAATTCAATCATGGTATTCTCCCAAATTCAGTGCTTGTGGGCAGTCTTATGCGATGCGGTTCTCCCGGGAAACAAGGTATTTTTTGACCATGAGCGCGACCTTAAAGATGATCGCGTCGTCAAATTCGCGCAGATCGAGCCCCGTGAGCTTCTTGATCTTTTCCAGACGGTAGACCAGCGTGTTGCGGTGCACGAACAGCTTGCGCGAGGTCTCGGAGACGTTGAGGTTATTCTCAAAGAACTTGTTGATCGTGAACAGCGTTTCCTGATCCAGCGTGTCGATGGAGTTCTTTTTGAATACCTCTGACAGGAAGATCTCGCACAGCGTGGTCGGAAGCTGATAAATGAGCCGCCCGATGCCCAGGTTTTCGTAGTTGATGATGGTTTTTTCGGTCTCAAACACCTTGCCGACCTCAATGGCGACCTGCGCTTCCTTATACGCATCCGCCAGCTCACGCAGGTGGTTCGACACCGTGCCGATGCCGATGACCGTTTTGATGAACAGCTCGGACTTGAGCGTCTCCTCGATCTGCCGCGCGACCGCCGCGAGCTCCTCGCGCTCGGTGTTGGGCAAAATCTGCTTCACGAGCGCGATGTCCGTCTCGTTGATGCTCAGCACAAAGTCCTGCTGCCGGTCGGGGAACATCCCCGCGATCACATCGACCGCCGCGATGTCCGCGCGGCTGACCTGCCGGATGAGGAACACCGCGCGCGGCACGTCGGTGACGAAGTGCAGCTCTTTGGCGCGGATGTAAATATCGCCGGGCAGGATGTTGTCGGTGATGATGTTCTTGACGAACGTTCCCTTGTCGTGCTTTTCTTCGTAGTGGATCTTCGCACCGTTGAGCGCAACATATGCCATCACGCACAGGCTGCGCGCCAGCTCGTCGTCACCCTCGGCAAACACGGCGTAGTCAAAGTACGCGCTCCAGTTGACGAGCGGCTTGAAGGTCTTATGATCGACCGTGACGATGGAGTCCGGCGTGCTGTTCAGGCGGATGACCGCCTCCGGCCACTTTTCGCCGATCATGGACGTATCGCTGCACGCGATGACGTTGCTGTCCGCGTCGATCACGCCGATCACGCGGTCAGTTGCTTCTTTCATCTGAACGATCACGCTCTGGAACATACGGCTGGACATAAAATCGCCCTCCCTATCATAATGCCTTTTACACAAATGAGCATTGACATAATACTACATTTTCGGCATTATTGCAAGTGCGTTTTGACATTTTATTTCAAAATCAGCCGTCTTTTTTGTGCTGTTTTAACAGTTTTTCGTCAATTGCCCCAAATCATGAAACGTTTCTTCGTAAATTCTGCTTGTTCAGCGGTGTTTCTCATACTTTGGTGAAAATCACCGGGTCGATCTCTCGCACCTCGCCGCGCGGGAGGTCGCCGAGCTCGAGCGCGCCGAACTGTACGCGCTTGAGGTACGTCACCGGCAGCCCGCGCGAGGCGAGCATCCGGCGCACCTGGTGGTATTTGCCCTCCTGCACATCCACATAGCACTTCCCGTCCGCGATGGGGCGCAGCCGCGCCGGGAGGCACTGCGTGCCGTCCGCGAGCGTCACGCCCTGCGAGAACGCTTCCACATCCGCCGCCTGCGCCGTGCCGTCGTGCTCGGCGTAGTAGACCTTCCACACGTCGCTTCGCGGGCTGATGAGCTTATGCGCGAGCTGCCCGTCGTTCGTAAACAGCAGCAGCCCCTCGGTGTCTTTGTCCAGCCGCCCCACGGGCAGCGCGCCCAGCCGCCGCCAGCGCTCCGGCAGCAGCTCCATCACCGTGCGGCTGCCCGGCTCGTCGGTGGAGGTCACAAAGCCTTCCGGCTTGTGCAGCATGAGAAGCACCGTCCGCCGCAGCTCCACCGGCGCGCCGTCGAGCGTGACGTGTGCCGCATTTTCGTCAAATTTTTCTTCACCGCGCGTCACGACCGTGCCGTTTACCGTCACGCGCCCCGCGCGCAAAATGCCCTTCAGCTCCCGCCGGGACGCAATGCCCGCCTCGCTGAGGAGCTTATCGAGTCTCTGCATGGGTCTCACCTCCGTGTCATATTTCCGCCCGCCTGCCCATAGGTTGTACCACCTGAGAACAGGAGGGAAATAATATGGTGATCTTGACTGCCAAGGTATCCAAAGGAAAGCTCGCCGCGATCGTACTGCTCATTCTCTTTGTGGTCGTACTGCTCGCCGTGCTGCTGAAAAACGCCGATGAGCCCACGCCGGGCACGGACGGCGAACAGACCGTCTCCGCAAGCGAGGTCCGCACGAATGAGGATCGCGTCGCGTATCTGGCGCAGTTCGGCTGGGAGGTCTCCGCCGAGCCGGTGCAGACGCAGGAGGTCCGCATCCCGACCGATCCGTCCGACGTGTTCGAGCGCTACAACGACCTGCAAATCGCGCAGGGCTTTGATCTGCACGACTACGCGGGCAAGACCGTCCGCCGCTACGTCTACGAGATCGAAAATTACCCCGGCGGCGACGGGCAGTATTACGCGACGCTGCTCATCTGCAAGGGTGCGGTGATCGGCGGCGACGTATGCGCGGCGGAAAAGGGCGGCGTGATGCACGGCTTCGCCATGCCGGAAGCCTCTAAAACCGCAGCATAAAAATTTTTCCGTCCTCTTTACAACCCCCGCGCCCGGTGCTATAATGCGGGCAACTGAATAGACGTCTTCAGGGCAGGGTGTGATTCCCGACCGGCGGTGAGGCAGCCGAGGCTGTCAAGTCCGCGAGCGAAAGCTGAACCGGTGTGATTCCGGTACCGACAGTACAGTCTGGATGGAAGAGGACGGAGCTGCGCAGCCGCGCAGTCTCCACGCTGCGCCTGAAAGCATTGCTTTCAGGCTTCGTTTTTTATTCTAGGAGCATATTATGACCGAACTGTTACAAACCGCACAAAAAAATCTGACCTTTCTCGCCGTATGCCTTGCCATCACGGCGGTGCTCGTGCTGCTCGCGCGCCTGTTTGAGCGCATTCTGCCCGCCGAGGGGCGCTCGCTCTCTCCCGCGCGGCGGGTGAGCTTTGTGGCGCTGTTCGCGGCGCTGGCGAGCGTTTTGATGCTGCTGGAGCTGCCGCTGTTCTTCGCGCCCTCCTTTTATAAGCTGGACCTCAGCGAGCTGCCCGTGCTCATCTGCGCGTTTTACCTTGGACCGACGGCGGGCGTGGTGTGCGAGTTTCTGAAGGTCGTGCTCAAGCTCCTGCTCAAGGGCACGACGACCGCCTTTGTGGGCGATTTTGCGAATTTTGCCGTCGGCTGTTCGTTCGTGCTGCCCGCCGCGGTGTTTTACCGCAAATTTAAGAGCAAGCGCGGCGCGCTGCTGTCCATGGCGCTCGGCACGCTGTGCATGACCGTGTTCGGCAGTCTTTTTAACGCGCTGTACCTGCTGCCGAAATTCTGCGAGCTGTACGGGATGCCGATGTCCGCCATTCTGGAGATGTCCGCCGCCGTGAACCCGGACATCACCAGCGTCGCCACGCTCGTGCTGTTTGCGGTCGTGCCGTTCAACCTGCTCAAGGGCGTGCTCGTCTCGGCGCTGACGTTCGTGCTGTATAAGCGTGTGGAGCGGCTGTTTTTCCGCGATATGCGCAGCGGCAAAGCGGCGCAGTAATTGTGAATTTTTCCTGAAAAATGCTTTTTTCGGTTGACATCGGCGCACTTTTTTCGTAACATACAGTTTACGATTGTCAGGGAGGCGTATGAGGTTCATGCGAAAAAGAGCAGAGACCCCGCTGCGGATCGGCACGGTGTCCAATTACCGGCATCTGTGGATGCTGGTGTTCTGGGTGATCTATCTGGTGCTTTTTGCGGTCGTGGAGCACGAGGTACAGAGCGATTATTATGTGATGCACTGCGCACTGGATGACATCATCCCCTTTTGCGAGTGGTTCATCTTTCCCTACTGCCTGTGGCATCCGCTGCTGTTTGCCATGACGCTCTATCTCTCGTTCTGGGACGCGGAAAATTTTAAGCCTTACATCACCTTTATCGCGCTCGGCTTCATCCCGGTCATCCTGTTTGACTGGGCGTTCCCCAACGGGCAGGATCTTCGCCCGGCGGTGTTTGCGCACCAGAATATCGCCACCTGGCTCGTCGGGCGTATCTACGCCGCCGACACGAACACGAACGTGTTCCCGAGTATGCACGTCATCGGCTCTGCCGCACTCGTCGCCGCCGCGCTTCATACGCCGTCGCTGCGCAAGCGGAAGCTGCACCTGGTCGCCATCCCTGTGGGCGTTCTGATCTGCATCTCCACCGTGTTTGTCAAGCAGCACTCCTGCCTTGACCTCATCGGCGCGATCCCGTACAGCGCCCTCCTCTGGTGGCTCATCTACGGCGTGATCTACAAAAAGCGAAAGAAAGCCTGATACTTGTACGCAAAGGATGTGGATTCGCATGAGCAGCAATGACGCCTTCTCCATGGGAGGGCATACTGCCGACCGTCTGGGATATGATTTAGCGCATCGTGTCGGCAATCAGATCGCAGCCATGGAGTGTGAACAGGCCGCCCAGGAACGCCGTATCGAAGAGCTGTATGAATATGTGAAAGCCCGCTGCGATCAGGGGCTGCCCGTGCTGGAGAGCCAATTGGACACGCTGGAACGTGCCGGTTACATTGTTCATCGCAAATCACGCTGATCGTTTTTTATCAAAATATCCATAGAAACCCCCGCGCAGGTGTTCCTGCGCGGGGGTTGTTTTACATATCTTCCTTATCGCCCTTCTGGCGGATGGTGATCTTGATGGGCGTGCCGGTGAGACCGAACACGGCGCGGATCTGGTTTTCGAGGTAGCGCTGGTAGGAGAAATGGAACAGCCGCGCATCATTGCAGAAGATGACGAAATGCGGCGGCTTCACGCCGACCTGCGTCATATAATAAATTTTCAGGCGGCGACCCTTATCCGACGGCGGCTGCACGCGCGCCGTAGCGTCTTCCAGGATGTTGTTGAGCATCCCGGTGGTGATGCGCATGGAGTTCTGGTTGGACACGGCGTTGATCGTATCAAACAGCCTGTCCACGCGCTGCCCCGTGAGGGCGGAGATATAGAGCACCGGCGCGTACTGCATATAGCTGAGGTCGCGGCGGATGTCCTGCGTCATCTCGTCCATGGTGTGCGTGTCCTTTTCCACCGCGTCCCACTTGTTGACCACGATGATGCACGCCTTGCCTGCCTCGTGCGCAAGCCCGGCGATCTTGGTGTCCTGCTCGGTCACGCCGTCGTTTGCGTCGAGTAAGATCAGGCACACGTCCGCACGCTCGATGGCGGCGACGGAGCGCATATTGCTGTACTTTTCCACCGCGTCGTCCACCTTGGACTTGCGGCGCATCCCGGCGGTGTCGATGAACAGGTACTTGCCGGATTCGTTTTCAAAATAACTGTCGATGGCGTCGCGCGTCGTGCCGGCAACGTCGGAGACGATCACGCGCTCCTCGCCGAGGATGCGGTTGAGCAGACTCGACTTGCCGACGTTCGGCTTTCCGATGATGGCGACCTTGATGACGTCCTCGTCATACTCGTCCTCGTCATTTTCCGGGAACGCGTCCACGCACGCATCGAGCAGGTCGCCCGTGCCGTGTCCGTGCACCGCCGAGACCTCGATCGGGTCGCCGAGACCGAGCGCGTAAAACTCATACGCGTCCGGGTTCACGCCGCCGGTCTGGTCACATTTGTTGACCGCCAGCACCACAGGCTTTTTCGCCTTTTTGAGCATCGCGGCGACCTCCGCGTCCGCCGCGGTCAGACCGACCGTCACGTCCACGACCATGATGATGACATTCGCCGTTTCAATGGCGATCTCCGCCTGACGGCGCATGAAGCGCAGCATATCGTTGTCCGTGCCCGGCTCGATGCCGCCGGTATCCACGAGCATAAAGCTGTGCCCGTTCCACTCGCAGTCGCCGTAAATGCGGTCGCGCGTCACGCCAGGGGTATCCTCCACGATCGCCATGCGGCGACCCGTGAGCTTGTTAAAGAGCATCGACTTGCCGACGTTCGGTCTGCCGACGATGGCAACAATGGGCTTTGCCATAGCGTTTGCCTCCTTCCTTGTGATGCGTCCAAAAGAAAAGAGAAGGGCTCAGCACCCTCCTCTCATCTCGTATCGAGCGAACTTACTTAGCCGATTCCACCGCGATCACTTCACGACCGTTGTAGAAGCCGCAAGCCTTGCAGGCTCTGTGCGGCAGACGGGGCTCACCGCACTTCGGGCAAGCGACAACGCCGGGGATCGCCAGTTTCCAATGGGAGCTGCGTCTCTTATCTCTTCTCGCGCCGGATACTTTTCTCTTAGGAACTGCCATTTGGTACACCTCCTTGGCTTAAATGCCGTTTGGCATATTGTCTACTTTTTATCCAGAAGCTGCTGCAAGATCGCGAAGCGCGGATCTTTTTCCGGCTGGCAGGTGCAGGCGGCTTCGTTGAGGTTTGCTCCACAGCGGAAGCAAACGCCCTTGCAATCTTCACGGCACAGCAGCTTGGAGTCCATGTTCAGCACGAACGCCGTTGTTAAAATGTCGTCAAGATCGGCATGATCGTCCTCCAGCGGAAAGACCCACGGACTTTCGTAGTCGCCGCTGTCGGCGTCGGCGGTCAGGATCGCCTCGACCGGGTAGGATACCCCGCGCACAAACGGGGCGGCGCAGCGGTCGCACACGCCGTGCAGCGTGGTGGTGAGCGTTGCCGTCAGTTCGAGAACACCCGCGGTGTTCCTGACCTGCCCGACTGCGCGCACTGGTTCAGATACAGGTTTGCAGCCGCCGAATGTCATTTCGTGCAGGTCCAGTTCGGTTTCAAAGGGCACGACGCCGCCCGGGCAGCTTATGATCTTCGCAAGTCCCAGCAGCATAGTATCCCTCGCTCCATAATCATGCAAGCGATATTATACCGAATCGAAACGCGAAAGTCAAACACTATTTCGCATTTTTCTTCGATATTTTGTAAAAATCTGCGAGCCGGGCGCTTTACACCTCCCCCGCCCCGTGCTAAAATGTTTTCACCATCCAATCGGGAGGGCGATTATGAAGGAATTGACCGTCGGCGCGAATGACGCCGGGCAGCGGCTCGACCGCTTTGTGTCCAAAGCCGTGCCGCTGCTGCCGGATTCGCTGCTGCAAAAATACATCCGCCTCAAGCGCATCAAAGTGGACGGCAAGCGCGCCGAGCGCAGCGCACGCCTGACTGAGGGCAGCGTCGTGCAGCTTTATATCAATGATGAGTTTTTCGACACGCCCAAGCAGGAAAACGCATATCTCACCGTCGCCGCGCCGAAGCTGCATATCGTCTATGAGGATGAAAACATCCTGCTGGTCGATAAAAAGCCCGGGCAGGCGGTGCACCCGCATGACGGCGCGGAATACGGCAAAACGCTCATCGACCATATTCAGGCGTATCTCTACGCCAAGCGCGAGTGGCGTCCGCGCGAGGAAAACGCGTTTACGCCCGCGCTCTGCAACCGCATCGACCGCAACACCGGCGGCATCGTCATCGCGGCGAAAAACGCCGAGGCGCTGCGTATCCTGAATCAGAAAATTAAAGACCGGGAGCTGGAAAAGAGGTATCTGTGCATCGTCCACGGCACGCCGAAGCCCGCCGAAGGGCGGCTGGAGGGGTATTTATTTAAGGATGCGAAGGAAAACCGCGTCTACATCACCCAGAAGCCGCAGCCGGGGGCTAAGACCGCCGTGACGCTGTATAAGACGCTGCAAAGCCGCAACGGGCTGTCGCTCGTGGAGTGTGAGCTCATCACCGGGCGCACGCACCAGATCCGCGCGCAGATGGCGGCGGCGGGGCATCCCCTGCTCGGCGACGGCAAATATGGCAAGCTCGACAAGCGCTATGACCGCAAATTCCAGGCGCTCTACTCCTACTCCCTGCGCTTCTGCTTCACGACGGACGGCGGCATTTTGTCGTATCTCGACGGACGCAGCTTCCGCGTGGAGGACGTAGACTTCGTACATGAGTATTTCCCCTGATTTTTCCGCAAAAAATTGCCCGAAAAATGTCATAATTTATATTGACAAACCCCCACAAACCCGATATAGTTTCAATCAGTACGTCCGGCTTCCCGCCGGGGGTACTGATGTTCTATTTTCCGAGAAAAAACGAGGAAAACAGAGATCAAACAACCACAAACCATGCTGACAAAAAGGCAGATCCGACAAAGGTCGGTGCGTGGATCGCGCCGCAGTTTTTGCGTGAGCCAAGGAAAAGCCGCAGGGAATCCTGACGGATTCCCGAGGATTTTTCTGCGGCATGGCGGAAAAAGCACAAGCAATTGACTTACCGGGCACTGACGGCACTGACACAAAGAGAAAAAATAGTCAGTTCCGGCAGGGAACAGTGCGCCGAGCGCGCCGTGATTTTTTCGTCAGGCAAAGAAAAGCCGCAGGGAATCCTGTCGGATTCCCGAGGATTTTTCTGCCGCATGACGGAAAAAGCGCAAGCGATCGACGTGCCGGGCACTGACGGTGCTGACGAAAACAAAGAAACGGGGGAGGATAATGTCCGAAGAGCTCATTCGCCTGTCTGACCTGACGGTCACCTTTGAGGACGGCGAAACCATTCTTGATCACATCAACCTATACATCAGAAATAAGGAATTTCTAACATTGCTGGGTCCCAGTGGATGCGGAAAAACCACAACCTTGCGAATTATTGGCGGTTTTTTGACACCTACGTCCGGTGATGTTTTTTTTAACGGCAAGCGGATCAACGACGTTCCGCCGTATGAACGAAAGATCAATACGGTCTTTCAGAAATACGCGCTGTTCCCGCATCTGGATGTGTACGACAACATCGCGTTCGGTCTGAGGCTCGCAAAGCTCCCGGAGGACGAGGTGGACGAACGCGTCACGCAGATGCTGGAAACGGTCAGCCTCAAGGGCTTTGAGAACCGTAACGTTTCGTCGCTGTCCGGCGGGCAGCAGCAGCGTGTCGCCATCGCGCGCGCGCTCGTCAACCGCCCGCAGGTGCTGCTGCTGGACGAGCCGCTGGGCGCGCTCGATCTTCGTCTGCGCAAGGATATGCAGAACGAGCTGAAGAGCATCCAGCAGCAGACCGGCATCACGTTCATCTACGTCACCCACGATCAGGAAGAGGCTCTGTCCATGTCCGACATCGTGGTCGTGATGAACAAGGGCAAGATCCAGCAGATCGGCACGCCGCAGGATATATATAATGAACCGAAGAACGCGTTTGTGGCGGACTTCATCGGCGAGTCGAACATTCTCGACGGCGTGATGCTGGAGGACTGCCTGGTGAAGTTCTTCGGGCGCAAGTTCGTGTGCGTGGACAAGGGCTTTGAGAAAAACGAGCCCGTGGACGTCGTCATCCGCCCGGAGGATGTGGACATCGTGCCCGCCGAAGAGGGTCACCTGAGCGGCACAGTCACGTCCGTGACGTTCAAGGGCGTGCACTACGACACGATCGTTGACTTCAAGGGCTTCAAATGGCTCATCCAGACCACGGACTTCTACCCCGTCGGGTCGTTTATCGGCATCCGGCTCAACCCGGAGGACATCCATATCATGCATAAGAGCGAGTATTCCGGGCTTTACGGCGATTACAGCTCTTACAGTGCCGAATACGACGAGATCGCGGACGCGGCGGAGGACGGGGAAGATGAAGAATAAGCTGCTTGCCGCGCCGTATATCGTGTGGATGGCGCTGTTCATCGTCGTGCCGCTCGGCATCGTTGTGTATTACGCCGTGACCGATTCGATCACGGGGCAGTTTACACTTGCAAACATCACCGGCATGGGGGCGTATCTGTCGATCTTCCTGCGCTCGATCTGGCTGTCGCTGTTCGCGGCGCTCATCTGCCTGGTCATCGGCTACCCGGTGGCGTATTTCATCTCGCAGTGCTCGCCGTCCACGCAGCGCTTTTTGCAGATGCTCATCATGCTGCCCATGTGCATGAGCTTTCTGCTGCGCACGCTCGCGTGGGTCGCCATGCTGGAGGATACGGGTATTTTCAACACCTTCCTTTCGCACCTCGGCATCGCGCCGCTGCCGCTCATCCGCACGAGCGGGGCGGTCATCCTCGGCATGGTGTATAACTACCTGCCGTATATGATCCTGCCGCTGCTGTCGGTGATGTCCAAGCTCGACCCGCGCCTCATTGAGGCGGCAGCGGACCTCGGCTGTCCGCCGTCCAAGGTGTTTTCCAAGGTCATTCTTCCGCTGTCCTACCCCGGCATCCTCTCAGGGCTGACGATGGTGTTCGTCCCGGCGGTGTCCACATTCTACATCTCGCAGAAGCTCGGCTCGACCGGCACAACGCTCATCGGCGACGTCATCGAGTCGCAGTTCAAGACCGCCTACAATCCGAATCTCGGCGCGGCGATGAGCCTGGTGCTGATGATCTTGATCTTCCTGTGCGTAAGCATTATGAACCGCTTCGGCGAGAGCGGAGACGAGGAGGTCATGGCAAAGGTATGAAGCATTTTAACCGTACTGTGACCATTCTGGTCTTTATCTTCCTGTACATCCCCATGATCGTGCTGGGCGTGGCGTCTTTTAACTCCGGCACGGACATTGCGAGCTTCAAGGGCTTTACGCTGGGGCAGTATGTGAACCTGTTCCGTGACCGCACGCTGCTGGCGCTGCTGGGGAACTCTCTCATCATCGCCGTGCTCTCCACGCTCATCGCGACCGTTATGGGCACGATGGCGGCGGTCGGCATCCACAACATGAACGGGCGGCTGCGCCGCGCCGTCATGACGCTGACCGACATCCCGATGACAAACCCCGACATCGTCACGGGCGTGGCGCTGGCGCTGCTGTTCGCCTTTACGGGCACGATGCTGCGCATCAACTCCATCCTCGGCTTCTGGACGCTGCTCATCGCACACATCACGTTCAACCTCCCCTATGTCATCCTGAACGTCATGCCCAAGCTCAAGCAGATGGACCGCGATTTAGTCGAGGCGGCGCTCGACCTCGGCTGCACGCCGTTTCAGGCGTTTTACAAGGTCGTCATCCATGAGATCATGCCCGGCATCCTCGCCGGGGCGCTGATGGCGTTCACCATGAGTCTGGACGATTTCGTCATTTCGTATTTTGTCACCGGCTCGAGCTTTATCACGCTCCCGGTCGAGATCTACAACTACACAAAAAAGCCCATTCCGCCGAAAATTTACGCGCTGTTCACGCTCATGTTCCTTGTGATCCTCGTTTTGATGGTCGCCATGAACCTGCTTCAGCTCCGCGGCAGCAAGAACGCCCGTCACGAGCGGGCGCACGGGAGGGCACGCGCATGAAAAAATGCCTGACTTCCCTGCTGCTTGCGCTCGTCCTGACGTTCGCCCTCGCGCTGCCCGCATTTGCCGCGCGCGAGGAGATCACGGTGTATAACTGGGGTCAGTACATCTCCGACGGCACGGACGATTCGCTGGACGTCATCGCCGCGTTTGAAGAAGAGACCGGCATCCATGTGAACTACATCACGTTCGACTCCAACGAGAGTATGTACACCAAGCTCAAAACAGGCGGCGCAAGCTATGACGTCATCATCCCCTCGGACTATATGATCGCCAAGCTCATCGAGGAGGACATGCTCGAGCCGCTGGATTTTGCAAATATCCCGAATTACGCCGGCATCGACGAGGCGTTCCGAGATCAGGCATACGACCCGGAGAACACCTACTCCGTCCCCTACACCTGGGGCACGGTGGGTCTGATCTACAACCGGCAGTATGTCTCCGACGAGGACGCGCAGAGCTGGAGCTGCCTGTGGAACTCCAAGTACGCGGGCAAGATCCTGATGTTCGACAACCCGCGTGACGCGTTCGCCATCGCGGAGTCCATTCTGGGCTACAGCCTGAACACGACGGACGAAGCCGAGCTTCGCCAGTGCGCAGACCTGCTTGCGCAGCAAAAGCCCGTTTTGCAGGCATACGTCATGGACCAGATCTTTGACAAAATGCAGCGCGGCGAGGCGTGGATCGCGCCGTATTACGCGGGCGACTACCTGACCATGGTCGAGGAAAATCCCGACCTCGGCTTCAGCCACCCGCAGGAGGGCTACAACATCTTCATCGACGCCATGTGCATCCCGAAGGGCTGCCAGAATAAAGCTGGCGCGGAGGCGTTTATCAACTTCCTCTGCCGCCCGGACATTTCGGCGGCAAACCTCGATTACATCGGCTACTCCACGCCCATCTCGGCAGCGAAGGAGTATATGGATGAGGAGGTCATCTCCAGCCCCGTATCGTATCCCGACGATGAGACGCTCGCGCGCAGCGAGAGCTTCTCCGCCCTGCCGATCGAGGCGACGCAAACGATGAACGACCTGTGGCTGACGGTCAAGACCGCGGGCGCGAATACCACGCTCTATCTCATCCTGACGCTTGCCGCCGTGGCGCTGGTGATCGTGTTTTTCATCCTGAAAAACGCCCACCGCCGCCGCAAGATCGCCCGCCGCTGCCGGAAATGGAAAAATGCGTAAGAAACCCCCGCCGCGGCGAAAGCCCCGGCGGGGTTCTTTTTCGGAGGGACAGGGGCAGATGCCTCTGTCCGCCCGCTGCTGCAGCTTTCGACCGCATTCCCGAACGAGCCGTAGGGGCGGGGTTCTACCCTGCCCGCGCGGTACAATGTTGCGATATGGGTGCACCGATGCAAATACGCACGCACCCGTAGGGGCGGACGCCTCTGTCCGCCCGGCAGTATGCACCCGTGAACACGCACGCACCGATGCGAATCCGTACAACATTTGTAGGGGTCGATGCCCACATCGACCCGCACGACGCACGTCCGTTTTTATGATACGCTGCGGCAAATTTGCCGTTGCCCAACGGGCGGACAGAGGCGTCCGCCCCTACAAAACGTTGTGCGGTTTTGCCGAAAATGCGCGCAATTTTGCGATTGCGTGCCGCCGGGGAGAGCGCGGCATCGACCCCTACGGACGTATTACGTTGTTGCCGTTTGGTTGTGCGATTTTGTGATTGCATTCTGCGCGGGAGGGGCAGCGCCCCTCTCCTACGGCTCGACTTGGAATGCGCAAAAAACCGGGAGAAGGTCATTACCCTCTCCCGATTGATTCATTCTGCTTCGTCCGTCTTTTTCATCATCGTTTGCAGCGGGCTCTGTCTTGCGGCAAGAAAATTCCAGATGCGCCCGAACACGCGCGGGTTCAGGTAGAACAGCCAGATGCCGAGCGTCGCCACGCCGAGGAACACCAGCGACGCCGCCGTCACGTCCGTGAGGAAGTGCGCGCCCATGCAGATACGGCTCAGCGCCACGGCAAGCGTCCACGCGCAGCCGAGCAGGAAGCAGAGCGTCGTGCGCTTTTGCAGGCGCTTTGAGAGCGTGGGCAGCAGGATCATCAGCATTGCACACGCCGCACAGGCGGTGTGCCCCGACGGGAAGGAGCGGAACTCGCTCTTGGCAACGCCCTCGGCAAGAAGCTGCCGCTTGAGCGTGCCGCCCGCCTGCCACCACGGGGTAAAATAGCTCTCATTGCCCGCCTGCACGATCAGGCGCATCCGCACGCGCCCCCAGGGAATTTTAATGACGTTGATGAGCAGCGCCGTCACGATCGCCACGAATGTGACCGTGAGGATAAAGCGCAGCACCGTCTTGGTGGACGCCTCGCGCGAGACCGCCGCCAGCAGCACGCTGCACACCAGCGTCATAAACACCGTCACCAGTGCCGCTACCCACAGCGGGAGCTGCGCCACATTATCGACCGCCTCGTGCACGTTCATCACGATGCCGAACAAAATGAGCGCGCCGCCGGAAAACGCCAGCAGCGTGTTCCAGCCGGGATTGATGCTCCTGCGCCGCAGCAGAAGCAGCACGCCCGCCGCGCTGATCGCCAGAAACGCAGGCTGCTCGCCGAACGCGGCAAAAAACTGCCCGAGGCTGCTCTCGTGCCCCGGATACAGCGCCCGTGAGATGGGCAGATCCCAGATCGAACCCGCGACCATCAGGAGTATAAGTACCGCAAACAAAATGCGTGCATGGCGCAGCCAAAGCCTTTTATATCGTTTCATGTCCTTCTCCAAATTCGTTGATTTTGTACACTATATCACATCCCGGCGCAAATCGCAATCATTGACGAATCGCCGCGTATCGTGTATGATGCACGGGAAAAGAGGCGCAGCATATGAACCTGATCTATCCCGATTATTACCCGAAATTTCAGTGTCTCGCGGGCGCGTGCCCCGACACCTGCTGCAAGGACTGGCAGATCATCCTCGACCCCGACACGCTCACGCGCTACCGCGCGCTGCCGGGCGCGCTTGGCAAGCGCGTGCGCGCGAGCCTTGTGGAAGAGGATGGCGAGACGCGCTTTGCCGTGCAGGACGGTCACTGCCCGCTGCTGGCGGCGGACGGTCTGTGCGATATTCAGCGTGCGCTGGGAGAGAGTGCGCTCTGCCGCACCTGCGGCAGCCACCCGCGCTTTTCGGAAATTTACGGGCTGACGGAGGAGCAGTCGCTCTCCGTCTCCTGCCCCGCCGCCGCGCGTCTGCTGCTGGAGCGCAGCACGCCGGTACGCTTGGAACGCGGCGAGGATGACCGTCCGCTGGATGGCTATAACGACCTTGACCCCGACCTGTACCGGGCGCTGGACCGCGCGCGCGGCTTTGCCATCCGGCTGGTGCAGGACCGCAGGCTGCCGCTTCCTGACCGGCTGGCGCTGCTGCTGCTGTTTGCAAAGCGGATGCAGGGACTTCTCGATGAGGACCGCTGTGACCGCACCGGGCGGCTCATCGCACAGTTTTCCTCCGACGCCTATCTGCACCGCCAGCGCACGCGCCTTTCCCGTCTGCGCGGCTGCCGCGGGTCGTTTATGCCGCTTTGGTTACTGCTGCGCAATATGGAGCATTTGACGCAGCGTTTCCCCGCCCTGCTTGAAGCCGCGCTGCACACCGCGCCGCCGCGCGATTTCTGGCACAGCTACGGCACGCAGATGGAAAATTTGTGCGTCTACTTCCTGTTCCGCTATTTTAAAAAGGCCGTGAATGACCGGCAGCTCCTGCCGCGCGTATGCGCATGCGTGTTCCACCTGCTCGCCGTGCGGCAGCTTTTCGCGGCGCAGGAGGAAAACTCGCTGGACGCGCTCATCCGCGTGTGCAGCATATACTCCAAAGAGGTGGAGCACAGCGAAGAAAATCTGGCGATGTTGCAACGCGCCTTTGCGCGCCGCGCGCTCACCGGGCGCGCGCTCATCCGGCTGCTGTAAGCGATTGGAGGGAAACCATGCAATTTGACGCAGAATGTATCGCCTGCCTCGTCCGGCGGCAGTATGAGCTTGCCGAGCGTCAGCCCGACCACGCCGCGCAGACGGCGTTTATGCGCGACGTGGCGCGTACCATCGCGGACGCGCCGGAGAACGTCGCCGCGCCGTGGCTCGTCCCCGGGTTTGCACGCGCCGCACATCGCCATTTCGGAATTACGGACGCTTTTGATGCCATCAAGCGTGAGTCGAACGAGCGCGTGCTGGCGCTGCTGCCGCGCATCCGCGAGATAGTCGGAAACGCGGACGACCCGCTCGCCATGGCGCTCAAATTTTCCCGCACGGGCAATTATCTGGACTTTGCCGTCCTGCCGCACGACAAGATCGCGCGCGAGCTGGACAGCGCCGTTGAAAACACGCCGTCAGAGCCGCTGGACGATACGGAATACGCCGCGCTGCGCGCCGATCTCTCGCGCGCCCGCTCGCTGCTCATCCTCGGCGACAACGCCGGCGAGATCGCGTTTGACGTCGTGCTGGTCGAGCAGCTTCAAAAGGCGTTTCCCGACCTGCTTATCCAGTACGTCGTGCGCGGCGGCAACGCGCAGAACGACGCCACCCGCGCGGATGCGCACGCCGTCGGCATGGACGCACTCGTGCCCATTCTCGACAACGGCTCGTGCATTCCTGGCACGGAGCTGGCGTACTGCGGCGAGACGCTGCTGCGCGAGTTTTCCCGCGCCGATGTCATCCTCTCCAAAGGTCAGGGCAATTTCGAGTGCCTGCTCGGCTGCGGGCAGAACGTCTATTACCTGTTCCTGTGCAAATGCCCGCGCCTGTGCCGCATCCTGTCGCAGCCGCTGATGCAGCCGATGCTGTTAAACGAACGGCGCATTCGCCTCTAACAATCTGCACAAATCTTTTTGCCGCGCACCCGCCCGTTTTAGCGGATGTGCGGCTTGCTTTTCAGAGAGATTTTCGTTAAAATGTAGCTCGCTACATAAATTATGTTGTATGCTACATTTTGATCATACAGGAGGTGTTTCTGTGGACAACCTGACCATCGGTCAGCAGATGCGCATCGCCCATCAGGCGATCCACCTGCACATTGACCGCAAGCTCTCAGCGCTGGAGCTGACCGGCATCCAGTCGTTCGTGCTGCGCTGTCTGTCGGAGCGCAGCGGCGAGGTCGTGTATCCGCGGGATATTGAAAAGCAGTTTCATCTGACGCACCCGACCGTCTCCGGCATTTTGCAGAGGCTTGAGAGTAAGGGCTTTATCTCCATCCTGCCAGACCCGGACGACCGCCGCTGCCACCGCATTGCCCTGACTGACAAGGGGCTGCGCTGCCAGCAGGACATTCAGGCGCACATTGACGCCATGGAGCGTGCAATGACGAACGGCATGACGGACGCGGAGCAAGCCCAGCTCCACGATCTGCTTGCCCGTCTGACCGATAATCTGACCGAGCTGCGAAGAAGGGGGGATGCTCTATGATCAAACGACTTTCCCGCTGCATCCGGGAATATAAGCGCTCGACCATCCTGACGCCCCTTTTTATGGTGGGCGAGGTCGTGTGTGAGTGTATCATTCCCCTGCTGACCGCCAGCCTCATTAACGCCATTCAGGCGCATTGCACGGTGGATGTCATCATCGGCTACGGTTGGAAGCTGTTTCTCATCGCCATGTGCTCGCTCGGCTTCGGCGGGCTGTCGGGCTGGTTCTGCGCGGACGCCGCAGCGGGCTTTGCCAAAAATCTGCGGCACGACCTTTACTATAAGGTGCAGGGCTTCAGCTTTTCCAACATTGACAGCTTCTCCACAACGTCGCTCGTCACCCGCCTGACGACCGACATTTCCAACATTCAAAATGCGTTCATGATGCTCATCCGCGCCGCCGTGCGCGCGCCGATGATGCTCGTGTTCGCAGTCATCATGTCCGTCCGCGTCGGCAAGCAGCTCTCGTTCGTCTTTGCCGGGACGATCCCGCTGCTCGCGTTCGGAATGTTCTTAATGATCCGCTCGGTCATGCCGCTGTTTAAGGCGGTGTTCAAAAAATACGACCGGCTGAACAACTCCGTGCAGGAGAACATTCAGGCAATGCGCGTGGTCAAGAGCTTTGTGCGCGAGGACTATGAGACCAAGCGTTTCTCCGCCGCGTCCGACGATGTGCGCAAGGACTTTTTGAAGGCGGAAAAGATCCTCGCCTTCAACACGCCGCTCATGCAGTTCTGCGTGTATGCGTCGATGATTTTGATCTCTTACTTTGCCTCGCGCCTCATCATCTCCTCCGGCGGCACATATTTGAATGTCGGCAGCCTGACGAGCATGATCACCTACTCCATGCAGATTTTGATGAGCCTTATGATGCTCTCGATGGTGTTCGTGATGGTGACGATGGCGTCGGCGTCCGCCAAGCGTGTTTCCGAGGTGCTGGACACCGAAAGCGATCTTCAGAACCCCGCCGACCCCATCGAGACCGTCCCGAACGGCTCGGTCGATTTTGACGGCGTGAGCTTCAAATATTCCGCCCGCGCCGAGCGGAATGTTCTGGAGGACATTGACCTCCACATCCCCTCCGGCGCGACCGTGGGCATCCTCGGCGGCACAGGCTCTGCCAAAACGACGCTCATCCAGCTCATCTCGCGTCTTTATGACGCGACGGAGGGCACGGTGCGCGTCGGCGGCATCGACGTGCGCAAATACGATCTGGAAGCGCTGCGCGATCAGGTCGCGGTGGTGCTGCAAAAAAACATCCTCTTCTCCGGCACGATCAGGGAAAACCTCCGCTGGGGCGACGCGAATGCGACGGATGAGGAAATGGTGCGCGTGTGTCGGCTCGCGCAGGCGGATGAGTTCATCCAGACCTTCCCCGACAAATACGACACCTACATCGAGCAGGGCGGCACGAACGTCTCCGGCGGGCAGAAGCAGCGGCTTTGCATCGCGCGGGCGCTGCTGAAAAAGCCGAAAATTCTGATTTTGGACGACTCCACCTCTGCTGTGGATACACGCACCGACGCGCGCATTCGGCAGGCGATGGCGACTGAGATCCCCGACACCACCAAGATCATCATCGCCCAGCGCGTCAGCTCCATTCAGGACGCCGACCTGATCGTGGTGCTCGACGGCGGGCGCATCAGCGCCAGCGGCACGCATGAGGAGCTGCTGACAACGAGCGCGATCTACCGTGAGGTCTACGACTCGCAGAATCGGAAAGGAGGGGCTGACGATGGCGAATAACGTAAGAGGACCGCATGGCATGAAGGGCGCGCCGATGGCGGGGCAGAAGGTCAACGGCAAGGCGTTAAAGCGGCTTGCCAAGCAGCTCTTCCGTGACTATCCCGTCCAACTGACGGTGGTGCTCATCTGCATCACGCTCTCCGCGCTCATCGGCATCGCCCCGGCGGTGTATATCGAGACCATCACGGGCTATATTGAAGAGGGGCTTACATCCTCGTGGGACGGCGTGAGCGCCAAAATTTTCTCCGCCATCACCACCATGGTCATCCTCTACGTCTGCGGACTTGCGTGCAGCACGCTCTACACGCAGCTCATGGCGCGTGTGACGCAGGGCTTCCTGCACAAAACGCGCACGCGGATGTTCGCCGGGATGCAAAAGCTGCCCATCTCCTACTTTGACCGCAACGCGCGCGGCGACATTATGAGCTACTACACCAATGACACCGACACGCTCCGTCAGGTCATTTCGCAGAGCCTGCCGCAGCTCTTTGCATCGGGGCTGACGGTCGTCGGGCTGCTGTGCATCATGCTCTATTACTCCATTCCGCTGATGCTCGTGGTCATCCTCGGCATTTTTGCGATGTCGCGCGTCACGAAATCCGTCGGCGGCAAATCCGCCCGCTATTTCCTGCGCCATCAGAAATCGCTCGGCAAAGCCGAGGGCTTTATCGAGGAAATGATGAACGGGCAAAAAGTCATCAAGGTGTTCTGTCACGAGCAGGCGTCGGAGCACGACTTTGATAAGCTCAACGAGCAGCTTTACTCTGACGCGCGCAATGCCAACCGCTACGCGAACATCTTTATGCCCATCATGAACAACATCGGAAACCTCCTGTATGTGCTCACGGCGTTCCTCGGCGGCATTCTGGTGTGCTCCGGCGGGAACGTGCTGAACATTTCGTTTGAGAACCTGTTCCACACCGGCTCGTTCGTGGGCGTGCTGTCCATCTCGGTCGTGGCGGCGTTCCTCGGCATGACCAAGCAGTTCACCGGCAATATCAGCCAGGTCTCACAGCAGATCAACGCCGTTGTGATGGCGGCGGCTGGCGCGGAGCGTATTTTTGAGCTGATCGACCAGCAGCCGGAGGACGACCGCGGCGACGTGACGCTCGTCAACTGCCGCGAAAGCGCCGACGGTACGCTCACCGAGTGCAAGGAATCGACCGGCGTGTGGGCGTGGAAGTATCCCCCGCTGGACGGGCAGGAGACGCTCGTGAAGCTGCGCGGCGATGTGCGCTTTTTCGACGTGGACTTTGCCTATGAGGAAGGCAAAACGGTCCTGCACAACATCACGCTCTACGCAAAGCCCGGGCAGAAGCTCGCCTTTGTGGGCGCGACGGGCGCGGGCAAAACGACCATCACGAACCTCATTAACCGCTTTTACGACATCGCCGACGGCAAGATCAAATATGACGGCGTGAACATCAACCGCATCAAAAAGGCGGATCTGCGCCGCTCGCTGGGCGTGGTGCTTCAGGATGTGAACCTGTTCACCGGCACGGTGATGGAAAACATCCGCTACGGCAAGCTCGACGCAACGGACGACGAGTGCATCCGCGCGGCAAAGCTGGCGAATGCGCATGACTTCATCACCCGCCTGCCCGACGGCTATGATACCATGCTCACGTCGAACGGCGCGAATCTCTCACAGGGTCAGCGGCAGCTCATCTCCATCGCCCGCGCGGCGGTTGCCGATCCGCCCGTCATGATCCTCGACGAGGCGACCAGCTCCATCGACACGCGCACGGAGCTGCTCGTGCAGCGCGGCATGGACGCGCTCATGCAGGGACGCACGGTGTTCGTCATCGCACACCGCCTGTCCACCGTGCAGAACAGCGACGCCATCATGGTCCTCGACCACGGCAGGATCATCGAACGCGGTACGCACGATGATCTCATCGCCGCGAAGGGCGTGTACTACCAGCTCTACACGGGCGCTTTCGAGCTCGAATAAGCAGAAAAATTCCCCGTTTGCAAACGGGGAATTTTTTATCAGTATTTATTCTGTCTCGACCTTCGCAAATTCCGTCTGCGTCAGGTCGATGCCCTCGCGCAGCTCGCTGAGCGCCTGCATGAGCTGGCGGAGCTGTTCCTCGGTCTGGTCAGCGAGCACGCCGACCTTTTCGCCGCGCAGCGCGAACCGCGCGCCCGCATCGGCGCACAGGGCGCTCACCTGCTCGCGGAGCTTTGCCGCGCGCTCACGGGCATTGCGCTCCGCAGCCTCCGCGCGGCGGTACGCCTCCAGCTCGTCGGCAGGCAGATCGAGCGGCTGCTGCGGAACGGTCTCCTGCGGCGCTTCTTCAGCGTCCGCTTCGGCTGCGGCGGCTGTCTGCTCCTGCAGGGCGGCGAGCGCCTGCCGCGCCTCGTCGCGCTCGGCGGTCAGCTTTGCGTTTTCCTCCCGCAGCGCGCGCAGCTCCTTCTGGTGCGCGATCGACTGTGACTCGATAAAGTTCGCCACATCCTCGCGGTTAAAGCCGCCGAGCGCGGAACGGAATTTTGAAAAATCAGCCATATTCTGACCTCCTGCGCATTGCATCTTTTCTCCATCATACCACAGCATTCGCCGAAAAACAATCTAAAATCTATTGGCTGCAAAGCTGATAAAACGCCACGGCGCTCGCCGCCGCCACGTTCAGCGAGTCCACACCGTGCGCCATCGGGATGCGTACCGTATAGTCGCAGCCCGCGATCGTGCCGTCCGCCAGCCCGTCGCCCTCCGTGCCGAGGACGATCGCCAGCCGTTCGATGGCGTTCAGCCGCTCGTCCGCGATGGACAGGCTGTCGTCCCGCAGCGCCATCGCCGCCGTCAAAAAGCCGTGCGCGTGCAAAAACGCCTGCCAGTCGCCCTCCTGCGGCAGATATGCCCACGGGATCTGAAAGACCGTCCCCATGCTCACACGCAGCGCGCGGCGATACAGCGGGTCGCTCCCCGCGCTCGTCAGCAGCACCGCGTCCACGCCCAGCGCCGCCGCCGAGCGGAAGATCGCGCCGATGTTCGTGGGATTCATCACATTTTCCAGCACCGCCACCCGGCGCGCCCCTGTCAGAACATCCTCCGGCGCGCGCGGCGCGGGGCGGCGCATGGCGCAGAGCATCCCGCGCGTGAGGTGAAAGCCCGTGAGCTGCGTGAGCACCTCCAGCGGCGCGCAGTACACCGGCACATCCGCCGCGCAGCGCGCCAAGATCGGCGCAGCCTTGCCCTGCACATGGCACGTCTGCATCAAAAATGACACCGGCACGCAGCCTGCGTCCAGCGCTCTGCCGATCACCAGCGGGCTTTCGGCAATGAACAGTGCGTTTTCCGGGTCGGCGCGGTTGACGAGCTGATTTTCCGTCAGCCGCGCGTATACATCCAGCTCCGGCGCTGCAAAATCCGTGACTTCCATGATCTTCGCCATAACTTCCCTGCTCTCCTGTCATCTTCGCGTATTCTAGCAGATTTTTGCGCCCCGCGCAAGCGTCCGCGCGTTGACATTGCCGCACCGCTGCCGTATAATAGCGGCAAAATCAGCGATATTGAGGAGTTTTGTATGCTCAATCAGTTTTCCCGCACGCAGCTCATTCTGGGGCAGGACGCCATGGAGCGGCTGGCAAGGGCGCGTGTGGCGGTGTTCGGCATCGGCGGCGTGGGCGGCTATACGGTGGAGGCGCTGGCGCGCTCCGGCGTAGGCGCGCTCGATCTCATCGACGACGACCGCGTGTGCCTGACGAACATCAACCGCCAGATCCTCGCCACGCGCAAGACCGTCGGCAAATACAAGGTGGACGTCGCCGAGGAGCGCATTTTGTCGATCAATCCCAACTGCGTTGTGCGAAAATATCAGATGTTCTATCTGCCCGAAACGGCAGATCAGTTTGATTTTACGCAGTATGATTATATCGTGGACGCCATCGACACCGTGTCGGGCAAGCTCTCGCTCGTGGAGCAGGCGAACCGCTGCGGCACGCCCATCATCTGCGCCATGGGCGCGGGCAACAAGATGGACGCCTCGGCGTTCCGCGTGGCGGATATTTATGAAACGTCCGTCTGCCCGCTCGCGCGCGTGATGCGCACGCAGTGCCGCAAGCGCGGCATCCAGCACCTCAAGGTCGTCTACTCGCAGGAAAAGCCCATCCGCCCGCTGGAGGATGCGTCCATCAGCTGCCGCAACCACTGCATCTGCCCGCCGGGCACGACACGCAAATGCACCGAGCGGCGCGACATCCCCGGCTCGACCGCCTTTGTCCCCCCAGTGGTCGGTCTCATCATCGCAGGCGAAGTCGTGCGCGACATCACCGGCTTTGACCGCGGTGACCGATAAAAAAGCAGAACCCCCGGCATGGTAAATACCATGCCGGGGATATTTTTTCGGATTTCGCGCCGGGGTTGACACCGGCGGCGACCCTTGTATAATAAAAGTATGACCCGTTCACACATGGACGAAGCAAGAGGCTTGGGAGGGAAATCATGGCGCAGGATACAAAAAAACTGTTTCAGATCACCGAGGCGGCGCGCGCGTGCGGCATCTCGCGCAGCACGCTGCTGCGCATGGAAGAGCGCGGGCTGCTCACGCCCGCGTACATCGCGCCGGACAGCGGTCGCCGATATTATGACAACCACAACGTCGCGCGCATTTTGCAGGTCGAAAAATTCCGCACGATGGGTCTGAGCTCGAATGAGATCGCCGACTATTACGCCAAGGGCGGCGAAGCCTCCGGGCAGCTCGTCTCGCTGGAGCGCCGCCTGCATGACCTCCAGCGCAGCGTGGAGGAGCTGCGCCTGCTTGCACAGGAAGCGCCCAGCTTTTCCGTGCAGATCATGACGCTGCCTGCCGTAACGTGCCGGATGTGGCTATGTGAGGGGCACACGATCGCAGAAAAGTACGCCGCCATGTATGAATTTTACGGCGCGTGTGTCCGAAACGGCTGCGTGCTCTCCGACGAGCCGCTGTTCACTATCTCCGAGCGACTGGATTATCTGGACGACCACCTCAGTGACGCGCCTTATCCGTTCTGGTGCTGCGTGCCGGTCAGACCTGAACGGACGCACACGGACGTCGTGACGCTGCCGGCGTGCCGCGCGCTGTCAGTACTGTACTGCGGCGACTACGGCGGGGTAGACGAAGCCTGGCTGCGGCTGGGACGCGAGGTAAGAGCGCACGGGCTGAAGCCCGCGGGACATCCGCGCGTGCTCGGTATCGTCGCACCCAGCACCGGGCGGGAGATCGAACAGCGCCGCTACTGCTCCCGCTTTGTCGTTCCCGTCGAACCGTAACTATCCCATCCGCACAAAAAACCGCCCGAAAATTCCGCAAGGAATGGGCGGTTTTACTCTTGCACGGGTGCTTCGATGTGTGTATACTATTGAAAAATCAGGAATTTATATACATCCGAGGTGACAAATCGTGAAAGAGTATTCATTTGCGTACGGAAAGGGCGCTGTCTCTGTACCGCTGGACGAGCGTCAGGTGCTCGGCGTGCTGCACGGAAAAGCGGTCGCGCCGCTGCCGGACATTCGCAAGGCACTGTGGGAGAGTCTGGACGACCCCATCGACTCTGCGCCGCTGCGGGCGCTGGCTGCGCCGGGGCAGAAGATCGCGCTGGTCGTGAGCGACGTCACGCGCCTCTGGATGCGGCAGGATCTTGTCGTCCCGCACCTGACCGCCTATCTGACGGAGGTCTGCGGCGTTTCCCCGGACGATGTGACCATCGTCGTTGCCAACGGCACGCACCGCAGCGGCGACGAGCAGGAGCTGCGCACACTGGTGACGGATGCGGTATTTGACCGCTTCCGCGTGGAAAACCACGACTGCGAGGCGGATGATCTCGTCTACCTCGGCACAACGGCGCACGATACGCCCGTCTGGGTCAATCACACCGTGGCGACCGCCGATTTAGTTGTCTGCCTCGGCGCTTGCGTCCATCACATCATGGCAGGCTTCGGCGGCGGGCGCAAAAGCATCCTGCCCGGCGTGAGCGGGCTGCAAACCATCCGCCACAATCACGCCTACTCCCTTGACGGCGCGCGCCTGCGCTCCAACCCCGCCATCGGCAACGGTCTGCTGACCGGCAACCCTCTGCACGAGGATATGTGCGAGGCGGCGGCGATGGTCAAAAACCTCTTTATGGTCAATCTCGTCATGAACGCGCAGATGCAGCTCGCGTCGATCTTCTCCGGGCACTGGCTGCACTCGTGGGAGGCGGGCTGCCGGCAGGTCGATTCGTATTACAAGGTCGAGATCCCCGCGCTTGCCGATGTCATCATCGCAAGCTGCGGCGGCTTCCCGAAGGATATTTCGCTCTATCAGGGCACAAAAGCCATCGACAACGTGGAGTCCGGCGTGAAGCCCGGCGGCACGATCATCCTGTTCATCGAAGCGCCGGAGGGCGGCGGACCTGAGGAATATTTCGGCTGGGCGAAAAATTTGCAGGACGGCACGATCGAGCAGCGCCTGCGCGAGGCATTCACCGTGGCAGGCTACATCTTCTTCCAGAACTGCGAGCAGGCGCAGCGCAGCCGCATTCTTCTGTATTCCACCATCCCCGACGCGTGCGTCGCGCCGATGGGGATGCATGCCTATTCCGATCTCGGCGCGCTTTTGCAGGCGGCGGAGCTGGACGGCAAGTCCATCTACGTCATCCCCAACGGCGCGACCGTCATCCCGCACCTGAGCAAGGAGGAATCCCGATGAAAAACTACATTGCAAAGCGCTTTCAGCACACCGGCGGCGGGCTGTCGCTCGACACGGCGGCGCTGGAAAAATACTCGGACGTTATTGATCTCAGCATCGGCGACACCGACTTTACCACCGACCGCGCCATCATCGACGCCGCCTACCGCGACGCGTGCGCCGGGCACACGCACTACGGCGACCCGCGCGGCGATAAAGAGCTGATCGGCGAGGTCTGCAAGGCATGGCAGGAGGATTTTGGGCAGGCGCTCTCTCCCGACCATGTGCTCATCACCGCGTCGAGCTGCCTCGGCATGGCGCTGGTGATGCTGACGATCCTCGACCCCGGCGACGAGGTCATCGTCTTTTCGCCGTACTTCTCCATGTACCGCAGCCAGATCGAGCTGGCGGGCGGCGTGTGCGTGGAAGTGCCGACGTATGCCGAGGAGCAGTATGCCATCGACCCGGCGCGCCTGCGCGCCGCCATCACACCGCGCACCAAGGCGATCGTGTTCAATAACCCCACCAACCCCACCGGCATGGCGTATGACCGCGCGGCGTTGGAGCTGCTGGCGGACGTCGCCAAGGAGTACGACCTGCTCATCGCGGCGGATGAAATTTACACCACCTATCTTTTTGACGGCGAGTACATCCCGCTGCGCACGCTGCCGGGCATGGACAAGCGCACCATCACGCTCAACAGCTTCTCGAAAAACTATCTCATGACCGGCTGGCGTGTCGGCGCGATCATCGCAGAGCCGGAGCTGCTGGCTGTGATGAACCGCGTCAACGGCTCGCTCATCTACTCCGCGCCATCCATCTCCCAGCGTGCCGCCATCGCCGCGCTGCACGAACGCGCGCGCATCCGCGAGGCATATGTCACCGCCTACCGCGACCGCATCTTCTATTCCGCCGAGCGGCTGTCGAAGCTCCCCTATCTCACGCTCGTACAGCCGCGCGGGACGTTCTACCTGTTCCCCGGTGTGGAAAAGACGGGCTTGAGCGCGCCGGAGTTCTGTGCGCAGCTTCTTGACCGTGCGCACATTCTCGTCACCCCCGGCGACGTATTCGGCACGACCGGCAGGCAGCATTTCCGCATCGCCTGTACCGTCGATCACGATAAACTCAAGGAAGCCTACGACCGCATGGAGCAGCTCACATTCTGAATATATGCAAGCGCCCTGCATACCATTTTGTACAGTATGCAGGGCGCTTTTTGCCCTTCCGCCTTACACCCGGATAATTATTCTCAAATTGCACAATTATTCACGCGATATGCGCCTATCGTTGTATATTTTTCCATCTTTACAATTTGCACGGCTTGTGTATAATTATGCGTGTAAGGAACACATATACACGCGTTATACATCGCAAGGAGGAAAATCATGAAAAAGAATACATTCAAAATGATCGTATCGCTTCTGCTTGCAGTCGTGCTGACCACCGGTCTGCTGGCAGGCTGTGCAAGCACCCCCGCGCAGACGGAAGCCCCCGCCGCCGAGACCCCCGCACAGACCGAAACGCCCGCCGCCGAAGCCCCTGCCGAGGAGACCCCCGCCGCCGAGGAAGAAGCTCCCGCCGAAAGTGCAGAACCCGCCACGCTGCTGGAAAAGATCCAGCAGTCCGGCAAGCTCGTCGTCGGCACGGAAGCCCAGTATCCCCCGTATGAGTTCAAGGATCTGGACGCCAGCTTCACCGGCTGCGATATGTGGCTGGCGCAGCAGATCGCCGATTCCCTCGGCGTAGAGCTGGAGGTCGTGGACATGGCGTTTGACGGCATCATTCCGGCAGTCCAGTCCGGGCAGGTAGACATCGGCATCGCCGCCTTCACCAAGACCCCGGAGCGTGCCGAAGTGATCGACTTCTCCGACCTGTATGAGACCAGCAACCAGCTGCTCATCGTCAAGACCGGCAATGCGGACCTCTACTCCAACAAGGAAGCCCTCGCCGGGCAGAAGGTCGGCGCGCAGAAGGGTACGATCCAGTCCCAGCTCATCCAGTCCGCCCTGCCCGACAGCGAGCTGTTCGAGCTTGAAAAGTACCCGGCGCTGGCTCTGGAGGTCCAGAACGGCAACATCGCGGGTCTGGTCGTTGACCAGGCGGTCGGCGAGTCCCTCGTCGCCACCAGCGACGGCGGTCTGGAGGTTGCGAACTTCACCTTCACCGCTGAGGAAGCGTCCTTCGGCAAAGCCTGCATCATCGCCAAGGGCAACGAGAGCTTCGTGGACGCTGTGAACGTGGTCATCAACCAGGTCACGTCCGACGGCAGCTACCAGAAGGCATACGACGAAGCCGTTGCGCTCGCCGCCAGCATGGGTCTGTAATTTGAGCGGAAACTCTGGCTCGATCGTCTGCGACCTTCGCCGGATCTTTTGCCGCAATGCTGCGGTTTGGAAAGTTTGAAATACACAAAGTATTCCTGCTCTTTCCAAACCTTGCCTTGCACCAAAATCTCTCGCCGAATGTTCTTGCCGATCAAGCCAGAGCTTCCTGGAAAAAGAATAACGCAGAATTTTCAATACCTAATCCACGCGCAGCGTCCCCGCCCCGGCGGGGGCGCGCGCACGAGTTCATATCAGTTCAGGAGAGCGCCATGAAATTTTTTGAAACGATCGGCAAAATTCTCTCACGCTATCCCAGCTTTTTTGTCGAAGGCGTGGGCAATACGCTCATCATCGCCGCCTTTTCCGTGCTGCTCGGTACGATCCTCGGCACGCTGATGGCGGTCATGCGGATGGGTAAGATCGCGCCGCTGCGCTGGATCGCCGTGGGGTATATCGAGTTCATCCGCGGAACGCCACTGCTGGTGCAGCTCATGTTCATCTTCTACGGGCTGCCGATGATCGGCGTGAAGATCCCGGACGTTGCGTGGATCCCGAATTTCTCGCGGTTCGCCGCCGGCGTCATCGCCATGAGCATGAACAGCTGCGCCTATGTTGCCGAGATCATCCGCTCCGGCATTCAGGCGGTCGATCCCGGGCAGATGGAGGCGGCGCGGAGCGTCGGCTTCCCCAGCGGTATGGCGATGCGGCTGGTCGTGCTGCCGCAGGCGATCAAAAATATCCTCCCGGCGCTCGGAAATGAATTTGTCACGGTCATCAAGGAGTCGTCCATTGTGTCCGTCATCGGCATCGCCGATCTGATGTTCCGCACGAACGATGTCATTGCCGCGACGTATAAAACGCTGGAATGCCTCGCCGTGGCTGCGGTCATCTACTTTGCGATGACGTTCCTCAGCAGCCGTCTCATCTCGCTTGCAGAAAGGAAGCTGTCGCATGGAAAATAAGCAGAAGCTCATCGAAGTGCAGGACCTGTGCAAGAGCTTTCACAAGCTGGAGGTGCTGAAGCATATCAGCACGGCGTTTTATAAAAACGAGGTCGTGTCGGTCATCGGACCGAGCGGCGGCGGCAAAAGTACGTTTCTGCGCTGCCTGAACCTGCTGGAAAAGCCGACGAGCGGCAAAATCCTGCTCGACGGCGTGGATATTTGCGCCAAGGGGCAAAACGTCGATCTGCACCGGCAGAAGATGGGCATGGTGTTCCAGCAGTTTAATCTTTTTAATAACATGAACGTCATGAAAAACCTCACCGTCGCGCCCATGCGCCTGCGGCACATGGAAAAAGCGGCTGCGGAGGAAAAAGCCATGGCGCTGCTGGCGCGCGTGGGACTCTCTGACCGCGCCGACGCCTTCCCCAGCCAGCTCTCCGGCGGGCAGAAGCAGCGGATCGCCATCGTGCGCGCGCTGATGATGGACCCCGAGGTCATGCTCTTTGACGAGCCGACGTCCGCGCTTGACCCGGAGATGGTCGGCGAGGTGCTGGGCGTTATGAAGGAGCTGGCGGAGAGCGGCATGACGATGATCGTGGTCACGCACGAGATGCGCTTTGCGCGCGAGGTCAGCGACCGCACGCTGTTTCTGGCGGACGGGCAGATCGAGGAGGATAAGCCCTCCCAAGAGCTCTTCTCCCACCCCGAAAATCCCCGCCTGTGTTCGTTCCTCGAAAAAGTCCTCTGATTTTCCCTTTCTTTTTCTCCATAAACTTACAGGTCCGGCAGAGATTCTCCTGCCGGACCTGTACTATTTTTATTGGAGCACTCAGGCACACAGCCACTGCGCCGACGCCGCAAGCGGCGCGTTCGTCTCGCCGATCAAAAACGCCTTGACGCTTTTCAGCGTGCCGCCGGTTTTGAGCAGGCACGTCCGCGTCACATCCGCGCCCGCGGCAAGCTCCAGCTCGTCCGACGAGGAGGCGACAAAGCGGTCGTTTTCGTCATACCCGGCAAGCAGCACGCGCACCGTCTGCGCCGCGCCGCCTTCGTTCTTGAGCCGCAGCGTGACGTTATAGCCGCCCTCTGCCTGCTCGCCCGTCAGGCTGACCGCCGAAACGTCGGGCAGCCCCTTGAGCGTAAGCAGCAGCGTCTCGTCCGCGATCTTCTTATACACAGCGCTGCCGCTGGTGATGGCGTAGCTGTCCGCCTCGCCCAGCGCGCCGTCCGGCACGGACTGCCGGTAGCGCACCGCGCCGAGCAATGCAACATTCTGAAACTGCACGCTCCGCAGCGGCGTATCGTCGGCGGCGTACTCAGTGATGTCCACATCCATCGTCCCATTCGCAGTCGCAACGTACTGCACGCGATAGCCCTCCGGCAGACCGTCAATGTGCTTCGTGTCGCCTTCCACCCACAGCGAGAAATCGTCGCTCGCCAGCGTCACCTCGTTATCCTCGATCGAGCCGCACAGCGTATCGTCCGCGTCATAGACGAACACATCGACCGGGCATTGGATCTTCAGCTTGGTCGTGGGATGCGTCGCGCACATCCACACGAGGTCCGCCGGGTCTTTGCCGAACGCCTGCTTCAGGATCTGGATCGGCACCTGTCCAAAAATATCCGTCATGGCGGCATTAAACTCCGAACCGAACACCTTGGTGTACGCCTGTTTCAGCTCCGACTCCGCCATGCTCCACGCAGCGTTTGCAAAGCTCTCCACATCCGCGCCATTGATCGATGCAAGCAGCCCCTTGCGATACGGCGTCGGCACGATCCGCTTGTTTTTTCCGGCAGGACCTAACACCTCGTAGTTCATTTGCCCGGTCATGCCGAAGTCCGTGCCCTCCAGCGAGAATTTCGAGACCGAGATCGTCACCGCGACGCGCTGCTCGCCGTATTCTTTTTTCGTGTTGACGATGTAATGGAGCGTCGTTGAGTCGCTGTCCATCTTGAGGGCGGGCTCATAGCGCTTGCATAGTTTGGTGACGATCTTTTTGCACTCCGCATCGGGGATCTCCTTTTTCAGGATCTCCCCTGCCTCATTTAATGCCTTGTACATCCGCTCCTCGGCTTCGTCCACCGGCGTGCTGAACAGCACGGCGCGCGCCATCGCGTCCTTCGCAAGCTCCTCCACATCGCTGACCTTAAGCCCGAGGTCCGCTGCAAGCTCCCAACTGACCGCCAAACCGTGCTTCAGGAAGTCATTGAGGGCGTTGCCAGCCTTTTTCGCGTCGGATCTTTCCGACTTTTTCATCTCATCTGCCAGCGCCTCGCGCTCGCGCCGCTCCGCTTCCTCCTGCGCTCTCTGGCGCTCGCGCTCGTCGGTGTTGCTTAGCCGGATGCCCGCCGTGTCGGATGCCTTGACGCCGTCGTGCGACACCGTTCCGACCAGCGTGAGGATGCCGTCCGGGCTCGCCTGTGCTTTCCAGTTGTCGTTCACGTCCAGCGCAAAGGCGACGTAGCACGTTTGCCCCAGATAGAGGGCGTTGCCTTCGTCGTAGTTGATGTAAACGACCCGATTGCCCGCGCCGGTGTACCTGGCGGCGGTGGGGTCAAATTGGCAGCGGTTCTCCTGCTTGTCCTGCGTTTCGATCACAAACGCGCTGATGTTCAGCATACTGAGATCGGTGCGCTGTTCCAGCGTCTCGCGGACCGCGGGCGGACAGTCGGCGGTGACGTCGTTCGTCAGCTCCAGCTTGCCGGTGCAGCGGGCGTTCACGACCTGCCCGTTCACAACATCGGGCGCGCCCTGCGCGGTGAGCTTGAGCGTGGGCTGCAAATAGCTGCGCAGCGTCCGCCCGCCGGCGACCTTCCCGTCCTCCAGCACGAACACGCAGTCCGCCTGATCTAAAAGCTCCAGAAGCGCCCTGTTCAGCGCGCTCTCATCCCGCTCCGTGACCACCGGGTAGCCTGTGCCGTCAATGAACGCTGTACTGGTGGGCAGGTCTATCGCAGTCAGCGTGCCGGTCACGAACTCCTGCACCGTCACGCGGTACGCCTTGTCGCCGTAGCCGTAGTAAACGGTGACATACTGCCCCGTCAGGCTGGCGGCGGTCACGTCGCACGGGGACGAGATCGTAAACCAGCGCTCGCCGACGCAAATGCGCCGCCCCTCCGTCTGCGTCACCGTGCCGCTGTATTCACCCAGCCCCTCGACCGAGCAGACCTCGTCCGCCGAGTCCAGAGAATACAGCACATATTGCCGCGAAAACATCCCAGGAAGTGACACGATGTCACTCTGCCTGGAGTAAGCATACTCCCGCCCGCCAATGGTGATCGAGCTCGTCGTGTCGTCCTGTACATAGCCCACGGTTTCCTTTTTGATCGTAAAGCAGCTTCCGTTGTCATTGACGATCAGGCGGTCAGCGCTGCCATCATCAAAATAAACATTCCTAGCTGCCGGCAGACTATCCTTTCTTAACTCATACTCCGCCTCTGTGCCTCTATACAGGATATAATCAAGAGTCCCGCAGTTTTCAAACGCGTACTTGCTGATAATTGTTGTAGCCGATGAGATCGACAGGCTGCGTAAAGCAGAACAGTCTTTAAACGTCAATGGTTCGATTTCTCTCACACCACTCGAGATCGTGACGCTCCTAAGACCGCTGCAACCGTCAAACGCGCCAATGCCAATGCTCGTCACACTATCCGGGATCGTAACGCCTGTAAGACCAATACAATCAGAAAACGCCCAGTTTTCAATGCTCTCGACACCATCTGAGATCGTGACGCTCTTAAGATCGCTGCACCCATCAAACGCGCTCGTGCCGATGCTCACCACATTACCCGGAATCAAAACATTTGTGAGTCCAACACAATTATAAAACGTATATTCCCCGATGCCCGCCACATTACTTGGAATTGCAATGGTTGTAAGTTTTTGACAATTATTAAACGCGCTATTTCCAATACTCTCTACACCGTCTGAAATCGCAGCGCTTGTAAGTCCAGTGCAGTTTGCAAATGCTTTGACCCCAATGCTTTTGACACTGTTGGGAATCGTGATATGGGTTAGGCTGTCGCAGCCCTCAAACGCGCTGTCGTCAACGCTCATTACACCGGCGGGGATCGTCGAATTACCACATCCTGAAATAAGCGTAGCGCTCTCCGTTTCTATGATCGCGTTGCAGGCATTCCGGCTGTCATATTTCGTATTATTTGCCTCTACGACAATACTTTGGAGCGCACTACAGTATTTGAAGAGAGATCCCTCGATGTTTGTTACGCTGGCAGGGATCGTGATATGTGTAAGACTGCTACATCTCTCGAATACACTGTTGCCAATGCTCGTCACACTGTTCGGAATTGTAACATCTGTGAGACTGGCACAATATCCAAAGGTGTACTCGTTGATACGCGTCACGCCACTTGGAATCGTGATGTTTACAAGACTGCTGCACCCCGAAAACGCGCCCTGCCCAATGCTTGTTAAGCTGGCAGGAAGGGAAACACTTGCAAGACCCGCGCAATCTGTAAACGCGTTATCCCCGATGTTCGTCACGCTATCTGGAATCGTGATGTTCGTGAGTCCTGTGCAATAATACAAGGCGTAATTTTCTATGCTCACCACGCTGCCGGGGATCGTGATGCTTGTAAGGCTGGTACAACCCCAAAAAGTCTGTCCTTCAATGCGCGTCACACCGTCTGGAATCGTGATGCTTTCAAGGCTGCCGCACATCCCGAATGCACCGCTCCCAATGCGCGTTACGCTATCAGGAATTGAAATACTCACAAGATCGGCGCAATCATAGTAGGCTTCAGCGCCAATACTCGTCACGCCGGACTGGATCACAACGCTGCGAACAGATTCCGCAGACCACGGTGCATCCGAATCATAACCATCGTAATCCTCCATCTCCCCCGAGCCGCTGATGGTCAGAACGCCATCCGTATCCAGCGTCCAAGTTAGATTTTCGCCGCACGTTCCGCTTTTTACGGTGTCCGCCGCGGCGGCGGTTATGGCAAGCGCGGCGCAGAGGGTCAGCGCAAAAATCAGAATTTTTAGGAATTTTCCGCCCGTTTTCATGATTCTCTCTCCTTCCCGTGGATATTCTCATTATAAGACCCATTTATCGGAAAAGCAAGAAAAACCGGGAGGTTTTGACCCTCCCGGTTTGGTTTTTTACTTCATGATCGCCTTGTGGAACACCTTTTTGCCCTTGCGGATCTTGAGACCCGCCTTAAGCTGCTCGGCAGTGAAGGCAGCGTCGATGCTTCCGACCTTTTCGTCGTTCACGACCACGCCGCCCTGCTGGACGAGGCGGCGGCCTTCGCCCTTGGAGGGCACGAGCCCGCAGGCGAGCAGCAGGTCCAGAACGGCGATCTTGCCGTCCGTCAGCGCGCTCTCGTCAAGCTCCGTCGTGGGCATATTGCTGTCGTCGCTGCCCGCGCCGAACAGCGCTTTTGCCGCCTCCTGCGCCTTGTTTGCCTCCTCCTCGCCGTGCACGAGCTTGGTCAGCTCATAGGCAAGAATTTCCTTGGCACGGTTGAGCTCGCTCCCCTGCCACTTGTCCATCTCGTCGATCTGCTCCAGCGGCAGGAAGGTCAGCATACGGATGCACCTCAGCACATCCTCGTCGCCGACGTTGCGCCAGTACTGATAGAACTCGAACGGGCTGGTCTTGTTCGGGTCGAGCCAGACCGCGCCGGAGGCGGTCTTGCCCATCTTCTTGCCCTCGGAGTTGAGCAGCAGCGTGATGGTCATCGCCTGCGCGTCTTTGCCGAGCTTGCGGCGGATGAGCTCCGTGCCGCCGAGCATATTCGACCACTGGTCGTTGCCGCCGAACTGCATATTGCAGCCGTAGTGCTGGAACATATAGTAGAAGTCATACGACTGCATGATCATGTAGTTGAACTCCAGGAAGCTGAGTCCCTTTTCCATGCGCTGCTTGTAGCACTCGGCACGGAGCATATTATTGACCGAGAAGCACGCGCCCACCTCGCGCAGCAGCTCCACATAATTGAGCCCCAGCAGCCAGTCGGCGTTGTTGAGCATCATCGCCTTGCCCGGTCCAAAGTCGATGAAGCGCTCCATCTGGCGCTTGAAGCACGCGGCGTTGTGGTCGATGTCCTCCTTGGTGAGCATTTTACGCATATCCGTCCGCCCGGAGGGGTCGCCGATCATGGTCGTGCCGCCGCCGATGAGCGCGATGGGGCGGTTGCCCGCCATTTGCAGACGCTTCATCAGGCACAGCGCCATAAAGTGCCCGACGTGCAGGCTGTCCGCCGTGCAGTCAAAGCCGATGTAGAACGTCGCCTTGCCGTTGTTGACCATGTCGCGGATGTGCTCTTCGTCCGTGACCTGCGCGATCAGCCCGCGCGCTTGCAGCTCTTCGTAAATACCCATGTTTCTTCTCCTTTACCCATACTCAAAAATAGTATAACCAAAAAATAAGCCCCCTGTCCTTGCGGACAGAGGGCGAATGAACGCGGTACCACCTCTGGTTCGCCGCTTCCTTGCGAAAGCAGCCTCACGGAGCGCAAACACGCTCCTGCGCGATAACGGGCGCACCCGACACACCCCTACTAAGCTTTCGCTTTTCAGAGGGCGGCTCCGGGATGTATTCACACGCGCCGCCGTCCTTCTTACACCTGACCGAAGGCTCTCTTTGCAGCGGGGATGCGGGCTACTTCTTCCCTTCAACACCGTAAAACTATGCTATTGCAGCGATTATAGCCAATCGCGCGCACTTTGTCAAGCCCCGGATTTATAGCGCTCCGCCGCCGCCAGCAGCTCCTCCGCTCCGGCGAGCATCGTCTCGGTCGCGTCGCCGCCAGACGTGAGCCGCGCCAGCTCCACGCGGCGCCGCGCGCGGTCAAGCTGCGTGACGTGCGTAAATGTGCGCCCGTTCTCCACGCGCTTTTCCACGGCAAAATGCACGTCTGCCATCGCCGCGATCTGCGGCAGGTGCGTCACGCACAAAACCTGCTTGTGCCGCGCGACGCTTGCCAGCTTTTCCGCCACCTTCTGCGCGGCGCGCCCGCTCACGCCAGCGTCCACCTCGTCAAAGATGAGCGTGGGCACGGCGTCCTGCTCCGCCATGACGTTTTTGATCGCCAGCATGATGCGCGCCAGCTCGCCGCCGGAGGCGACCTTACTAAGGGGCTTCAGCGCCTCGCCGACGTTGGCGGACATCAAAAACCGCACCGCGTCGCCGCCCTGCGCCGAGAGCGCCGTCTCCTCAAACTGGCAGCAGAAGCGCACCTTCGGCATATCGAGCTGCGCAAGCTCGCGCTCCATGCGCGCTTGCAGCTTCTCCGCCGCCGCCTGACGCGCCGCGCGAAGCTGCGCCGCCCGCTCCTGCGCGAGAGCCGTTTCCTTCTCCAACTGCTGCGCGAGCTGTTCGCGGCGCTCGTCGGAAAATTCGATCTCGTCGAGCTGCTGCTGCGCACGCGCAAGATACTCGAGGATGTCCTGCGTCGTCGCGCCGTATTTGCGCCGCAGGCGGTAGAGTACGTCCAGCCGGGATTCGATCTTTTCCAGCTCAAACGCGGAATCGTCCAGCCCGTCCTGCACCGCGCGCAGCTCGTCCACAACGTCCTGTGCGCCGTACATCAGCTCGCTCACGCGCTCGTGGAGCTGCGAAAGCGTCTCGTCCGCGCCCGTGAGCGCGCTCAGCGCGTGCTCCGCGTCGCCGAGCAGACCCGCCGCGCCGTCGCTGCTGTCGCCGCCGTAAAGTGCCTGGAGCGCCCGGGCGATCCCGGCGGTCATTTTTTCGGCGTTCTGCAAAAATTTGCGCCGCACTTCCAGCTCCGTCTCCTCGCCCGCCTTTACCTCGGCGCGCGTGATCTCGTCGATCTGATAGCGCAGATTTTCGAGCAGGCGCAGCTTCTCGCCCTCGTCCATCTGCAAATGCGCCAGCTCCGCGCGCGTGCGCTGCATCTGCTCATACGCCTGCGCATACTCGCCCAGCAGCGCCTCGTCATGCGCGAACAGGTCGAGGTAGGAAAGATGCGCCTCCTCGTCAAAAAGCTGCTGCGAATCGTGCTGCCCGTGGATGTTGATAAGCTGCATCCCGAGCTGCCGCAAAATCGCCGCCGTTACGGGACGGCCGTTCACGCGGCAGGCGCTTTTGCCGCTCTCGGAGATCTCGCGCTGGATCTGCAATTCGTCCGCGTCATAGGGCACCTGATTATCCGCGAACCACGCGAGCTCCGGCACGCCGGTAAAGATCGCGCTCACGAACGCGCTCTTCGCGCCCGTGCGGATGCAGTCGCGGTAGGTGCGCTCGCCGAGGATGGCGGAGATGGCGTCGATAACGATGGATTTGCCCGCGCCGGTCTCGCCGGTCAGGGCGTTGAAGCCGCGGTCAAAGCGGACCTCCGCCTGCTCGATGACGGCTATATTTTCGATATGCAAAACACTCAGCATAACGCTTCACCTTATTTTGCGGCGACCTGGCTGCGGATCTCCGTGCACAGATTTGCAGCGCTGGCAGTATCGCGCAGCACGACGAACGCCGTGTCGTCGCCCGCCAGCGTTCCAACGATCTCGGGGATATTCATGGCGTCGAGCGCCGCCATGGCGGCATTCGCCATGCCGACCATCGTTTTGATGACCAGAATGTTCTGCGCGTAATCGACCGAGGTAATGCTCTGCTTAAAGATGACGTTCAGCCGCTCGGAGAACTGGTGCTCCGCCGGATGCACGGCGGTCTGATAGCGGTATACGCCGCTCGGCGCGAGCTGCTTGACAATGCGAAGCTGCCGAATATCGCGCGAAATGGTCGCCTGCGTGGCGGTAAAGCCCGCGGCGGCGAGCTCGGCGAGGAGCTGCTCCTGCGTCTCCACATCGTGCTCGCGGATAATTTCCAGAATTTTTTCCTGTCGTTTGGATTTCATACCGTCACCCCCGGTCCGTAAATTTTCGGTTCAGAATTTCAAAAAAGTTCGTGTCCTTCAGGCGCACGAGCCGTGTGACCTTGTCCGACACGCGCACCGTGATCTTGTCGCCCATGTTGAGGCGCAGCGCCCGTCCGCCGTCCACCGACAAAAAGGCGTTGTGCCGCCCGACCTTGCCCATGTACACGTCGATCACGCGCTTGGGCGCGACGACGATGCTCTTCGCCTGCATGGCGTGGGCGCAGATGGGCGTGATGAGAAAGTTCTTTGCCGCCGGCTCAATGATCGGTCCGCCGGCGGACAGCGAATAAGCAGTCGAGCCGGTGGGCGTGCAGAGAATGACGCCGTCGCCGGAGAAATTTACCGCTTCCACGCCGTCACAGTGGACGGACATCTGCACCACGCGCGCGATCGCGCCCTTGGTGATGACGGCGTCGTTGAGCGCCGTTTCGTGCAGCAGATGCTGCCCGCTCGCGCCCGTGACCGTCACATCCAGCATCGTGCGCGGCTCGAGCGTATATTCCTTTTTCGGCAGCTTGCGCAAAAGCTCCAGCTCGCCCGCTTCCAGCTCCGCGATAAAGCCCATCGTGCCGATGTTCACTCCCAGGATCGGCAGATGATTTGCCGTTGCCAGCTTGGACGCGTGCAGGATCGTCCCGTCGCCGCCGAAGCACACGAGCATATCCGCCCCGCGCACCTCGGTCTTGAGATCGTCAAAGCGCATCCCGGCGGGGGCGTCAAAATCGCGGTCCACGTCAAACGGCAGGCACAGACGTACCGTCGCGCCGCTCTCCTCCAGAATTTCGCGCGCCCGCGTGGCATATTTGAACTGTTTGTCCCGATAGGGATTCGGCATCAGAATGATCTTCATTGTTTTATCCTTTCAGCGTCTCGTGCGCCTGCCGCACCAGCGCCGGAACATCCGGCGTGATGCCGCCCTCCGGCACGAGCGACAGATGCGCGAGAAACTCGATATTCCCCTCTGGCCCGCGCACCGGCGAAAACGTCAGCCCGCGCACCGTAAAGCCCTGCTCCTGCGCAAGCGCCAGAAAGCCGTTCAGGACCTCTTCATGCACGGCGGGGTCGCGTACCACGCCCTTTTTGCCGACCTTTTCCTTACCGGCTTCAAACTGGGGCTTGATGAGGCAGACGACCTGCCCGTTCTCCCGCAGCAGCCTCCGCACGGCGGGCAGGACGATTTTAAGAGAAATAAACGACACGTCGATGACCGACAGATCCAGCGGCTCGCCGAGATCGTCCGGCGTGACATAGCGGATATTCGTCCGCTCCATCACAACAACGCGCGGATCTTCGCGTATTTTCCACGCAAGCTGCCCGTATCCCACGTCGATGGCAAACACCTTTTTTGCTCCCTGCTGGAGCAGGCAGTCGGTAAAGCCGCCGGTGGACGCGCCGGAGTCGCTGCAAACCAGTCCCGTCACGTCAACGCCAAAATCACGCAGCGCCTTTTCGAGCTTCAAGCCGCCGCGGCTCACATACGGGCAGGTGCTGCCGCGCACCTCAATGGGCGCTTCCGCGTCAAATTCCTGCCCGGCTTTATCTGCCTTCTGCCCCGCCACGAATACCGCGCCGCTCATAATGATCGCCTGCGCCTTGGCGCGCGACTCCGCAAGTCCGCGCTCGGTCAGCAGCACATCCAGCCGTTTTTTATTCTTCACGCGCCGTTTCCTCCATGACTGTTTCAAATAGCGACTGCCCATCCAGTCCGCACGCCGCCAGCAGCTCGCCGCGCGTACCGTGCGTCACAAAGCCGCCGCCGAGATTCCTCTTGCGGCAGCGCGCCTGTACGCCGCGCGCTTCCAGCGCGGCAAACAGCTCGTCCGCGATGCAGCCGTGGTCGGAGACCTCCTCCGCCACAATGAGCCGCCCCGTGCGCCGCACGGACGCCTCCACCGCGTCAAAGTCCGGCGGCGTGAGCGTTGCCAGCTTCAAAAGCCCCAGCGAAACGCCTTTTTCCGCGCACAGCTCCCGCGCGCGCAGCGCCTCGTTATACAGCGTCCCATACGTCACGAGCGTGCAATCCTCGCCCGGCTCGATGAGCGTGGAGGTGTGGCAGTCCTGATACTGCCCTTCGCCGCCGGTGGGATAGCGCACGGCGACAGGACCTTTGCAGTCGTAAAGCGCCATTTGCAGCATCCGCCGCAGTTCGGCAAGGCTCGCCGGACAGAAGATCTGCATCCCCGGCACTTCGCGTAAGTATCCGACGTCAAACATTCCGTGGTGCGTCTCGCCATCCGCGCCGACGAGTCCCGCGCGGTCCACGGCAAACACGACGTGCAGATTGAGGATCGCCACATCGTGCAGCAGCATATCAAAGCTGCGCTGCAAAAACGTCGAGTAGATCGCCACGACCGGCAGCATCCCCTGCTTTGCCAGCCCCGCCGCCATGCACACGGCGTGCCCCTCGGCGATGCCCACGTCAAAAAACCGGCGCGGGAACGCGCGCGCAAAGCCGTCCAGCCCTGTGCCGCAGCGCATCGCCGCTGTGATGGCGCACAGGTGCTCGTCGCTGTGCGCAAGGCGCGTCAGCTCCGCGCCGAATGCGCCGGAAAATGTATTTTTATTCTGCCCCACCGGGCGTCCGCTCGCCGGGTCAAAGCGCCCGACGCCGTGGAAATCCTGCGGCGTTTTTTCCGCCGGGGCAAAGCCGCGTCCCTTTTGCGTAATGAGGTGCAGCAGCACCGGCTCCTGCAGTGCCGCGCTCGCGCGCAGCAACTCCGCGATACGCTCGGTGTCGTGCCCCTCCACAGGTCCGAGATAGGTAAAGCCCATCTGCTCAAAAATGGTCTTGCCCAGAAGCCTGCGCCGCAGCCACGCCTTGAGCTTGTGCGTAAAGGCGTAAATTTTCTGCCCGCCCGGGAGCTTTGCCATCAGGCGGCGGTAGCGCAGCTTGAGTTCAAAATAACGCGGCTTGAGGCGCATCCGGCTCAGATACCGCGAGATCGCGCCGACATTCGGCGTGATGGACATCCCGTTGTCGTTGAGAATGACGATGAGCGGTTCGCGGCTCGCGCCCGCGTTGTTGAGCCCCTCGTAGGCAAGCCCGCCCGTGAGCGCGCCGTCGCCGAGCAGGGCGATGACGTTATACGTCTTTTTTTGCAGCGTGCGCGCCCGCGCCATGCCCAGCGCCACTGAAACGGCGTTGGAGGCGTGCCCGGCAATGAATGCGTCCTGCTCGCTCTCTGACGGCTTCGGAAAGCCGGACATCCCGCCGTAGGTCCGCAGACCGGCAAAGCCGTCCATGCGCCCGGTCAGCAGCTTGTGTACATACGACTGATGCCCTACGTCAAACACGAGCCGGTCCACGCGCGTGTCAAACACCTTGTGGATGGCGAGCGTCGTCTCCACGATGCCGAGGTTCGACGCCAGATGCCCGCCCGTGTGCGACAAGTTCTCCACCAGAAACGCGCGGATCTCCTCACACAGCGCCGCGTCCTGGTCTTTATTCAGCTTCAAAAGCTCCTCGCGTGAGCGAATTTTTTCGAGCATAGTATCCCCGTTTCAGCGCTTTTTCCGCCGTTTGCGGAACAGCGCCGGTATCTTTCTGAAAAAGCACAGCACACGCGCCGTCATCTGCACGATGCGCGTGCTCTCACTGATGGCAAAGGTCTTGCCGAACGCCTTGCCGCCCACGGTGAGCGCGGCGACGAACGCCGACATCAGTAAATCTACGATCATCTGCGTCCCGCCGACGCCCGCGGCGATCACACGCGCGGCGATCACCGCCGAGGCAGAACCCGAGATAACGCCGCAAATATCGCCGATGACATCGTTGCAGAACGACGACACGCGGTTTGCATTGCGGATGAGCTTCAGCGCGTCGCGCGCCTCCGGCACTTTGCGCGACGCCATGGCGTGAAACGGCGTTTCGTCCGCCGTAGTCACCGCCACGCCGATCACGTCAAAAATAATACCGATGAGCACGATGCAGATGAGAATGATAAACGAAAGCGCCATCCCCGCGCCGTCTAAAAGCTGCGAGGACGCTAAGCTCATCACGGCGGAGATGACCATCGTCATGGCAAAGATCATCACGATCCACTGATAATCAGGACCAGATTTCTTTCCCCCGCGCCCCTTCTTCGACTGACTCAAATCGGATTCCTCCAAGAAATAAAAGCGAAAATAACCTCGCAGAGTTTTGCGCCGCGCAGGGCGCAAGCCCCATCCAACGGAAACCTGTTTCCGTTGGAGAGTTTTTCAAAAATGCATTTTTTGAAAAACTCTAAATGGCGGCAGATATGGTTAATCTTACGGCTTAGGTCGGGTTTGTTTTCCCCGGGGGCAGCCTGCCGTCGCCGTGCAGGCGGTTTCCCTTTGATGCCCTCGCCGGTCTGTTTCCACGACCGATACCCGATTGCCACTTAGTCCGTACCGCAATCCCATATCTGCCCTTTTCAGACAGCCTAGGTGCTTTCCACTACAGCGCCGTCCGTTTTCTATCCTCTTTTGCAAGCAGACTTTCAAGAGAATATCGGCATGGACTCAAGGCCATGAGAACTGCCGCTTAGCTCCTCTTTCCCTGCCGGCTCACGCAAGGCAGGCTACGCTGCACACAGCGTTCACGGCGTAAAAGCCGGGTAGCACCGCAATGCAGGTTCCTATCCGGGATCGTACACAAGTCGCTTAAAACCGCAAAGGGAGTACGCTTGTGCACAATATCCGGTCTCCGCAGACCCAGGGTCGTGGATTCCCATGCCATTGGGAGCAGCCCTGCGGTCCGCAGGCGATAAACGCCTCCCCCCAGCATCCACCCCAAACTGGGCGTAAGAAGCAGACACCACGGGATTCATAGTTGTGCCCTTGTAAGGATTTTTAGGCCCTTCCTCAAAAACGGCGGCGCTGACTAGGATACTGCGCCATCCTGCCCAGTATAGCACAAGATTCATGCATATACAAGTAAATATTCAAAGCAAAAAGACCGCCGAAGCGGTCTTTTCAGCATTGCAGAACGCTCAATATTCCCGAAGGGCAAGTCTCGCGGCGAGCTGGTCGAGGAACTGCGCGCCGTCAAAGATCGACAGCGCGGCGCAGGCGCGTTTGGTGTACTCCTCCACGAGCTGTGAGCATTTTCCCACGCCGTAGAGCGTGACAAACGTATTTTTATGCTCGTCCATGCCGGTCCTTTTACCCATTTTTTCCGCGTCGCCCAGCACGTCCAGCATATCGTCGCGGATCTGGAACGCCATGCCCAGCGCCTGCGCATAGTCGCGCGCGGCGTCCATCTGCGCCTGCGTGCCGCCCGCCGCCGCAACGCCCATCTGGCACGCGGCTCGGATGAGCGCGCTGGTTTTGAGATTGTGAATGGTATGCACCTCATCCTCGGTGAGCACGGTGTCCTCGCCCGCGAGATCCAGCACCTGCCCGCCGACCATACCGAGCTCGCCCGCCGCGCCGGACAGAATGCCGACCTCGCGCACGATCACGTCCGCGCCGGTCTTTGCCGTACAGAGCGTCTCAAACGCCGCCGTAAGCAGCCCGTCGCCCGCGAGTACTGCGTTCGCCTCACCAAACACCTTATGATTGGTCAGCCGCCCGCGGCGGTAGTCGTCGTTGTCCATGCACGGCAGATCGTCGTGGATGAGGCTGTAGGTGTGCACCATTTCGATCGCCGCCGCAAACGGCAGCGCCGCGTGCCAGTCGCCGCCGCACAGGCGGCAGAACTCCAGCAGCAGCACCGGGCGGATGCGCTTACCGCCGGCAAGCAGGCTGTAACGCATGGCGTCAAACAGACGCTTCTGCGGCAGGTCCTGCGCCGTAAAGCAGCCGTTCAGGGTCTCCTCTACCGCCTGACGGTAGGTCTCCATCTGATTCTGATACTCATTCATCTCGTACATACTCCGTTTCCGCCGGCGTCCCATCTGGCGTTTTCATCAGCTTTACGACCTCAAGCTGCGCCCGGTCGAGCTGTTCATTGCACGACCGCACCAGCGCCGTGCCCTCCTGAAACAGCGCCAGCGCCTGCTCCAGCGGGACATTGCCCTGCTCCATCTGGCGGGTGATGGCGTCCAGCCGCGCAAGCGACTGCTCAAAGCTCAGTTTTTCTTCACTCATCGGTCTTCTCCTCCGTATGCGCTACCTGCGCCGTTATGCGTCCACGGGAAAGCTGCAATTCGATCTCCTGCCCCGGCTGTACCTGCCGCGCGTTGCGCAGAATGCTGCCGTCCTCCGTGCGCGCCACGCTGTAGCCGCGCGCAAGGACCTTTAACGGGCTCATCGCGTCGAGCCGCGCGGCAAGCTGCACGAACTGACGCTGCCGGTCGGCGACACATTTCTGCGCCAGCGACGCAAGGCGCTGCTGCGCGTGGTCAAGCGCGAGGCGCTTGTCCTCAAAATAATTCTCCGGGCTTTGCAGCACGCGCTTTTTGGAAAGCGCCGTGAGCTGCTGGCGCAGAAGCTGGAGCTGACGCGTCATCATCTGCCCCAGGTGCGTGCGCTGGCTCAGCAGCCGCGCGCGCAGCTCCATCTGATCCGGCACGGCGAGCTCCGCCGCGTTGGAGGGCGTCGCCGCGCGCACATCGGCGACAAAATCGCTGATGGTCACGTCCGGCTCGTGCCCGACGGCGGAGATGACCGGCAGCTCGGAATCATAAATTGCCCGCGCCACCCGCTCGTCATTGAACGCCCACAGGTCCTCGATCGACCCGCCGCCGCGCCCGGTGATGATGAGGTCGGCAACGCGGTAGCGGTTTGCGTAGCGGATCGCCCCGGCGATCTCGGCGGGCGCTTCCGCGCCCTGTACGCGCACGGGCAGGAGCTTGACTTTCACCAGCGGATATCGCCGGTTGAGAATCCGCAGCATATCCATCACCGCCGCGCCCGCGCCGGACGTGACGATGGCGATGGTTTTGGGATACGGCGGCAGCTTTTTCTTGTGCGCGGGGTCAAACAGCCCCTCCGCCTGCAACTTCTGCTTGAGCTGCTCAAAGGCGACGTACAGGTCGCCCACGCCGTCTGGCGTGAGGCTGTCACAGTAGAGCTGATACGCCCCGTCGCGCGGGAACACGCTCACGCGCCCGGCGGCGATGACCTTCATGCCGTTTTCCGGGCGAAAGCGCAGCCGCAGCGCGGAATTTTTGAACATCACACAGCGCAGCGCGCCGCCTTCGTCCTTGAGCGTAAAATAATGATGCCCGGAGGGGTAAATTTTATAGTTGCTGATCTCGCCGCGCACGGCAAGCGAGGTCAGATGCTCGTCCCGGTCAAACAGGAACTTGAGATAGCCGTTGAGCTCGGAGACGGAAATAATATTCTGCTCCATCAGCGCGCCTCCTGCAAGTATGTCAGCACCGCCACGCCCATGGCGTTATCGGTCGAATACTGCGGCTGAGCGAATACCGGCGCGAACTGTGCGCAGCGCGCGCGGAGCATCGCGTTGGACGCAACGCCGCCCGAAAATACGACCGTCAGCCCCGGATACGCCTTCCGCGCCGCCGCCGTGACCGCGCAGACCGCGTGGCACACGGATGCCACGGCATAGCGCGCCGTGGCGGCGTCGCCGTGCCCCTGCCCGTGAAACTGCGCGATCTTGTTTTCAAGACCCGAAAGCGAAAATTGCAGCCCGTCCAGCTTCACGCGGAAGAGGTCTTTGCAGTCGCTGCCGCCGGAGAGCTCGTCAAGCGCCTTTCCCGACGGGAACGGCAGCCCCAGGAGCTTCCCGGTGCGATCCATCACCTGCCCGGCGGAAAGATCGCTCGTGCCGCCGATGCGCTCGGCGCGCACGTTTTTTCCTTCCGGCGTGACGAGCAGCAGCTCCGTCGTACCGCCCGATAAGTGCCACGCCAGATGCGGCGTCTGCATCAAATCCAGCCGCCCCGCCGACCACAGCGCCGCTGCGATGTGCCCCTGCTGGTGTGAGACCGCGTAAAACGGCACGTCCAGCACACTGGCGATGCACCGCCCCAGCGTCTCGCCTGCGAGGAAGCACGGCATATACGAGCCCTCCACCGCGCGCGGGCGCGTGCTCGCGCCGACGGCGCAGATGGGCTCATCATGCCCCACTGCGTCAAACAGCGCCGCGAACCGCTCCGGGAGCTGCCTGGTATGTGCAAAAAGCGCGTCGCTCTGGCGCAGACCGAGCTGACCCGGCGCAACGCCCAGCAGACGCGAGCAGTTTTGCCCCTGCGCGCCGTCAAAAACGGCGGCAGAGGTGGTATAGTTACTGGTATCCAGCCCGAGCGTTCTCATGCCGGATCGACCTCGCGCGCGAATGCGCCGAGAATGCCGTTGACAAAGCTGACGACATCCTCATCCTCATATTTGCGCGTCAGCTCGACCGCCTCGCTGATCGCAGCGGACGTGGGCACATCGTGGACATACAGGCACTCATACATCGCCAGCAGCATGATCGCCCGCGCCGTGCGGGAGATGCGCTTGAAATCCCAGCCGATGGCGTATTTGCGGATGTAGCCCTCCAGCTCCTCGCGCTTTTCCTCGATGCCGCAGAGCGTCGATTCGATATACGCCGCCTGCTTGGCATCGGGCTTTTCCTGATACACGTCCGCTTCATCCTTCAGCGTGCCGAAATACTCCGGCTCCATGTGCGCGCGCGCCACGTCGTGCGCGCTGTCCTCGCGGAACTGCATCTCATAGACGAGCTGCGCCACGATCTCACGGGCATTGGTTCTGGTCATATCTCTCTCCTCAATAATGGGTCTCGCCTCCTGCGCAGCAGGAGGCGACCCGGGTCTTACTTCTTTGCTTCGCGCGGCAGGGCGACGCCGCAGATGTTCACGTTCACCTGCTGCACCGTGAGCCCCGTTACGGATTCCACGCTGCTTTTCACAACGTCCTGAAGCGTTTTTCCCAGTTCAAACACCGGCGCGCCGAACTTTGCCACCACATCGCACTCGATGCACAGCGCCCCGTCCTTCGCACCCGTCAGACGGATGCCCTTGGCGGGATTCTTCTTGCCGAGCATCTCCGCGATGTCGGTGGAGAGGTTCGTGCTCAGACCGCACACGCCCTCGGTCTCCAGGATCGCCGCCGCAGCGACGGACGCGACCACGTCCTCCGAGATCTGGACCGTGCCGTTTTCGGCGTTCTGCGTATAATATTCACGGTTTTCTGCCATGATGATTCCTCCATTCCGGGTAACTTGGCGTAAAGCTACGCACACGATATACCTATTGTAGCATAAACCGTGAAATTTTCAAGGCTGCAATGCACGATTCGGCAAAAACATTCTTAGGCTTTGACCTCGACAATGCGTACTTGCGACAGATCGTAAGTCGTCTGCGCCGTCACAACGTCCGAGATGAGCGCCACGTCCGCCTCCGTCAAGCCCTCCGGCGGTGCGCTGACCGCCACGCTCACAGTGTCGTCCGAGATGTACGTCACACAGTCGTCATAGCCCTTGGCGATGACCAGACTTTCGATCTGCGCCTCGCACAGCGCGGTGGAGACGAGCGTGTTGAGCGTTTCGGCGGCGTTCGTGCCAAGCTCGCTGCCCTCGTCATAGGCGATGGTCTGCTCCAGCAGCTCCACGGCGCTGTCGCGCGACTGCTGACGGCTCAGGCGCACCTGTGCAAAATACTCCGCCGACGAAGCATCCCCCTCGCCGCTTGCCAAAAGCTGCTGCGGGTCGCTCTCGCCCATGACTGTCTCCGCCGTACCGGGCACCTGCTCGGCGCTGAGTGTTTCGGTCAGCTCCGGCGTTTTGCTGCGGTTATACGACCAGTTCAGGTAGATCCCCGCGCAGATGAACAGCAGGACCGCCGCGATCACGGCGTTTCGTTTCCAGATCTTCATAGTATCTCCTCCTATTTGCTTTTCATTTTGATAACACTGATCTTATCGCTCCCCAGCCCCGTCAGGCTGGAAACCGCCTCCACGATGGCAAGCCGCACTGCCGCGCGCTCCGCGCCCTCGCACACCACCACCGCGCCCTGATACACCGGGTAGAGCGTTTTGCGCACGACCGGCGTGCGCTCCGAGCCGTTCTGCTGCAAGACGGCGGTCGTTTTGGACTGCGTATCCTCGCCGCTGCGGCTCGATTCACGGTCCGTCTGATACACCTGCTCCGCGCCCGAGCTGTAGCTCAACAGCACATCCACCTCGCCCGCGCCGTCCACCTGCCGCAAAAGCGCCCGCAGCGCCTGCCGCGTCTGCTCGAGCTGTGAAAGCTCTGATTGCCGCGTGTCGGGCGCGCTTGCGGCGGTCTGTTTTTTGTCGCCTGTGGGGATGAGCGCCAGCACGATGCCGAGCAGCAGCACCAGCAGCGCGTATTTGTATTTTCCGAGCTGCGCGGCGATCTTTTGCAGCCGCGCCGGCGCGCGGATCTTTTCTAAGGGCTGCTCCATGTCTGCTCCTCCTTCGGGATGGCAAGCTCCCGCTCGATATAGCGCTGCAATTGCAGCTTCTGCTCCGGCGTCGGCTCGCCGGTCAGGTGCACGGCGGTCGGATACGGATACCCGTCCTCCCCGCCGACCGTCACCTCGGCAGAAACCGCAAGGTCAAGCTGCGCGGCTTTGTCCAATATATATGTCTCGCATTTTTCCTTTATGATGGCGCTCACCAGCTCGCGGTTTTTGACCTCCACGCCCGTGCGCGCCGCGTCCTGCTCCATCTCCAGGCGGCTGATGGAACGCGCAAGCGTCTGCGTGTCGATGCGCAGCAGCGGGCGCACCGCGCACACGAGCGTGAGCAGCCCGCACGCAAAGCTCACCGCCCGGCGCGACGCACCCTCCGGCAGCAGCGCCGACGCAAGCGTAGAGAGCAGCGCGCACGCCACGAGCGCCATCAGATATTCCCGCAGCGCCGCGCTCATCCGCCCGCCGCCTTCATAAAACAGCAGCAGCAGAACATCGCCATCAGCACGCTGCATCCCGTCATTGCCAGCATATAGCCCATGGCGGTCGATAAATGCCCCAGCAGCGCGGGCAGGCGGTCATTCCCCGTCAGCCCGCCCGCAGCCGCCGCGACCTTCAGCGCAAGATATTGCAGCGCGATGCGCAAAAACGGCAGCAGCCCCATCGCCAGCAGCGCCAGCAGCCCGAACGCGCCGACGCTGGATTTGAGCGTCTGCGCGCCCGCAAGAACACTCTCCGTCGCGTCGGAGACGATGCCGCCCACCACCGGCAGCGCGGCGGAAAATGCCGCCTTTGCCGCCTTCAGCCCAGCGGCATCTGCCGTGCCGCTGACGATCCCGCTGACGGTCAGGTATGCCGTAAACAGATACATCACTCCCTTGAGGCTCACCGAAATGACCCATCCCAGCAGCTCCCGCAGCCGCGCAAGCAGCGCCTCGCCCGTTGCGCACTGTGCCGCCGCCAGCGCGCAGAAGGCGTAGACCAGCGGGATGAGCAGACGCGTGATGAGCGTGAGCAGAACGTTCATAAAAAGTATCGACCCGGCATACAATGCCGCCGCCGAGCCCACCGCGCCCGTCGCCGCGATGACCGACGACAGCACCGGCAGCAGCAGCTCCGAAAACGCCGAGACCTGCGAGATCGTCTCGCGCGCCAGCGCGATCATCGCCTGCAAATTCACCGTGCACGCGCCCGTCACCGCCAACGCCCCCGCGAGCGCCGCCGCCTGCTTTGATACGCCACCCTGCACATTGCCCGCCAGCGCGCACAGCAGCACGATCGCCAGCAGCACGCTCAGCGTCCGCGCCGCGCCGCGCACCGCGTTGGGGAGGCTTTGCAGTGCATCGCGCAGGACGGTGCGCATCACGCCGGAAAAATCGCGCGTCATAGTCGGGTCGATGTCCTCTAAAAGCACGTCCGTGCGCGCATCCAGACCTTCCCGCAGCCCGTCCGCGCCGTATAGCTCTGCGTCCGCCGCGCGCGCCGGGAGAGCGAGCAGCGCAAAGATCAGCGCCGCGACCAAAAATCTCCGCACGCCTACCCTCCCATCAACTGCTCCGCCGTCTGCAAGACCGCCTGCGCCAGCGGCAGCGCCGCGGAAAGCGCCAGCGCCGTACCGCTCAGCTCCGCGATGCGCGAAAGCGCCTGCTCCCCCGCGTCGCGGCAGAACGCGCTTGAAATTTGCGTCAGCACGCCGATCGCCAGCGTTTTGAGAAGCGGCGCGAACAGCGCCTCTTCCACGCCCGCAAGACTTTGCAGCCGCCGAAAAAATGCGATCACCGGCTCAAGCGCCCCGGCGGCAAGCCCCAGCGCTGCGGCGCACGCCGCCATGGCAAGGCACAGCGCCAGCTCCGGCTTCTGCCGCCGCACGAGCTGCGCCAGCACCGCGCCGATCACGCACAGCCCCGCGATTTGAACCGCCGTCTGCATCCTAAAACCCGAACAGTGACTTGACGAGCGCAAACAGGTCCGCGATGCGCTCCACCACGATCATCAGCACCACGACCAGCCCCGCCAGCGACGTCATCGTCGCCTGCTCGCCGCGCCCGGAGCGCTCGAGCACCTGGTTGAGGATCGAGACGATGATGCCCACGGCGGCGATCTTGAAAATGAGATCAATTTCCATATCACAGTAAGATCACGGCGATCGCCAGCCCCGTACACACGCCGAGCGTGCGATAGCTGCGGCAGCGGGCGCGGCTCGCCAGTTCCACATCCTCCAATGCCTCGTCCACGCGCGAGCGCGCCAGGTCGATGGCGCGGCACTGCCCGTCCACGTCGAATTTTCCCAGCGCGCCGGAGAGCGCCAGCAGCGCCCGCCGCACGCTCTGCGGGAGCGACAGCCCCGGCGTGTGCCCGAGCGCCGTCTGCATCGCAAACTGCACCGTGCTTGTCCGGCGGCGCAGCTCCAGCGCGCAGCGCGAAAAGAGCGCGCCCACTGCGCCATCCGTGTCCGCGCCCACCAGAGCCAGCAGCTCCGGCAGCGGCGTCATGCGGTACGCCGTCTCGCTTTTCATCTGCCCCAGCGCCGTTTGCAGCGCGCGAAGCTGCTCTGCCTGCCGCCGCACCCCGGCGGCAAAGCCAAAGCCCACCGCCGACGCGCTGCCGACCACGCAAAGAAGTCCCAGAATTTTCAGCATCCCGCCGTCTCCTCCCGCCAGTTTTTCTGCCCGTCCAGCCACACGCGCACGTCAAAAACGCCCAGCGCCAGCAGTTCCCTGTAAAGCGGCCGCCGCGCCAGCTCCTCCGGGCTTTCCGCGTGTGCCGTCGCCAGCAGCCGTACGCCGCAATAGCTGCACTGCCGAATCGCCGCCAAGTCCTCCGGCGCGGTGATCTCGTCCACCGCGATCCAGTCCGGGCGCATTGAGCGCAGGAGCATCATCATGCTCTGCGCCTTTTTCCCGCCCGTCAGCACGTCCGTACACGGACCGACGTCCATCTGCGGCTGCCCGTTTACGCACGCGGCGAGCTCGCCGCGCTCATCCGCCACGCACACGCGCTGACCCCGGCGCGACAGCGCCCGGATGCACGCGCGCAGGAGCGTCGTTTTACCGCTCCCCGGCGCGCCGAGCAGCAGCGTCGAGCGCGTCAGCTCCGGCACGGCGCACGGCGCGTCCCGCGCCAGCCGGATGCACACGGAGCTGATATTCCGCACGCTCACCGCGCTCCCGCCGCGCACCGCCAGCGTCCCGCATACGCCGACGCGGTGTCCGCCCGGCAGCGTCACGAATCCGTCCGCGAGCTGCTCCGCCGCTGCGTAATACGAATGATCCGTCGCCGCCATCAAAACTTGCTCCAGCTCCTGCCAGGTGACCGGCGCGGCGGCAAGCGGTGTTTCATGCCCCGCGGCATAGACGCCGGGAGGCTGTCCCGCCCGCAGGCGGATGTCCTCCGGGCGCAGATGCTCCAAATGCCGCAGCGGCGCGTGCAGCCGCGCGGGCAGCACCGGCAGGATGTCCTGTAAGATCGTATCCATCGTTTCACTTCCCGTACATCCTATTGCCCCCGCCGCGCATTTAGACCGTCGAAAAAAGGGCTATCTTGTACGTTGACATAGCCGCCTGAATATGCTAAAATGATGCCGCTGATACGAGTGGTGGAGTCTGTCATAGAAGCGCTTTGCTTCTATTCGTGTCGGTAATCGTCCATTCGATTGATGCCCGCAGAAGGCATTTCAGGCAGAACCGTGTCGGTTCTGCTTTTTTCTGCGGCAGACAGGCTCCGTCTGTGCCTATTCCGGGCGCAGATGGATTTTTTATTTGCCCAACTGAACTGGAAGGAGACTGTTTATGCCTGTCATCATGCTCATCATCCACACCTTTGCACGTCTGCTGCGTCTGGAAAAGGCGCAGGCGCGCCGCAACGCCTGAAAGGACCGTTCATTACCATGAGAAAAACCAAGATCGTCTGTACCATCGGTCCTGCCAGTGACAACGAAGAAACGTTCGCCGCCATGTGCCGCGCGGGGCTGAACGTCGCGCGCCTGAACTTTTCGCACGGCACGCACGAAGAGCACCAGAAAAAGATCGACATGATCAAAAAGGTCCGCGAAAAGCTGGGTCTGCCCATCGCCGTCATGCTCGACACGAAAGGACCTGAATACCGCATCCGCACCTTTGAGGGCGGCGGGATCGACCTGCCCGACGGCGCGCCGTTCACCTTCACCACGCGCCAGCTCGTCGGCGACGAGCACATCGTGAGCGTCAGCTATGCAGGTCTGGCGGAGGAGCTTGTCCCCGGCGACACGATTTTGGTCAATAACGGGCTCGTGAGCTTTGAAGTCGAGCGCATCGAAGGGACGGAAATTCACTGCAAGACCCTCATCGGCGGCAGGCTCTCCAACCAGAAGAGCATGAGCTTCCCCGGAAAGCTCCTGCATCAGGACTATCTCAGCGAACAGGACCGGCAGGACCTGCTGTTCGGCATCCGCAACGGCGTGGATTTCATCGCCGCGTCATTCGTCTCGCGCAAACAGGACATCGCCGACCTCAAGGACTTTCTGGCGGCAAATGGCGGAAGCTCCATCGACGTCATCGCCAAGATTGAAAACCGCGCAGGCGTTGACAACATCGAGCAAATTTGCGAGGTGTGCGAGGGCATCATGGTCGCGCGCGGCGACCTCGGCGTGGAAGTGCCGTTTACGGAGCTGCCCGCCATCCAGAAATACCTCATCACCAAATGCCGCCTGCTGGGAAAACGCGTCATCACCGCCACGGAAATGCTGGAATCCATGATCCAGAACCCGCGCCCGACGCGCGCAGAAATTTCGGACGTCGCCAACGCCGTGTACGACGGCAGCAGCGCCGTCATGCTCTCCGGCGAGTCCGCCGCGGGCAAATACCCCGTCAAGGCGGTGGAGACGATGTCCTCCATCTGCGCCGAAACCGAGCGCCACATCGACTATGAGGCAATGTTCCGCGGCTCACAGTTCAAGATCAAAAACCTGCTCGACGCCATCTCCCACGCCACCTGCGGCATGGCGGTCGATATTGGCGCGAAGGCGATCGTCGTCAGCTCCCTCTCGGGCGCGACGGTGCGCATGGTCTCGCGCTTCCGCGTGCCGACGGACATCATCGGCATGGCGACGAACAAGGCGGTGTGGTATAAGCTGGCGCTCTCATGGGGCGTGCTGCCGGTGCTGAATGAACGCTTCGAGTCCACCGACGTGCTGTTCTACCACGCCCGCAAGGCAGCCGTCCGCGCGCTGAATTTGCAGCCCGGCGACAACATCGTCATGACCGGCGGCATGATCAACGGCACCTCCGGCAATACAAATCTAATAAAAGTCGATACGATCTAAGCGCAAAATGCCCCCTGCACCAGCGGTGCAGGGGGATCTTTTCTACGCTTTAGCCTTTCACAGCGCCCTGCGTCAGGCCCTTCATAAACTGCTTCTGCATACACAAATACAGCACAACCAGCGGCAGCGTGATGAGGATGACGCCCGCGAAGATCACCGTATTCTGCGAGGCATACTGCCCGCGGAACTGTAAAAGACCATACGGCAGCGTCCGCAGCGATTCCTTGCTGATCAGCATCAGCGGGAAGAGCATATCGTTCCAGATGCCGACGAGGTTAAAGATGGCCACCGTGGCGATCGAGCCGCGGCACAGCGGCATGATCACGTGCCAGTACACGCGGAACGAGGAACAGCCGTCGATGATGGCCGCCTCCTGCAGCTCCATGGGGATCGACTGCATGAAGCCGTAGAAAATGAACACCGAAAACGGCAGCTCATACGCCACATACACGCAGATCAGCCCCAGCAGCGAGTTCGTCAGGTGCATCCGGCTCATCTGCACCGCCAGCGGTACGATGCCCACCTGTGTGGGCACGGCGATGCCGATGACAAACAGCAGATAGATGGCCTTATTCAGCCGCAGCTTCAGCCGCGTCAGCGCGAAGGCCGTCATGCTGGACAGTGCCAGAATGAGCACGATGGAGGTCATGGTGACGATCAGGCTATTTACATAATACTTGTTCAGATTTCCTTCCACAAACGCCCGGGCATAGTTGCCCCACTGGAGCTTTTGCGGTAGGCCGAACACATTGTCATACAGCTCAAACTCCGTTTTGAATGAGCCGGTCAGGACCATATATACCGGGAACAGGATCAGCAGCGCAAAGAAAATGAGCACCGCGTATTTGCAGATCTTTTGCCCTGTTTTCATGCTTGCATCACTCCTTTTCCCGCAGGCCGTACATCTGGATCAGCGTAATGGCCGCAACAACCACCAGCAGCGCCACCGAGATCGCAGCCGAATATCCAAAGTCACTGTAGGCATATGCCTCTTTATACAGCAGCGTGGAGAGCACCTCCGAGGAGTGCGTCGCACCGCCGCCGGTCATCACATACACAAAGTCAAACGACTTGAAGCCGCCGATGGTCGTGAGCACCAGAACGATGAGCGTTGTAGGCCGCAGCATGGGGATGGTGATGTGCACGAGCTGCTTCCAGCGCGTCGCCCCATCCAGCGCGGCGCTCTCCAGCACATCCTGCGGGATGTTCTGCAGCCCCGCCACAAACAGCACTACGCTCTGCCCGATGCCCACCCAGATATGGACGGCGGCGATGGCGTAAATGACGATCTTCTCATCCGAAAGCCACGCGTGCCGCCAGCTGCTCAGCCCAAGAATACGCAGCAGCTCATTGAGCGCGCCGATATTCGGGTCGTAGATAAAGCCCCAGATCAGACCGACGGTGGACGCTGCGATGATGGCAGGCAGAAAATAGATCGTGCGGAAGGCGCTGTTGATGCGGTTCGTTTTCTGCACCAGCAGCGCCAGCAGAAAGCCGATCAGTGTCTGGAACAGCACCAGCGTCACCGTATACTTCACGGTGTTGATCAGCGCCGTCCGAAAAATGCGGTCGGCAAACATCTTCTTAAAGTTCGCAAGTCCCACGAATGTCCGCTCCTCGGAGATGCCGTTCCACGAGAACAGGCTGTATACGAGAGACGAGACGTTCGGCAGTATAAAAAAGACCCCGTAGATCAGAAGAGGCAATATCAGAAACAGATACCCGCCGCGACGGGATCCGATGTGCCCTTTTGTTTTCATTGCGATCTCACCTTACCATACATGATCATTGCCCCCTTTGTCTGCAGGGCACAGCCCCCTCGCGTCCGCCGCGAGGAAGCTGCGCCGGTTTCATGCCCCGCCGTGCATACCGAAAGTCCAGTATGCACGGCGCATTTTTCTCTTAACCAGCGATCAGCGCGTCGATCTCGCTCTGCGACTGCGCCAGCTCCGCGGCGACGTCAGTGCTCCCACCGGCGATACGGCAGCACAGGTCGTCAAGGATCGACAGTAGCTGCGCGTTTTCCACATACACGTCCGGCCAGACGCGGGTCTCGCCCTGCATCAGCTCCGACACCAGATCCATCTCCGGCACGTCCAGCGTGGTGCCCACGACTGTGGAAGCCTGCTTCGTACCATTGCAGTACATCTCCTCCGCCTCCACGGTGAACAGATACGCAACGAAGCGCTCCGCCGCGTCGGTGTGCTTTCCGTTGGCGTTGATGCAAATGCCCTGTGACGGGCTGAGCAGGCCTACCGAGCTGCCGCTCGTGCTGGGGATACGCACCAGACCGAATTTCAGATCGGTGTTCATGCCCAGGAGGTTTCCGATGCTCCACGTGCCGTCGATGAGCATGGCCGCACGGCCGGAGGCGAACAGCGAGATGCTGCTCTCATACGTCGTGCCGGTCACGCTGTCCTGGAACACGCCGTCGGCGATCATCCTGGCCACGTCGCCGAACACGTTCTGATACACCTCGTCGGTGAGCTTAGCCTCGCCGGTTTCCAGGGCGTGCAGAACGTTGTCGTCGCCGTTTGCATAGGCGCACAGCAGCGCTTCATACAGAATCTCCGTGACCCACGCCTCGCCGAAGCCCGCCGCGACCGGCATATAGCCCCCCTCCGCCGCCTTTTTGCACGCCGCGACCAGTCCGGCATAATCCACAGGCGGCTCGATGCCGAGCTCTTCGAAGATGGCCTCGTTATAATAGATCGCGAAGGAGTTATACGTCTCGGTGAGCGAGTACTGCTTCCCGTTCACCTGCCCGGAGGTCAGGATGCCCGGCTCGAGCGTGTCGCACAGCGGCGATCCCGTGAGGTCCAGGAGGTATCCGGCCTCGGCCAGTTCCTTCTGATAGGGACCCGGATGCACCATCAGCACGTCCGCACCCTCTCCGCTGATCAGGCGGGATTTGAGGACCGTGTAGTACTCCGTGATGTCGCTGCTCGTGATCTCCAGATTGACCTTGATATCCGTGTTTTTAGACTCAAAGTCGGCGATCATGGCCTTAAAGACGTCGGCGTCCTCGGAGCGCCAGGTGATGAGGGAGATCTCCGTCTTCCCCGCGGTGGCGGCAACGGGTGCTTCTTCGGCCGGGGTCTGTGCGGTCGCTTCCGCCGGGTTCTGTTCTGCCGGGGCCGGGCCCACGCACCCTGCAAGCAGGGATACGATCAGCACGGCGGCAAGCAGGATGCACAGTCGCTTTTTCATAGTTCATTCTCCTTTTCATTCTCATAATTATCGGCCTGCGCCGGGATCAACTCGATCAGCCGCGCCTCAAAGCGGCTCGGGCAGTACACCGCCACGCCGAAGTGCAGCAGCTCCGCGCCCGTGCGGCAGTCCTCAGTCTCGCCGCACCGCACAAGGTAGCGCTGCGCGAGCAAGAGGTTTTTGGGATATACGAACAGGGTGTCACTGTCGTCCACCAGACGGAACACATATAGGAGAGAGCCCAGTCCGTCGATGTTTTCATACTGCATCGCCGCCCAGCCCTTATAGTTGTCGATGGGCTGCAGCTTTGTCAGCGGGTGGCAGACCGTGCGGGCCAGAAGGGCGCGGTGGCGCTCATAAAACTCCGCCGCGCGACGCACCCGGGCAAGATTCTCGGCAGACAAGCTCCCAAGGTCGCCGCTGATGCCCCACTCGCCCAGCAGATTCACCGTGAGTGCAAAATCGATGCTCACGTCCACGGTCTGGTCCCACCAGCCGTCGCCCGCGGAGAGCACCTTGGTACGCTCGCTGCGGTTGTGGTCAAAATAGGTGCCCACGGCAAACGGTGTCTCCTGCAGAACGATCCAGCTTCCAAGATACGCCGGCAGCAGCCGCGGCATCGTGTTCTGCCGCATCCGCAGCACCTCCAACGGGTTCACCGTATCGCTGACGAAATGTCCGTGGTAGTTGCTCAGTACATTGCAAAAATCCGTCCTCATTCCGCCGCTGGAGCAGCCCTCAAAGCTGCACGTGGGGTTGCGGCGGCGGATCTCGGTCAGAAAGCGCTGCTCGCCCAGATAATAGCGGTAAAAATTCTCGCCCGTCAGATCGCGAAGCATATTGGTGTTGTAGTCCAGCTTCATCCAGCGCAGGTCGTACGTTCTGACCAGCCGCGTGACCTGCTCAGTCAGATAGTCCACGACCTGTGGCTGCGTGAGGTCAAAGATAATGGCGTCGGCCTTCAAGAACCAGTCCGGGTGCTCCTGATACACCCGCGTACCGGGGCAGGCGCGCTCTGGCTCCATCCAGAGGCCGAAGTTCATCCCCTGCGCGCGGACATAGTCAGCGAATTCGTTCATCCGCCCCTCGAAGGCGTGCTCGGTGCACTCGTCCCAGTTGCCGACCTGATTTTCCCAGTCAAAGCCCTTTCCGAACCATCCAGCGTCCACTACAAACGTCCTGCATCCCGCCGCTTTTGCGGCCTGCACCTGACGCTTCAGGCGGTCGGCATCCAGAATGTCAAAATCGAAAAACCAGGTATTGTACGCCAGCTCCGGCAGTGTTTCATGCGGATACTGCCGCAGCAGCCACCGCTGCAGCCCCTCGCAGCAGTTTTCGACCGCCCCGCGGAAGCCGCAGAGCACGAGCTTCGGCAGCATCAGCGTCTCGCCGGGCCGCAGGGTCAGGCGCAGTGACGCGTCTGACAGCCCAGCCTCCACCACCGTGTAGCTCAACCGGTGCGCCGCGATGCGGCGGAAGCGGATCACCCAGTCGCCAATCGGCAGCACATGGATCGCCGCCGCGCGACCTGTTGTTTTATGGCGGATGCAGGCAAACGGCGTACAGCTCTCCGTGGATCTTCCTGCAGAATTCGTCAGCACCAGATTTCCGGCAGGCACATCGCACCAGCCGCCCTGATTCTCCGCGCACCAGCCGGAATACTGACCGTAGTACGCATAGTCGTTGCCGCGCAGCGGGATACGCGGCAGGCAGGCATAGACTGTATGCGGCTGCTGATCGGTATTGCGCAGCTCCGTGCTCCAGCTCAAAACGCCGGTCGCTGCATCCATCTCCAGTGCGGCGGTCACCTCAAAGCTTCCGGCCCGCAGCCGCATCCGGCAGGCGTTCTCACCGCTGTGCAGCTCGGTGAGCGCCCACTTTGCGCCCTCGAAGCGCCCGGCGTCGGAGTCCAGAAAGTAGATACCCCGGCACTCCGGCATCGTCTCCTCCGCCGCGCCGCTCAACCCGAACAGGCTGAGCCAGTCCAGCGCCTTTCCGTCTCTTTGCAGCTGTACACCGGCAGACGCACCGGTCATCCGAATCGTATTCATAGATGGCAGGTCCTCCTTTGTGTTCCGCATTTTCCGCATCGCCTGTCAGCGGGCAAAGACCCGCTGCGGATTGCACTTGGTGATCTGCTCGATCCAGCCGGCTTCATAGCCCTCCGCCAGCATCAGCGGGATCATATCGCGTATCAGGTGCACATAGCCATAGCCGCCGTACTTTCGGAGCATGGACTTATAGACCGTGTCGTGCGACACAAACAGCTTTTCCAGATTTCCCCGTGCGATCTGATTGGCGATCGCCGCGATGCGCTGGTGATCCGTCGGCAGCCAGAGGTTTTTGTAGCCCTTGAGCGTCATCACAAACTCCAGCCCGAAAAAGTCATAGGAGATGTTCGCGCCGCTCTTGGCCATATGGTCGATATACGCCGGATCGTCCATTAAGGGGTCGCAGTGGCACATAATGGTTTTCTCCAGGCTGCCGCCGTTTTCTTCAATGATGCGGAACATCTCGTCCGCCCAATGCTCCAGCCCCGGCTGGTGGATGAGGATGGCCGCGCCCGTCTGCCTCTGCGCGATCGCAGCCGCCGCCAGCGACCGCCGGTCGCCCTCCGGGAAGCCCTCGTTGATACCGATCTCGCCGATAAAGCCGCAGCGGATGCCTGTGTCGCCGATGCCGGTCTCCAGCTCGCGGACGAAAAATTCCGCCATCTCGCTTTTATCCATGCGTGCCATCCACGCCGGCAGCGTGTAGCTGCAATACGCGCCCGTGCCGAGGACGACGTGCACACCGCTGCGCGCCGAGACCTCGCGGATCTTTTCCGGAAAGCGCCCCATACCCACCGCCGAGTTGTCGCAAATCGTCCCGCCGCCGCATTCGCGGTACCAGATAAGCTCCTGCGCGGCGGTATCCACATCGGTCTGCACCAGATTGTCGCGGTACTCATACATATGGTAGCGCAGGTTTCCAAGCTGATCCATCGTCAGCGGCGCGTTGCGCACATCGCACGGGTCGTTCGGATCTACGGACTTGTCGAGATAAAAGCCGAGATCCCAGAACAGATGCTCGTGCGGCAGCGTAAATCCCATCTCCTCCGGCGCGATCGCGCCGAGGACGGTCTGCACAGAAAGGGTCATCGTCTGCACCTCCGTTTTTTGTTAAAGCGCTTAAGTTCTCATGCCATATTCATACCAGACTTCCGCTTTCTTGTCAACGCTCTACAGAAGTTTAATTTGTTTAATAGGAATTTTCGTTTTTTCGGATAATTCTAACGCTGAAAATTTGGATATACTCACTAATGTTTTTCAAGTTTCATCAAAAAATTAAAACCGTTTAATTACGACTTTTCTGTTGACATCCGTGGCGATACCACTTACGATATAGAAAAGGAGTGACGCAAATGGCAAAACTGACGATCAGCGACATCGCGAGAATGGCGAACGTATCCACCGCCACGGTGTCCTTTGTGCTCAACGGACGCCCCGGCATCTGTGACGAGACGCGAAGCCGCGTGCAGGCGATCATCGACGAGACCGGCTACAAACCAAACGTCCACACCCGCCGCCTGACGCTGCGCAAGAGCATGACCGTGCACGTGGTCATGCGGCAGTATCAGTACACGCTCTTTAACTTCTTCTCGCTGGAGGTGCTGATGGGCATTTTCCGGGAGAGCCGAAGGCTCGGCTACAACATCATCTTCACCAGCGTGGATTTTACCGCAAGCGACGCGCGCAGCAACTTTGACTATGTGGTCGACACCGTCCGCACCGGCGACGCCGACGGCGTCATCTTCATTCAGACCGCCGACCCGACCGTCCTGACCACGCTGCAAAATGAGCACTTCCCCTTCCTCTGCGTAGACTCGCATGTGAAAAAGGACGGCTCGATCCCGCTTTTGGAGATGGATTATTACGACGCGTCCTACCGCGCGACACAGCATCTCATCGACAATGGTCACACCGACATCGGCTTCATCGGCGCGGACGCCGCCATGGAGTACCACCTGAGCACCTTCGGCGGCTACACGGCGGCGCTGCGGGACGCGGGGCTGGTCTGCCACCCGGAATGGGTGCAGATCGACGCCGTCGAGGAGTCTCCCCTGCCGGGGCGGCTGGAGAACATCCTCGCCTGCAAAAAGCGTCCCACCGCCGTGTTCTGCGCGGGCGACATCTTTGCCATTGACGCCATCAAGTGCGCCAAGCGCGCAGGCCTACGCATCCCGGAGGATATGTCGTTTATGAGCATCGACGGTCTGGTCGTGTCCGACTTTATCGAGCCGCCGCTGAGCACGATGGCACTGGACAAGGCCGCGATGGGCGCGAACGCCATGCAGCTGCTTTACGCCATTATGAACGGCCAGCCGTATGAGCCGGTCAACCTGATGAAAACGCACATCGTCCGCCGCCAGACCGTCCGGCGACTTTGAGCGCCGCTTTCCGCATAAAAAAACAAGCACCTCCTGGAAAGTGGTCCATCTCATAGGGAAACAAGCCGAACCCCCTGGGGCGCTACCGATACGGAACAAACGGAATAGCCGCAAGCTATCGTATGATGGCTTGCGGCTATTCTTACTTATAGGCTGTCTAAAATCGTTTTTAATGCATAGGGTTTAGCATATGGTGTGCGCCTTATCGCCATCAATGACGGCGTGGACAGCGCCAGAGGGGACGATGATTTTACCCCATTCCGCAACATTATGAACGAGTTCTATGCCAAAGACTGCAGACGCTCTGTGGTTCGTCTCAAGGCTGAGACTGATGCCAGAGTGTCCTCTCGATCCCGCTATGGGTATATAAAGGACACGGCAGATTCCAAATGACATATGATGCCTGATCCTGAAACTGCTCCGGTAGTGCGGTACATCTTTGATCTCTGCGTTTCTGGAAAGGGTCCTGCCCAGATCGCAAAGCAACTCAAGAAAGATAAAATCAACACGCCTGGATATTCCTACTACCAGAAGCACGGAGTAGAGCTGATCGGAGTAGAAATCACCCAGCCATATGATCGTGTTTACTTTTTCGGTTTTCTGTCAAAAAACGGCGATTTGCCGCTGATGCTGACCGGGATACCCAGCACAAGCGCTGCACCGGGCAGCAGTCCCATATCCTGCGCGGTGCGCCCGACGGAGAACATGATGCGGCTATCCACCCGCGCATCCGCAGCAGCAGCCGCCGCAGAACCGGCGGCGATGCCGACGTCGATGGCGTCAAACGCGCACAGCCCGCCGTGCTCCGTGCAGTCGGCGCAGCCGGCAAAGTGGCAGTAGCCGCAGCCCTCGCCCAATCCGCGCCGCTTTTCGCGCACGCCCAGCAGCACGACGCAGTCCGCCGTTTCCAGATTCCCGGCGTCGCGCGTAAAAAACGCATAGTCGAGTTTTCCCGCCAGCTCGCGCATATGCGCCGCAAGGCGGTCCTTTTCCGTCCCCGTGAGCACGCACGTCTCCAATTGATCCTCGCCCTTCGTCTTGGGCGCAGTGCGCGCCGCCGCGCACATCCGTGCCGCCGCGTCCAGCGCAGCGCGCTCTTCAAGTTCCTTTGCCGTGTACAGCATCGTGCTTCCTCCTTCATCCGCGTTACAGTCTGAAAACGGCGTGAGCGCTGTGCGCCCACGCCGACTTCTGGCACCCCAGAGACGATTCGAACGTCCGACCCTTCGCTTAGGAGGCGAATGCTCTATCCCCTGAGCTACTGGGGCGTGCTTGGATATTTTACATCACATTGCCGGAGCTGTCAACCAAAAGCCTGCTTCTGGCTGTATTGTGGGCAATTCAAATACAACCACGGCATCTTTTAAGCCCCTCGTGAGACCGGTGCTCACGAGGGGCTGTTGATCTGCGCTCCGTATTACACGCCCTCAAAGGCGGCGCGGTCGCAGAGGATGGTCACGTTTTCGTGCCGCAGCAGGACCGTCGCCGGGCACGACAGATCGACCTTGCCCGCCAGCAGCTTGTGCACGGCGTCGAATTTCTCCGCGCCCGTCGCCAGCAGCAGAATTTTCCGCGCGTCCAGGATCGTCCCCAGACCCATCGTCACCGCGTGGCGCGGCACGTCATCGGGGCTGTCAAAGAAGCGGGAGTTCGCCTCAATGGTATTTTCGGTCAGCGTCACGCGGTGCGTGCGCGCGTCGGGCGCGTCGTTCGGCTCGTTAAAGCCGATGTGCCCGTTGCGCCCGATGCCGAGCACCTGAAGGTCAATACCGCCCGCGGCGGCGATCGCCTGCTCATAGGCGCGGCACTGCTCATCCGCGTCGCCCTGTCCGCCGGGAACGTGCGTGTGCTCCATGGGGATGTTCACGCGCGTAAAGAGGTGCTTGTTCATAAAATAGCGGTAGGACTGCGGATGCTCCGGCGCAATGGGATAATATTCGTCGAGATTGAACGTCGTCACGCGCGAAAAATCCAGCTTCCCGGCGGCGCACTGTGCCGCGAGGTCGTTATACATCCCGATGGGCGTCTCGCCCGTGGGAAGCCCCAGCACGCAGTCCGGCTTTTCCGTGATCTGCGCCGCAACGATCTGTGCTGCCTGCGCGGCGACCGCCGCACGATCCTGTAAGATTTGAACCTCCATCTTTGTACCTCCTGTTTTTACCGAACGAGCGTCCGGCGGAAATTTTCATCAAATGCTGCCGCGTCCGTCTGCACGCCGCAGAGCTCGCAGCAGTGCACGCACGCGCCGTATACCGGCGGCAGCTCCGGGAAGATAAGCTGTGTGCCGCTTCCCAATATCTCATGCAGAAAGCGCTCCAGAATGTCGCGGTAGACCGTCAGCTCACCGGACAGGATCACGCTCTCGCCGTAGTCCCCGCTCGCGCGCACATGGCGGATGAGCTTGCTCAGCCGCTCAAAATTCTGCCGCAGGATCGCCTCCGCCGCCGCGTCACCCTGCGCATACGCCTCAAACGCGAGCGGCGCGTAGGACGCGATGCACTCCACGCCCCGCGCGTACAGCCAGTCCAGCCGCGTGCGCACATTGCCGCCGAGCTTCTTTTCCGCGAGCTGCAAAAGCAGCGACGGCTGCAAAATGCCGTCATCCATCATTAAACAAGCACGCAGCACGTCGTGCCCGATGTGGTAGCTGCTGCCGCCGTCGTCGAGCAGATGCCCGTAGCCGCCCGCACGGCGGAGCGTTTTGCCGTCCGAGCCGAACACGACCACGCCGCTGCCGCAGATGACCGCGACGCAGCGCTCCAGCCCGCGCACGCTGCTCATCACATTCTGAATGTCCGAATCGACAAACGAGCGCACACGCGGATACTGCCGCCGCAAAAACTGCGACAGCGCGCGGCGGTTATTCTCGCTCTCCACGCCCGCAAAGCCGCCGAACAGCCCCTGCACGCCCGCCTCGATGCTCATGAGCTGGTCGATGCCGAGCTGCAAAATTTTGCACGCCGTTTCCAGTCCCACGGTGTTCGGGTTCGTGCCGCCGAGCGTCAGATGGTTGAGCACGCGCCCATCGTCACTGAACAGGCACAGCTCCGTGCGGGTGTTGCCGCCGTCCAGCCCGATCATCACGCGCCGCTCCGCGCCGCCCGTCTCCTCTTCGCCCAGAAGCTGCCCGACGCTCACGTTCAGGATCTGCGCCAGGTTGCAGAGGTTATAAAGGTCCGGCGCCGCCTCGGCGTTTTCCCACTTGGAGACCGTCTGCGGCGTGACGAACAGCCGCCTTGCGATCTGCGTCTGCGTCATGCGCTGCCGCAGGCGGAATTTATGGACATTGCCCGCAAAAATTTTCAGGTCAAACATACGCCCGCCCCGTTTCGTCCTGTTTCTGATACCATTATACAATGTATCGTGCAAAGTGCAAGCAACTATCGCGCGAATCGTATTTGATTACAACTATAAGTTGTAGATATTTCCACGCGCCGCCGCATAGAATGGTCTGTACTATGTTTTGAAGGGAGAACCGATATGCCGAATACCCTCCCCCGCGCGTGCGCGGACTGCGGCGACGTGGACGATCTGATCTTCGCGGACTGCGAATACAGCGTCAGCGAGCGCTAACGCGCGGGGCATACTGCCCCGCCGCGTTAAACTTTCTCTTTACATTCTCTCGATTTTTCGGTATACTATTTCAGATAAAATTGGAAGTGTGGGTTTGTTATGATCGAATTTGATGAATATAAGGTCCGGCTCAATGCGCTGCGTCCGAGGCTGGACGAGCTGAAGCAGTCGCTGAACATCGACGCCTGCAATGAGGAGCTTGAGCGTCTGCATATGCAGAGCGAGTCCCCCGGCTTCTGGGACGATCAGGAGCGCTCGCAGCAGGTGATGAAAAAAACGCGCAGTCTGGAGTCAAAAGTCGAGCGTTACGAAAAAATGTGCTCGCAGTGGGACGACCTCATGACCATCTGCGAGATGGCGCTGGAGGAAAATGACGACTCCATGCTGGATGAGCTGAAGGACGGCTACCACACGCTTGAAGAGCAGATGGAAAACGCGCGGCTGGAAACGCTGCTGACCGGCGAATATGACTCGCTCAACGCCATCGTCTCCTTCCAGGCGGGCGCGGGCGGCACGGAGGCGCAGGACTGGACGCAGATGCTCTATCGGATGTACACCCACTGGGCGGAGGCGCACGGCTTTACCTACAAAATTCTCGACTATCTCGACGGCGACGAGGCGGGTATCAAATCCGCCAGCATTCTCGTCGAGGGCGCGAACGCCTACGGCTTTTTGAAGAGCGAAAACGGCGTGCACCGGCTCGTGCGTGTCTCGCCATTTGACGCCAATGCCCGGCGGCAGACGTCGTTTGCCGCGGTCGAGGTCGTGCCCGAGATCACCGACGATTCCAAGGACGTGGAAATTCGCCCCGAGGATATTGAAATGCAGGTCTACCGCTCCTCCGGCGCGGGTGGTCAGCACATCAACAAAACGTCGTCCGCCGTGCGCCTGATCCACAAGCCGACCGGCATCGTCGTCTCCTGCCAGACACAGCGCGACCAGTTCCAGAACCGCGAAACGTGTATGCGGATGCTGCGCTCCAAGCTCATTGAGATCAAAGAGCGCGAACATCTGGACAAAATTTCCGACATCAAGGGCACGCAGCTCAAGATCGAATGGGGCAGCCAGATCCGCAACTACGTCTTTATGCCCTACACGCTCGCCAAGGATACGCGCACGGGCTACGAGATGACGAACATCAATGCGGTGATGGACGGCGACCTCGACGGCTTCATCAACGCCTACCTCACCTGCGCCGCCACGGGCAACTGGGTGACGAAATCCTGATTTTTCACGCAAAAAAGAGATTTTCCCCTTGCATCATGGGAATATCTGTGCTATCATAGTCCGTGCTGTTTCAGAACAAATGACATTAACCCGGCGCGCCGTCTGCCGATGAAGAACGGCATTATGGAATTGGAGGAAAAATGGAAACTCTGCATCTTATCTGTACGATCATTCAGGTCATTCTCGCTGTCGCGCTGGTCGTGATCGTGACCATGCAGTCCGGCAAGAATTCTGGTCTGTCCTCCGCCATCACCGGCGGCGGCAGCGACAGCTTCATGTCCAAGAATAAGGGCAAGTCGCTCGATGCAAAGCTCGCCCGCGCCACCAAATGGCTCGGCGGCGTGTTTGTCCTGCTCACCCTGGCGCTGAACCTGTTCTAATTTTAATAAAAAATGCTGTCCCGGCGTTAGCCGGGGCAGCATTTTTTTGCTTTATTCAAAAGATACGCCGCAAACACCAGCGTTGCGATGGAAATGACCTGTGAGAGGGACAGCGCGCCGAGGAAGCCGCGGTAATCGTCGCCGCGGAAAAATTCCAGAAGGAAGCGCAGCGCGCCATATGACGCAAGATATACGCCCAGCATCCACTGTCCGCCGCGCCTTTGCGCGCCGGGGCGCGTGAGCGCGAAAAACAGTGCGCCCTCCCCCGCCGCCTCGATAAGCTGCACGGGCAGCAGCCGCACGCCGTTCGGCGCGATGGGCGAGCATACAAACGCGATGCCGAAGCGCGACGGCACGCCGTAGCAGCAGCCCATCAAAAAGCAGCCGGCGCGCCCAAAGCCGTGCACCAGCGGCACGAGCGGCAGCAGCACGCGCAACGCGTCCGGGATGCTCCGCCGCACGACCTTCAGATAAATAAGTGCACCCAGCAGCGCGCCGTACAGCCCGCCGTAGAACACGAACCCGCCGGACAGATACTTTTCGATCAGCATTGACGCTGTGAACGCCGGCGCGCGCAGGTCCTGCAAAAGCTGCGGCAATTGCGTCAGCAGCGACAGCAGCTTCGCGCCCACGAACGTGCCGACCATGCCGAATAAGTAAGCCAGCTCCAGCTCCGCCTGATCGCGCAGCGGCAGCGCGCGTGTGCGGCGGCGCAGATACCAGTAGCCCAGCAAAATGCCGACTGCGGCGGCAATGCCGTAGGTCGGGATACGCCGGGAAAAAATGTTGAGATAAGGCAGCATACACATAAGGCAACACGCTGTGCCGGGTATGACACAGCGTGTTTTTGTCCGATTTTTGGTTTGTTTCTTAGTACGCGGAGCTGATCGCGTCAAAAACGCCCGCCGTACCAAGCGCGCCCACGCACGCCACGCACGCGACAAATGCGATCGCGCCGCCGATCAGACCGACCAGCGACAGCACGAAGCCCGCCGTGCGCAGACCGCCGGTGAAGCCTGCCTTTTTGGCATTGCCCGCGCAGACCAGACCAATGATGCCCAGAATGACCGACACGATCGCGGAGTAGCCAAAGAACCACAGCGCCACGGCAATAATGCCGAGCACGAGGCTGGCGACCGCTGCGCCGTGACCGGGCTGCTGATCACCGCTGCCCTGCGGCTGAAGCGGCTCCTGATAGCTCTGTTCGGGTGTGTTCTGCGGATTGTACTCATCCATAATTTGAACGCTCCTCTCTATAAATTCTCTATGGGGTCTACCCCTGCTTGTATCATACCGAACATTTCCTGATAAGTCAATCCCCAAGCGTTGTGATCTGCGCGCCGCGGTAATAATACGGCAGGATAACGCGATACGAATAGCCCTGCTGCGCCATGTAGTTTGCACCGTACTGGCTCATGCCCACGCGATGCCCATAGCCGAGGACGGAAAAGTGAAATGTCCCATCCGTAAATTTCAGCGTGAACTGTGTGGAATTGAGGTGGAACGCGCTGCGCATCTGCACGCCCGTGAGCGCCGCGCCGCCGATGGCGATCTCGTCCACCCCGCCGCCGTCCGTGTAGCTGACCGTGCCGAGCCAACTCCCAGGGTCGCCCGTCAGATCCGCGTCCGGCTCGATGTCCAGAATCTTTTCCCGAAATTCCTCCGCCGTGAACGCCGCTTCCGACGCGTAGCGCAGCGCCGCCTGCTCGCCATAGCTCTCCACCGACTGCAAATACGGCACGTCGCTGCCCCACACCGCGACCGCCGCCTCCGTCCTGCCGCCGGAGCAGGAGAAAAACGTCGCGTCGATGAGCGCGCCATCGTAGGTCAGCACCTCGTCGTGCGTCGCTGTCACCGCGTCCGCCGCTTTTTCCCAGTCGGCGTCAAATTCTGTGCCGAGCCGCTCGCGCAGCTCTTCCTCGCTGCGCCACGCCTGACAGCACGCACTGTCTGCGCACACCGCGCCGCCCTCATGCTTGCCGCCGCGCATCTGACGGCAGGCAAACGTCCGCGCCGCCACTGCCTGCGCGCGCAGCGCCTCCGGCTCAAAATCCGGCGGCATCTCGCACAGTACCACCGCCGTCAGATACTCGTCCAATTCCAGCTCGCGCGTGCCGTCCGATGTCAGCAGCGTCACGGTGCGCTCGTCCGACGGCTCGTTCGCTTTTTGCGGAGCTGCCGCCGGGATGGTCTCCTCGATCACCAGTACGCGCGGCGTTTCTTCGCGCGCCGCCTCCTGCCGCGCCATCGCGGGCGGAAACAGCGCCAGCGCGATGGCGCCGAGCGCCACGCAGATCACAACGGTTTTCAAAGCTCGTCCCTCCTTCGTGCTTTTGATATGGCAAGCCTATGCCCCGCCGCGCGTGATTATGCCGCGCGGGGGTATACATAACTTGACACATTTTTCACCGCGTCGTATAATAGCAGTGTATTTCACTTGGAACGGAGCTTCTGCATGAAACGTACTGTCAAGATCGTTCTTCCGCTGGTGCTGATCGCGGTGCTGCTGATCGGCGCGGGCTGGTTCTTTTTGTCCTTCCGGCGGGATGTGACCGCCACCGTCTTTGGCTACTGGGGCGACCGCTTCGCCGCCGCCGGGCGCTATGAGCGTGCCGTCACCTGCTACAAAACGGCGCAGAAATTTGCGCCGGATAACGAGCGCATCCCCATTCTCCTTGCCGATACCTATGTAAACGCTGGGAACTACACCAAGGCGGAGTATACGCTCGTGAGCGCCATCACCGAAAGCCCGGATTCCTCGGCGCTGTACATCGCGCTCTCGCGCGCCTATGTTGCGCAGGATAAGCTGCTCGATGCCGAGCAGATGCTTGACCGCATCACCAGCGAGACCGTCCGCGAAACGATCGACTACCTGCGCCCGTCCGCGCCGGTCATCTCGCCCGAGAGCGGCTACTACAGCGAGTACATTGACGTCACGGCGGCGTCCGCCGGCAGCAGCATCTACCTCACCACCGACGGCACGTTCCCGTCGCTGGAAAAGGATCTTTACACGCAGCCCGTCGCCATCTCCGGCGGCGAGACCACCGTCACCGCGCTGTGCGTGGGCGATAATGGGCTGGTCAGCCCCGTCGTTTACGCGGGCTACACCATCGGCAACGTCGTCGAGCCCGTCAAGCTGGCAGACTCTGTGCTGGACGCGTATGTGCGCGAGCAGCTCGGCAAGCTCTCCGGCGAGCAGCTCATGACCGACGAGCTGTGGACGATCGAATCGCTGGAGCTGCCCGAGGGCATCACCACATTGGAAGACCTGCCGCGCTTCGCGGGTCTCAAATCGCTCACGATGCACGACCTGAACGGTCTGGATCTGAGCGTCATCGGTCAGCTTACGACGCTCAATGCCCTCGATGTCGCGGGCTGCACGCTGCCGAGCGATACGCTGGAGCTGATCGGCTCGCTGCCCGATCTCACGTCCCTCAACATCTCCGGCTGCGCCGTGCAGAGCATCAACGCCCTCGTGGGGCTGACAAAGCTGGAATATCTCAACATCAGCAACAACACCGTCTCCGACATCACGGCGCTTTCCAGCATGGAAAATCTGCGCGAGCTGCACCTGACGAACAACCCCGTGCGCACCATCACCTATCTCAACAACTGCCTGAAGCTCGAGGTGCTGTACGCCGAAAACTGCGGCATTTCCAAACTCACCAGCCTTGCCGGGAATACGAGCCTTCAGGAGCTGTACGCGTCGGATAACGAGATTGACGACCTCTCCGCGCTGGAGGCGTGCGCGGCGCTGCGCGTCATTGACGTCAGCAGCAACGAGATCGCCGACATTTCCGTCCTCCCCTCGCTGCCGGAGCTGACGACGTTCAAGGCGGACCACAACAAGATCACCGCCGTGCCGACGTTTGACGCTGAAGTTTCCAAGCTCGTGCAGTTCAATGTGAACTACAACGAGATCGAAAACGTGCAGGGGCTTGCGGGGCTGATGTACCTCAACTATGTCCGCGCCGACTACAACAAGATCACCAGCATCGCCTGCCTGAAGGACTGCTACACGCTGATCGAGATCGACGTGTTCGACAACCCCGTCAATGCCGATGAGGTCGCGCCGCTGCAGGAGATCGGCATCATTGTCAACTATAACCCCAAATACGAACCCGAAGCCTGATTAAAAACGGCGCGTCCGGGAGGACGTGCCGTTTTTTCATAAATGCTCCGTATCAGGAGGACTGCCTATGCAGCGTATTCAAAAACCCTGTCTCACCTCCAACGCCATCAAGCTCATCGCCATCTTCGCCATGACGCTCGACCACATCGCATGGGCGGTCTTTCCGGGCTACCCGCGGGAATTTCTTCCGCTGCTGATGCACCTGATCGGGCGCATCACCTGCCCCATCATGTGCTATTTTGTTGCCGAAGGTTTCCACTATACGCGCAATATCCGCAAATATACCGCGCGGATGTTCCTGTTTGCCATTATTTCGCATTTCTGCTATCTCTACTCGTCTGCGGATTTTGCAGGCTGGCGCTCGTTTGTCCCGTTTTTGACCGGGAACGTGCTCAACCAGACGAGCGTGATGTGGTCGCTGGCGTGGGGGCTGGTCATGCTGCGCGTGGCGCACTCTGAGCGCGTAACGGGGCTCTGGAAACCCGTGCTCATTCTGCTCATCTGCCTCGTCAGCTTCCCCAGCGATTGGAGCTGCATCGCCGCGCTGTGCGTGCTGGCATTCGGCACGAATCGCGGCGACCTCAAAAAGCAGGCGCTCTGGCTCGTGTTTTACGTCGCGCTCTACTCCGCCGTGTACCTCTTCGCCATGGACTGGCTCTACGGCGTGATCCAGCTCGGCGTGGTGCTTGCCATCCCCATCCTGCGGCTGTATAACGGACAGCGCGGCAAAAATCCGACGGTCAATCGCGTGATGAAGTGGCTGTTTTACATCTACTATCCCGCGCACCTGCTCCTCATCGGGCTGTTGCTCCACGCATAAAAACCGGGCGTCCCACGCCTTGTGGGACGCCCGGTTGCTTACTTTTTGTTCCGGCACAGCAGCAAGATCACCGCGCCCGCTGCGAGCAGCACCGCCGCCAGCAGCCAGATCGTACGCGAGCCCGCGTTGTTCGTCACGAACACCTGCGTCGGGCCGTCTGCGCCACCGATGATGCCGATGCTCAGCGCCGTCATGCCTGCTCCTCCCCTGCCGGTTTTTTCTCCTCCGGCGGGCGCTTCTGCTTGGTCACGACCACCGCCTCCACGCGGTTGATGGGCGTGCCCAGCTCGTGGAATTTTTCCTCGTAGCCGGTCATGATGCCGACAGGCCCGTTCGCGTGCAGATCGCGCGTGCAGTTGCGCAGCTCCAGATAGCAGCTTCGCATCTCGTCCAGTGACCACTCGAAGAGCTTGGCGTTGTCGGTCTTAAAGTGGATCTCGCCGCCGAGCTTGAGGACGTATTTGTATTTTTCCAAAAATGTGTGGTACGTCAGCCGGCGCTTGGCATTTTTGCTGCGCGGCCATGGATCACAGAAGTTGATGTAGAGCAGGTCGATCTCGCTCTCGGCAAAAAACGCCTCAAGATTTGCCGCGTCCAGCGACACGAAGTAGACGTTTTTCAGCCCCATCCGCACCGCTGCTTCCATCGCCAGCACCAGCGCGTCGGGCACGCGCTCAATCGCGATGAGCAGCACGTCCGGCTCAGCCGCCGCTGTCTCCACGGTGAATTTGCCCTTGCCGCAGCCGACCTCGACACGCAGCTCGCGGCAGTCCGGCATCAGCCGCCGCCAGTTGCCGCGCATCGCCTCCGGGTCCTGGATCCAGACGCTCTGGCACGCCTGCATCCGCGGTGCGAGGTTGTTTCTTCTTCTCATTCTCATGCAAGTGATCCGCCTTTCCAAACTTCGCGTTTATTATAGCAAAGATCCCCCGCCGCGTAAAGCCGCAATTCACGCCCTTGCAATCCGCCGCCGAATTTGTTATAATATCCAAGGCGCGGCGGAGCTCAGACGGCAGAGCACATGCAGCAAGACCTTTCAATTTCATAACCGGGTGTAGCTCAGATGGTAGAGCGCGTGGTTTGGGAGTGCCGTGGTTGTATCCGGGATAGGGTGAGGCGAAACGCCGCAAAGCCTTGCAGCGCCTGCGTTTTCTGGATTTTCCCCGATTGCCGAAAGCGGCACAAAAGCGGCTTTGACCACAGGAATGACCACAGACAGAAAAATCTTTGATTTTCTCCCCCGCCATGGTATAATGGCAGAAATTAAATATCCGGGTATAGCGAAGCTGGTATCGCGCCTGGTTTGGGACCAGGAGACCGTGCGTTCGAGCCGCACTACTCGGACCAAAGGACGGTTATTTTGATAGAATAACCGTCCTTGTTTATTTCCTTTCAAGCACTTTCAGCCCAATGGTTTCCGAGGATATATTATAAGCCGTCAAGGAGCAGTTTCTTTGACGGTTTTCTTTTTGCTTTTGGCCACATGCGTCTACTGACCTGGGTTCAGTGGACTAACTTCCTATGTAACGCAACTTTGTGGGATAATCGACTAAAGCTGTGCGCTGCTAAACAAAACAGCGCACAGTTCAATTTTTTTGAAGAAAATAAAATAGTTGTTGACAACACGGCTCGTGGTGTCTTAGCCTCTAATTGTAGGGAGGTGTTGGTGATGAAAACAGTAACCAAAGCAGCTGATATCGTTGGTCTAACTGTTCGTATGATTCAAGAATATGAGAAATATGGAGTAGCCATTAAACCAACTGAACGAAACAAATACGGCTACCTGATGTATGACGACGATGCCATTGACCGCTTGTGGCAGATCCGTTTTTATAGAGAACTGGGTTATGACAAGAAGGCGATAAAGGCTGTCTTTGATGACCCTTGCTACGATTTTTCAACAACGCTCGAGACTCAAGTAAAGCAGTTGGAGCAAAAAGGCAGGAGATTGATAACCTTATCAATATTGCCAATCTCATGAAGGAAACTGGCCTTACTCCAAAGGCTCTTCATTCACAAGCCGCTATGATGGGTGCCACCTTCAACGACACCTTTGGGGTTTTGGGAGCCGTGACTCGGCAATTTGCAAATGATGAAACCGAACCCGGAGATTGCCCCATCACGGACGAAGAATTTGAGCATATGTTTGAGGCATTTGAAAGCGTACTTGACCTTTATAAGAACGGTCTGGCTTATGATGAAGATCCTGTTCAGACGGCTGTTCAGGCATTCCACGAACTCGCGAGTCCCTTGTTGTCCAATGCGGTCTCTGGACTGATGGTGGCCTCATTCCTAATAGCACCTGGGAGCAAAGGTGCCGAAGAAATCGAAGCCGAGTATAAGCTTCCGGGGGCGGCAGAATTTATCCAGCAAGCGGTTAACAAGTACATTGAAGATAATATCGACAAAGGCCCCGACAAAGTCTTAAACGATGCTCTTGAGGAAATTGTTTCCTTCGGCAAGCAAAAATACAAGCCGTGGTCATACGAGGTACAGTCCGTCGTTGATAAAATTTATAACTTTTACGCAAAACTCTACAACCAATCATTCATTTCCCCGAAGGAGCTTATGCGGCAATCGGTCCAACTTTATGCCGACCCAGGCTACTATGGGTTCTTTGATAAGGCAACTCACGGTAAGGGTGCCGGAAAGTATGTGTCTGCAGCATTCAGGCATTACTGCAAAAATTTCGACACGCCGGAACAAACCTAAACTCTGTGGCATTCACCTCTCCTTTCAAATCTTCCACTGCCCCTTCTGCCACAAAGGAGCCACCCTGGGCAAGGTGAGAAAAGGCCTATCCTAAAACCATATGAACGGAGGCACCAAGATGAATACTACAGCTGAGATTTATGATCTGATGGAGACAACCGGTAAGAGCGCGCCAGACATTACACAGGCACTAAAAAACATCGGCGGGGACATGCAGACAGGCGTAAAGAAAATCGCGACCTATTTTCTCGATGAAGGGTACCAAGTCGGCAAACAAATCGGGGAAAAAAGCGGTCTGCTTAAAGGCACGACTATCGGGCTGGCCATTCCCGTACTATTCGGCACCGGGTACTATCTGTATGACAAACACAAAGCTAAGGCCGCCCAGCGTGCGCATGAAGCAGACGGCAAGGAAATTCTGGATGGATTTAAGTCCGCAGCCTCTACGGAGGTAGAAATCGTTTCATCTCCCTCCTGTAACACCTGTACCAGCGATACAGAAAATACGCATAATAAAGGAGGTGAAAATAATGCAGATGTGCCCTAACTGTGACAAGGTGTATGATGAATCGGAGTACACACACTGCCCTTACTGTTCTGGCGAAATTGAACCGGAGGCCGAAAAGTACAAGGATTGCCCCGAATGTAATGGAATCATGTATTGGGATGGCGACTGTTGGAGCTGTTCTAATTGCTCGCATGAGATTCATACCGACGAAGACGACTATGACGGCATTATCGAACCTTAACTCTGATGGTGAACATCCCAAGTCCCCAATCCCCCCTTAACGCCCAGGAGTGAACCCCTTGGGCGGAAATATGCACCCCAATGCAAAAGCTTCTGAAATCGGTTGATTTCAGAGGCTTTTGCTTATTCCTTGTTTATTGCGGCGCACTTTTTGCGTTAACATCTGTGATAATAGAGTTTAGTAAAGCGCGGATCCCCGGACTTGCCCCGGGAATCCGCACTTTACTTTTTCTAAGAGTCAACATGACGATTCCAGTCAATTTGATACAGTTCTGCGTATTTTGTTACGCTCTTTTGCGTTTTGGTACGATTTATATTGACTTTGTTTCGCGCATATGTTAAAATAATACGCACAGGAGGGTACTCAAATGTTTTATTCTGAAATATTAAGAATTATTGAAGCTGGCTTAGACCGGGACAAAGATAAAGTCAAGAATTATGCTTTGCTTTTATCTAAGAAATTGGCCGATGATGGTGATCTAAAATCAAGCAAACGAATAGACTCACTTCTTGCAAAAAAAAACAATGGATCTGCTATGACCGATGCACTTGTCGCACCTCCGGTAGATCAAGAGAGTCGAATGGGAATTGTAGACATTGACTATTGTCCAGCTCAGCCTGAAATTATCCTATCGCCAGCTATACAGGCTCGATTAATAGACTTTGAAAACACAATTAAGATCAAGGATAAATTAGACAACATGGGGATGCCATTTAATATGTCTCTGCTTCTGTATGGCCCTCCGGGATGCGGAAAAACCAGTATAGCATATTATCTTGCGCATCGTTTAGGGTTACCACTTGTAACCGCCAGATTGGACACATTGATTTCTTCTTTGTTAGGAAATACTGCAAAAAACTTAAGGCGGGTATTCGACTTTGCAAATCGACAGCCATGTGTTCTTTTTTTGGATGAGTTTGATGCAATTGCAAAAGCGCGAGATGACCAGCACGAATTAGGCGAATTAAAGCGGGTCGTAAATAGCCTGTTGCAAAATATGGATACCTATTGTCAACACGGGGTGTTGATTGCAGCCACTAATCACCAAGAATTGCTTGATGATGCTATTTGGCGAAGATTTCAAACCGTTATCGAAGTTCCGAAACCTGCAATTACTGAGATTCAGCTTTATTTCTCTAAAATTACAGCGACGCTGAACACTGATGATATTGCAGATAAGCATATGAAAACTATCTTTAAACAGATGCAGGGATTGTCATATTCGGACATTCAGGTTCTCGGACAAAACGTTGTAAAACAAAAACTAATATTAAACCAAAATGATGTAAGTGCTATTGATTTTTTGATAGAAATTCTTTTGTTTAAACGGCACGGCAATGTGGAAAGGCCCGAATTAATTCATTACCTTTTGAAATGCGGAATTGCCCAACGAACAATTGCTGAATATTTTGGAATTTCAGTACGTCAAGTACGTAATTGTATTGGCTTGAAAGGGGATGAGCAATAATGGCAAAGAAACATTTACCAATTCAGTTTTTCGAGAAACGAAAAGACTATGATGATCGTTCTACTGAAGGGGGAGGCAATTCTGCTCCTCCAAGTTGGGTTTTAACAGGCGATGCCCTGACTGCTAAGTCTTCTGCCCTAACCAGTAGTGTGGGTGATGTCATTACAGTTTTCCGCGAACGGCAGAGCCAGGAGAAGAAACTGCCTCTGGTGGTATGTACCACCTTGGAAGAAAAGGCAATTGCGAAATCCCATCGCAGCGAAATTACGGGGTTATATATAGACGAAAACGGTAGCAATGTCCTTGGATTCGCTGGAAATCGTTGTCTGCTTACGATGGTTTCAAGTGAATCAACTTTAGAAACCATTGACCGCGCGCTTTCTGACACTGAGACCCGTGCGAAACTGATTTCCTCGATTGTAGATATCGAATCATTCTATCCCGCAGTAGACAAATTCGATGCAAGCATCCGTTATTATAAAGTCCGGCTGATAAACTATAATAATTATGATTTAAATTGCGCAACGAAAATAGTTTTCGAGCAACAGTGTGCAGCTGCTGGAATCGCTATTGAACAAAAAACAAAATTTACACCTGATATGACGGTGTATAGAGTTTGTATCGATAGCATGGAACAACTGAACTTGTTAGAAGATTTTGAAGGAATCTACACTGTTGAGAAAATGCTTCCCATTTCTGTAACTCTCGACACCCTCACATCACCTACAACAATCGTAGCGAAGGCTCCAATTGAAGGTATAGAATATCCTGTTGTTGGTATTTTGGATACCGGAATTGCAGATAATCCTTATTTGAGTGCGTGGAAAACGGCAGATTCATTCACCAGCTATCCCGATCAATACAAAGATCCTTCACACGGTAGTTTTGTATCAGGAATTATCGAGTACGGTGATGAACTAAATGGATTATCAACCACGATGTTGCCGGGTGTCCATCTCTTTGATGCAGCAGTATATCCCGATAGTTCTAAGCAAACTATCTATGTAGATGATCTTGTTGAGCACATTCGAGAGGCTGTAGAACGAAACCGGCACATTAAAGTGTGGAATCTTTCTCTTGGAACAAGTATTGAATCAAGTCTGGATGATTTTTCTGATTTTGGAATGGCGCTTGATAATATTCAAGACGAAAACAATGTTCTCATTATTAAATCTGCAGGTAATTGTACCAACTTTACTCGACAGTTGCCAAAAAGTAGAATTGCCCAATCGGCTGATTCCGTTCGCTCTGTTGTAGTCGGCTCTTTAGCACATGCAAAAGGGCCTTATGACTACGCGGAAGTAGATGCACCTTCCCCCTTCACAAGGATTGGCCCGGGACCAGGCAGTATTGTAAAACCTGATGTTGTGTTTTATGGCGGAAACGCCGGTATGAATGCTGGTAAACTCGAAAAAACAGGAATCAAATCTTTCTCGATTGATGGCACCCCTGCCTACAATGTCGGAACAAGCTTCTCTACGCCTTGGGTTTCTCGTATGGCTGCAGAATTAACCCATTTGGTCAAAGAGGAATTTGATCCATTATTGATTCGGGCTCTTTTGATTCATAATGCCAAGTATCCTGCTAACAATTCCATGTCAATGACCGATAAAGTAACTCAAATGGGATTTGGTGCGCCTTCAAGTGTCCAAGAGATGCTTTATAATTCAGAAGATGAAATTACTCTGATTCTGAGAGACACACTCGAAAAAGGAAGTTTTATCGAGATGTTCGATTTTCCATTTCCTGAAAGTTTGGTGGATAAAGATGGAAATTTCGTTGGTCAGATTATAGTCACTTTGGTTACAAAATCTTTGCTGGACGATAAGCAAGCTGGAGAGTACTGCCAATCTAATATTGACATTCTCTTTGGTACCTATGAAACCGAAACTGATCGCGATACATCGAAAAAGGGTATCAAGAATCCAAAGGGGTTAGAAGAGCCTCAGAACATTTTACTTGAGAGTCTATATAGTGCACGTGTAAAAGGAGCACATCCTTTCACTGGTTTTGAACGAGAGTGTACACTTGTAAAGTACGGAAAGAAATTCCACCCCGTAAAAAAGTATGCCATTGATTTATCTGAAATGACTACATCGAACAGGCAACGTTATTTGCGCGGCGACAGAAAGTGGTATCTGAAGATTGAGGGACTCTATAGAGACTTCATTGAGCAAGATGCTCGCGCCCGAAACTATCAACTGTCGCAAGAATACTGCCTTCTCCTGACTATCAGGGACCCAAACGGAAAGGCCCCTGTTTATGATGAGGTTGCGCAGCAACTCGATTATAAGAATTTCCTCCATCATAATATTCAGCTTAGAAATGTTGTTACGATTGATGGAACGCTCTAATTGTTAGGCTCAATTAAAACTCTATTTAGACTGTTATCTCGCGCTTTCCAAAAAGCACCATCAGGTATGCTGATTGCTGTATACCTGGTGGTGCTTTTTTCTTGTCGCTACATGCTCATCTCGCTTTCTTCCGGTCTTTCTTTTTACTCTTCTCTATCTCCTGCAACGAAAGCGTCCCCTCCGCTGGTCCCGTCAAGATTTATGCGCAAAATTGTTTGCAGGCTCCGGCAGACCTGAAGTCAGCCGGCAATAGAGGCGTCGTCCATGACCGCCTCCAAGTGCTTCATGTTCATGTATTTCTTGTTGCCCCACTGGGTGCCCGCCACATGGCGAAGTCGGGCACAGACCAGCATCAGGGCAGAATTTCCGTCAGGGAACGTCCCCACCACGCGGGTTCTGCGGCGGATCTCACGGTTCAGCCGCTCGATCACGTTGTTGGTACGGATGCGCGTCCAATGCTCGCTGGGAAAATCGCAGTAGGTCAGCGTCTCCTCAATGCCGTCCTCGACCTTCTTGGCGGCCTCCTTCAGCTTCATGGCGCGCAGCTCGGCAACCACGGCTTTCGCCTTCTCGCGGGACGCCTTTTTGCTCTCCTGGGCGTGGATCGCCTTGAGCATTTTTGCCACAATTTTGACCTTGGATTTGGGCACAACAGAGAAGACGTTGCGGTAGAAATGCACCGTGCAGCGCTGGTATTTGGCGTCCGGAAACACCTCGCCCACGGCCTCCAGCATCCCCATGCACTTGTC
>CAKUED010000006.1 GCA_934646005.1 uncultured Oscillospiraceae bacterium
AAGTACTACTTCCTGTCCGGCTTCACCGCGAAGCTCGCCGGCACGGAGCGCGGCATCACCGAGCCCACCCCGACGTTCTCCGCCTGCTTCGGTCAGGCGTTCCTCGAGCTGCATCCGACCAAGTACGCGGAAGAGCTCGTCAAGAAGATGGAAAAGAGCGGCGCGAAGGCGTACCTCGTCAACACCGGCTGGAACGGCACGGGCAAGCGTATCTCCATCAAGGATACCCGCGGCATCATCGACGCCATCCTGAACGGCGACATCAACAACGCGCCCACCAAGAAGCTGCCGTACTTCGACTTTGAGATCCCCACCGAGCTCACCGGCGTCGCCACCGAGATCCTCGACCCGCGCGACACCTACGCCGACGCCTCCGAGTGGGACAAGAAGGCGCAGGACCTCGCCTCCCGCTTCATCAAGAACTTCGCCAAGTACGAGGGCAATGAGGCAGGCAAGGCGCTCGTCGCCGCCGGTCCGAAGCTCTAAGAGCCTGACCGCCTGATCGGAAGCCTTGGGCGCGCTGCGCCGCGCGCAGCGCGCCCGTTTTTCAGGATCAGTCATTCTTTCGTCGTAATGCGCGGGCGGGGCAAGCCCCGCCCGCGCAGAGCGCAAAAACAAGCCCGCACAACGAACGGCAGCAGCGCACCATGCCCTGTAGGGGCGGACGACCCTGTCCGCCCGGCGGTATGCACCCGCAAGCACGGACGCGCCGATGCGAATCCGTACCATGTTTGTAGGGGTCGATGCCCACATCGACCCGCACGGGGCACGTCCGTTTTACGATGCATTGCGGCAAATTTACAAATGCCCCACGGGCGGACAGAGGCGTCCGCCCCTACAGGACGTTTTACGGGGTCGCCGATGGCGGGTGCAATTTTGCGATTGCGTACTGCCGGGTCGATGTGGGCATCGACCCCTACGGACGTATTGCATTATCGCCGAGAATGCGTGCAAATTTGCCCGTGCATCCTGCACGGGCGGGGCAAGGTCCGCCCCTGCGTTACGGCGAAACGTGGCAGCATCTCAAAAGCCACGACCCTTCCCCTCATCAGTCGGCTTCGCCGACAGCTATCCCTACCCCCTTTGCCCCTTCGGGGCATTTCCCCCTGATAGGGGGAATCGACCCCCCAAGGGGAAGCCTGATTCCCGCGTAATTCCACACGTTCGAGAGAAACGTGAAAAAATATGATGGAGGTTCTTCTATGAAGAAGGTTCAGATCACCGAAACCGTTCTGCGCGACGCGAACCAGTCCCTGATGGCGACCCGTCTGCCCTACTCCGACTACGAAGCGATCCTGCCGGAGATGGACAAGGCCGGGTACTACTCGGCGGAGTGCTGGGGCGGAGCTACGTTTGACTCCTGCCTGCGCTACCTGAACGAAGATCCCTGGGAGCGCCTGCGGAACATCCGCAAGCTCATGCCCAACACCAAGCTGCAAATGCTCCTGCGCGGGCAGAACCTGCTTGGCTACAAGCACTACCATGATGACGTGGTGGAAAAGTTCGTGGAGCTTTCCATCAAGAACGGCATCGACATCCTGCGTATTTTTGACGCGCTGAACGACTTCCGCAACATCGCGACCGCTCTGGAGGCGACCAAAAAGTACGCCACCAAGAACACCATTGCCTCCGGCTGCATCAGCTACACGCAGAGCCCGGTGCACACCGTTGAAAAATATGTCGAGATGTGCAAGGAGCTCAAGACCATGGGCTTCGACACCATCTGCCTGAAGGATATGGCGGGCACGATGAGCCCCTATGAGGCGGAGCACCTCATCAAGGGCATCAAGGACGCCGTGGGCGATATGCCCCTGATCCTGCACACCCACTGCACTACCGGCATGGCGTACATGACTGTGACGAAGGCGATCGAAAGCGGCATCGACGTGATCGACTGCGCCACCTCCTGCTTCTCCAATGGCACGTCCCAGCCCGCTACCGAGACGATGTTCTACGCCCTCGGTCAGTACGGCATCGAGACGGGTCTGAACGAAGAGGCCATCAACAAGGTCAACGATTTCTTCAAGCCCATCAAGCAGAAGTATGTGGACTCCGGGCGCATCAACCCCAAGTCCATGGCGACCGACGCGCAGGCGCTTGTCTACAAAGTCCCCGGCGGTATGCTCTCCAACATGATCGCCAACCTCACCGACATGAAGGCAATGGATAAATTCGACGCCGCGCTGGAGGAGATCCCCAACGTCCGCAAGGACCTCGGCTATCCCCCGCTGGTCACGCCGCTGTCTCAGATGGTCGGCAACCAGGCGGTCACGAACGTCCTGCTCGGCGAGCGCTACAAGCAGATCTCCAAGGAGGTCAAGGCATACTTCAAGGGTGAATACGGCATCGCGCCCGCAAGCGTGAACGCGGACATCCAGGCGCGCGTCCTGAAGGAGGCCGGCATGGAAAAGCCCATCGACTGCCGCGACGAGGACTGCAAGCGCACCGGCGACGAGTTCAAGAGCGCCAGGGAAGCGCTGGGCGAGCTTGCCCGCAGCGACGAGGACGTGATGAGCTACATCTGCTTCCCGGATCAGACGCGCAAGTTCCTTGAGCAGCGCAAGGCGGACGAGGAAAAGGTCACCAAGTATGTGATCGAAGAGGCGTAAGGAGGAATCGGTATGAACGAACTGTTCCTGATCAACGCCGCCATGGAGGACATCGGCGTCGGTACGGCGGGTCTGGTGGCTCTGCTGGGCTACCTCGTCGTGTTCATCGGGCTGATCGCGCTGATGGTCGTGATCATGATCGTCGGCAAGATCATGGTCGGCAAGCAGGCAAGCGCCAAGGCTGCCGCGCCGAAACAGGCTGCGCCCGCACCCGCTCCGGCGGCGGCAAAGCCCGCTGCGCCCGAAGCCCCCGGCACAGCCGGTGAGCTGAAGCTCTACGGCACGCCCGACCGCGACGCCGCCCTTATCATGGCGATCGTCGCCCATAAGACCGGCAAGCCCCTGAACACCCTGCGCTTCAAATCTATCAAGGAGGTCCAGTGATTATGAAATATAAGATCACCCTCAATGGCAAGACCTATGAGGTCGAGGTCGATGAAGAAAAGGCAATGCTCGTAGACGAGTACGAGGCCTACGTCCCCGCCGCTCCGGCTGCCGCGCCCGCGCCTGCCGCTGCGCCCGCTGCCCCCGCCGCAGCTCCCGCTGCCGCGCCCGCGCCCGCCGCGTCTCTTGCCGCCGGTGAGGTCGTCGCAGCCCCGATGCCCGGCAACATCCTCAAGGTCAACTGCGCCCAGGGCGACAGCGTCAAGGCTGGCGACATCCTGGTCATTCTCGAGGCCATGAAGATGGAAAACGAGATCCTCGCCCCGCGTGACGGCGTCGTCGCGCAGGTCGCCACCTCCAAGGGTTCTGTTGTCGATACGGGTGCTCCGCTGGTCGTTCTGGCGTAAGGAGGCACTGGTATGGGATTTAATGTAGGCGCAACCCTGATGAAGCTGGTCAACGAATCCGGCTTCGCGGCGTTCTTCATGGGCGACGGCTGGAAAAGCCTCGTGATGATCGTCATCGCGTGCGTGCTGCTGTATCTGGGCATCGTGAAGAAGTTTGAGCCGCTGCTGCTCGTCGGCATCGCGTTCGGCTGTTTGCTTGCAAACGTCAGCTACTTCACCAGCCAGACGGCGGAGCTCAACGCCACCAACGCTCTGTATCACCCCGAGCTGTGGGATGCGTTCCTTGACCCGAACAGCCCGTACTATCACAGCTACGGTCATGTTCTGTCGAACGCGGGTCTGCTGGACGTGTTCTATATCGGCGTCAAGGCGGGCATCTATCCGTCGATCATCTTCATGGGTGTCGGCGCGATGACCGACTTCGGTCCGCTGATCTCCAACCCGAAGAGTCTGCTGCTCGGCGCGGCGGCGCAGCTCGGCGTGTTCGTCGCCTTCTTCGGCGCGATCCTGCTCGGCTTCACCGGCCCGCAGGCTGCCTCCATCGGCATCATCGGCGGCGCGGACGGCCCGACCGCCATCTTCCTGACGAACAAGCTCGCCCCGGAGCTCCTTGGCGCGATCGCCATCGCAGCGTATTCGTACATGGCACTCATCCCGCTGATCCAGCCGCCGATCATGAAGCTGCTGACCAGCAAGAAGGATCGCCAGATCAAGATGGTCCAGACCCGCGAGGTCACCAAGACCGAGAAGATCCTCTTCCCGATCATCGTGTCCATCTTTGTCATCCTGCTTCTGCCCTCCACCGCGCCGCTCGTCGGCTGCCTGATGCTGGGCAACCTCTTCCGCGAGTGCGGCTGCACCGACCGTCTGTCCGACACGTCGCAGAACGCGCTCATGAACATCGTCACCATCATGCTCTCCACGTCCGTGGGCGCAACGATGGTCGCGTCGAACTTCCTGCGTCTTGAGACCATCAAGATCATCATCCTGGGTCTGGTCGCGTTCGCGATCTCGACCGCGGGCGGTCTGCTGGGCGGCAACGTGATGTGCAAGCTCTCCGGCGGCACGGTCAACCCGCTCATCGGCTCTGCCGGCGTGTCCGCCGTCCCGATGGCGGCGCGTGTGTCGCAGATCGAGGGTCAGAAGGAGAACCCGTCGAACTTCCTGCTCATGCACGCCATGGGTCCGAACGTCGCGGGCGTCATCGGCTCTGCCATCGCCGCGGGCTTCCTGCTCGCCGTGTTTGGCTAATCAAAGGTGAAAAAAATCAGGCAGCACAAGCTGCCTGATTTTTTTGAGCCCTTTCGCGGCGCACCGCCGCGTTTGTAATGCACCAAAGCCTTCCCCTTGAGGGGAAGGTGGCTCGCGCAGCGAGACGGATGAGGAGAAGGGTGGTACGTTCTGAGCTGTGGCGCGTTTTGACTGCACCAAAGCCTCCCCTTGGTGACCAAGGGGAGGTGGCACGGCGAAGCCGTGACGGAAGGGATGAGAAGGTGTACGTTCTGCCGCACCACAGGGTGGCGCTCTGCAAACCTGCAACGTTCTGATCCCTTCAGTCGCCTCCGGCGACAGCTTCCCTTGGTCACCAAGGGAAGCCTTTGGATTGTGCAAACGCGCGGCAGCTCAAAAATAAGAACCCTTCCCCTCATCAGTCACCTTCGGTGACAGCTTCCCCCCGAGGGGAAGCCTTGGTCACCAAGGGGAGGCTTTTTGGTGCGGTGCAAGCTCGCGAAAATGCTGTCAAATCGTTGACATTCCCCCCAAAAACGGGTATGCTAGTAAGGATATTATTGCCGCCCTTCCATTCGGGCGCGGCAGGAAAGAGGGCTACTCCATGTGCGAAAAATGTAAGGACACATTCTATATCACAACGCCGATCTACTACCCGTCGGACAAGCTCCACATCGGGCACGCGTACTGCACCGTCGCCACCGACGCCATCGCGCGCTATCACCGGCTGAAGGGCGAGGACGTCATGTTCCTCACCGGCACGGATGAGCACGGGCAGAAGATCGAGGAAAAGGCAAAGGCCGCCGGCGTCACGCCGCAGGAATTTGTGGACAACATCGTCACAGGTCCGAAGGGCATCCTCGACCTGTGGAAGCTGATGAACATCTCCAACGACCGCTTCATCCGCACGACCGACGACTATCACGTCGCGGCGGTGCAGCGCATCTTCAAAAAGATGTACGACAGCGGCGATATTTACAAGGGCACCTACAAGGGCAAATACTGCACCCCGTGCGAGAGCTTCTGGACCGAGTCGCAGCTCAAGGACGGCTGCTGCCCGGACTGCGGCCGCCCCGTGGTGGACGCCGAGGAGGAGGCGTATTTCTTCCGCCTCTCGAAATACGCCGATCGCATCCGCGACCTGCTGGTGAACACCGACTTTTTGCAGCCGAAGAGCCGCGTGAACGAGATGGTGAAGAACTTCATCGACCCGGGTCTGGAGGATCTGTGCGTCTCGCGCACGAGCTTTACCTGGGGCATCCCCGTCACGTTCGACCCCAGGCACGTTGTATACGTCTGGCTGGACGCGCTGACGAACTACATCACCGCGCTCGGCTATGAAAACGACCGCTACGACGATTATAAAAAATACTGGCCCGGCATCAACATCGTGGGCAAGGAGATCGTCCGCTTCCACTCCATCATCTGGCCGGCGATGCTCATGAGCCTCGGCGAGCCGCTGCCAAAGCACGTCTACGGACACGGCTGGCTCGTCATCGACGGCGGCAAGATGTCCAAATCCAAGGGCAACGTCGTCGATCCCTATGTGCTGGCGGAGATGTTCGGCGTGGACGCGCTGCGCTTCTTCCTGCTGCGCACGTTCCCGTTCGGCGCGGACGGCAATTTCTCCAACGAGCTGCTCATCAACACCATCAATATCGACCTCGCCAACGACCTCGGCAACCTCGTCTCCCGCACGACGGCGATGGTCGAAAAATACTTCGGCGGCACGCTGCCGGAGGACAGGCAGGCGGGCGAATTTGACAGCGACCTCATCGCCATGCTGTCGGGTCTGCGCGCGCGCTACATGGAGCAGATGGAAAAATTCCAGCTCCAGAACGGGCTGGACGAGGTATTCAAGTGCATCCAGCGCGCCAACAAGTATATTGACGAGACGATGCCGTGGGCGCTTGCCAAGGACGAGGCGAAGAAGCCCCGGCTGGCGGCGGTGCTGTATAACCTGCTGGAGTCCGTGCGCATCTGCACGACGCTGCTGCTGCCGTTTATGCCGGAGTCCTGCGCGAAGATTTTTGCGCAGATCGGCGCGGCAGAGGACGTAACGACGTGGGACGCCGCCGAAAAGTGGGGCGTGCTGCCGCAGACCGTCACGGTCCACAAGGGCGAGGCGATCTTCCCGCGCATCGACGCCGAGGCTGCGCTGCAAAAGCTCGACGCGATGCACGAGGCGCAGAAAAAAGCCGCCCTGCCGGCGGTGGAGCTTGAGCCGTATGCGGAGGAAGCGGTCGATTTTGACACGTTCTGCAAGTCCGATTTCCGCGCCGTGAAGGTCAAAGCCTGCGAGGCGGTGAAAAAATCCGACAAGCTGCTGCGGTTTACGCTCGACGACGGCACGGGCACGGACCGGCAGATCCTGTCGGGCATTCACAAGTTCTACGAGCCGGAAGCGCTCGTTGGCAAGACGCTGGTGGCGATCGTGAATCTGCCGCCGCGCAAGATGATGGGTCTGGAGTCCTGCGGCATGCTCCTGTCCGCCGTGCACACCGAGCACGGGGAAGAAAAGCTGAACCTCATCATGGTGGATGATAAAATCCCCGCCGGCGCGAAGCTGTGCTGAGCGCTTGACAAATCTGCCGCGGTGGGTATAATAAAAGCAGAGCATCACAGCGAACGGTTGTGGCTCTAGCAAATGGAATGTATCGGCGTGGTTTTATACCACACCAAAACCGTCACTTTGCCGAGTGGCGGTTTTGGCTTTTAATGCGAATCGTCACCGTCAATCCGAAGATATGAAACGTGATCGTGATCGGCATCTTACCACCGATGTAGCCACAACCGCCCGCCGTGTGCGTGATGCTCTGCCCGGGCTTGCGCCCTTGGAGCTATCGTAGCACGAACGTCAGAATTTGTCAATTGGTGAGCGCCCTCCCGGTTGGGAGGGCGCATTTTTTTGCGCCGGGGAGCGTCGTAACGCAGGGGAGGGGCTTGCCCCGCCCGCGCGGCAGGATGCTGCAAATTTGACCGCACCAATGCAAACGCGCACGCACCCGTAGGGGCGGACGACTCTGTCCGCCCGGCTGTACGCACCCGCGAATACAAATGCACCAATGCGAAACCGTAAAGCGTTTGTAGGGGTCGATGCCCACATCGACCCGTATGACGCACGACCGTATTTACGATACGCTGCGGCAAATTTGCCGTTGCCCAACGGGCGGACAGAGTCGTCCGCCCCTACAGGACGTTTCGCGTTTTCGCTGAATATTGTGCAATTCTGCGATTGCGCATTGCCGGGTCGATGTGGGCATCGACCCCTACGGAGATTTTGCGTTTTCGTCGCACATTGTGCGATTTTGCAAGTGCGTCCTGCGCGGGCGGAGTAGAACCCCGCCCCTGCGTTACGACGAATTACGGACTGCGCCACAAACCGGGCAAATTTACACTCCGTTCATGCAATTTATGTATCGCGGCGGTATATTTGGTAAGTATATTTTAAGGAGATTTTTCACGAGAAACGGAGATTTTGCCATGCTGAAATTACTCAGGCGAATGCGGCGGCGGGAGCTTATCACGGCGGCGCTGTGCGCGCTGCTGGTGCTGGGGCAGATCTACTTTGACCTTGCCCTGCCCGACTATATGACCGACCTGACCACGCTCATCAAAACGCCCGGTAGCCTGCCGGCGGACATTGCCGCCGTGGGCGGGCGGATGCTGCTGTGCGCGCTGGCAAGCGCCGTGCTCGCCATCACAGCGGGCTTTTTAGCTGCCCGGACGGCGGCGGGCTTCAGCTTTTCCGTCCGGGAGGACCTGTTTCACCATGTGATGGAGCTCGGCAGCGCCGAGATGCAGGAATTTTCCGTGCCAAGCCTCATCACGCGCACCACGAACGACATCACGCAGATCCAGATGGTCATTGCGATGGGTCTGCAAATGGTCATCAAAGCGCCGGTGATGGCGGTATGGGCGGTGGCAAAGATCCTCGGCAAGAGCTGGGAGCTGTCGGCGGTGACGGCGGCGGTGGTCGTGGTGCTGTGCGTGACGATCCTGTGCGTGCTGCGGGTCTGCCTGCCGCGCTTTCGTATCGTGCAGAAGCTCACCGACCAGATCAACCGCGTCGCGCGCGAGAATCTGACCGGCATCAACGTGGTGCACGCGTTCAACGCGGAGGACTACCAGAACGAAAAATTCGATGGGTACAGCCGCGACATGATGAACACGCAGATGAAGAACCAAAAGCTCTTCTCCCTCATCCAGCCGGTGCTGGGGCTAGGGATGAACGGGCTGTCGCTGGCGGTCTACTGGGTCGGCGCGGCGCTGGTGCAGCGCACGGCGGACGCCGCGGGCAGGCTCGCCATGTTCACGAACGTGGTCGTGTTCAGCACCTACGCGATGTATGTTGTGATGTCGTTTATGATGCTGGTGATGATCTTCATGCTCGCGCCGGCGGCGCAGGTCTCCGCCGAGCGCATCGGGCGCGTTCTGGAGGCGCAGCCCGCCGTCACGCCGGGGCAGGCGCAGGACGCGCCGGAGGCTGGCACGGTCGAGTTCCGCGACGTATCCTTCCGCTATCCCGGCGCGCAGGACGACGCGCTGAGCCATATTTCGTTCCGCGCGGAAAAGGGGCAGACGCTGGCGATCATCGGCGCGACGGGCAGCGGCAAATCGACGCTCATCGGGCTGATCCCGCGCTTTTATGACGTGACCGGCGGGCAGGTGCTCGTGGACGGGCGCGATGTGCGCGAGTTTACGTTCGACGCGCTGTATAGCCGCCTCGGCTATGTGACGCAGAGGGCGACGCTTTTCTCCGGCACGGTGCAGTCGAACGTCTTTTTCGGCAGCGGCAGCGCGCCGGAGACGGACGAAACGCTTCAAAAGGCGCTCGACCTGTCGCAGGCGGCGGAATTTGTAAACAGCTACCCGGAGGGTGCGCAGCACCGTATCGCGCAGCTCGGACGCAACGTCTCCGGCGGGCAGAAGCAGCGCCTTGCCATCGCGCGGGCGCTGGCGCGCGGGGCGGAGATCCTGGTGTTTGACGACTCGTTCTCCGCGCTCGACTACCGCACGGACGCAAAGCTCCGCGCGGGGCTGGCGGCGCAGATGGCGGGCGTGACGAAGATCATCGTCGCGCAGCGCATCAGCACCATCCGCCACGCGGATGAAATTCTCGTTTTGGAGCGCGGCGAGCTCGTCGGGCGCGGCACGCATGAGGAGCTGCTGCGCTCGTGCGAGGTGTACCGCGAGATCGCAAGCTCGCAGCTCTCGCAGCAGGAGCAGCAGGAAGGAGGCGCGGCACATGAAGCGTAACAAAAATGCCGCAACCCCCGGCATCCTGCCCGCGCTGCGGCGCACGGCGGCGTACCTCAAAAAATCGCTGCCGCTCATCATCGTCGCGCTCGTCCTCGCCATGCTCGGCACGGCGCTGACCATCGTCGGTCCGGGGCAGATCGGCAAAATTGCCGCGCTCATCTCCGATGGGCTGGGCGGTACGATCGACCTTGCCGCCGTGGCGCGCATCGGCGTGCTGCTGGTGGCGGTGTACGCGCTCAGCGCGCTGTGTACGTTTATGCAGCACTATCTCATGGCGGACGTGACGCTCAAAATGTCCTATCAGATGCGGGGCGAGCTGTCGCGGAAGATCAACGTCGTGCCGCAGAAATACTTCAATTTCCACGCGCAGGGCGATATTCTCAGCCGCATCACGAACGACGTGTCCACGCTCCAGCAGGGGCTGACGAACGCGCTGCCCACGGTCATCAGCGCGGGGACGCAGTTTGTCGGCTGCGTTGTGATGATGCTCCTGACCGAGTGGCGGCTGGCGCTGGCGGCGCTGCTTGTGACGCTCGTGGGGCTGATCGCGGCGGGCGTTGTGATGCTGCGCTCGCAGAAATATTTCGCCGCCCGGCAGACCGCGCTGGGCGAGCTCGGCGGGTACATTGAAGAAATGTACTCCGGGCATACCGTCGTGCGTCTGAGCCGCGCGGAAGCGCCCGTGGGCGCGGCGTTCGACAGCTTGAACGCCGCTGTGTACGACGCGAACTGGCGCTCGCAGTTCCTGTCCGGCATCATGCAGCCGATGATTACCGTGGTCAGCAACGTCGCCTACGTTGCCGTGTGCGTGCTCGGCGCGGCGATGGCGCTGGCGGGCACGATCGGCTTTGACGTGATCGTGTCGTTCATCCTGTATGTCCGCCTCGTCACCACGCCGCTTGGGCAGATCGCGCAGGGGCTGACGAATTTGCAGACCGCGTCCGCCTCGGCGCACCGCATTTTTGAATTTTTGCAGACCGAGGAGCTGCCGGATGAGGAAAAACTCCCCGAAAAAGTCAACATCGGGCGCGGCGCGGTGAGCTTCCGCCATGTGCAGTTCCGCTATCCCGACGCGCCCGACAAGCCCATCATCCGCGACTTCTCCGCCGAGGTGCAGCCGGGGCAGAAGGTCGCCATCGTCGGTCCTACCGGCGCGGGCAAGACCACGATGGTGAACCTGCTCATGCGCTTTTACGACCTCACGGGCGGCGAAATTCTGATCGACGGCGAAAACCTCGCCGACATCCCGCGCCATCAGGTGCACAGTCTGTTCGGCATGGTCTTGCAGGACACCTGGCTGTTTGAGGGCACGATCCGCGAAAATCTCGTCTATAACCTCGAAAACGTGACCGATGAGCAGCTTGAGCGCGTCTGCCGCGCGTGCGGTCTTGATAAATTTGTGCACAGCCTGCCGCACGGCTTTGACACCGCGCTGACCGAGGCGACCACCATCTCCGCCGGGCAGAAGCAGCTGCTCACCATCGCCCGCGCGATGCTCCAGGACGCGCCGATGCTCATTCTCGACGAGGCGACCAGCTCCGTCGATACGCGCACGGAGGTGCTCATCCAGCGCGCGATGGACGAGCTGACGGCGGACCGCACGAGCTTTGTCATCGCGCACCGCCTTTCCACCATCCGCAACGCAGACCTGATTCTGGTCATGCGCGGCGGCGACGTGGTGGAGAGCGGCACGCATGAGCAGCTCCTGCAAAAGGGCGGCTTCTACGCCGAGCTGTATAATTCGCAGTTTGCAGGTTGATAAAACATCTGCTATAATGAAACTGCCCCGCCCGCCGGGCGGGGCAGCTTTTTTTGGAGGGATCGTTTATGGCAGAAGTTCAGCTCAAAAAACCGCTTGCAAAATACATCGACCACACGCTCTTAAAAGCCGACGCAACGCCTGAGCAGATCAAAAAGCTCTGCGCGGAGGCGGAGGAATACCAGTTCGCGTCCGTGTGCGTCAATAGCTGCTACGCAAGGCTCGCGCACGAGTGCCTACGCGGGCGCGGCGTTGCCGTGTGTTGCGTGGTCGGCTTCCCGCTGGGCGCGATGTCGCCGCGCGCCATGGCGTATGAGGCGCGCTGCGCCGCCGAGGACGGCGCGTCGGAGATCGACATGGTGCTCCCCATCGGTGCGCTCAAGGCGGGCGACGACGAGACCGTGCGCGAGACGATTGGCGCGGTGGTGGAAGCGGTGACGGGCCGCGCGATTGTGAAGGTCATCCTCGAGGCGTGCCTGCTCACGGACGCGGAAAAGGTGCGCGCGTGCCAGCTCGCCGAGTCCGTCGGCGCGGCGTTCGTCAAGACCTCCACCGGCTTCTCAAGCGGCGGCGCGACGGAGCACGACGTGGCGCTCATGCGCAAAAGCGTCAGCCCCGCCGTGCAGGTCAAGGCGGCGGGCGGCATCCGAGACCGGGAGACTGCGCTCAAAATGATCGCCGCCGGCGCGGATCGCATCGGCGCGTCCGCGGGTATCCAGATCGTCAGCGAGGAATAAAATGTGCCCCCGAACGGCAATGCCGTTCGGGGGTTTTGCACGCACCAAAGGCTCCCTTGTGTAAAGGGAGGTGGCACGGCGAAGCCGTGACGAAGGGATTGTGCGGTAGGCATTTGCAAATCTGGACGCACCAATGCGAATCCGTACAATCTATCACAATTGCCGTAGGGGAGGGGCTCTGCCCCTCCCGGCAGAATAACGCCGCAAACCCGCACGCACCAATGCGAAACGGTATGCACCCGTAGGGGCGGACGACCCTGTCCGCCCGCAGGACGCACGACCATTTTCACGAAGCGTTGCGGCAAATCCGCAATTGCCCAACGGGCGGACAGAGGCGTCCGCCCCTACAAAACATGGTATGTGGTCGCCGTTCGTTGCACAATTTTGATGGTGCGCCCTGCGCGGGCGGGGTAGAACCCCGCCCCTACGCTAGTTTGGGAGATTGTATGAGGTCGCCGATAATGCATTCGCTTCTGCAAGTGCGTGCTGCACAATCCCTCAGTCAGCTTCGCTGACAGCATCCCTACCCTCTTTGTCCCTTCGGGACATTTCCCCCTGATAGGGGGAATCGACCCTTTACACAAGGGAGCCTTTACGGGAGCGCGCATCGATCGTGCGTGCAAAACCCGCGTCTTAGGATTGCTTCCACCCGAAATTTATGCTATACTTTTCTTGAATACAAAAAACCGCGCCCGCTTTTGGCGCGGATGGAGGATGCCATGGAGATCACGCCCAGAATGTCCGATCACGCGCTTTTGGCGCGCACTGCCGCCGCCGGGAGCATGGTGCTGCTCAAAAACACCGGCGGCACGCTGCCGCTGCTGCCGCTGGAGGACGGCACGCCCATGCCCGTCGCCGTGTTCGGCGCGGGGCAAATTCGGACGTGTCTTTGTCCGGCGGACATTCATCCCTGGAAAAAGGGGAACATTCTGGACGCGCTCTGCGCGAGCCGCCGCATCGTCCCGGACGGTCTGCTGGCGCACCGCTATCGCAACGCGGCACTCAAAGACCCCCTCGACGGCGAGCTAGACGCCGCCGCGCTCGACCTGTCGCGCCTGCGGGAGGAAAACGCCGCGGCGATCGTGGTCATTGCGCGGTCTGACCGCGACACACGGACACTGACCGAGCACGAGCTGGCGCTCATCCGGCGCGTGCGCGCGGTGTTTGAGCGGACGGTGCTGGTTCTCAACACGCCGCTTGGGTTAGAGCTCGGTGAGGCGGCGCAGTGCCCCGCGATCGTGTACGCGGGACTCGGCGGGCAGGAGATGGGCGCGGCGCTGTGCGACCTTTTGACGGGAAAGATCGTGCCTACGGGGCGTTTGGCGCGCGCGTGGGGAGACTTCCCGTTCGGCTGGGGACTGGGCTACGGCGCGCCGGAGATCGTCGGCTATTCGGCGGCGCTGGACGGCTGCCGCGTCATTTTGACGGCACACATTGAAAATCATTCCGAATCGCAGCCCGCGCAGGAGCTGGTGCAGGTCTGGTGCGACCTGCCCGCGCAGGGCGGACACGCCGTCCGCCGCCTGATGGGCTGGCAGAAGACCGGGCTGCTCGCGCCCGGCGAGGGGCAGGCGGTCACGGTCGAATTTTCCATCACGGACTGCGCCGTCCGGCGCGCCGGGAGCGCCGGGTATGTGCTGGGCGCGGGGTACTATGACTTTTACATCGGCACGAACGCGGCAAGCGCCTGCGCGGCGGGCAGCGTGCTCGTGCCGCACAGCGCCATCGTGCAGGCGTGCGCCCCCGGCGGACAAATTGACGATGCTCCCGACCCTGCCGCCCCCGCTTTGACGGCGGAGGAGCAGGAGGCTCTGGCGGCGGTGCGGGGGCGCGCGATGCGCCTGCAAAACCGCAATCTCCCGCGCGTGGCGCGGCGGCGGGGCGACCGCTTCACCGGCTGCCGCGGCGACGGGCAGGCGCATGATCTTGCCGAGCTGCGGCGCGGCGAGTGCTCGGTCTTTTCGCTGATCGCGGCGCTGGACGATCTGGAGCTGCGGCGGCTGTGCGGCGCGCTGGAAGCGCCGGAGGGCGTGGTCGAGGGCGCGCTGTGGCAGACGCCGGGGCTGCCGGAGTACGGCATCGCGGCGGCGGCGGTCTGCGGCGGCGGGACGAGCTTGTCCCTCGAAGCGGAAATTCTGGATGAAGAGGGGCACGTCGCGCGGCGGCAGAGCTGCACGGCGTTCCCGGCGGCAGCGCTGCTGGCGTGCAGCTTTGACCCGGCGCTCGTGCGCGCGGTCGGCGCGGCGGTCGGGCGCGAGGCGCGCGAGTACGGCGCGGTGTGGTGCATTGCGCCGAAGATCACGGACTGGTCGCCCGTGCCTGCGGTCGGCGCGGCGCTGGCGGCGGCGTTTGCAGACGGCGTGCGGGCATATGCCGCCCCGGTTCTGCCGGAGCTGCCGCGGGACGCCCAGTGCGGCGCGGCAGGCGCATACAGCGCGCTCCTGCTCCCGGACGGCGTGACGGAGGATTCCCCCGCCGTGCGGGCGAAGATCGTCGATTGGCGCTATCCGGGTGCGTTTTTGACGGAGGGCGAGCGGTTGAGCGCGGAAGCGTCAAGGACGGAGTATGAGAGGGCAGCGCTGAGATTGGTGCGCGTGCTGAAGGAATATTTGTAAGATCAAACCCCCGCCGGAAGAAATTCCGGCGGGGGTTTTTTATGGGTGTGGGTTTTTCGTCGTAATGTAGAGAAGGGGCTTGCCCCTCCCGGCAGAATACAAGGACAAATTTGAATGCACCAATGCGGAACGGGATGCACCAAAGCCTCCCCTTGGTGACCAAGGGGAGGTGGCACAGCGCAGCCGTGACGGAAGGGATGAGAAGGTGTACGTTCTGCCGCACCACCGGGTGGCGCTCTGCAAGCGGCAGCATTCTGATCCCTTCAGTCAGCCTTCGACTGACAGCTTCCCTTGGTCACCAAGGGAAGCCTTTGGGGAGCGGCGACAGCGTCTCGCTGCGGCTCGGTCACGGCGTGGGTGTTTTTTGTCATTTTATCCGTTTTGGTTGCACGGTTGTGTGCACCAGTTTTTTATTTAATAATGTATCCCTTGCAAAAGCGGCGTTTTTGTGGTACAATATTGTCGCATAATTTTGGATTTTTTCAGGGTGTTTCCTGTTGTATTTTGAGGGAAAAGGGGGCTTTGCGGTGTACTCTTCGGCGTATGTTTGGGCGCGCGTCCTGAGCTATATGGAAAGCCGGCTGACCGGGGAGATCGTGTCTGCCTGGTTTGACGACGCGGAGGTCGTCGAGCTGACGGAAAAGCGGCTCGTTTTGTACACGCCCACGGCGTTCCGGCGCGATTTTATCCGCACGCGCTGCGGCGATTACATCCGCGGGGCGCTCGCGGAGCTGTTTGACCGCGTGCCGGAGCTCGTCGTTTTGTGCGAGGACGAGCTGGAGAGCTTCCAGAACAGCGGCGGCGCGGGCGATTTTGTGGACAGCAACCCGCAGTTCACATTCGACACGTTCGTGGTCGGCCCGTCGAACCGCTTTGCCCACGCGGCGGCGCTGGCGGTGGCGAACAAGCCCGCCGATTCGTATAACCCGCTGTTCATTTACGGCCCGTCGGGGCTCGGCAAAACGCATCTGCTGTACGCCATCGCGGCGCAGCTTCGCAAGACGCACCCCGATTACAACATCGTGTACATCAAGGGCGACCAGTTCACGAACGAGCTGATCGAGGCGGTCAAAAAGGGGCAGAACGTCGAGTTCCGCAACAAATACCGCGGCGCGGACCTGTTTTTGGTGGACGATATTCAGTTCATCGCGGGCAAGGAATCCACGCAGGAGGAATTTTTCCACACGTTCAACACGCTGTGGGAAAATCACCACCAGATCGTGCTGACCGCCGACCGTCCGCCGAAGGAGATGCTGAAGCTGGAGGACCGGCTGAAAACGCGCTTTGAGTGGGGTCTGCTGGCGGATATTACTCCCCCGGATTATGAAACAAGGCTTGCCATCATCACGAACAAATGCGACAGCATCGGGCTGCAAATGCCGCCGGAGGTGTGCGCGTACATCGCCGAGAACATCACGACGAACATCCGCCAGATCGAGGGCACGGTCAAGCGGCTCAAGGCGTATCACGACCTGTCGATGCTGGTGATGGACGTGCCGCACGTGGCGCGGTGCATCAAGGATATGCACAAGGGCGAGACCGAGGCGATCCCCACGCCGGCGATCATCATTTCGGAGGTCTGCCGGTTCTATTCGATTGAGGAGCAGGTGCTGCGCGGGACGCTCAAAAATAAGGCGACCGTGGAGGCGCGGCAGATCGCCATGTATCTGATCCGCAAGATGACGAATCTGTCACTGCCCGAGATCGGGCGCGAGTTTGGGAGAGACCACGCAACGGTCATCCATTCGCTCAAGAAGATCGACGCCGCGCTGCTCGACCGCAGAAGCCCCGTAAATGATACGCTGCGCGATATTACGGCGAGCATCAATAATCGGCTGTAACGGTAAATTTACCCCCGCTGCGTAGGGGAGGGGTTCTACCCCTCCCGGCGGTATGCACCTGCAAACACAGGCGCACCTATGCGAATCCGTACAACGCTTGTAGGGGTCGATGCCCACATCGACCCGCGCGGGGCGTATTTCCGTTTTTACGAAATGTTGCGGCGAAATCGGTCGTGCCCCACGGGCGGACAGAGTCGTCCGCCCCTACAGAACGTTTTACGTTTTTGCCGATGGCGTGTGCAATTTTGCGATTGCATTCTGCCGGGTCGATGTGGGCATCGACCCCTACGGACGTTATGCGAGGTCTCCGTTTGTTGTACAATTTCGGTGGTACATCCTGCCGGGTGGGGCAAGCCCCGCCCCTACGGTACGACGAAACGCGGCGGCGCGCGGCGATTCCTGCGTGCAACTTCTCCACACGGTTTGTGTTTTGTGCACGGGCATAATGTGGAATACTGTGAAACGGGTGTTTCACAGATGGGGCTGTGGAAAGGCTGTTACTTTTCCACATGGGCTTGTGGAGAAAAAACCCTTGCGATTTCTGGCTGGATTGGGGTTTTCCACAGCTCGAACGCCCTACTACGTCTTACTACGAATATATTCCCTTCCTTTCTATAAAAGAAGGGGGAAAGAGGTGCTGAAATGAAATTCACCTGTGAAAAAGTCCGGCTCGTCTCGGCGATCTCCGTCGCCTCGCGCACGGTGGCGCAGAAAAGCGCCATCCCCGCGCTGGAGGGCATTTTGCTGAAGGCGGGCGAGTTTAAGGTCATGCTGACGGGCTACAATCTGGAAACGGGCATCACCGTGGGTCTGGACGCCGACATCGCCGAGCCCGGCGCGTGCATCATGCCCGCGCGTCTGTTCTTTGACATCATCCGCAAGCTGCCGGACGATACGGTGAGCGTGCAGGTGGACGAAAATTTCAAGGTCTCCATCCGCGGCGGCATCTCGTCGTTTACCATCACGGCGACGAGCGCCGACGATTACCCGGAGCTGCCGGACGTGGAATCCGACAAGGGCATCCGCATCCCGCAGACGGAGCTGCGCGAGATGATCTCCGGCACGATCTTTTCGGCGAGCGAGAATTTCGCGCGCCCGGTGCACACCGGCTGCCTGTTTGAGATCGAGGACGAGAGCGTCACGGTCGTTGCCGTGGACGGCTACCGGCTCGCGCTGCGGCGCTGGTTCCCAGAAGAGAGCTTGCAGCGCAAGCTGCGCTTCGTCGCGCCGGCGGCGGCGCTCAAGGAATGCGAAAAGATCCTGACGGACGACACCGACGACGCGGTCATTTACCTTGGCACGAAGCACATCCTGTTCAAGATGGGCGACGCGACGCTCGTGTGCCGCATTCTCGACGGCGAGTTCCTCGACTGGCGCAAGGTGCTGCCGCAGGATAACCCCATCCGCGTGACGGCGAATGTCTCGCAGATCACAGACTCCATCGAGCGCGTGGGACTCATCATCTCCGAAAAGCTCAAAAGCCCGGTGCGCTGCCGTCTGGGTCATAACGAGGTCGATTTCCGCACCACGTCCACCATCGGCGAGGCGCACGACGTGTGCCCCATCGCGGGCGACGGCAAGGACCTTGAGATCGGCTTCAACTGCAAATATCTGCTCGACGCGCTGCGCGCCGTGCCGACGGAGGAGGTCTCGCTGGAGCTCATCAACGGGCTCAGCCCGATCGTGCTCAATCCGTGCGACGGCAGCGGAAAATACTCGTACATGGTGCTGCCGGTGCGGCTGAAGGCGGGGGAATGAGATGAAGGTACGGGTGACAAAAAAGCTGTCGGACGCGCCGATCGACATCCCCATCACGACGGAATTTATTAAATTGCAGGATTTTCTCAAATTCGCAAACGCCGTCGAATCTGGCGGTATGGCGAAAAACTTCATTGTCAACGGCGAGGTGCAGGTGAACGGTGAAACGTGCACGCAGCGGGGCAAAAAGCTCCGCCCGGGCGACACGGTCACGTTTTTGCAGAACACCTGGCGCGTGGCGGAGACGGACGCATGAGGCTCGACCGGCTGCGGCTGTATGATTTCCGCAATTATGAGCACCTGGACGCCGAATTTGTGCCGGGCGTGAATCTGCTCGTCGGCGACAACGCGCAGGGCAAGACAAATCTGCTGGAAGCCATCGGGTATTTATCGACCGGGCGCAGCTTCCGCACGGCAAAGCCGCAGGAGCTGATCCGCTTTGGCGCGGAGTTCTGCGACTTGCAGGCGGAGCTGACGGGCGCAGAGCGCGAGCAGACGCTGCGTGCGGTGCTTTTTGCCGCGCGCCGGCCGCGGCAGCTCTACATCGGCGGCGTGAAGCAGAAGTCGGCGGCGGGGCTGTCGGGCGTGCTGACCACGGTGCTGTTCTGCCCGGAGGAATTACAGGTGCTGCGCGGCGGCGCGGCGGGACGGCGCAAGCTCATCGACACGGCGCTGTGCCAGCTCCGCCCGGCATACGCGGCGGCGCTGGCGGAGTACGGGCGCTTACAGGAGCAGAAAAGCCGCATTTTAAAGGACTGCGCCGTCATGCCGTCGCTTTTAGAGCCGCTGCCGGAATATAATTATCGCATGGCGCAGGTGGGCGCGGTGCTGATCGAGTACCGCGCGCGCTATCTTTGTACGCTGGAAGAGGCGGCGGAGGCGTATCACCGCGAATTTTCGGGCGGGCGGGAGCAGCTCCGGCTGCGCTATCAGACCGTTTCGACCATCGACGATCCGTTTGCGCCGCGAAAAGAGCTGTTTGAGGCGATCCTCCTTCATCAGGAGCGGCATTACCGCGCGGAGCTGGAGTCGGGTCAGTGTTTGACAGGACCGCATAAAGATGATTTTGAGGCGTCCATTGACGAAAAGCCCGTCAAGAGCTTTGCCTCACAGGGGCAGACGCGCACGGCGTCCATCAGCCTGAAGCTCGCCGAGCGGGAGCTGCTGCGGCGCGACACGGGCGAAGAGCCGGTGCTGCTGCTGGACGACGTGCTGTCGGAGCTGGACGCGCGGCGGCAGGATTTTGTGCTGAACCAGATCCGCACCGGGCAGGTATTCATCACCTGCTGCGAAACAGACCGCCTGACGGACCTCGGCAAAACCATGCACATCGCGGCGGGCACGCTGCGGGAGGGATGAGATGTTTCGGGAGATCGGACTGGAGCTGTCGGTGCGCGAGAGCGCGGTGATCGGCATTTTTGATCTGGATAACGTGAGCTGGTCCAAGCAGTCCCGCGCGTTTTTATCCCGCGCCGAAGCGGCAGGCGAGGTCGTGGAAGCAACCGATTCGCTGCCCAAGTCGTTCGTGCTGACGCAGGAATACGGAATGCAGCGGGTGTATTTGACGAAGAATAGTGCGCAGGTGCTGCAAAAGAGGTTTGAGGAATAGACGGATTTGCACCGCACCTTTGTAGGGGCGGACGGCTCTGTCCGCCCGTTGAGCAATCACAGGTTTGCCGCAACGTATCATAAAAAATGGGCGTGCGGCGTGCGGGTCGATGTGGGCATCGACTCCTACAAACGGATTGCGTATTCGCATTGGCGCGTCCGTTTTTGCAGGTGTGTACCGCCGGGCGGACAGAGGCGTCCGCCCCTACAAAACGTTGTGCGAATTTATTGGTGCATCCTGCGCGGGCGGGGTAGAACCCTGCCCCTACGCAGATTTAGAAGATTCTACGAGGTCGCCGATGGTGTGTGCGGGTTTGTGAATGCCTACCGCGCAATCCCTCAGTCGCCTTCGGCGACAGCTCCCTTTACACAAGGGAGCCTTACGAGGAGCGCACGTCGATCATGCGTGCGGGTTTGCATCGGCGCGTGCAAATTATGTATCTGCAACCTGCACGGGCGGGGCAAGCCCCGCCCCTACGGTACGATGAAACGCGTGACAGCTCAGAAATAACGACCCTTCCCCTCATCAGTCGCCTGCGGCGACAGCTTCCCCCCGAGGGGAAGCCTTTTGGGTGCGGCGGAGCTGGGCGACCGATCGTATATGCAAGCTGAGAGGAGCTTTTTATGAGCGAACAGAATCAAACGATAGAACAGGAATATGGCGGCAGTCAGATCCAGGTGCTGGAGGGGCTGGAGGCGGTGCGCAAGCGCCCCGGTATGTACATCGGCTCGACCAGCAGCTCGGGGCTGCACCATCTTGTCTATGAGATCGTCGATAACTCCATCGACGAGGCGCTGGCGGGCTACTGCCGGCACGTCCGCGTGACCATCAACGAGGGCAACACCATCACCGTCGAGGACGACGGGCGCGGCATCCCCGTGGACATTCAGCCGCAGACCGGCAAGCCGGCTCTTGAGGTCGTGTTCACGGTGCTGCACGCGGGCGGCAAGTTCGGCGGCGGGGGCTACAAGGTCTCCGGCGGTCTGCACGGCGTGGGCGCGTCGGTCGTCAACGCCCTGTCGGAGTGGCTGGAGGTCGAGGTCTGCCGCGACGGGAAGATCTATCAGATGAAATTCTCGCGCGGCGCAATTACCCAGGAAATGCGCGTGATCGGCACGACCGACAAGCACGGCACGACCGTCACCTTTCAGCCAGACGGCGAGATGTTCGACACGCTGGAATACGACTACGAAATTCTGCACACGCGGATGCGCGAGCAGGCATTCTTAAATGCGGGGCTGCACATCTCCATCGCCGACGAGCGGCGCGAAGCCGAAGAGCGCCCCGAAAAGGACCGGCGCGACGCGATGTGCTACGAGGGCGGCATCCGCGAGTTCGCGCGCTGGTATAACCGCCACAAAACGCCGCTGCACGAGGACGTCATCTATATGTCCGGCAAAAAGGGCGACGACTCCGCCGAGATCGCCGTGCAGTATAACGACTCGTATGCCGAGACGATCGTCTCGTTTGCAAACGACATCCACACGCCGGAGGGCGGTATGCACGAGGAGGGCTTCAAGCGGGCGCTGACGAACGTGCTCAACAGCTACGGCGTGCAGAAGGGCATCCTGAAAAATGACGACAAGGTCTCCGGCGACGATGTGCGCGAGGGGCTGACCGCCATTGTGTCCGTCAAGCTCACCGACGCGCAGTTTGAGGGACAGACGAAGGCGAAGCTCGGCAACGCCACCATGCGCACGCTGGTCAATTCCATCGTGACCGAGCAGCTCACGATCTATCTGGAGGAGCACCCCGCCGTGGGCAAGCTCATTCTGGAAAAGGCGATGATGGCGAGCCGCGCGCGCGAGGCGGCGCGCAAGGCAAAGGACGCCATCCGCCGCAAAACGGGTCTGGAGTCCGGGCAGATGCCCGACAAGCTGCGCGACTGCAACGACCGCGACCCGGCGCTGACGGAATTATACATCGTCGAGGGCGACTCCGCAGGCGGCTCGGCGACGCAGGGGCGCGACTCGCGCTTTCAGGCGATCCTGCCGCTGTGGGGCAAGATGCTGAACGTGGAGAAGGCGCGCGCCGACCGCGTGTACGGAAACGACAAGCTCCAGCCCGTCATCACCGCGCTGGGCGCGGGCATCGGCGACGAGTTTAATCTGGAAAAGCTGCGCTATCACAAGATCATCATCATGGCGGATGCCGACGTGGACGGCAGCCATATTCGGACGCTCCTGCTGACGTTCTTTTTCCGCTTTATGCGGCCGCTCATCGAGCAGGGCTATGTCTACTCCGCCGTGCCGCCGCTTTATAAGCTCACGCGCGGCAAAACGCAGCGCGTGGCGTATTCCGACCCGGAGCGCGATCAGATTTCCGCCGAGCTGCGCGCCGACAACCCCAACGCGAAGGTCGATATTTCGCGCTTTAAGGGTCTGGGCGAAATGAACCCGCACGAGCTGTGGGAGACGACGATGGACCCCACCACAAGAACTCTGCGCCGCATCACGCTGGACGACGCCGTGGCGGCAGACCAGATCTTCACCGTCCTCATGGGCGAGGCAGTCGAGCCGCGCAAGGAGTTCATTGAGGAAAATGCGAAATATGTGGTGAATTTGGATATTTGATGCGTTTTGACGCGCCCCCGCATTTCGTCGTAATGTAGGGGAGGGGCTTGCCGCCCGTGCAGGGCGCACGGGAAAATTTGCACAACGGATGGCAAATACGAAAAATGTCCGTAGGGGTCGATGCCCACATCGACCCGACAGGATGCAATCGCAAAATTGCACGCATTTTCGGCGAACACGCACAACGTCCTGTAGGGGCGGACGCCTCTGTCCGCCCATTGGGGCAGCGGCAAATTTGCCGCGGCGTATCGTAAGAACGGTCGCGCGTCATACGGGTCGATGTGGGCATCGACCCCTACAAATGTGGTGCGGATTCGCATCGGTGCGTCCGATTTTGCGGACGCGTACCGCCGGGCGGACAGAGGCGTCCGCCCCTACGGGTGCATATCGTTCCGCATTGGTGCATTCAAATCTGCAACATTCTGCCGCGCGGGCGGGGTAGAACCCCGCCCCTACAGCAATGGGGGTAGATTTTGCAAATTCGTTGCAACTCGACCGATTTTTCGGTGTATTTCAATATGATCTTAACTCCTGCGTTTGAAAAGGAGACGTTTTATGGCACACAAGAAAGACTACAAGCCTGAGGACATTCTGTTCCCGGAGCAGGCGATCGTGGAATCGGAGCTGGTGCAGGAGATGAAAAGCTCCTACATCGACTACGCCATGTCCGTCATTGTCGGCAGAGCGCTGCCGGACGTGCGCGACGGCTTAAAGCCCGTGCACCGGCGCATTCTCTACGCCATGTACGAGGACAACCTCACCGCCGACAAGCCGTTTAAAAAATCCGCCACCTGCGTGGGCGACGTGCTGGGGCGGTATCATCCGCACGGCGACGCGTCGGTGTATGACGCGATGGTGCGCATGGCGCAGGATTTTTCCATGCGCTATCCGCTCGTGGACGGGCACGGCAACTTCGGCTCGGTCGATGGCGACCCCCCGGCGGCGTACCGCTACACCGAGGCGCGGATGTCGAAGCTCTCGAACGAGATGCTGCGCGACATCGAAAAGGACACCGTCGATTGGGACCCGAACTTTGACGAATCGAGAAAAGAGCCGCGCGTGCTCCCGGCGCGCTTTCCGAACCTGCTGGTAAACGGCTCGGCGGGCATCGCCGTCGGCATGGCGACGAATATCCCGCCGCACAACCTGCGCGAGGTCATCGACGCGTGCGTCTGCATCCTCGATAACCCCGAGGCGGAGCTGGCGGACCTGATGGAATACGTCAAAGGTCCTGATTTCCCGACGAAGGGCATCATCATGGGGCGCAGCGGCATCCGCGCGGCGTATGCCACGGGGCGCGGCAAGATCACCGTCCGCGCCCGCGCCGAGTTTGAGGAATACGGGCAGAACCGCGAGCGGATCATCGTCACGGAGCTTCCCTATCAGGTCAACAAGCGTCAGCTCATCGCTGCTATGGCGGAGCAGGTGCGCGAGAAGCGGCTGGAGGGCATTTCCGACATCCGCGACGAAACAGACCGCAACGGGATGCGCATCGTCATTGAACTGAAGAAAGACGCGAACCCGCAGGTCGTGCTCAACCGCCTCTTTGCGCAGACGCAGATGCAGACGACGTTCGGCGTGACGATGCTGGCACTGGTCAATGACCAGAAGCAGCCGAAAATTCTCTCGCTGCGCCACATTCTGGACGAATACCTCGCCTATCAGGAGCAGATCATCACCCGCCGGACGCAGTTTGACCTTAAAAAGGCGCTGGAGCGCCAGCACGTTTTGCAGGGTCTGCTCATCGCGGAGGAGAACATCGACGAGGTCATCAAGACCATCCGCGAGGCATACGACGACGCGAAGGAGCGCCTGATGGCGCGCTTTGACCTGTCCGAGATCCAGGCGCAGGTCGTGCTGGATATGCAGCTCAAGCGTTTGCAGGGCTTGGAGCGCGAGAAGCTGCAAAACGAATACGACGAGCTGGAAAAGCGCATCGAATATTACCGCGAGCTGCTGGCGAGCGAAGAAATGCTCAAGGGCGTGCTGAAGACCGAGCTGATCGCCATCCGCGACAGGTTCGGCGACGAGCGCAAGACCGAAATTCAGGACGTCGAGGATGAGCTGGACATCGAGGATCTCATCGAGGAGGAGCAGTGCGTCTTTACGCTCTCGCACGCGGGGTATATCAAGCGCGTCCCGGCGGCGACGTACCGCGCGCAGCGGCGCGGCGGGCGCGGCGTGACCGGGATGACGACGCGCGAGGAGGATTTTGTGGAGAGCGTGTTCTCCGCCTCCACGCACGACTATCTGCTGTTCTTCACGAACCGCGGGCGCGTGCACCGGCGCAAGGGCTATCAGATCCCGGAGGCGGGGCGCACCGCGAAGGGCACGAATATCGTCAACATCCTGCCGCTGGAGGCGGGCGAGCGTGTGACGGCGGGCATCACCGTGCACGATTTTGACGAGGATTACCTGATGCTCGTCACGAAAAACGCGACAGTCAAGCGGCTGGAGCTGTCGGCGCTGTACACCGCGCGCAAGGCGGGCATCCGCGCGCTGACGATCGCCGAGGACGACGAGCTGATCGCCGTGCTCAAAACAAGCGGCGAAAACAACATCATTCTCGCAACGGCGGGCGGCATGGCGATCTGCTTCTGCGAGACCGACGTGCGCGTCATGGGGCGCGACGCGGCGGGCGTGCGCGGCATGGCGCTGGGCGCGGGCGACTACATCGTCGGCGCGGGCATCGCAGAGCCCGGCAAGGAGCTTTTGACCGTGACGCAGAACGGCTACGGCAAGCGCACGGCGCTGGAGGAATACCTGCGCGGCGACGACGCGGGCGAACGGCGCGCGCAGAGCCGCGGCGGCAAGGGTCTTAAAAACTACAATCTCACCGCCAAGACCGGGCAGGTCGCGGGCGTTGCCATCGTGGACGACGGCGACGACGTGATGCTCATCGAAAACGGCGGCGTGCTCATCCGCATGGCGGCGGCGGACATCAACACCTACAAGCGCGGCACGCAGGGCGTCATTCTCATGCGCCTCGGCGAGGGCAATCAGGTCATCTCCGTCAGCCGCGTGGACCGCGAGGACGAGGAAGCCGCCGAGACCCCGGAGGAGCTGGCATGAAAACCGTGACCGTCTACACCGACGGTGCGTGCTCCGGCAATCCCGGTCCGGGCGGCTGGGCGGCGATTTTGGAGTACGGCGGCGTGGAAAAAATGATCTCCGGCGGCGAAGAGGTCACCACGAACAACCGCATGGAGCTGACGGCGGTCATTCAGGCGCTGCTGGCGCTCAAAGAGCCGTGCGTGGTGGAGCTGTATTCCGACTCCAAGTACGTCATTGACGCGCTGGAAAAGGGCTGGGCATGGGGCTGGCGCAAGCGCGGCTGGGTGAAATCCGACAAAAAGCCCGCCCTCAACCCCGACCTCTGGGAGCTGCTGCTGGGCTTGGTGAGCCAGCACGAGCTGCACTACCACTGGGTCAAGGGTCACGCCGCAAACGAAAAAAATAACCGCTGCGATCAGCAGGCGGTGCGGGAATGGCAGAAGTTTAAGTAAAAACCGAGGAGAGGCATTTGCCTCTCCTCGTTTTTACATTATTTTTGGTTTTACCGTAACGATACGCATGAAAAGCCAAAACCGCCACTCGGCAAAGTGACGGTTTTGGTGGCATCGTTGCCACGATTCCCTCATAAATAACCGAGTCACAACCGTTCGCTGTGATACTCTATTCCTATTATACCCAACGCGCCGGATTTGTCAAGTGCGCCCCCGCGGCATCGCTGCGGGGGCGCTTTACGATTACTTTTTCTCCTTCAGCAGATCCCGGATCTCAATGAGGAGCTTTTCTTCATTGCTCGGCTCGGGGGGCGCGGCGGGTTCTTCGGGGGCGGCGGGCTTTTCGAGCTTTTTCTTGGCGGTATTGAACGCCTTGACGATCAAAAACACCACGAACGCCACCAGAAGGAAGTCGATAACGGTCGAGAGGAACGTACCGATGCCCATGACGACCGGCTCGGTCACGACTTCGCCGGCGGCATCCAGCACGGCGGGGCGCAGCGTGATATTCAGCGCCGACAGATCGACGCCGCCGATCAGCCAGCCGATGAACGGCATGAACACGTCGCTGACCAGACTTGCGGTGATCTTGCCGAACGCGGTCGCGATGATGACGCCGATCGCCATGTCCAGCACATTCCCACGCGAGATAAATTCCTTAAATTCCGCGAAGAATTTTTTCATGGGGGGTTCTCCTTCCCTTTTCTCATTGCTGCGATGCATTTGTAGGGGCGGACGACTCTGTCCGCCCGGCGGTATGCATGGGCGAACACGAATGCACCCCGGCGAATCCGTACATTTTTTGTAGGGGTCGATGCCCACATCGACCCGCTTGGTAGGCATGATCGTTTTCACGAAACGTTGCGGCAAATTTGTGATTGCCAAACGGGCGGACAGGGTCGTCCGCCCCTACAGAGCGTTTTACGGTTTCGCCGATGGCGTGCGCAATTTTGCGATTGCGTATTGCCGGGGAGAGCGCGGCATCGACCCCTACAGGGTGCGTTTCGTCTTTTTTAGTGCTTCGGGATCAGCACTTCCTTGCCGCCCATGTACGTCTGGAGGCACTTGGGGATGGTCACGCTGCCGTCCGCCTGCAAATGGTTCTCCAAAAATGCGATGAGCATTCTGGGGGGCGCGACGCAGGTGTTATTGAGCGTGTGGGCAAGGTACGTCTTGCCGTCCTCGCCGCGGATGCGGATGTTGAGCCGGCGCGCCTGCGCGTCTCCGAGGTTCGAGCACGAGCAGACCTCAAAATATTTCTGCTGCCGCGGGCTCCAAGCCTCGATGTCGCACGATTTGACCTTGAGGTCGGCAAGGTCGCCGGAGCAGCATTCGAGCTGCCGGACGGGGATCTCAAAATCGCGGAACAGCTCCACGGAGTTGCGCCAGAGCTTGTCGTACCAATCCATCGACTCCTCCGGGCGGCAGACGACGATCATCTCCTGCTTTTCAAACTGGTGGATGCGGTACACGCCGCGCTCCTCCAGCCCGTGGCTGCCGACCTCCTTGCGGAAGCACGGCGAATACGACGTGAGCGTGAGCGGCATCTGCGCCTCCGGCAGGATCTGGTCGATGAAGCGACCGATCATCGAGTGCTCGGACGTGCCGATGAGGTACAGGTCCTCGCCCTCGATCTTGTACATCATGGCGTCCATCTCTGTCTGGCTCATGACGCCCTTGACGACGTCCCCGTGCATCATGAACGGCGGGATGACGTAGGTAAAGCCCTTGCGGTCGATCATGAAATCGCGCGCGTAGGCGAGCACCGCCTCGTGCAGGCGCGCAATATCGCCCAGCAGATAGTAAAAGCCCATGCCCGCGACGCGTCCGGCGGCGTCCTTGTCGATGCCGTCGAAGCGCGCCATGATGTCCACATGGTGCGGCACTTCAAAATCGGGCACAAGCGGCTCGCCAAAGCGCTGCACCTCGACATTATGGCTGTCGTCCGGACCGATGGGGACGGAGGGGTCGATGATGTTCGGGATGGTGTACATGATCTCGCGGATGCGCGCGTCATTTTCGGCGATCTGCGCGTCCAGCGCGGCGCGGCGCTCGTCGTCGGCTTTGACGGCGGCGTTATTTTTGTCGATCTCCGCCTGAATTGCGGCGCGCTCGGTGTCATCCGCGCACTTTTTGAGGCGACCGTACAGCGGACCGTTTGCCTTGGAGAGCTTGTTGCGCGCTGCCTTCAGGCTTTCGACCTCGGCGATGGCGGCGCGGCGCGCCGCGTCCAGCGCGATGACCTCGTCCACCAGCGGGAGCTTTTCATCCTGGAACTTTTTGCGGATGTTTTCGCGGACAACGTCCGGGTTTTCTCTTAAAAATCGAATGTCGATCATGGCTTTGCCTCACTTTGCTCCGTTTTTTCGTCCGACGCCAGCAGCGCTGCATACGCCGCCTTTGCATCGTCCGACAGATACTGTTTGTTGCGCTCGACCGCGCCCATCGCCTTGGAATACGTCACATTGCCCTCATGGGTCTTGCATTGCAGCGCTGTGATGAGCGCCGAATACGCGTCCTGCACGGCGTCCGCCTCGCGCTCGAGCGCGTCGTATTCGTCGCGCAGCGCGTCGAGCGTTTCGGTCTGGTCGTCGAGCTGCGACTGCACGTCCTCCAACTCCTGCTTGAGGGACGCGACTTCCTCCTGCAAATCGCGGTTCTGCGTTTGCAGCTGCTCGGCGCGGGTGATGGCGCTGGCGTTGCTCTCATTCAGCGCGCCGATCTGCTCCTGCGACGAATTTTTCTGCATGATGAGCGATATGAGCACCAGCAAAAACGCCATCGCAAACAAAATCGCCATGTAGCGCAGCAGCGCCGTTTTTTTCGCGTTGCTCAGCGGCGGCTGCCGCTTTTCCTCCGCCGGCGCGGGCTGAGCCGCGTCCGGGGTCTGCTCCGCGATGGGAGCGTTTTCCAGTTCGCTCATGGCTTCTCCTTTCCGCCGATCGTGTCCAGCGCGTCGAGTAAGCGCTGGAGATCGTCCTCGCCATAATATTCCAGCTCCAAGCGCCCCTTGCGCTTGCCGTGGTGGATCTTCACGCCGCGCCCGAGGCTGCGGCTGAGGTCGCGCTCGCACACGGCGATGTAATCGACCGCCGGGGCGGGAGGGGGTGCTTTTTTAGCAGGCTTTGCCATGTTTTTACACATCAGCTCCGTCTGCCGCACGGAAAGCTGCAAATTCTGCACTTTCTGCGCGACGGCGAGCTGCGCGTGCTCGTCGGTGAGCGTTAAAATCGCGCGGGCGTGCCCGGCGGAGATCGCGCCGCCGGCGACCATATCCAAAACCGGCGCGCTCAGCGCCAGCAGGCGCAGCGCGTTTGCAACGGCGGGGCGGGATTTGCCGACGCGCTCGGCAACGCCGCTCTGCGTCATGCCGTATTCCTGCAGGAGCTGCTGATAGCCGCGCGCCTCTTCGATGGGATCGAGGTCGGCGCGCTGCAAATTCTCGATGAGCGCCAGCTCCATCGCGGTTTTGTCGTCGGCCTCGATGACGGTGACGGACACCTCGTGCAGACCCGCCATGCGCGCCGCGCGCCAGCGGCGCTCGCCGGCAATGATCTGGTAAAAGCCCGTGGGCAGCTTGCGGACGGTCAGCGGCTGGATGATGCCGTGCTGCCGGATGGAATCGGCAAGCTCCTGCAGCGCCTCCTCGTCAAAGTGCCGCCGCGGCTGATCGGGATTCGGCTCGACCTTTTGCAGCGGCAGCAGCAGCGCGCCGCCCTCCGGCGCGGGCTGCATCGCGCTCTCGCCGAGCAGCGCGCCCAGACCCTTGCCGAGCCCTCGTTGTGCGGACATATCGTCGCCTCCTTTCAGGTGCGCTCCAGCACCTCGCGCGCGAGCTGCTCATAGCTCTGTGCGCCGCGGCTGAAGCGGTCGTATTCAAAAACGGGTTTTCCGTGGCTGGGCGCTTCGCACAGCCGGACGTTGCGCGGGATGACGGCGGCAAAGACCTTGCCGGGGAAATAGCGCCGGACCTCCTCCGCGACCTGCGCGGAGAAATTCGTGCGCCCGTCGTACATCGTCAGCAGCACGCCAAACACGTCGATCGTCGGATTCAGGCGGCGCTTGACGGCGCGGAGCGTCTGCATGAGGTCACTCAGACCCTCCAGCGCGTAATATTCGCACTGCACGGGGATGAGCACGCGGTCGGCGGCGCAGATGGCGTTGAGCGTCAAAAGCTCCAGCGACGGCGGGCAGTCGATGAACATATAGTCGTATTGTTCCCGCAGCGGCTCGATGGCGCGACGCAGGGCATATTCGCGCCCGTCCGCGCCCACCAGCTCCACGCTCGCGCCCGACAGCGCCGAGCACGACGGGATGAGGTCGCCGTAGGGCGTGTGCAGGACGCAGGACGCCGCGTCCTTTTCGCCGAGCACGATGTCGTAGCTCGTGCCGCTGCTCGCGCCCTTTTCCGCGCCAAAGCCGGAGGTGGCGTTTGCCTGCGGGTCAAAATCGCACAGCAGCACGCGCTTTCCCGCGCGATGCAGCGCCGCCGCGAGGTTGACCGCCGTGGTCGTCTTGCCCACGCCGCCCTTTTGATTGACCAAAGCCAAAATAACGCCCATCCCGCGCCCCTTCTTTCTGTAATGGTGTCCGGGTTTTATTATATCCGCTTAGAGGGAGAATTGCAAGATGCGGAGAGGGAAAACCAAATGTTTCACGTGAAACATTGAGAAATGCGGTGCGTGTTACACGGCACTGTGCAACGGCGGAGGCTCAGCCCCGCTTTCTTTCCATGTGGAAAGAAAGCGCCGCTGGCGGTGTAAAGAAAGACAGCCAAGGGGAGTTTCGATCTCCCCTTGGCGAACCTCTGACCGACCAAGAAGGGGTTGCGACCCCTTCTTGGAATTTCCCGGGGCGCACAACGTGGGTGCATTGCACAGCCCAAAGGCTCCCTTGTGTAAAGGGTCGATTCCCCCTATCAGGGGGAAATGTCCCGAAGGGACAAAGAGGGTAGGGATGCTGTCAGCGAAGCTGACTGAGGGATTGCGCAGCAGGCACTTGCAAATCCGCACGCATTTCGGCGACCTCGTAGAATCTCGCAAATCAGCGTAGGGGCAGGGTTCTACCCCGCCCGCGCGCGGTGCGCCAACAAATCCACACAACAAACGGCGATAACGCAATACGTCCGTAGGGGTCGATGCCCACATCGACCCGGCAAAATGCAATTGCAAAATTGCACGCATTTTCGGCGAAAACGTAAAACGTCCTGTAGGGGCGGACGCCGCTGTCCGCCCATTGGGGCAACGGCAAATTTGCCGCGACGTATCGTAAAAACGGACGTGCCCCGTGCGGGTCGATGTGGGCATCGACCCCTACAAACATGGTACGGTTTCGCATTGGTGCGTCCGGGTTCGCGGGTGCATACCGCCGGGCGGACAGGGTCGTCCGCCCCTACAGGTGTGTTTGCATTTGCATTGGTGTATTCAAATTTGCATTATTGTACCGCCGGGAGGGGCAGAGCCCCTCCCCTACGCCAAATAGATACTTCTTCACTATTCACTATTACCTATTCCCTCAATTTGCCCCTCCCCTACGTTACGACGAATCGGGGCTGGACTCAAAAAGGAGGGGCATCGCCCCTCCTTTTCTCACTTTTCCGTTTTTTCTTCGTCCGGCTGTTCCTTCTGCTCCGGCTCGCCGCTATACCAAATTGTCAGAATGAGCCCGATGAAGCCGAGCGCGACGCCGATCAAGGCGAAATTCGTGTCTGCGAACGCCACCGCCAGCAGGATGCCGAACAGCAGCAGCGCGATGCCTGCAAGCTGCTTTCTCATAGACCGTCCCCCTTCCTTAATATTCGCGCTGGAGCGCGACCACAACGCCCAGGATCGCCGCTTCGCGTCCGTCAATGGGCGGATACGCCGGGTTTTCCGGCAGCAGCCAGACGCCCGTCTCGTCGCGGCGCAGGCGCTTGACGGTGGCGGAGTCGTCCAGCAGCGCGACCACGATCTGCCCGTTTTCCGCCGTTTCCTGCGGGCGGATGATAACGGTGTCGCCGCTGAGGATGCCCGCGCCGATCATGGAATCGCCGCGCACGCGCAGCGCGAAGCAGCCGGTCGGACCCTCCCACGGGATGTAGCGCTCGATGTTTTCGACCGCTAAGATCGGCACGCCCGCCGTGACCACGCCCACCACCGGGATGCGCCCCGGCTGCATCGCCTCGGGCAGCGCGATGGTGCGCTTTTTCATGCTGTCCATCTGGATCAGCCCCTCGTCGCGCAGCGCGCCCAGATGGTAGTGCACCGTTGCGGTGGATTGCAGCCCCACCGCCTGGCAGATCTCGCGCACGCTCGGCGCGTATTTATTTTCCGCGATGAATCGGGTGACAAAGTCGAGAATTTCCTGCTTTTTGGTCGTTTTGCGTCCCACTCGGAATCCCTCCCGTGTTGTTCTGTGACCAGTATAACACATTGTTTCGGAAAATGCAAACGTTTGTTTTTGATAGAGAACCTCTGATGCGCCGCCCGCGACCTTCGCCGGACCTTTTGCCCCAATGCCGCAGTTTGAAAACTTGAAATACACAAAGTATTCCTGCGTTTTCAAACTTTGCCTTGGGTCAAAATTTCTCGGCGAATGTTCTTGCCGGCTGCATCAGAGTTTCTCTTTTTTCAGTCCCTCGCCGTTAAAATCCGGGATGTACGTCGTTTCGGCGGCGGATAAGTCCTGCGTAAAGCCGTGCTCGATGCCCAGCAGCTCGAGATACGACAGCGCGGCGGCGTATTCGTCCTCGCTCACGCGGCGGTCTAAAGGCGGCTCGTTTTTCGCGCGCCCGGCGGGCGTGTACTGGCTCATGAGGCTCAGCAGCACATCCCCGCGCGGAAAGGTCTCGGCGAACCAGTCGAGCGCGCCGAGCGTGTTGTCCAGATACCCCGGCAGGACGAGATGGCGCACGAGCGTCCCGCGCACGAGCTGCTCGTCCTCGATCGCCGCCGGTCCTGTCTGCCGCGCCATCTCGCGGATGGCGGTGTCGGCAATTTCGGGATAGTCCGGCGCGCAGGAGAGCTTGGCGGCAAGCTGCGCGTCGGAGTATTTATAGTCCGGCAGATACACGTCGATCAGCCCCTCAAGCTGCCGCAGCGTCTCGACCGACTCGTACCCGCCGCAGTTGTACACGACCGGCACGGGCAGCTTCGGCGTGAGCGCGGGCACGATGGACGGCAGAAACTGCGTCGGCGTGACGAGGTTGATGTTCTGCACGCCCTCGTCAATGAGGCGCAGAAACACGTCCCGGAGCTGCGCAGATGTGAGCGCGCGTCCCGCGCCGCCATCCGAAATTTCGTAGTTCTGGCAGAAGCGGCAGCGCAGCGTGCAGCCCGAAAAAAACACCGCGCCGCTGCCGTAGCTCCCGGAGATGACCGGCTCTTCCCAGTAATGCGCGGCGGCGCGCGCCGCGAGGATAGACCCCGGCATCCGGCAAAATCCGCGCTCCCCGCGCGTGCGATCGACCCCACACCGCCGCGGGCACAGGCGGCAGTTTTCGTAACTCAGCATACGTCACTCCCCTTTTCCGCCCAGTATAGCGCAAACGTGTCCGCTTTACAATCCCCCGGCGGTGTGGTACACTGACGGTATCTCACAGAAGGAGATATATAGAATGAGAAAACTGAAACTGTTCGCGCTCGGCGCGGCGCTTTGTCTGGCGCTGACGGCGTGCGCCGTGCAGGTCGGACCGGCGGCGCAGCTCGCACCCGCCGAAACGCAGCCGATGCAGGACGCGCAGCGTCCCGCGTACACCGAGCCTGCCGGGGAAGCGCCTGCGGAAGCGCCCGCGCGTGAGCTGCCGGTGGAGGAAGTCCCGGCAGAAAAAGATGTGCCGACCGTTATCATCTCGACCGACACCGAGGACGGCTTTTTTGACGAGGTTTGCAGCTACCGCCTCGAAATTCCCGATATTGAGGACAACGACGACCCGGCGCTGGAAAAGCTGGAGGACTTTTTTGACACGTTTGAGGACTCGCTCGAAGCCTACTGCGGCACGACTGTCTATAATACCGCGCAGGAGCGCAGCACCGTCGCCCATGTGACCGGCACGTTCACCGCGGCGCAGGACGCCGGGCGTCTGACCGTCCACTATACGCTCACCGAGACGTATGGCGACCAGCCGGACGCGGCGGTCGAGCGCACGCGCACGCTCGTCTTTGACGTGACCACGGGCGAGCTTGTGGAGGACAGCGCGGGATGAGTGTTTCACGTGAAACATTGAAAACCGGGGATGTGGTCGAGCTGACCGTCACCGGCTACACCGCCGAGGGCGCGGGCGTGGGGCGCGTGGACGGGCAGGTCGTGTTCGTGCCGCGCGCCATCGCGGGCGAGCGCCTGCGCGTGCGCATCGTGAACGTCGGAAAAACGGCGGCGCACGGCGAAATTCTGGATGTGCCCGAACCCTCGCCGCACCGCATCGCGCCAGACTGTCCGTATTTTGACCGCTGCGGCGGCTGCGATTTTCGCCACATGGACTACGACGAGGAGCTGCGGCTGAAACGCCAGCGCGTGCTGGACGCACTTTCGCGGCTCGGCGGCGTGGCGCTGCCGGACCTGCCCATCACGGGCGCGGGCTCGCTGGACGGCTACCGCAACAAGGTGCAGTACCCCGTGCAGCCGCGCGGAAAATTGGCAGTCGCGGGCTTTTTCCGCCCGCGCACGCACGAGGTCATCCCCATCGAGACCTGCCGCATCCAGCCGCCGTGCGCCGACGAGCTGCGCCGCGCGGTGCTGCGCTGGATGGCGGATCACAAAGTCACCGCTTACAACGAAAAAAGCCACACCGGCGCGGTGCGGCACATCTATCTGCGGCGCGGCTGGGTGAGCGGCGCGGTGCTGCTGTGCGTGGTGCTGAACGCGGATTGTACGCCGCACGCGGACAAGCTTGTTGCCGCCGCGCGGGCGGCGTGCCCGGAGGTCACGGGCGTGGTCGCGTCGTATAACACCCGGCGGGGAAACAGCGTGCTGGGGTCGCGCTTCGAGACGCTCTGGGGGGACGGCGCGCTGCGCGACACGCTCTGCGGGCTGGAATTTTCCCTCTCCCCTGCCGCGTTCTATCAGGTGAATCACGAGCAGGCGGAGCGGCTGTATGAAAAAGCGCTGGCGTTTGCCGCGCTGGATAAAACGCAGACAGCGCTCGATCTGTACTGCGGCGCGGGCACGATCACGCTGTGCCTGGCGCGGCGCGCGGGCAAGGTCTACGGCGTGGAGATCGTGCCGGAGGCGGTTGCAAACGCGCGCGAAAACGCCGCGCGAAACGGCGTGGAAAACGCGGAATTTTTCTGCGCGGACGCGGGCGCGGCGGCGCTGGAATTTGCAAAGCGCGGCGAAAAATTGGACGTGATCGTCGTCGATCCGCCACGCAAGGGCTTGTCGGCGGACGTCATCGAAGCGCTGGCGCGGATGTCGCCGGAGCGCATCGTCTACGTCTCCTGCGACCCCGCGACGCTGGCACGCGATGTGCGCGAGCTGCGGACACGCGGCTACGAGCTTTCCAAGGCAGAGGCGGTCGATCTCTTCCCCCGCTGCGCCCATATCGAGACGGTCTGCCTGCTGGAACGGGCTGGATTCGACGAAAAGGAGTAAAACCATGAATATTCTCATCATCGACGCGCAGGGCGGCGGCGTGGGGCGGCAGCTCGTGCTCGCCATCCGCGCGCGTTTCCCGGACGCGGACATTACCGCCGTGGGCACGAACGCCGCTGCGACGGGCGCCATGATGAAGGCGGGCGCAAGCCGCGCCGCCACGGGCGAAAACGCGGTGGTCGTGTGCAGCCGGCGGGCGGATGTGATCGTCGGCGCGATCGGCATCGTCATCGCCGACGCGATGCTCGGCGAGATCACCCCGCGCATGGCATCGGCGGTGGCGCAGAGCGCAGCCAAGCGCGTCCTGCTGCCCGTGAGCCACTGCGACAACATCGTCGCGGGCGTGCAGGGGCAAACGGTCGCGCGCCTTGTGGACGCGGCGGTGCAGGAGCTGGAAAAGTTGCAGGCGGGGTCTTGCCCCGGCGCGTGAGGGGCGGTATAATAATCAGGAGCGTAGGCAGCAGCCTGCGCGGCGGCGCAGCAGCGCCGATTTGGAAAATCCGAAAAGCTCGTCGTACCGTAGGGGCGGGGCTTGCCCCGCCCGTGCAGGACGCAAACGCAAAATCGCACAATGTGCGGCGACACGCAAAATCCCCGTAGGGGTCGATGCCCACATCGACCCGACAGAACGCAATCGCAAATCGGTACACACCATCGACGCAAACGCACAACGCCCTGTAGGGGCGGACGCCTCTGTCCGCCCGATGGGCAATCACAAATTTGCCGCAGCGTATCGTAAAAACGGATGTGCCCACCGCACGGGTCGATGTGGGCATCGCCCCCTACAAACGTGGTGCGAGGTCGCCGATGGTGCATTCGTTTTTATGGGTGCGTACCGCCGGGCGGACAGGGTCGTCCGCCCCTACAGGGCGTTGTGCGAGGTCGCCAACGATGGTACTGTTTTGCCGGTGCATCCCGCGCGGGCGGGGTAGAACCCCGCCCCTATATTACGACGTTAATTCCACAGTTTGCAAACTCGTTTGCCAGCAGGCACACAACCTCTCAGCAGAGAGGCTGTGTGCTTCTTTTTTTCAGGAGGTATTTATGGATTTACAGACATTTTTCACCCAGCATCCCCGCGCGGCGATCGCGTTTTCCGGGGGCGTGGATTCGACGTATTTACTGTACGCGGCGGCGCGGGCGGGGGCGGATGTGTGCGCGTACTATGTACAGTCGGAGTTTCAGCCCGCGTTTGAGCGGCGGGACGCGGAGCGGCTGGCGCGGGACGTGGGGGCGCGGATGCGCGTTTTGCAGGTTTCGGCACTTTGCGCGCCCGGCGTGCGCGAAAACCCGCCGGAGCGGTGCTATTTCTGCAAAAAAGCGATTTTTGCCGCCATTGCCGCCGCCGCGCGGGAGGACGGCTACACGCTGCTGCTCGACGGGACGAACGCGTCCGACGACGCTGCCGACCGTCCCGGAATGCGCGCGCTGCGCGAGCTTTCCGTCCGCTCGCCGCTGCGCGAATGCGGTCTGACGAAGGCGGAAATTCGCGAGGCATCGCGCGCGGCGGGGCTGTTTACCTGGGACAAGCCCGCCTATGCCTGCCTTGCCACGCGTATTCCGGCGGGCGAGGTCATCACGCCCGAAAAGCTCGCCGCGACGGAGCGCGCGGAGGACTATTTATTTTCGCTCGGCTTTACGGACTTCCGCGTGCGCTATGCTGCCGGTGCGGCAAAAATCCAACTTCCGGCGGCGCAATGGGCAAAGCTCACGGAGCATCGCGCAGAAATTCTGAATTTTTTGCGGCAGGACTACACTGCCGTGACACTCGATCTGGAGGTGCGGTAAATGGACGAAAAAACCTTGCTCGAAGCCGTGAAAAACGGCGAGGTATCCGTCGAGCAGGCGCTGGCGGCGCTGAAGAAAAAGCCGTTTGAGGACCTCGGCTACGCCAAGGTGGACCTGCACCGGCGCGTGCGGCAGGGCGCGGCGGAGGTCATCTACGGCGCTGGCAAAACGCCGGAGCAGATCGCGGGCATCGCCCGCGCGATGCTGGAAAACGGGCAGGAGACCATCCTTATCACGCGCCTTGCTCCCGAAGCGGCGGCGCAGGTGCGGGAAACCCTGCCGCTGCGGTATTTTGACACGGCGCGCTGCGGTGTGCTGGGCAGCCTCCCCGCCCCCGGCGGGCTGGGGACGATCGTCATCGCCACGGGCGGCACGAGCGACCTTCCCGTCGCCGAGGAAGCGGCGCTCACGGCGCAGGCGCTCGGCAACCGCGTGACGCGCCTGTACGACGTGGGCGTGGCGGGGCTGCATCGGACGCTGGCGCATTTGGACGAAATTCAAAGCGCGAGCGTGCTCATCGCCGTCGCCGGGATGGAGGGGGCGCTTGCGAGCGTGCTCGGCGGGCTTGCCGACTGCCCCGTCATCGCCGTGCCGACGAGCGTGGGCTACGGCGCGTCGTTCGGCGGCGTGGCGGCGCTGCTGGCGATGCTCAATTCGTGCGCCAGCGGCGTGTCGGTCGTGAACATTGACAACGGCTTCGGCGCGGGCTTTCTGGCAAGCCGCATCAACCATATGCAAAAACGGGAGGAAACGCGATGAAAACACTCTATCTGGACTGCGCGATGGGCGCGGCGGGCGATATGCTGGCGGCGGCGCTGCTGGAGCTGCTGGACGACCGCGACGCCTTTCTCGCCGGGCTGAACGCGCTGGGGCTGCCGGGCGTGGAATTTCGCGCCGAGCGGTCGGTCAAGTGCGGCATCGCGGGCACGCACCTGCGCGTGATGGTGCACGGTGAGGAGGAGGGCGAGCAGGAGCACGACCACCATCCTGAGCACCATCACCATCACACGATGGCGGATGTTGAAGCGATCGTGCGCGCCTGCGCGCTGCCGGAGCGCGTGCGGGACGATGTGCTCGGCGTGTACCGCCTCATCGCGCAGGCGGAGAGCCGCGTGCACGGCGAAAGTGTGGAGGAAATTCACTTTCACGAGGTCGGCGCGCTGGACGCGGTGGCGGATATTACGGCGGTGTGCCTGCTGATGGCGCGGCTGGGCGCGGAGCAGGTCGTCTGTTCGCCGGTGCACGTCGGCGGCGGGCAGGTGCGCTGCGCGCACGGCGTGCTGCCCGTCCCCGCCCCCGCCGCGGCGGAGCTGCTGCGCGGCGTGCCCATCTACGGCGGCGCGGTGCGCGGCGAGCTGTGCACGCCCACCGGCGCGGCGCTGCTGCGGCGGTTCGTCACGCGCTTTGGGGCGCTGCCCGCGATGACCCCGGTGCGCGTGGGGTACGGCATGGGCAAAAAGGATTTTGAAATGCCGAACTGCGTGCGCGCGATGCTGGGCGAGGCGGACACCGACGAGATGGTCAGCGAGCTGCGCTGCAACGTGGACGATATGACGGGCGAGGGCGTCGGCTTCGCGATGGAGCGGCTGCTGGACGCGGGCGCGCTGGACGTGTACACCGTGCCGGTGGGCATGAAGAAATCGCGTCCGGGGACGCTGCTGTGCGTCCTCTGCCGCGTACAAGACCGCGAAAAAATTTTGCGGGAGCTGTTCAAGCACACAACGACGCTCGGCGTCCGCGAGACGCCGCTCCGGCGGTATACGCTGACCCGCCGCGTCGAGACGGTGCAGACCGCGCTTGGGGCGGTGCGCTGCAAGGTGTCGGAGGGCTGCGGCGTGACGCGCAGGAAATTTGAATACGATGATCTGGCGAGGCTGGCGCGGGAACAGAATCGTTCTCTGCAAGAGATAACGGAGCAAATTGAGAAATAAAAAGCCTTCTCCGTGCGGGGGAGGCATGGGTGCGTACCGCACCGACGGGTTTGCAAAATTCCAAGGCTTCCCCTCGGGGGATCGATTCCCCCTATCAGGGGGAAATGCCCCGAAGGGGCAAAGGGGGTAGGGATAGCTGTCAGCCGAAGGCTGACTGATGAGGGGAAGGGTCCTTATATTTGAGCTGCTGCGCGTTTCGCCTGTACCAAAGCCTCCCCTTGGTGACCAAGGGGAGGTGGGTGAGCGCAGCGAACCCGGAAGGGATGAGAAGGTGTACGTTTTGCCGCGCCATCTGGTAACGCTCTGCAAACCTGCAACGTTCTGATCCCTTCAGTCGCCTCCGGCGACAGCTTCCCTTGGTCACCAAGGGAAGCCTTTGGACGGCGCAAACGCGCGGCAGCTCAAAAATAAGGGGCAGAGCCCCTCCCCTACGGCGTGTCGGGAAATATTGCGTTTTTTACGACACGTTGCGGCAAATTTGTGATTGCCCACGGGCGGACAGAGGCGTCCGCCCCTACAAAACGTTTTACGTTTTTGCCGATGGCGTGTGCAATTTTGTAATTGCGTATTGCCGGGTCGATGCGACGCCCGCGGGCTAGTTTCGAGGCGCAACCGCGCGCAGCGCGGCTCTTAGCGCCGAAGATGGGCATCGACCCCTACGGACTTACTTTTTCACTATTCACTCTTACTTTTTACCTCAAAAAAGGGAGACCGCCCCGGGAAACACCCGGGGCGGCAAGAAAAAATGAAGGCACTCGTTATGGGGCGGCGGCGGGATCAGCGCACTGCGCCCTCTGTGCTTTTTTGACTGGATCTCACGGTGCAGAACAGGATCAGCGTGCCCGCCGCCGCCATGGCGATGCCGGCAAGCAAAATCGCCCGCACGCCGTATCCCAAAAGCTGCCCGCCGGCGAAATTGCCCGCGGCGCAGCCGAGCGCGTAAAAGGCGGTGATGAACGCCTGCCCCTTGACCATGTCCGCGGCGCGGACCATGCTGCTGGCATAGGACACCTGCGCGGGTGCGAGCAGACCGTAGGACGTGAGCTGAAGCAGCTCCAGCGCGTAGATCGCGCCGAGGCTGCGCGCGAGGAGAAAGCCCACGGCCTTGACAAGAAACGACACGCCCGCGAGCTTCAGGATCGCGGCGTCGGACAGGCGGCTGCGGATGCGGCTGAAGAAAAAGATGACCGGCCCTGCCACCAGCGACGAGATGAACAGCGCCGTGCCGACGGTGCTGCTGTCGCCGCCGAGCGGCGTGACGATGGCGATGAGATAATTTTCCGTCATGCAGTGGAACATCCCCAGAAACGCCACGCCGAGCAGTGAAACGCAGTAGCGCGGATAGCGTGCGAAAAACTGCCCCACGGAGCAGCTCGCGTCCGTGTGCGCCGTGCGCGGCTTTTGAAGCCGGGGATAGGTACACAGCGACGCCGCGCAGATCACGCGCGCCACGAGCAAAAACGCCAGCATCCAAGCAAACCCCAGCCGCGCGATGAGAAAGCCCACCGCGATCATCGAGAGCGCGGACGCCGCCGCCGCGACGCCGCGCGCCGCGCCGAAATTCACGCGGCAGCCCGCGTCATTGCACGCGACCGACAGGGCGCTCAGGAGCGGCTGTATCGCGTCGCTGCACCAGATCGCGGCAGCGTACAGGATCGTCAGCGGCGCGAGCGGCAGGTTCGGGATGAACTGCGCCGCAAAGCAGACGCAGCAGAAGACCGACATCGCCAGCAGCATCTGCGGCAGGATGCAGCGCTTTGCCCGGTCGGCAAGCGCCGCGAGCAGCGGCTGCGTAAGGCACGACAAAAGCCCCGCCAGCGCAAGCACCAGCCCCACCGTCCCGGCAGGGACGTTTTTTGTGAGCAGATACGTCGTGGCAAACGCCATCGCGCCCGACGACGCCGCCCAGTAAGTGAACTGCGTTACGCCGTACCGAAGCGTCAAATTTCGCATGATCCGCCGCCCTTCTGCAAAAAAGCTGTCCTTACAGGAGACCCTGTAAGGACAGTATAGTGCATATATTTGCGGGAAACTATCCCGTTTGTGCGCAATTATATCACGATCGTGCCATGCGGCGGAACTGTGCCGGGGTGCACCCGAAGCGCTCGCGAAAGCGCTTGCCGAAGTAGCTGCTCGACCCCAAGCCGCACGCGTAGGCGATCTGCGTGACGCTCTCGCCCGTTTGCAGCAGCCTCCGGCAGGCGTTTTGCAGGCGGCAGTCGGTCAGGTAGTCCAGCGGCGTGGTGTGCAGGTGCTCCTGAAACAGGCGGAAGCACACGCGGCGGCTGACGGGCGCGGCGGCGGCGATCTGGTCGATGGTGACGGGCTGCGCGTAGTGCGTGTGAATAAAGCGCAGCATCGCCTTGAGCGGCGCGTCGGCGCTGCGGTCGCGGTGCGCGGGGGTCTGCGAATTTTGCGCCAGCTCCCAGAGGGAAAGCCAGATGTTCGTCAGGCACTCGCGGAGCTGGAGTTCATAGCCGAACGCCGTTTCGTCCAGCTCAAACGACGCGCGCAGCGCGTCCAGGATCGCCGCCTCGCGCGGGATCTCGGGGCGCAGCGCGATCAGCTCCGCGCCGGGGGCGTCCAGCAGCGGGCGGATGTATTTTTCGTGGATGCGCGTGTCCGCGCCGCCGGACAGCAGCTCCGGCGCGAAGAGGTGGATGAGCGTGACGGTCTCCTCCTGCGAGGGCAGGACGCGCGACGCGTGCAGCACGTTTGAGCCGATGAATCCGCCCGACCCGGCGGGAAAGACGCGCGTTTCGTTCGGCGTGGTGTATTCCAGCGTGCCGCTCTCGATGTAAAACAGCTCCACCGGGCGATGCCAGTGCCACGGCGCGCCGCAGGACGGGTAAAAGTCCAGCTCCGCCCGCGAGGCAAGATACGGAAATTCCGCCGAAAACCCCGCCAAAAGCTCCTCCCCGCTGCTGTCGATCAGCTCAATGCCGCGGACTCGCTGCATGGTACACACCTCCCCTTTCGTGAAAATATCATACCATACACGCCCGAAATATGCAAAAGCCATGAAAAAATATCCCCCGGGGCGGCTTGCGCGGGGGTTCTTGCTGTGAGAGAATAGGCGGGACGTCAAATAACATTTGGGAGACTTGGTTATGAAACGACTTTTTGCGCTGCTTCTGGCGGCGGTATGTTTGCTCGGTCTGGCGGCGTGCGCGAAGCAGCCCGCAGCGAGCGAGACGAAGGACAGCGTGGTCATCGCCATCGGCTCTGAGCCGGAGACGCTCGACCCCACGCAGGGCTGGGGGCACGGCAGCGCGCCGATCGTGCAGAGCACGCTGGTCAAATACACGGCGCAGCTCACGTTTGAAAACGATCTGGCGACCGGGTATTCCCTCTCCGACGACGCGCTCGTCTGGACGTTTACGCTCCGCGACGACGCGAGCTTCACCGACGGCACGCCCGTCACGGCGCAGGACGTCGCCTTTACGCTCGAGACCGCCAAGGCGGCGCAGGGCGCGGTCGATCTGACGTACATGGAGCGCGCCGAGGCGGTGGACGAGCACACGGTGCAGATCACGCTCTCGCAGCCGACGTCCATTTTCCTCAACACGCTCGCGTCGGTCGGCATCGTGCCGGAGCACGCGTATGACGAAAATTACGGGCGGAATCCCATCGGCTCTGGTCCGTACAAATTCGTCGAATGGCGTCCGCAGGAGCAGATTTTATTCACCGCGAACGAGGATTACTACGGCGGCGCGCCCGCGATCAAGAATGTAGCGGTCGTGTTCATGTCGGAGGACGCGGCGCTTGCCGCCGTGCAGGCGGGGCAGGTGGACGTCGCCTATTCCACCGCCACGCTCGGCAAGACCGAGGTCAAGGGCTACCATGTGGAGGCGATCCAATCTGCCGACAACCGCGGCTTCACGCTGCCCGTCCTGCCCGACATAGGCGAGACGTCCGAGTCTGGCGCACCCATCGGCAACAATGTGACGTGCAATCTGGAAATTCGGCAGGCGATCGCCTACGCCATCGACCGGCAGCAGATCGCCGACACCGTGCTGAACGGCTTCGGCCGCCCGGCGTATTCCGAAAACGACTCCATGCCGTGGAATAACCCCGAGGTCAAGATCGATACCGACGTCGCATACGCGAAAAAGCTGCTGGCGGACGCCGGCTGGGCGGACACCGACGGCGACGGGATCGTGGAAAAGGACGGGCTGAAGGCATCGTTCCGCTGCGTGTACCCGGCGGGCGACTCCGTGCGGCAGGCGGTCGGCATGGCGGCGGCGGAGCAGGTCAAAAGCATCGGCATCGAGATCACCGTGGAGGGCATGAGCTGGGACGAGATCATGCGCGTGATGTTCTCCGAGGCGGTCGTGATGGGCTGGGGCTCGGCGAGCCCGAACGAGACGTATTACCTCTACCGCTCCGAGGGCGCGCTGCTGGATGATTTCTACAACCCCGAGGGCTACCAGAGCGAGCTGACGGACGGATACCTGAACGCCGCGATGCAGGCGCGCACGGCGGAGGAAGCGAACGAATACTGGAAGCTGGTGCAGTGGGACGGTGCGGACGGCACGTCCATGCGCGGGCAGTGCCCGTGGGTGTGGATCGTGAATCTGGACCATGTGACATATGTGCGCGACGGGCTGTCGATCGGGCAGCAGCCCATCCACGGACACGGGCACGGTCTGCCGCTCATTCAGAATTTGCAGGAGTGGCATTGGGGCGCATAATTGCGCAGGGGCGGGGCTTGCCCCGCCCGCGCAGAACGCACGGACAAATTTGTATACGTTTTCGGCGAAAACGCACAACGCTCTGTAGGGGCGGACGCCTCTGTCCGCCCGTTTGGGCAATGACAAATTTGCCGCAACGTTTCGTAAAAACGAAAATGCGTCCTGCACGGGTCGATGTGGGCATCGACCCCTACAAACATTTTGCAGATTTGCACTGGTGCATTCGTTTTTGCGGGTGCATCCTGCCGGGTGGACAGGGTCGTCCGCCCCTACGGGTGCATACCGTTCCGCATTGGCGTGTGCGGATTTGCAGCGTCGTATCGCCGGGAGGGGTAGAACCCCTCCCCTACGCAAATTTGGTGATTGTTGCAATTTACCGTAAACCGTGCGATTTTGCGGGCGCGGCGTGCGGGGAGAGCGCGGCATCGACCCCTACAAACATTTTGCGGATTTGCCGGGGTGCATTCGTTTTTGCGGGTGCGTGCCGCCGGGCGGACAGGGTCGTCCGCCCCTACAGAGAATTTTACGATTTCGCCGAGGGTGTACGATTTTGCGAGTACATTCTGCCGGGAGGGGTAGAACCCCTCCCCTACGGCATTTCTGGCAGATTTTACGGATTCGCATTGGTGTATCCATATTTGTAATGTTTTTCTGCGCGGGCGGGGCAAGCCCCGCCCCTACGTTACGACGAAAATCCTACCCGGAATGGAGAACGATCATGAACCACCCCCTCCCCCGCCTTTTGCGGATCTTCTTAAAAAACTGCCTCCGCATGGCGGCGCTTTTGCTGGCGGTGAGCATCATCGCCTTTGCGCTCGTGAGCGCGTCGCCGGTTGACCCGGTACAGCAGTATATCCTGGGGCTGGGCAGCGCCATTTCGCCGGAGCAGCGGGCGCAGATCGAGGCGTACTGGGGCGCGGATGTGCCGCCGGTGCAGCGGTATCTCAACTGGCTGCGCGACATTTTGCGCGGCGACCTTGGGCAGTCGTCGATCTACCGCCGCCCTGTGGCGGACGTGATCGGCGAGCGCTTCGGCGCGTCGCTGGCGCTGATGCTCTGCGCGTGGGTGCTCGCGGGCGTGATCGGCTTTGCCGCCGGGTGCGTCATGGGGATGCACAAGGACCGCGCGGCGGATAAGATCCTCAAAAAGATCTGCTACGTCCTCTCGTCCGTGCCCACGTTCTGGCTGGGGCTGCTGTTTTTGCTGATTTTTGCGGTGTGGCTGGGGTGGTTTCCCGTCGGGTTCTCCGCGCCGGTGGGCGTTTTGAGCGGGAACGTCACCCTCTGGCAGAAGCTCCACCATCTGCTGCTGCCCGCGCTGACGCTCAGCCTGACCTCGTTTGCGAACATCGCGCTGCACACGCGGCAGAAGCTCGTGGAGGTTTTGTCGAGTGAGTACGTCCTCTTTGCGCGGGCGCGGGGCGAGTTGCCGCGCGAAATTCTGCGGCGGCACGGGCTGCGCAACATCCTCATCCCGGCGCTGACGCTGCAATTTGCGTCGTTTGCGGAGCTGTTCGGCGGGTCTGTTCTGGCGGAGAACGTGTTCAGCTATCCGGGTCTCGGCAGCGCCGCGGCGGCGGCGGGCTTGCAGGGCGATGTGCCGCTGCTGCTGGGCATCACGCTGTTTTCGGCGCTGTTCGTGAGCGTGGGCAATCTGATCGCCGACCTTCTTTACGGCGTGGTCGATCCGCGCGTGCGGGAGGTGGGAGCATGAAAAAACGCAACCGCCGGGAAAAAACGGTCATTCTCACAGCCATCCTTGCGGCGCTGCTCGCCGCCATCTACGCCTGCGGGCTGCTCATCCCGGACTCTGCCGTGGCGGGGAGCTTTCTCAGCGCCAAGCTGCCGCCGAGCCTTGCGCACCCGTTCGGCACGGACGCGCTGGGGCGCGATCTGCTTTTGCGCACGCTCAAGGGGCTGTCCGTCAGCATGACGGTGGGGCTCGCGGCGTCGGGCATCAGCGCGGTCATCGCGGTGCTCGTCGGCATCGCCGCCGCGACGGGCTCGAAGCGGCTGGACGCCGTCATCAACTGGGTCATCGACCTGGTGATGGGCGTGCCGCACATGATCCTGATTATTTTGATCTCCTTCGCGCTGGGGCGCGGTCTTACGGGGCTGCTCGTGGGCGTCGCCGCGACGCACTGGTGCTCGCTCGCGCGGCTCGTGCGCGGAGAGGTCTTGCAGCTTCGCGCGCAGCAGTATGTGGCGGTGTCGCGCAGGCTCGGAAAATCGGGCGGCTGGATCCTGCGGCATCATCTGCTGCCGCACCTTGCGCCGCAGTTTTTCGTCGGGCTGGTGCTGATGTTCCCGCACGCGATTTTGCACGAGGCGTCGGTGTCGTTCCTCGGCTTTGGGCTGCCGCCGGAGCAGGCGGCGATCGGCATTATTTTGTCGGAGAGTATGCGGTATCTGTCCGCCGGGATGTGGTGGAGCGCGGTGCTGCCGGGGCTGACACTCGTAGCGCTCGTGCTGCTGGCAGACAAGCTCGCCGATCATCTGCGCACTTTGATCGACCCCTATACGGCTCAGGAGTGAATTTTTATGGAACAAAAGAAGGAAACGCTGCTGGAAATTCATGACCTGTCGGTCAGCTTTCGGATGTACACCCGCGCGCTGGAGCAGACGCAGCTTCGCGTGATCTCGAACCTGCACTTAACCGTCCGCCCGGGGCAGATCGTGGCGATCGCCGGGTCGTCGGGGTCGGGCAAAAGTCTGCTCGCGTCGGCGATTTTGGGTATTTTGCCGGAAAACGCCGTCGTGCAGGGGCATTTACATTATAAAGGGCAGGAGCTCACGCCCGCCATGCAGCAGCGCCTGCGCGGGCATGAGATCGCGCTCGTGCCGCAATCTGTTGCGTATCTCGACCCGCTCATGAAGGTCGGCGCGCAGGCGGACGGCACGCTGCGCCCGAAGCCCACCGAAAAACGCGGAAAAATTTTCGACCGCCTGCATCTGCCGCCGCAGACGCCGCAGCTCTACCCGTTCCAGCTTTCGGGCGGCATGGCGCGGCGCGTGCTCGTGTCCACCGCGCTCATCACGGACGCGGAGCTCATCATCGCCGACGAGCCCACGCCCGGCATGAGCCTCGATCAGGCGCTGGAGGCGCTGCGGATGTTCCGCGAGCTGGCGGACGCCGGCAAGGCGGTCATCCTCATCACGCACGACATTGACCTCGCCGTGGAATTTGCCGACCGCGTGGCGGTCTTTTACGCGGGCACGACCGTGGAGACCGCCCCCGCCGCCGATTTTCGCGCCGGGGAGGACGCGCTGCGCCATCCGTATTCGCGCGCGCTCTGGCGGGCGCTGCCGCAGAACGGCTTTGCGCCCATCCCGGGCTTTCAGCCCTACGCCGGGAATCTGCCGACGGGCTGCCTGTTTGCGCCGCGCTGCCCGTATAAAACGGCGCGCTGCGAGCAGGAGCTGCCGCCCGTGCGCGAGGTGCGCGGCGGGGAAGTGAGGTGTTTTTATGGCGCTTGAGGCAAAAAACGTCTCGTTCCGCTACGAACCCCGACAGCCGTGGGTGCTGCAAAGTGTGTCGCTCAAATTAGAGCGCGGTGCGCGCACGGCGCTGTTCGCCCCCAGCGGCTACGGCAAAACGACGCTGGCGATGCTGCTGGCGGGGTATTTGCAGCCGACCGCGGGCGAGGTCCTGCTGGACGGCGCGCCGCTTCCCAAAACAGGCGTGTGCCCTGTGCAGCTCATCTGCCAGCACCCCGAAAAGGCGATCAATCCGCGCTGGCGGCTGGCGCGCGTGCTGGAAGAGAGCGGCGCGCTGTCGGATTCGGTGCTGGATGCGTTCGGCATCGAGCGCGCCTGGCTCACGCGCTATCCCCGCGAGCTGTCCGGCGGCGAGCTGCAGCGCTTCTGCGTCGCCCGCGCCCTCATGAGCGGCGCGCAGTATTTAATTTGCGACGAGATCAGCACCATGCTGGACGTCATCACACAGGCGCAGATCTGGAACACCGTCCTCGCGGAGGCGGAAAAAAGAAACATGGCGATCCTGGCGGTGACGCATAATCGCAATCTGGCGGAGAGAATTGCCGAGAATACGATCGATCTGACGGAGCTTTCGTAGTTCGTCGTAATGTAGGGGAGGGGCTTGCCCCTCCCGGTTTTGTTTTTGCATTGCACCTTGTAGGGGCGGACGACCCTGTCCGCCCGGCAGGACGCACCCACGAATATGTGCGTACCAATGCGAACAGGTATCATGTTTGTAGGGGTCGATGCCCACATCGACCCGCATGGTAGGCACATTCGTTTTTATGATACGTTGCGGCAAATTCGTAATTGCCCAACGGGCGGACAGAGGCGTCCGCCCCTACAGAACATTTTACGTTTTTGCCGAACATCGTGTAATTTTGTGACTGCGCACCGCCGGGTCGATGTGGGCATCGACCCCTACGGACATTGTGCGTGGTCGCCGCTGGCGCGTCTGTGTTTACGGGTGCGTACCGCCGGGCGGACAGGGTCGTCCGCCCCTACGGGTGCGTTCGGGGGCGCATCGGTGCATTCAAATTTGCGGCGTTGTACTGTGCGGGCGGGGCAGAACCCCGCCCCTACGCAATTTTGGGAGTTTTTGCGGTATCTTTACATTATGGCGCAAGTGTGCTAGAATGGCTGCGGTTTGGGGGCGTTTGTATGATCGAGATTCGGGATGCGGCCGTTTCTGACGCGGCGGGGATCTTGGCGGTCTATGCGCCGTATGTGGAAAAAACGGCGGTGAGCTTTGAATTTGATGTGCCGACCGTGGCGGAATTTGCCGCGCGCATTGCGCACACGTTGGAGCGCTATCCTTATATCACCCTGTGGGACGATGGCGAGCTGATGGGCTACGCCTACGCCGGGCCGCTGAAGGATCGGCGGGCGTATGACTGCTCGGCGGAGGTCACGATCTATCTGCGGCAGGACGTTCGCCGGCGCGGCTATGGGCGGATGCTCTACGCCGGGCTGGAGGCGCGCCTGAAAACCATCGGCGTGCGGCGGGCGTATGCGTGCATCGCCATCCCGAACGGGGACGACCCGTACCTCACGATGGACAGCCCGCGTTTTCACGAAAAAATGGGCTACCGCCGCGTGGGCTTTTTTGAAAACTGCGCCGAAAAATTCGGGCGCGGCTACTCCATGGCGTATTACGAAAAAATTCTCTGACCGTTTGGCGGTTTTCGCGGAAAAATGGACGGTTTTTCTCCGCTTTTCCGGCAAACTGCGCCTGTACAAAACGATTTTTCTCTGTTATAATAAAGCTGAACGTATGATCGGAGGGAGAGAGGGCTATGTCTGAACTGTCTGCAATCGTATTTGTGCCGGACGACACCGGCAAGACCGGCTATGACCGTCCGATGATGCTGCAAAATATTATGGGTACGCCTCTGCTCACCTGGCTGGCAAACGCATTGCTCGCCGGGGGCGTCGGGCGTTTCTTTTTGGTCTGCCATGAGCGCTTTAAGCGCGAGGCGCGCGCGTGCTTCCCGGAGGACGTCGAGTTCCGCTGCCCGGCGGCGGACTGCGTGTCGGACGAGCTGCACGTCTTTTTGTCCACCGCCGAGGAATCGGAGGAGGAGCTGATCGTGGTGACGGGTCCGGCGGTCATTCTGCCGTTTGCCATCGACGATGAGCCGGACGGCGCGCCGCTGGAGAGCAACGTCACGTCCGTGCGCCGGCAGGCGCTGATGGACGCGCTGGACGACAAATTCATCTTTACAGAGTTCCTCAGAGAGCACGGCGTGCCGTACACCGACCGCGACGGCGTGTATGCCGTCTCGTCCATGCAGGAGCTGCCGCACTGGCAGCCGGTTTTGGGGCTTGCCCATCTGGAGCAGCTCGCGCGGCAGGGCGTGGAAATTTGGGACTACAACAACACCTACGTCGATCCGACGGTGTCGGTCGGCGCGGGGACGGCGCTGCTGCCCGGGACGATCCTGCGCGGCGGCACGCGCGTCGGCAAAAACTGCACCATCGGTCCTGACACGTTTTTGGAGGACGTGCGCGTGGGCGACGGCTCGTCTGTGCGCGCGACGCACGCGTTTTCCTCCACCATCGGCTATGACGCGCAGGTCGGACCGTTCGCGTACATCCGCCCCGGCTCGACGATCGGAAACGGCGTGAAGGTCGGCGATTTTGTGGAGGTCAAGAACTCCGTGGTCGGCGACGGGACGAAGATCGCGCACCTGACGTATGTGGGCGACAGCGACGTGGGCGAGCGGGTGAATTTCGGCTGCGGCACGGTCACGGTCAACTACGACCGCGCGCAGAAGCACCGCACCGTCATCGGAAACGATGCCTTCATCGGCTGCAACACGAACCTTGTCGCGCCCGTGACGGTGGGCGACGGGGCGTACACCGCCGCAGGGTCTACCATCACCGAGGATGTGCCGGCGCAGGCGCTGGCGGTGGCGCGCGCGCACCAGTCCAACAAAAAGGACTGGGCGGCAAAGCACAAGCTCAAGCAGCCGAAGCCCGAGGGCTGACGGGCGATTTATATATAGTATACATAGCTCTTTTAGAGCTTTGTGATATAAAGAATATCAAAACCAGAACAGACTAACAGGAAACGAAAAATAGGCTGTGCAGCCCGACGGGCAGTATTGGCGGGCGGGATGCACTGCCGAAAGAAAAAGAGGGGTAATTTCATATGATTTCGCATGGGAAAAACGTCAAGGTGTTCTGCGCCAACGCGAACCGTCCGTTCGCCGAGGGCATCTGCCGCAAGCTGTGGCTGCCGCTGGGTGACTGCACCGTCACGACCTTTGCCGACGGCGAGGTCTCGCTGACCATCAACGAATCCGTTCGCGGCAGCGACGTGTTCCTGGTCCAGTCCACCTGCAAGCCCGTGAACAACAACCTCATGGAGCTGCTCATTATGATCGACGCCTGCAAGCGCGCCTCCGCGGGCCGTATCACCGCCGTCATCCCCTATTTCGGCTACGCCCGGCAGGATCGCAAGGCAAAGGGTCGTGACCCCATCTCCGCGAAGCTGGTCGCCAACATGATCGAGGCGGCGGGCGCGGACCGCGTGCTGACCATGGACCTGCACGCCGCGCAGATCCAGGGCTTCTTTGATATTCCCGTGGATAACCTGCTGGCAAACCCCGCGTTTGTGAAGTATTACATGGACAAATTCCCCGATCATGAGGAAATGGTCGTTGTTTCGCCGGACGTCGGCTCGGTCGCGCGCAGCCGCACGTTTGCCAACAAGATGGGCATGGGCCTTGCCATCGTCGATAAGCGCCGCGAAAAGGCGAACTGCTGCGAGGTCATGAACGTCATCGGCGACGTGCGCGGCAAAAAGTGCATCCTGTTTGACGACATGGTCGATACCGCGGGCTCTCTGTGCAACGCCGCCAAGGCGATCGTGGAGATCGGCGGGGCGACAGAGGTGTACGCCTGCGCCTCGCACGGCGTGCTGTCGGGTCCCGCTCTGGAGCGCATCGCAAACAGCCCCATCAAGGAGCTGACGCTGCTCAACACCATCCCCGCGCCCGATGGGCTGCCTGCAAACATCAACTATATCGACATCTCCCCCGTCTTTGCCGACGCCATCCAGCGCATCTACGAGGAGAACTCGATGTCCGTCCTGTTCTAAAGATGCTGTTCGGCAAAAAGCCCGCCTGTGACTGGCTGATCGTCGGGCTGGGCAACCCCGGCAGGGAATACGAGCGCTCGCGGCACAATATGGGCTTTCGCGCGCTCGACCTGCTTGCGGGAACACTCGGCGTGAGCGTCAAAAAGGCGAAATTCCGCGCGCTCACCGCGCAGGCAAGCTACCGCGGGCAGAAGCTGCTGCTCATGAAGCCGGAGACGTTCATGAACGCGTCCGGCATGGCGGTGGAGCAGGCGGTGCAGTATTATAAGCTCCCGCCGGAGCGGGTGCTGGTGCTGTTTGACGATATTTCCCTCGCGCCGGGGCGCATCCGCGTGCGTCCGTCCGGCTCGGCGGGCGGGCATAACGGCATCAAGTCCATCATTTCCGTCCTGCATTCCGACGAGTTCCCGCGCGTCAAGATCGGCGTGGGCGAAAAGCCGTCGCCGGAGTACGACCTGGCGGATTGGGTGCTGGGGCAAATTCCAAAGGCGCAGCAGGCGCTCATCGACACCGCCCTACAGCACGCCGCCGAAGCGGCGCTGTGCATCGTGGAGTCCGGCTGCCAGAGGGCGGCGGCGGAATTTAATGGACTATAAAATGTAAAAATCGACACGGCGATGGGAAGCCCCATCGCCGCGCTCGTGCGTGGAGAAGAAATTTTTGCCGCGCCAATGCGAAACGGTACGCACCCGTAGGGGCGGACGACCCTGTCCGCCCGGCAGAATGCACCTGCAACCACGGACGTACCGATGCAAAACCGTACAACGTTTGTAGGGGTCGATGCCCATCTTCGGCGCTAAGAGCCGCGCTGCGCGCGGTTGCGCCTCGAAACTAGCCTGCGGGCGTCGCATCGACCCGGCGGTGTGCAATCACAAATTTGCACGCACTATCGGCGAAAATGCACAACGTTTTGTAGGGGCGGACGCCTCTGTCCGCCCGTAGGGCAATCGCAAATTTGCCGCAACGTATCGTAAAAACGCAATATTGCCCGACATGCTGTAGGGGAGGGGTTCTACCCCTCCCGCGCACGGCACACCAACAAAATCGCACAACGAATGGCGACAACGTAAAATCTCCGTAGGGGTCGATGCCCACATCGACCCGGCGGGGTGCAACCACAAAATTGCGCGCATTTTCGGCGACCCCGCACAGCGCCCCTACAAAACGTTGTGCGGGTTCGCCGTTCATTGTACAGATTTGTTAGTGCGCACCACGCGGGCGGGGCAAGCCACTCCTCTGCGTTACGACGAACTCATCACTCCTGAACTTTTACGGAGGTCTTTCCATGTCCATCCTACTCACCGCCTTATCCTCTCTGCCGGACTATCAGAAGCTGCTCGCCTCGCTCGCGGCGCGGCAGACCGTTGCGGTGTCGGGCGTCAGCCAGATCTGCCGCAGCCATGTCATCGCCTCGCTGCTGGCGGATACCGAGCGCCCCGCGCTCATTCTCTGTCAGGACGATCTGGCGGCGCAGCGCGTGCAGGCGGAGCTGGCGGCGATGCTGGATACGCCGCCGGAGCTGCTGCCGGGGCGGATGCTCACGTTTTACGACGCGGCGGGCGTCTCGCGCGAGTGGGAGCACAAGCGCCTGCGGCTGCTGTACGCGCTGGCGACGGGGCAGGCAAAGGTGGTCGTGGCATCGTTTGAGGCGCTTTCTCTGCGCACAATGCCGCGCGCGACGCTGTTTTCCGCGTCCATCACGCTGCGCCCCGGCGCGGTGTTTGACATGGACGACTTGCTCGCGCGGCTCACGGCGGCGGGGTATTCGCGCACGACGCTCGTGGAGGGCGTGGGGCAGTTCGCGCTGCGCGGCGGCATTCTGGACGTGTTTTCGCCGTCCGCGCCGCAGCCGGTGCGCGCGGAATTTTTCGGCGACGAGGTGGACGCGATGGGTTATTTTGACCCCGTGACGCAGCGGCGCACCGAAAATGCGGACGAAGCGGTCCTGCTGCCGGTGGCGGAGAGCGTCGCCGACCTGCATCCCGGCGGGCGCGCGGGGCTGTGCGAGGACTTAACGGCGCTCATCGCGCGGCAGCGCCGACGCAAAACGCCGAACGAGGCGCTCATCAAAACGCTGGAGGCTGACCGCGAAAAGCTGCAAACGGGGCTGCCGTTTGCGGCCGCCGACCGCTATCTGGCACTGATCTACCCCGAGCTGACCACGGCGGCGGACTATATCTCACAGGACGCGCTCGTTTTTTTCTGCGACCACGGGAATCTGCGCCGCGCGGAAAAGGCGCGCACGGAGGACCTGGGCTTGCAGCTCGACGCGTTTTTGCAGGACGGGACGCTCGCGGGCGAGCTGTGCGATTTTTCGCAGAGTCTGGAGGATCTGGCGGGCAGCTTCGCGGGGCGCGGCGCGGCGTATTTTGACGCGTTTTTGTCCGCGCAGTATCCCGAAAGCCTGCCGCCGCAGGCGCTGTACAGCATCGTCTCCAAGCAGCTCCCCGGCTATGGCGGGAGCTTGGATACGGCGGTGCAGGACCTAAAGCACTACGCGTCCAGCGGCTTTGGCAGTCTGGTGCTCTGCGGCGGCAGGCGGCGCGGCGAAATTCTCAAGGAGCTGCTGCACGCGCAGCAGGTGGACGCGCTGCTCGCCTTCCCGTGCACGGCGCTGCCCAAGGCGGGGCAGATCTTAATTACCGACGGCAGCCTGCCCGCCGGCATGGAATATCCCGACCTCAAATTCGCGGTGCTGACCGAGGGGCAGATCATGGCGCGCAGCGACCGGCGCAAAAAAGCGCCGCCCAAGCGCGCGACGAACCGCAAAAAGCTCGACTCGTTCACCGATCTCACCCCCGGCGACCTTGTGGTGCATGAGCATCACGGCATCGGGCGCTATGTGGGCATGGAGCAAATTCGCGTGGACGGGGCGCTGAAGGACTATGTGAAGCTCGCCTATCAGGGCACGGACGTGCTGTACGTTCCGGCGACGCAGCTCGATCTGGTGAGCAAATACATCGGCGGCGGCGAGGACGCGCCGGTGCGCCTGAACAAGCTCGGCGGCGACCAGTGGCAGAAAACAAAAGCCAAGGCAAAGGCAGCGGCGACGGATATGGCAAAGGGGCTCATCCAGCTCTATGCCGAGCGAAAGCGTCTGCCGGGCTTTGCCTTTGCCGCCGATACGCCGTGGCAGCAGGAGTTTGAGGAGTCGTTCGAGTACCCGGAGACGGACGATCAGCTGCGCTGCATCGACGAGATCAAGCGCGACATGGAAGCGCCCACGCCGATGGAGCGGCTTTTGTGCGGCGACGTCGGCTTCGGCAAGACGGAGGTCGCGCTGCGCGCGGCGATGAAATGTATGTTAGATGGCAGGCAGGTCGCGATCTTAGTCCCGACCACGGTGCTTGCCCAGCAGCACTACACCACGGCGCTGCGGCGCTTCGGCTCGTTCCCGGTGACGATCGACGTGCTCTCGCGCTTCCGCACCCCCGCGCAGCAGAAAAAAACGCTCGCCGCGCTCGCGGCGGGCAAGGTGGATATGATCATCGGCACGCACAAGCTGCTGCAAAAGGATATTCAGTTCAAAAGTCTGGGGCTTCTCATCGTGGACGAGGAGCAGCGCTTCGGCGTGAGCCACAAGGAGCGGTTAAAAGAGCTCTCGCGCGGCGTGGATGTGCTGACGCTGTCGGCAACGCCCATCCCGCGCACGCTCAACATGGCGCTGTCGGGTCTGCGCGATATGTCCACCATCGAGCAGCCGCCGCAGGACCGCTACCCGGTGCAGACGTTCGTGCTGGAATACAACGAGCGCGTGCTCGACACCGCCATCCGGCGCGAGCTGGAGCGCGGCGGGCAGGTGTATTACCTTCATAACCGCGTGGAATCCATCGACCAGTGCGCCGCGCGCCTGCGCGAGCGGCTGGGCGAGGTGGAGGTCGCCGTGGCGCACGGCAAAATGAACGAGGAGCAGCTCGGCTCGGTCATGCAGCGCATGGCGGAGGGCGAGGTGCAGGTACTCGTGTGTACCACGATCATCGAGACCGGCATCGACCTGCCGAACGTGAACACGCTCATCATCGAGGACGCCGACCGGCTGGGTCTGGCGCAGCTCCACCAGCTCCGCGGGCGCGTCGGGCGCTCAAGCCGCCACGCGTTTGCGTACCTCACGTTCCGGCGCGGCAAGGTGCTGACCGAGGTCGCCGAAAAGCGCCTGAACGCCATCCGCGAATACGCCGAGTTCGGCTCGGGCTTCAAGATCGCGATGCGCGATTTAGAGATCCGCGGCGCGGGCGACCTCCTTGGCGCGGAGCAGTCGGGGCACATGATGTCGGTCGGCTATGATATGTACCTGAAATTGCTCGAGGATGCCGTGCTGGAGCAGCGCGGCGAGACGGCGCTCAAGGAGCCGGAGTGTACCGCCGACCTCAACGTCACGGCGAACATCGACAAAAATTACGTCCCGTCCGGCGAGCAGCGCATGGACCTTTATCGCCGCATGGCGGCGGTGCGCACGCAGCAGGACGCCGACGACCTGCTCGACGAGATCGTCGATCGCTTCGGCGACACGCCGAAGGGCGTGCTGAACCTCCTCGACATCGCCCTCCTGCGCGCCCGCGCGGCGGCGGCGGGCATGACGGAGATCGCGCAAAAGGGCGAGGCGCTCACGTTCACCCTCGGCGCGTTCGATTTTGCCGCCATCGCCGAGCTCTGCGCCAAGCCGCCGTATACGGGCAGAACGTTCTTCTCCGCGAAGCTCCCCGCGGCGATCACCGTGCGGCTCAAAAAAGGCGAAGACCCGCTCAAGCTGGCAAAGGGACTCGTCGCGGAGTACGCGGCAATGAGAGGGAAATTGGAATAAGAGTGAGAGACCCCCGAACGATAAGTTCGGGGGTTTCGTCGTAACGCAGGGGCGGGGCTTGCCCCGCCCGGCAGGGTGCAATTGCAAAATCGCACGCACCATCGGCGACCACGCACACCGTTCTGTAGGGGCGGACGCCTCTGTCCGCCCGTGGGGCAATTGCAATTTTGCCGCAGGGTTTCGTAAAAACGAATATGCCCGCCGCGTGGGTCGATGTGGGCATCGACCCCTACAGGCATAGTGCGGGTTTGCATCGGCGCGTTTGGTTTTGCCGGTGCATCCTGCCGGGCGGACAGGGTCGTCCGCCCCTACGGGTGCGTTTCATTCCGCATCGGTGCATCCAAACCCGCGATATTTTACCGCGCGGGCGGGGTAGAACCCCGCCCCTACGCAAAATAATTACTTATTCACTCTTCACTATTACCTCTTACCTCAATTCGCCCCGCCCCTATGTTACGACTAAGAACGATACGTCCCGTCTCCTACTTTGGAGTGATTTACAACTTGCGCGAATGCTGGTATACTAGATATGAAGTATACGCAATGCCAGCCGGATGGGAGGACATTTTATGAAAAAACGGATCATTTGCCTGATTTTGGCGCTTACGCTGTGCCTGGGGCTGCTGCCGATGACGGCGGGAGCGGCGGACGGCGCGGACAGCGAGGCGCTTGTGCAGAGCGCGGACGCGGCGGTGCTCAGCACCGAAAACGCAGACGAGGGCGGGCACGCGGATCACAGATACTGCGGCAGCACCGACTGCGACCACGCGGAGAGCCGCATCCAGGATGCAAAGCCCATCGCCACGGCGGAGGATCTGCTGATGGCAGGCGAAGGCAAGTATTATCTGAGCGATAACATCACGCTGGACAAAACATGGGAGCCCAAGCACGGAACGGTGCTCTGCCTGAACGGAAAGACGATCACGGCGAAGGGCGTGAATGGCGCGGTGATCCGCGTCAACACGGCGCGCGTGTTTACGCTGCTTGACTGCAAAGGGACGGGCATCATTCGCCACAGCGGCGAGTATGGTCCGGGCGTGTTTGCGGCGGGTACATTCCATATGTATGGCGGCACGATCCGGGACAACACGGGCTTAAACGATGGCAGCCAGATAGACTTCGCGGGCGGCGTGCACATTTCCAGCTCGGGTACGTTCCATATGTACGGCGGTGCGGTCACGAAGAACGGATTCCGATACGCCGCGAACCCCAACGACCATGCGGGCGGCGTGTATGTCACCAAGGGCGGAAATCTCATCCTGTCCCGCGGCGCGGAGATCTTTGACAACTACGATAACGGCGATATTTATCTGGCGGACGGCGCAATGATCACGACCGACGGGGCGCTGACCGGCAGTGAGCGGTCGAGCGTGAGCGTGCGATACCTTCCTGTGGACGGCACGTCGCTCGCGGTCAGCGGCGCAAACAGCACGGACGTCAGCGGGCATTTTGAGAGCAAGATCACCCAGTACGAGCTCTCCGAGCGCCCGTCCGACCATACGCTCCTGCTGACGAGAAAGCAGAGCGCGGTCACGGCGACCATTGACCCCGCCAAGCCGACGCTGAAGGAGGGCGAACAGACGACCCTCACCGTCAACGTGACCGGCGGCAGCGGCCACACGCTCAGCTATCAGTGGTATCAGAACACGCAGGATTCCCCCTTTGGCGGCGGCACGGCGATCAGCGGTGAGACCGGCGCGACGTTCAGCGTGCCTAACACCCTGACCCCCGGCACTTACTATTATTACTGCCAGGTCAGTGTGCGCAACGCGCAGGGCGGCGTCTTTCAGAAAGAAAACGGCACAGCCGTCGTGAGAGTTCTGGGTAATCTGATAATCCAAAAGGGCGAAGACGTCACGCAGCCCTACGGCACGGAGGGCGGTAAGGTCACACTGGACATAACGGGCGCGGAGGGCTATACGCTCCTCTACCGGTGGTATCAGAATGACGAAGAAGCAGGCACGGGCGCACCGATCCCCGGCGCGACGGGCGCGGAATATCCCATCCCCGCCGACACCCCGATCGGCACATACTACTATTACTGCAAGGTGACGGCGGCAGAGCTGAGTGAGCAGTTCACGACAAATCTCACCAAAGTGACCATCACTAAGGGGACGCTGCCGCTGACCGTATCGACTGGCTGGGTCTACGGCAGTACCGTGCCACAGCCGAGCGTGACCGGCTTGCCGGCGGGTGTGACAGTGGATCAAGCGACCGTCACCTACACGGACGCAAGGGGTAATGTCATCACTCCCGGCAGCGAGACCCCCGTGGGCGACTACCACGTCAAGGTCGAGTATACGGATAGCAACGCAGACTATTCCGGCGAGGCTGACTTCAAGGTCACACCCATCCTCGTGGACAAAAGCCGGGTGGAGATCACGAACACCCACACGACTTACGACGGCACGACGAAGTACGCTTGGGAAGTCATCACAGTGACCGTGGAGGTGAATGGGAAGACGATCCCCCTGTCGTCCGAGGATTTTCACACCGGCGGGGTCACGGCTGCGTTAGGCGTGGAGACGCCCGGGTATCGAGGCGTGCTCACGCTGCAAGGCAACTACGCGATCGTCGGGAACGAGCAGGTGGACTTTACATGGTACATTGACCCGCGGGTGGCGGAGCTGGAGCTCGTGAACGCCGACGGGCGCAAATACGGCGACGAGCTGGGCAATGTCACCATGCGGGTCGCAAACGCGGTCAGCGGGATCGGCGGCAATGTGACCGTGCGCTATACCGGCGGCGATGACCTCAGCGTCGGCGGCCACAACGTGACCGCGACGAAGCTGGTGACGAAGTACGACGGAGAAAACAAGAACTACAAGCTGCCCGACGAGAGCAGCAAGCGGACGCTGACCTATACCGTCGCAAAAGCCGACGCGCCCGTGCAGCGCAAAGACCTGACCATGGACGCCTACAACAACGTGGCAAAGATGTACACCTACGATTTCACCAAGGAACTGCCGGAGCTGCCGGAGGGTCTGGAGTTCGGCACGGTCAGCTATGAAGGGCATACCAGCAGCTACACCAGCAATTGGATCGACCCGGCAAGCCTCCACTTCGCCAATGGCGTTCTGACGTTCCCCACGACTCGGGCAAGCGCGCAGCCGCCCGCAACGATCCTTTTGTACACGGTCACGGTCAAGAGCAGCAACTACGAGGACTTCACGCTGGTTCTGGCGGTGAGCGCCAAGAACAAACCGCAGTTCCCCGTGCCGGTGGGCGACATCACGATGGACGGCTGGACCTACGGGCAGACTCCGACCACGCCGAGCGTCAAGGGTCTCCCGGCGGGCGTGACGCCGACGTTCACCTATCAGGACGCGACCGGCACGGACATCACCCCCACCTACACGACCGACGCGGGCGCGTACACCGTCACGGTCCGCGCTGAGACCGACGACATCGTCTACATCGGCACAAAGCCGTTCACCGTCGCGCCCAAGACGCTCACGAAGGACGACATCGGCGAGTACGACCCGAGCGGCTACGGCTTCATCCCCAATAAGGTCTATGACGGCAATACCGGCTTCGACCTGACCGGGCTCGGCACGAAAAAGACCTCGCTGGTCGGCACGCCCGGCGCGGATGATGTCCTGTATATCGGCGGCACGGCAGCGTTTGCCGGCGCAAACGCAGGCGAGACCGAGCTCATCTTTACGACGAACGGCAAGCTGGGTACATTCCCGGGCGGTGCTGTCAAGCCGGGCAATTACACCATCGCCAAGGGTCTGACCAAGTCGTTCGCGGCAAGGATCAACCAGCGCTGGCTCGACTTTACCGTGGACAGCGTGAGCAAGCGCTTCGGCTCGCCCGACAGCACCGCCGACGTGCGCGTGACGTTCACGGGCGTTTCTGGCAATAGCCGGTCGGGTCTGGTCGATGGCGAGCAGCTTACACAGGGCGTTGACTACGACGTGAGCGCGACCTTTAGCAAAATGACCATCGGTGATGACGACGGCGTCGTTGTGACCGTCACGCTGAAGGACACCGCAAAGGCGCGCAACTACACGCTGTCGAATCCCACCCTCACCGGCGTCACCGGCGAGATCAAAAAGGCCGCCGCGCCGAATGTCCCGGAGCAGATCGTGGAAATTTACAGCAACGCCGTGACGCAATACCCGATCGACCTCACGAAGGGCTGGCCCGCAGGCAAGCCGTCGATCTCCGACGACTATACCTATGATGGTAGGCACAACCCGGAGCTGAACCCGGAGGAGCTCTTGGACCTGCTCTACCACAACGCCAGCTATATGCTCCCCGCGCCGGATGATTGGGCGGGCACGATGTATCTGAGCGTCCCCCGAGCCTTTACCGCAGACGTCGGGACAGACCTCGGCGTGCTCAAAGTCACGTTCAAGTCCACGAACTATGACGATCTGACCCTCCGCATCCGCTTCAAGATCAAGGCGAAGGCGCAGGAGACGCTGAGCGTCAGCCTTGAGGACTGGACGTATGGCGAGCCCGCCAACCCGCCCGCTTATACCGTCCCCGCCAGTGCGACGGAGACGACCCTCACCTACACCTCCCGCGACGGGCAGACGAGCTACGGCGCGACGCCCCCGACGGACGCGGGCGACTATACCCTGACGGTCCGCTGCGAGGGCATCGACACCATCTGGACCGGCACGGCAGACTTCACCATTGCCAAAAAGCAGATCACGCCGCCCGCGGCGGATACGACGAAGTTCGCTTACACCGCAGGCGAGCAGACCTATCAGCTCGCGGCGAACGCGGCGTACACCGTTTCGCCCAACACCACGCAGACGGACGCGGGCGACTACACCATCACCGTTTCGCTGAACGACACCGCGAACACCGAGTGGACGGACGGCACGACGGCGGCGAAGGCGTACACCTTCACCATCGCGCCCGCGGCGCTGACCGTGACGGCGCTCGACCGCGAGATGATCGCGGGCGAGGACGCGCCCGACCTCAGCAGCCCGACCGTGGACGTGGATTACAAGGTCGAGGGCTTGCTCGGCGCGGATGTGCTGACGCAGGTCACGATGAGTTATAACGAAACGCCTGACACGAGCAGGGCGGGGACGTACACCATCAATATCGCGGCGACGCTGAAAAATTACGACATCGCGACCGTTCCCGGCACGCTGACCATCAAGCCCGCGCCCACGAAGCGCCAGCCGATGGGCGTGAATGCGCCCGCCCGCGTCCCCGGCGGCACGATCGAGATCGACCCGAAGAACGCCACGCCCGGCGAGACCGTGACCATCACCGTCAAGCCCGACAAGGGCTACGAGCTGGGCGGTCTGACGGTGCGCGACATCGATGGCGGCAAGATCGACGTGAAGCGGACGGGCGACAACGAGTTCACGTTCGTCATGCCGAAGAGCAGCGTGAGTATCAAGGCGAATTTCGTCCGCGAGGGCGAGGAGTTCTTCCGCGATGTGCCCGCGAACGCATATTATTATGACGCGGTGCGTTGGGCGAAGCAGAACGGCATCACCGGCGGCATCGGCGATAACCTCTTCGGTTCGACGCTTCCGTGCACCCGCGCGCAGATCGTGACCTTCCTCTGGCGCGCAGCAGGAAGCCCCGAGCCCAAGAGCGCGGCGAACTTCGCGGATGTTCCCGCGAGCGCCTACTACGCCAAGGCGGTCGCCTGGGCAGTCGAGGAAGGCATCACGAACGGCATCGGCGATAATAAGTTCGACCCCGACGCGCCCTGCACCAGAGCCCAGTGCGTCGCGTTCCTCTACCGCGCGGCGGGCAGCCCCAAGGTCGGCAGTACGGCGGACTTTGAGGACGTCGCCGAAACGGCGTACTACGCCAAAGCAGTGGCATGGGCGCAGAAGCAAGACATCACCGACGGCGTCAGCCGATCCCGCTTCGCCCCCGACCACGATTGCACCAGAGCACAGATCGTAACGTTCCTCTATCGGGCGTTCGCAGAGTAAACAAAAACTCCCCCGGCAGCCGCCGGGGGATTTTTTGCGCCGCATCGTATTTCGTCGTAACGTAGGGGCGGGGCTTGCCCCGCCCGCGCGGCACAACGTTACAAAATAGAATACACCAATGCAAACCCGCACGCACCCGTAGGGGCGGACGACTCTGTCCGCCCGGCAGGATGCACCTGCAAAAACGAATGCACCGATGCAAATACATTTCATGTTTGTAGGGGTCGATGCCCACATCGACCCGCACGCGGCACAACCGTTTTTACGATGCGCCGCGGCAAATTTGTTATTGCCCCACGGGCGGACAGGGTCGTCCGCCCCTACAGAACGTTTTTCGTTTTCGCCGATGGTGGTTGTAATTTTGCAATTGCTCACCGCCGGGGAGAGCGCGGCATCGACCCCTACGGGTGCGTGCCGTTTCGCATTGGCGTCCCCCGCGCTTGCAAATCTCCTTTATTCGGGGTAAAATACTCAAAAAACTACAATCGAGGTTTGCCATGATCTACACCGTCACCACCAATCCCTGCATCGACTATTACATGGACCTGACCGCGCCCTTGCGCGTGGGGGAGATCAACCGCGCGGCGCGGGAGGAATGCCGCCCCGGCGGCAAGGGCGTGAACGTTGCGATTTTGCTCTCGCGGCTGGGCGCGGACGCGTGCGCGCTGGGCTTTTGCGCGGGCGCGTCGGGCGGGATGCTGCGCACGCTGCTCGCGGGCGCGGGCTGCCGCAGCGACCTCACGGAGCTCACCGGCGGCATGACGCGCATCAACGTCAAAATTTTAGGCGAGCCGGAGACCGCCTGCAACGGCAGCGGTCCGGCGGTGGACGGCGCGGCGCTGGAGCGCCTTGTGCGCAAGCTCGAACGGCTGACAAGCCGCGACACGCTCGTCCTCAGCGGCAATTTGCAGCCCTCCATCGCCGACGCTTACGCGCGTCTGGCGCGCTGCGCCGCCGTTTCCGGGGCGCGGCTGGCGGTGGACACGACGGGCGCGGCGCTGCTGGGCACGCTGGAGTACCGCCCGTATTTTATTAAGCCGAATCTCGACGAGCTGGGCGAGCTGTTCTCCTGCCGCGTGGAGAGCCGCGCGCACGCGCTGGAGCTGGCGCGGCGCTTGCAGGCGGGCGGGGCGCAGAACGTGCTGGTGTCGATGGGAGCGGAGGGCGCGCTGCTGCTGGCGCAAAGCGGCGCGGCGTACCACGCCGTGTGCCATGCGCGCGGTGAGGTCGTGAGCACCGTGGGCGCGGGCGACAGTCTGGTCGCGGGCTTTTTGTCGCAGGAGGCGGGCGGCGAAGCCGCCCTGCGCATGGGCGTCGCCTGCGGCTCGGCGACTGCCCTCGCCGGACGGCTTGCAAATGCCGGCCAGGTCGCGTACTGCCTGGAGCAAACGGCCAGCGAACAGGTCAAAGCATAAAAAATCCCCCGGTTCATACGAAACCGGGGGATTCTCATAACTTATTACCAGAACGACGGGTCATTCGGGTCAACGGTGCCGCCGGAGCTGTCGCCGTCCGAAGCGCCGGGGTTCGTGGGATCGACGGACGGGTCGCCGATGTAGTTGCCGTTTTCGTCGTAATCATCGGGATTGGCATCATCGGGAATTTCCGGCGCGACGGCAAGCGGCTCAAGCAGGAGCTTGCGGTCGCGCTTGGTGTAGAGGCTGCTGGCGACCTTTTCCTGCGAAATTTCGTTGTTGTCCTTATCCATAAAGTGGCGGTAGGTCACGACGGACGAGCCGGTGTATGCCGTTGCCAGCACGCTCTTGACGGTGTAGGTGTTGCCCTGCGCGTCGGTGGCGGTCGTGCCGGCGGCATCCACGGTGATCTCGAACGCGTCCTCGTCCTTGGCGTCCTCGCTCAGCACGCCGACGGTTTTCCACGGCGTGGTGGAGAGCGTGGTGTAGGTCATCTTGACGTGGTCATAGCTCTTTTCCTCCGCCGTGCCCACGAGTGCGATGTGCACATAGCCGCCGGAGACGGACGCGTCGATGCGGATGGGGTGCTCGGTGGAGTTTTTGAACTTGAAGTCCAGCGAGCCCCAGTAGATCGTGGCGTCCTGCCCCATATCGACATACGTCACGGTGAACATATGCGGCGCGCGCTCGACCACATCGAGATCGGCGTACAGCACGGCCTCATAGATCGTGGACGCGACCTGGCAGACGCCGCCGCCGGTCTCCGCCTCGCTCTTGCCGCCCGCCTGATAGATGGTGGCGGGGCGATAGCCCTTTTCGGGCGTGCGCTCGCCGACGACCTTGTTGAACGAGAAAATTTCGCCCGGATTCAGGATCGTGCCGTCGATGGCGGCGCAGGCGAGCTCCAGATTCTTGGTGCGGTCGGCGTTTACAACGTGCGGGCTGTCATATTTGGCGAGCGTGGTGGAGAAATACTCCTTTTCCAGACTTTCCAGCGTGACCTCCGGGACAAGGTCCTTCATCTGGATGGTAAACGTCTGCCCCGCGTCCGCCATGGCGATCTGCTGGGTGTAATATTCGAGGTCGAAGCCGAAGCCCTTGACCTCCGGCACGAGCTCGTGCTTTTCCTCGTCGTAATATGCGTCGGTCATTTCGGTGCAGTATTTGTCGTAATACGGCTTGAGGTCGATCGCGTTGCACGGCGTGGTGTCGTAGTCAAAGTTCAGATCGGAGAAATTGCCGGTGTCGTAGCGTGCGAGCACCGCGTCGTAGAGCTTATCAACGTCCAGCGAGACCGCGGGCGAGCCGGTGACGACGGTGATGGTCTTAGTCGCTTCATCGAAATTCAGCGACGGCTCGACGAGCGTCTTTTCCGCCTTGGCGGCAGCCTGCTCCAGCGTGCTGCGGATATACTCAGTGTCGAGGTCGAGGCTGGACGTGAGGTTCACGTCATAGCGCCCGGTCTGCGCGCGGCGATAGGTCAAAATGGCGCTGATCGGGCCGCGGTTGCGCCCGTAGGTCATGGCGGCGTCCACCGCCTCGTCGGCGTCCAGCGCGATGTTCGACGCGTCGGAGTCGATCGTCACGGTCTGGTCGGGCAGGACGATGGTGAGCGTGTCGGCGGTAAAGCGGCTGGAGACCTCGTCCCGCACGGCGGCGAGCGCCGCCTCACGGTTCAGCCCGCCGACGGAGATGCCGGCGATGTAGACGTTGGGATAAATGGCGTTTCCGCCCATGAGCACGAAGCCGTAAGCGCACACGGCGAGCGCCGCAACGAGCACGAGCGCGCCGAGAATGATGGCGGCCTTGCCGCCGGCGCTCATCCCGCGGCGCTGCTTACCGCCGGACGGGCGGCTTTCGGCGCTGGATGCAGGCTTGCGCGGTGCGCGGCTGGCTTCAAATTTACCTTTTTTTCTGATAAAGATCCCCTCCTGTATGGTGCGCGGGCGGACGAGCCGCCCGGAAGAAGCAAAGTATCATATTGTACCTTGTATTATAGGGCAAGCCGGTGGTTTTTGCAATGTGCGAAGTGCCGGAAACAGCGCTTCAAAATCTGAATTTTTTATGAAGAGCCTCAGCCCTCGGTGCTGTCCTCAATGAGCGGGCGGATGACGCCGCAGGCGGCAAAGCGCGTATCGCGCGAGGACGTGAGGAACACGATCTGCGCGGCGGGGTCAGACAGCACGGGCGACATCTGCTCGACGATAGCGTTCACGTCCTCCGCCGCGTCGGTGCGGATGCACACGCGGTCGCCCAGCGCCGCGACTTCGGCGGAGTCCGAGCCGAAGAGCACCTCGATGCCGTAGCCGTACAGGCTGTCGGTGATGTTGGCGGCGGCGTCCAGCACCGCCTCGCTGCGCGAAATGTCGGCGTTCCACATAATGCGGTCGGAGTCGGGGAAATAGAAATCGTCAAACAGCACGCCGTCAAACCCGCGCTGCGACAGCTCGATGGCGATGGACGTCAGATACCCCTGCACGCTGTTGGAGTACGGGTTCAGCCAGTAGCACACGTCGTCGCCCTCCCACAGCGCGCCGTTCCAGATGGGAAGCCCCTCCGACTGGTGCTCCAGCGCGTAGCGGCGGTCGGAAAACGCGGGCACGCGCGCGATGACGATGAGGTCCTGCCGCGCGGTCAGCTCCGAAATGAGCTTGTCCACCTCCGTGATGTCCAGCGCGTCCGCCTTCGGCGCGCCGGTCAGCTCCGTGGAGTAGTAGAAATTGCCGTAGATGCTCTTGACATCGATCACGACGGCGTTATAGCCCTCGACCTCCTTCAGCGCCTGGCGCACCTGCTCCACGCCGTTTACGAGCATCGTCGTGGAGATAGAGTAGCCGTCCAGCCGGGTCTGCGCGGTCACGGCTTCGCCGCCCGTCTCCGACACCGCGTCGAGCACCGTTTCAAACGGATATTCCGCCGGATCGGGCTCTGGCTGGGTCTCACCGGTGTAGTCCAGATGCTGGTCATAGTCGAGCTTTACGCCGTCCGGCGTGTAGGTCACATAGCGCTGCACATACAGCACGCGCCCGATGACGAGCAGCGCCAGCGCCAGCAGTATGCAGCCGAGTATCCGCGCCGTTTTGCGCACGGCGCGCTTGTTGCGGTAGGTAAAAATGCGCAAGCGCTCATCTCCTTTTTTAGCCTTCCCAGATAGCAGCCACGCGCCGCCAGTCCTCCTGCGCGTCGGTGGAGAGGATGTGCAGCCCCGCGCGTTTGATCGCCGCGTGCACCTCGTGCAGGCGCACGTCCAGAATGCCGGAGCAGATGAAAATGCCGCCCGGCTTTAAAAACTGCGGAACGTGCGGCGCGAGCGGGATGATGACGTCGGCGACGATGTTCGCCAGCACCACGTCATAGCCCCCGCCGAGCTTTTCCGGCATCTGCGCGTCCGCGATCACGTCGCCGGTCACGGCGGTGAAGCGGTCGGCATAGAGGTCGTTCATCGCGGCGTTCTCGCGCGCGATGTCCTCCGCCTTGGGGTCGATGTCCACGCCCACGGCGGATCTTGCGCCGAGCTTCAGCGCGGTGATGGACAGAATGCCGCTGCCGCTGCCGAGATCGAGCACCCGCTCGCCGCCCGCGATGCAGTGCTCCAGCGCGCGCATACACATCTGCGTGGACGCGTGCGCGCCCGTGCCGAAGATCATGCCGGGGTCAAGGCGAATTTCCGTCCGTCCCTCCGGGTTTTCCGGGTGCAGCCACTGCGGCACAACGAGCAAACTCTTGCCGATGGGCAGCGGCTGGTAATACTGCTTCCAGCTATTTTCCCAGTCCTCGTCGCGCACGTCCTGCAAAACGACCATCAGCGACCCGAAGTCCACCTGCGGGAACTGCGTTCGGAGTGACGCGAGCTGCTCGGTGAGGAAGCTCACGCGCTCTGCCACATCCGCCGCCTGCTCCAGATACAGCCGAATTTGCGACAACCCGTGCATTTTCTGCGCAAGCTCCTCGTCCACATAGTCCCAATACTGGCGGTTTTCCTCCAGAAATTCCTGAAATTCCGCCTCGTCGTCCACAATAAAGCTGTCATAGCCCAGCGCCGTCAGCCGGTCCGCCACCAGCTCGATCGCCGACGACGTCGTTTTGATCGTGACCTCTGTCCATTCCATGCGAATAGCCCTCCACGGTATAGTTCTTATTATTTTACAGGATTTGCGGCAAAATAACAAGCGGGAGATTTTATGAAGTTCCCGCCAGCCGAGCCGTAGGGGCGAGGTTCTACCCCGCCCGCGCACGGTGCAGCAACAAATCCGCACAACGAACGGCGAATACAAGAAATGTCCGTAGGGGTCGATGCCCACATCGACCCGGCAACACGCAATCGCAAAGCCGCACGCAGTATCGGCGACCACGTAACATCCCTGTAGGGGCGGACGACCCTGTCCGCCCGGCGGTACGCACCTACAAAAACAAACGCACCCATGCGAATCCGTACCATATTTGTAGGGGTCGATGCCCACATCGACCCGCACAACGCATGACCGTTTTTACGAAACGTTGTGGCAAATTTGCGATTGCCCCACGGGCGGACAGGGTCGTCCGCCCCTACAGGACGTTTTACGGTTTCGCCGAAAATGCGTGCAATTTTGCAATTGCTCACCGCCGGGTCGATGTGGGCATCGACCCCTACGGGGATTTTGCGTGGTCGCCGCACATTGTGCGATTTTGCGTTTGCGCCCTGCGCGGGCGGGGTAGAACCCCGCCCCTACGGCGTTTTTTGAGGCGCGGCGCAGATGTGTGGGGACTGTACATTTTCCGCGCAATGCGCTATAATCAAATCAACTATCACACACAGGGGAACTGCTATGGAACAACGTATGGAAATTCTGCCGGGGGTATTTCTGACCGCCGTGCAGACGGAAAAATTTAAGACCGGGTGCTGTAGTGTGAATCTGCTGCGCCCGATGGCGCGGGCGGAGGCGGCGGCGAGCGCGCTCGTGCCGAGCGTGCTGCTGCGCGCTACGGCGCAGCATCCCGACATCCGCAGCATCTCCGCCCATCTCGACGAGCTGTACGGCGCAAGCCTCGGCCCGCTCGTGCGTAAAAAGGGCGAGGTGCAGACCACGGGCTTTTTCGCCGATTTTATTGAGGACCGCTTCGCGGGTGCGCCGGTATTCCGCCAGACGGCGGACTTTTTAGGCGAGGTGCTGCTTGAGCCCGCGCTGCAAAACGGCGCGTTTTTGCCGGACGTGGTCAGCGGCGAGCGGCTGAATCTGGAAAACACCATCGCCGCGCGCATCAACGACAAGCGCACCTGGGCAACGAGCGAGCTGCTGCGCGTGATGTGCGCGGGCGAGGCGTACGGCGTGCCGCGCCTTGGCGAGCTGGAGGACGTGCGCGCGCTGGACGAAAAATCGCTCTACGCGCACTACCGCGACATCCTCACGCATTCGCAGGTGGAAATTTTCTATATGGGAAGCCACACGCCCGACGCGGCGGCGGAGGCGTTCCGCGAGGCGCTGCGCGATCTGCCGCGCGGCGAGATCACGCCCTGCGGGACGGTGGTCGTGCCGAAGGCGGACGCGGTGCGAAAGGAAGAGCGCGCGCTGGACGTGACGCAGGGCAAGCTTGTGCTCGGCTTCCGCACGGGCTGCACGCTGACGGACGCGGAGTTCCCGGCGCTTCTGATGATGAACGCCATCTACGGCGGCGGCATCACGAGCAAGCTCTTTATGAAGGTGCGCGAGGAGATGTCGCTGTGCTACTACGCGATGTCCACGCTTGAAAAATTCAAGGGCGTGATGCTCGTCTCGTCCGGCATCGACTGCGCGCAGCGGGACGTGGCACAGGCGGAGATCCTGCGCCAGCTTGACGCGGTGCGCGCAGGCGACATTTCGGACTATGAGTTCGAGTCCGCGCGGCGCTATCTGCGCTCCAGCCTCAGCACCGGGATGGACAGCCCCGGCAGGCTCGACGATTTTTACATCGGGCAGATCATCGCCGGGCAGCCGGACACGATGCAGGCGCTCTCCGAGCGCATCGCGCGCGTGACGAAGGACGACGTCGCGGCGGCGGCGCGGCGTGTGAGCCTCGATACGGTATTTTTCCTCAAGGGGGTGCAGGCATGAAGCGGATCGACTATGCCGAGCTTTGCGACGGTTTTTTTGAAGAAATTCTTCCGAACGGGCTGCGCGTGCGCGTGCTGCCGCGTCCCGGCTTTGCACGGAAATTCGCATTTCTGGCGGTGGATTTCGGCTCGAATGACCGCGATTTTACGCTGGACGGGCAAAAATATCACGTCCCGGCGGGCATCGCGCACTATCTGGAGCACAAAATGTTCGACCTGCCGGAGGGCGGCGCGATGGAGCAGTTTGCCGCGCACGGCGGCGGCAACAACGCCTTTACGAACTACTCCATGACGGCGTATTACGTCGAGTGCACGGAGGAATTTGAGGAAAATCTCAAAATCCTGCTGCGCATGGTCACAACGCCGTATTTTACGCCGGAGAGCGTGGAAAAAGAGCGCGGCATCATCGCGCAGGAAATTAAAATGTATGAGGACAGCCCGGACTCGGCGGTATTTGAGAACCTGTTCGCCGTCATGTATCCCAAGCACCCCATCAGCGTATCCGTCGCGGGCAGCGTCGAGAGCATCGCGGACATCACGCCGGAGCTGCTGTACGCCTGCTGCCGTGCGTTTTACACGCCGCAGAACATGATGCTGTGCGTCGTGGGCGACGTAAGCGCCGAGGAGGTCGCGCGCCTTGCCCGCGAATTTACCCCCGCGCCCGTGCCCGGCGGCGAGCGGGATGAGAGCGGCTGGTCGGGCGCGTTCTCCTGCGGGACGATGGAAAAGACCATGGAGGTCGCCATGCCGATGTTTGCGGCGGGCTTTGCGTCCGACCCCATCGCGCCGGAAGCGTCGCTGCGCGCGGAGATCGTGGGCGATCTGGCGGCGGAGGTCTTAGTCGGCGAATCGTCGCCGCTTTACCAGCGGCTGTATGAAAAGAGCCTCATCGACTCCGATTTTTCCTGCGGCTTTGAGCAGGTGCGCGGCGTGGGGCTGCTGGAGCTGTCGGGTGACAGCGAAGAGCCGGACACGGTCATCAGCGCGGTCGTGGACGAGGCGGAGCGCATCGTGCGCGAGGGCGTGGACGCGGCGCAGCTCGAGCGCCTGCGGCGCTCCATGATCGGCAGGCGCACGCGGGAGCTTGACAGCTTTGAGAGCACCTGCTACCGCATGAGCGCGTATTTCTTTGAGGGCGCGGAGTATTTTGACTCCGTGCGCACCATCCAGTCGGTCACGGCGCAGGACATCGCGGACTTTCTGCGCACCGTCTGCCGCCGCGGCCGTCTGAGCGTTTCGTATATCCGCCCGAAGGAGGCATAAGATATGTTTTTGACTGACCCTATCGTATTTCCGCACCTTGGCATCACGGTCGATCCCGCTCCGGCGGCGTTTTCGATCGGCGGAAAGGCCATCTACTGGTACGGCATCATCATCGCCGTGGGGTTTCTGGCGGCGTATGCGTATATGTCGCGCCGCGCGCCGCTCTACGGCTGCACGTCCGACGACGCGCTGGACGCGGTCTTGTGGGCAGTGCCCATCGGCGTTATCTGCGCGCGGCTGTATTACTGCATTTTCTACTGGGAGCTGTACGCCGACGACCCCATCAAGATCCTCTACATCTGGGAGGGCGGGCTTGCCATCTACGGCGGCGTGATCGGCGGCATGGCGGCGCTGTATTTTGTGGCGCGGCATAAAAAGATCCCGCCGCTGACGCTCATGGACCTCGCCGCCCCGGCGGTGATGATCGGGCAGATCTTCGGACGCTGGGGGAACTTCTTTAACCGCGAGGCCTTCGGCGGCTACACCGACAATTTCCTCGCCATGCGCCTGCTGGAGAGCCACCTGCCCGCGCAGACCCGCGCGACCGAAGCCGGGCAGAAGCTGCTGGAAATGGCAAAGGCGGGCGGCTACGAGGGCTATATCCAGGTGCACCCGACGTTTTTGTATGAATCCGTGTGGAATCTGGTCGGCTTCATCGCGCTGCATTTCTACGCGAAACGGCGCAAGTTCGACGGCGAGATCTTCCTTCTGTACCTCGCGTGGTACGGGCTGGGGCGCGTGTGGATCGAGGGTCTGCGGACGGACAGCCTGTACCTGTTCGGGACGGGCATCCGCGTCAGCCAGCTTCTCGCGGGCGTGATGTTCCTCGTCGGCGGCGGCATCATCGCCTATGTCCGCCTGCGCAAAAAGCCGGACGGCTCGGCGCTGTATGTCAATCGCAAAGCAGCCGCAGAAGCGGCGGAGGCAAAGGCGGAAGATATTTGATACTAGTTCTTATTAAAAATCTTGAAAAGATTTTTATAGCACCGAAGGTGCGTTAAGAACTTATGAGACGGGGAATTGCACAATTGTGCAATTCCAGCGTGCGAAGCACGCGGGTTTTCTGATTAATTTTTTAATCAGAAAACAGTATTAAATCTTTGTGAATAATTGCGATTATCGTTTACGAATGACGAATTTCGTGGTATAATGCGTGCAAATAATAAATAAGCAGAAAGGATGCTTGACTTATGAATCTGAGTGAAAATTTTGAGACCGCAAAGAACATCGCCGTGGAAGCCGCGCAGGCAGCCGCCCGCAAGGCAAAGCAGCTTGCCGCCATCGCCAAGGCGAACGTCGCCATCTACGCCGAGGAGGACAAGGTCCGCAAGGCGGAGCGTGAGCTGGGCAAGCTCTACTACCGCGACTATGCCGTGGGCGAGGAGCAGGACAGCGCCGAATATCTGCCCTGGTGCCAGAAGATCGACGAGAGCAAGCAGACCATCGCCGCGCTTCAGGACCAGATCGCACAGCTCCGCACGCAGGAGTGCGCCTGTGACGCGCCCGCCGAGGGCGAGTGCTGCTGTGACAAGCCTGCGGACGACGCGGAGGACTGCTGCTGCGGCAAGCCTGAGGGCGAGGCGGAAAAGCCCTGCTGCTGCGACAAGAGCGCGGAGGACAGCGTGGAGATCAAGCTCGAATCCGGCGACGCGCCGGAGGCGTAAGGCAAACCAAAACCCGGGCGGGGAGCTCCCCGCCCGGGTTTTTGCGTATGTCTCGTTTTTGGTCGTAATGTAGGGGCGGGGCTTGCCCCGCCCGCGCGGCACGACGTTGCAAACCTGTGCGCGCCAATGCGGAACGGTATGCACCCGTAGGGGCGGACGACTCTGTCCGCCCGGCAGTACGCACCTGCAAACACGAATGTACCCCGGCGAATCCATATCATGTTTGTAGGGGTCGATGCCCATCTTCGGCGCTAAGAGCCGCGCTGCGCGCGGTTGCGCCTCGAAACTAGCCTGCGGGCGTCGCATCGACCCGCGCGGTAGGCACGCCCGTTTTTATGAAACGCTGCGGCAAAACCGATCATGCCCAACGGGCGGACAGAGGCGTCCGCCCCTACAGGATGTTGTGTGTTTTCGCCGAAGGTATTTGCAATTTTGCGATTGCAATCTGCCGGGGAGAGCGCGGCATCGACCCCTACGGACATTTTACGTTGTTGCCGCTCATTGTGCGAATTTGTTGGTGCACCGTGCGCGGGAGGGGTAGAACCCCTCCCCTACGGCGTGACAGGAAATATTGCGTTTTTACGAAACATTGCGGCAAATTTGCCGCTGCCCCACGGGCGGACAGAGGCGTCCGCCCCTACAAGGACATTGCGCGTTCAATATTCATCTTTCATTTGCTGTTCCCTGTGCGCTTAACGCTTGGAATTACCCGCGGAATGTGGTATGCTATGGGGTAATGAGAACCGACAGGGGGGAGACGATGGCACGCACAAAGGACGGCGGGGACGCGCTGCGGCAGTTCAAGAGCGACCTGCGCGCGGGCACGCTGCGGACGCTCTATGTGTTCTGCGGCGAGGAGGCGTATCTGCGCGAATACTACATCCGCCAGCTCGAGCAGAAGCTCACCGGCGGCAGCCCGGACGCGTTCAACTACCACCGCTTCTCCGCCGAGAATTTTTCGCCGGAGGCGGTGTCGGACGCGGTGGAGGCGATGCCGATGCTGTCTGACCGCACGCTCGTGCGCATTGACGACATAGACCTCTTTAAGCTCGCGGAGGGCGCGCGCGGGCAGATGACGGAAATTTTATCCGACCTGCCGGACTACTGCTGCATGGCGCTCTACTACGACACCGTTGCGTATAAGCCCAACGGCACGATGAAAAAGCTCGCCGAGGCGCTGAAAAATCACGCGCAGGTGCTGGAATTTACAAAACCGGGCGAGAGCGACCTCGCCGCGTGGGTGCTGCGCCACTTCCGGGCGCACGAGAAAAATATCCCGGACGAGCTGTGCCGCTACCTCATCTTCCTTACCGACGGGAGCATGACGACGCTCGGCTCGGAGATCGACAAGATCGCGGCGTTCTGCTCCGGGCAGACGGTCACGCGGTCGGATATTGACGCGGTGGTCACGCCCGCGCTCTCGGCGCAGAGCTTTGATATTTCCAACGCCGTGGCAAAGGGCAATTACGAGCTGGCGCTGACGAAATTACAAACGCTGTTTGCCCTTCAGGAGGACGAGTTTATGATCCTCGGCGCGCTGGGCGCGCAAATCAGGCGGCTTTACTACGCGCGCGTGGTGGCGGCGGCGGGCAAAGGCGCGGACGCGCTCATGGAGCTGACGGGCATGAAGAGCTACGCCGCAGGCGTGACGATGACGGCGGCGCGCGGCATGACCGACCGCTTTTGCGAGCGGGCGGTGGAGCTGTGTCTGGAGACGGACTATCAGATGAAATCGGGCGGCGGCGACGCGCAGCGGTTACTCGAGCTGCTGCTGGCGCGGCTGTATGAGGAGGCGCGCCGTGCATAAGCTCAAACAGGCGGTCGTGGTGGAGGGAAAATACGACGCGAATGCGCTGCGGCAGCTCATCGACGCGCCCGTATTTGAGACGGGCGGCTTTCGCGGCATTGCAGACGCGGAGCTCATCGCGCTTTTGCGCGCTGCGGCGCGGGCGCGCGGGTTAATTATCCTGACGGACTCCGACGGCGCGGGCTTTGTCATCCGCAACCGGCTGAAAAGCGCGCTTGCGGGCGAAAACGTCCTGCACGCCTACATCCCCGATGTGTACGGCAAGGAGCGCCGCAAGGCTGCCCCCGGCAAGGAGGGCAAGCTCGGCGTGGAGGGGATGCGCCCGGAGGTGCTGCTTGCGGCGCTGCGGAATGCGGGCGCGGAGCTGGACGGCGAGAGCACGCACGAGACTGCCGACCCCATCACGAAGGCGGATCTCTACGCCGCCGGGCTGTCCGGCACGCCGGACGCCCACACGCGCCGCACGGCGCTTTTGCGCAGTCTGGGGCTTCCTGAGCATCTGGGCGCGAACGCGTTTTTGCAGGCGCTGCGGCTGCTGATGACGCGCGAAGAATTTCTAAACCGCATTCAACATGAGGACACACCATGATCGACATTTCGGTAAAAGACCTCGTCAAGAGCTTTGACGCGGATGAAAATTTACTCGACGGCGTGACGTTTGACGTCCAGTCCGGCGAACGGGTGGGGCTGCTCGGCAAAAACGGCGCGGGCAAGACGACGCTCTTCAAAATTCTCACCGGCGAGCTGGACTACAACTCCGGCGAGATCGCCTTTGCCGCGGGCAAAAAGGTGGGGCTGATCTCCCAAATTCCGAGCTATCCGGCGCAGTACACCGTGCTGGATGTGCTGCACGCGGCGTTCGCGGGGCTGGATAAGATCGCCCGCGAGATGCGGCAGTTGGAGCAGCAGATGACCGAGCACACGCCGCAGGACATCCTGCGGCGCTATGACGCGCTCTCGGCGCGGTATCTCGCCGAGGGCGGATACGAGACGCAGACGGAGACCGATAAGATCTGCAACGGTCTGGATATTTCGCCCGCCATGCGCGCGCAGCTTTTCGCCAGCCTCTCGGGCGGCGAGAAAACGCGCGTGAATCTGGCGCGGCTGCTGCTGGAAAAGACGGACATCCTGCTGCTGGACGAGCCGACGAACCATCTGGATATGCGCAGCGTCGAGTGGCTGGAGGACTACATCGCCAAGTTCCGCGGCACGGTGCTCACCATCTCGCACGACCGCTATTTTTTAGATCGCGTCGTGACGCGCATCGTGGAGCTGTCGAACGGCAAGGCGGAGTTTTACAGCGGCAATTATTCGTTTTATGTGCAGGAAAAGCAGGCGCGCTTTGCCCTTCAGCTCCGGCAGTATGAAAAGGAGCAGGCAAAGCTCTCCCAGCTCGGCTTTACGCTCGAGCGCATGAAGGGCTGGGGCATCAACAACCGCACGCTCTATCGCCGCGCGATGTCCATCCAGCACCGCATGGACCGCATCGAGCAGACGAAAAAGCCCCATAAGGACAAGACCATGCGCGCGCAGTTCGCGCAGCGGGACTTTTTCGGCGACGAAGTGCTGAGCGTCAAGGGCCTCGGCAAGAGCTACGACGGGCGCGTGCTGTTTGAAAATGTCGATCTTCTGGTGGAGGGCGGCGAGCGCATCGCGCTGCTGGGCGACAACGGCACGGGCAAAACGACGCTGCTGCGCGTGCTGCTGGGCGAAGAGCCGGGCGCGGGCAAGATCAAATTCGGACCGACCGTCAAATGGGCGTACCTGCCGCAGGTCATCCACTTTGAGCACCCGGAGCGGACGCTTTTGGATACGATGCTGTATGAGAAAAACTGCACCGTGCAGACCGCGCGCGACCGGCTGGGGGCGTTTTTGTTCGAGGGCGAGGATGTGTTCAAGACCGTCGCGTCGCTCTCCGGCGGCGAGCAGTCGCGGCTGCGGCTTTGTATGCTGATGGACGAAAAAATCAACCTGCTCGTCCTTGACGAGCCGACGAACCATCTGGACATCGCCGCGCGCGAGTGGGTGGAGGACGCGCTGGAGGAATACGAGGGCGCGCTGATCTTTGTCTCGCACGACCGCTATTTCGTGCAGAAATTTGCCGAACGCATCTGGGAGCTGGACGGCGGGCACATCCGCGATTTCCCCTGCGGCTACGACAAATACCGCGCCATCAAGGCGCATGAGCAGGCGGCGGCAGTCCCCGCGCCGTCCGTGCCCAAGCCCAAAAAGGAAAAGCCGAAGGGCGGCGCGAAGGAGCTGGAAAAGCAGGTGCGCGCGGCGGAGCGGGCGGTAGAAAAGCAGGAGCAGGCGGTCGCCGCGCTGGACGGGCAGATCGCCGCCGCCGCGAGCGACTATCAGGAGCTTGCGCGCCTGATGGAGGAAAAAACGCGCGCCGAGGACGAGCTGGCGCGCCTGATGGACGAATGGGAGGCGCTGTCACTGCGCCTGGAGGACGAAACATGAAGCGGCTTCTGATCTTCGCGGCGGTGTGCGCCGCGCTGGGCGCGGCGCATTTTGTCACGCCCTTCCATCTGGAAATGACGGGGCTTTGCTGGCTGGCGTTTGCGGCGGGCTTTGCCGTGTTGGCGTGGCTAATGCGCAAAAACGCGCAAAAAGCCGCGCGCGCCGTGAAAATTCTGATGCTTTCGTTTCTGGCGGTGCTCATCGCCGGGACGGGCTATATCATTCTCGGCGAGGGCGATACGGCAGACACCGACGCGCCGCCGGAGTATGTGGTGGTGCTGGGCGCGCAAATTCACGGAAGCCGCCCCTCGCGCACGCTGCGCGAGCGGCTGGACAAGGCGGCGGGGTATCTCGAGGAGCACCCGGAGGCCTTCTGCGTCGTGACCGGCGGGCAGGGCGCGGACGAGACGCAGACCGAAGCCTCCGTCATGGCGGCGTATTTGACGGCGGCGGGCATCGACCCTGACCGCATCGCGCAGGAGACGCAGTCGGAAAATACGCGCGAAAATCTCCGAAACGCCGCCGAGCTTGCCGAATTGCACGGCTTGGACGCGTCCCGCGTGCTGATCGTGACGAGTGAGTTCCACCTGCGGCGGGCAAGCTATATTGCCGGGACGCTGGGGCTGGATGCGTCGCGCCTCGGCAGCCGCACCACGCCCTACATCCTGCGCCTCAATTACGAGCTGCGCGAGGTGTTCGCACTGGTCAAGGCGATGTATGTTGCCGCCCGCGCTTGAACTTTTGACCACACGATATTACAATAACAAAAAGCGAGGAACAAAAACCAAGGCAGCGCCGCGCGGCGCTGCCTCAACAAAAAAAGGAGCGTATTGTTATGAGTGAAGGCTGCACCGGCAGCTGTGAAAGCTGCTCGCAGAGCTGCGGCGATCGCAAGGCGGAGAGCCTGCTTGCCGCGCAGAACGCAAAATCGAATGTGAAGCACGTCATCGCCGTGGTGAGCGGCAAGGGCGGCGTGGGCAAATCCACCGTCACGTCGCTGCTGGCGGTGGCGATGCGCAAGCTCGGCTATTCCGTCGGCATTCTGGACGCCGACCTGACCGGTCCGTCCATCCCGCAGGCGTTCGGGCTGCACGAGCCTGCCGCCGGGTCGGACGACGGCATCCTGCCCGCCGTGACGACCGACGGCATCAAGGTCATGTCCGTGAATCTGCTGCTGCCCGACGCGGCAGACCCCGTGGTCTGGCGCGGACCGGTGCTCGCGGGCGCGGTCAAGCAGTTCTGGTCGGACGTGATCTGGGGGGATGTGGACTACCTGTTCGTCGATCTGCCGCCCGGAACGGGCGACGTGCCGCTGACGGTGTTCCAGTCCCTGCCGGTAAGCGGCGTGGTCATCGTCACCTCGCCGCAGGCGCTCGTGTCCATGATCGTGGAAAAGGCGGTGCGCATGGCGCGGATGATGAACGTGCCGGTGTACGGCTTTGTGGAAAATTACAGCTACCTCGCCTGCCCCGACTGCGGAAAGCACATCGAGGTGTTCGGCAAGAGCAGGCTGAACGAGCTGGCGCTCGAGTATTCCCTCCCCGTCCTCGCGCGCCTGCCCATCGACCCCGCCGTCGCCGCCCTGTGCGACGCGGGCAAAATGGAGGAAGCGGACGTGAGCGGCGTGATGGCGGCAGCGGAGCTGATGAGCCGGGCGTAAGCCGCAAAATCCCCCGAATTTGCGTAGGGGAGGGGTTCTACCCCTCCCGCGCAGGACGCACCCACAAAATTGTACAACGAACGGCAACAACGTAAAATCTCCGTAGGGGTCGATGCCCACATCGACCCGGCAGAATGCAATCACGAAATTGCACACGCCATCGGCGAACACGAAAACTGTTTTGTAGGGGCGGACGCCTCTGTCCGCCCGTGAGGCAATCACAATTGCGCCGCAGGGTATCATAAAAACAGACGTGCATCCCGCGCGGGTCGATGTGGGCATCGACCCCTACAAACGTTTTACGGTTTCGCATTGGCGCGTCCGTTTTTGCAGGTGCGCTGTGCCGGGCGGACAGGGTCGTCCGCCCCTACGGGTGCGTGTGTGTTTGCATTGGTGCACACAAATTTGCAACGTTGTGCCGCGCGGGCGGGGTAGAACCCCGCCCCTACGGCTCGACCGGGAGTGCAATCAAAACTTGAAACAGCGCCCCACCCATTGGGCACGAAAGGAATTTATGGCATTTGAAGCAGGAACATTCGACGTTGCGGTGATCGGCGCGGGGCACGCGGGGATCGAGGCAGGCCTGGCGTGCGCGCGGCTGGGGCTGTCCACCGCCGTGTTCACCATCAATCTGGACGCCGTGGGCAATATGCCCTGCAACCCCGCCATCGGCGGCACGGGCAAGGGGCATCTCGTGCGCGAGCTGGACGCCCTCGGCGGCGAGATGGCGCGCGCGGCGGACGCCTGCTGCATCCAGTATCGGATGCTGAACCTCGGCAAGGGCCCGGCAGTGCATTCGCTGCGCGCGCAGGCGGACCGGCGGCGCTATCAGGAATATATGAAGCACACGCTGGAATTGCAGCCGGGTCTTCGCCTCATGCAGGCGATGGTGACGGATATTGATACGCAAAACGGCGCGGTCGCGGGCGTAACGACGAGCCTCGGCGCGCATTACCGCGTGCGCGCGGTCGTCATCGCGTCCGGGACATATCTGGACGCGCGCGTGGTGATCGGCAGCAGCGCCGTCTCGTCAGGACCTGACGGGATGCAGGCGGCGACGGGTCTGACGGACTGCCTGCGCGCGCTCGGTCTGCGCCTGCGCCGGTTTAAGACCGGCACGCCGCCGCGTGTGAACCGCCGGTCAGTCGATTTTTCCAAGATGGAATTGCAGCCCGGCGACCGGCACGTCGTGCCGTTTTCGTTTTCGACCCAAACGCCGCCCGAAAACCGCGCGGTGTGCTATCTGACGTATACGAATGAGCAGACGCACGACGTCATCCGCCGCAATTTTGCGCGCTCGCCGCTGTTTAACGGCATGATCGAATCGACCGGGCCGCGCTACTGCCCGTCGATCGAGACGAAGATCGACCGCTTCCCCGACAAGCCCCGCCACCAGCTCTTCATCGAGCCGTGCGGGCTTTCGACGGAGGAGCTGTATATCCAGGGCTTTTCGTCCTCGCTGCCGCTGGACGTGCAGCTTGCGATGCTGCACACCGTGCCGGGTCTGGAACACGCGGAGATGATGCGTCCGGCGTATGCCATCGAGTATGACTGTGTCGATCCCACGGAGCTTTTGCCCACGCTCGAGTGCAAAAAGGTCGCGGGGCTGTACGGCGCGGGGCAGTTCAACGGCTCGTCCGGCTATGAGGAGGCGGCGGTGCAGGGCTTTGTTGCGGGTGTGAACGCGGCGCTGAAGCTCCGCGGCGAAGCGCCGATGGTGCTGAAACGTTCCGACGGCTATATCGGCACGCTCATCGACGATCTCGTGACGAAGGGCACGGAAGAGCCGTACCGCATCATGACCTCGCGCTCGGAATATCGCCTCTTGCACCGGCAGGACAACGCCGACCGGCGGCTTGCCGCCATCGGGCATCGCGTGGGGCTGGTGAGCGACCGGCAGCTTGCCGCCGTGCAGGAAAAATACGCGGCGGTCGATCGGGAGCTTGCGCGGCTGGAGCACACGGGCGTTGCGCCCTCGCCGGAGCTGGACGCACTGCTGACTGCGTGCGGCAGTACGCCCGCGGCGGGGTCTGCCCGGCTTTCCGATCTGGTGCGCCGCCCGCAGATGACGTATGCGGCGCTCGCGCCGTTTGACCCGGAGCGCCCCGCGCTGCCGCCGGCGGTGCAGGAGGCGGTAGAAATTGAGCTCAAATACGCCGGCTACATCGCCCGCCAGCAGAAGCAGGTGGAGCAGTTCGCCCGCGAGGAGGCGCGCCTGCTCCCGCCGGATGTCGATTACACGAAGATTTCGGGACTGCGCATCGAGGCGCAGCAGAAGCTGAACGACATCCGCCCCCTGTCCGTCGGACAGGCAAGCCGCATCTCTGGGGTCAGCCCCAGCGATCTGGCAGTGCTGCTGGTGTGGCTTAGTCAGAGAGGACGATAAAGATTTTGACCGCATTGCCAATCGAGCCGTAGGGGCGGGGTTCTACCCCGCCCGTGCGGGATGCAATTACAGAATCGCACAACGTGCGGCGAAAACACAATACGTCCGTAGGGGTCGATGCCCATCTTCGGCGCTAAGAGCCGCGCTGCGCGCGGTTGCGCCTCGAAACTAGCCTGCGGGCGTCGCATCGACCCGGCAATGTGCATTCACAAATCTGCACACGCTATCGGCAAATACGTACAACGCCTTGTAGGGGCGGACGCCTCTGTCCGCCCGTGGGGCAATTGCAATTTTGCCGCAGGGTTTCGTAAAAACGAATATGCCCGCCGCGTGGGTCGATGTGGGCATCGACCCCTACAGGCATGGTGCGGGTTTGCATCGGCGCGTTTGGTTTTGCCGGTGCATCCTGGCGGGCGGACAGGGTCGTCCGCCCCTACGGGTGCATTCGGTTTCGCATCGGTGCAGACAAATTTACAACGTTGTGCTGCAGGGAAGGGGCGAGCCCCGCCCCTGCATTACGACGATACACGAAAAAATGGAGAACTCGACCATGTATTTTGATTCACACGCGCATTTGAGCGACCGAAAATTTGACTCTGACCGCGAGGCTGTGATCGCGCGGATGGCGGAAAACGGCGTGACGGGGATGATGGAGGTCGGCTGTGACCGTGCCTCTTCCTTAAACGCAGTGCGCCTTGCGGAGCGGTACGACTGGTGCTGGGCTGCCGTCGGGACGCACCCGGACAGCGCGCCGGAGGTCACGCCCGCGCTGCTGGACGAATACCGCGCGCTGTGCCAAAACCCGCGCGTGCGCGCCATCGGCGAGATCGGGCTGGACTATTTCTACCCCGACAATCCCCCGCGCGCGGTGCAGCAGGCGGCGTTCCGCCGCCAGATGGCGCTGGCGCAGGCGCTTTCCATGCCCGTCATCATTCACGACCGAGACGCGCATGGCGACTGTCTGGAGATTGTTTCGGAATTTCCGCAGGTGCGCGGCGTGTTCCACTGCTTTTCCGGCAGCGTCGAGACGGCGCAGGAGCTGGTGCGGCGCGGCTGGTACATCGGCTTTACGGGCGTGGTGACGTTCAAAAACGCGCGCAAGGCGCTGGAGGTAGCGGAGTGGACGCCGCTCAGCCGCATCCTCATCGAGACCGACTGCCCCTACATGGCGCCCGAGCCGCACCGCGGTCAGCGCAACGACCCCGGTCTTGTGCCGCTGGTGGCAAAAAAGATCGCGGAGCTGAAGGGGATCAGCGAAGAGCAGGTTGCAAAGGCGACATGGGAAAATGCAAAAAAGCTGTTCCGGCTGCCGGAATGAGCGTTTGCATCCAGCCGCCAAATATGCCGTAGGGGCGGGGCTCTGCCCCGCCCGCGCAGTATAACGCCAAAAATTCGACCGTATCAAAGCCGACAGGTACACACCCGTAGGGGCGGACGACCCTGTCCGCCCGGCGGCGCGCGCCCAAAAAACGAATGCACCAATGCGAATCCGTACAACATTTGTAGGGGTCGATGCCCACATCGACCCGTATGAGGCACAACCGTTTTTACGATACTTCGCGGCAAATTTGCCGCTGCCCAACGGGCGGACAGGGTCGTCCGCCCCTACAAAATGGTTTTCGTTTCCGCCGAAAATGCCTGCACTTTTGCGGTTGCATTCTGCCGGGTCGATGCGACGCCCGCAGGCTAGTTTCGAGGCGCAACCGCGCGCAGCGCGGCTCTTAGCGCCGAAGATGGGCATCGACCCCTACGAACATTTTTCGTATTTGCCATCCGTTGCGCGAAATTTTCCCGTGCGTCCTGCGCAGGCGGTGCTCTGCCCCGCCCCTACGGCTCGATCAGCGGCTTTGCCATAATACAAAAATACCCCCGGCGGTTCATTGAACCGCCGGGGGCTCGCTTTTCTTAGTATCCCGGTTTGCCGAGCAGATGGAACATATTTTTCTTATATGCCTCCACGCCGGGCTGGTTGAAGGGGTTGACGCCGCTCATATAGCCGGACACGCCGCAGGCAAACTCGAAGAAGTAGATGAGCGCGCCGACGGCTTCCTCATTATCCTTTTCCAGATGCAGGACGGTGACGGGCACGCCGCCGTCAATGTGCGCGGCACGGGTCGCCTGCATCGCCTTTTCGTTGATGTAGCTCATCGTGCGCCCAGCGAGGTAGTTGAGCCCGTCGAGGTTCGCCTCGTCGCTGGGGACGGTGACCTCGGCGCGGGCGCGGTCAAAGAACACGACCGTCTCCTGGAGCATCCGCTCGCCGTCCTGAATGTACTGCCCCATGGAATGGAGGTCCGGCGTCAGATCGACGGACGCCGGGAAAATGCCCACGCCGTCCTTGCCCTCGGACTCGCCGTAGAGCTGCTTCCACCACTCCGCCATAAAGCGGAACGCCGGCTCGTAGGCGGCGAGAATTTCGACCTTTTTGCCCTGCCTGTAGAAATACTGCCGCTGCATGGCATACTGCGCCGCCGCGCTGGAAACGCCCTCGGCGAGAATTTTCTTCCGCTCGTCCTGCGCGCCGCGCATAAGCGCTTCAATGTCGATGCCTGCGCAGGCGATGGGCAGCAGACCCACCGCGGTGAGCACGCTGTAGCGCCCGCCGACATCGTCGGGCACGACGAACGTCTCATAGCCCTCCTGCGTGGCGAGCGTCTTGAGCGCGCCGCGCGCCTTGTCGGTCGTAGCGAAGATGCGCTCGCGCGCGCCGTCCTTGCCGTACTTCTTTTCGAGCAGCTCCTTGAAAATACGGAAGGCGATAGCAGGCTCGGTGGTCGTGCCGGATTTGGAGATGACGTTCACGGAGAAATCGCGGTCGCCGATCAAGGTGAGCAGCTCCGACAGCGCTTCGCCGGAGATGCCGTTGCCGGCAAAGTAAATGTCGGGCGTATCTTTCGGCAGCGCGTTGTAATTCGGGCTTTTCAGCAGCTCGATGACGGCGCGCGCGCCGAGATACGACCCGCCGATGCCGATGACGACGAGCGCCTTGGAGTTTGCCTGAATTTTTTTGGCAGCCGCCTGAATGCGGGCAAATTCCGCGCGGTCGTAGTTTTCGGGCAGATCCACCCAGCCGGTGAAGTCATTGCCCGCGCCGGTGCCGTTCACCAGCGTGTCGATCGCCGCCTTGCAGGCAGCCGCGTCCGGCGCAGGTGCGAATTTCTGCGTGCCGGTGAGATCAAGTTTTACCATATGAGTATCCTCCTTGGTGATGGATTTTTACGAACTTGTGAGAGTTTGCGCGCAGTGCCAGTCGAGCCGTAGGGGCGGGGTTCTACCCCACCCGCGCGGTACACCGTCGCAAATTTGGAATGCGCCAATGCGAAACGGTATGCACCCGTAGGGGCGGACGACCCTGTCCGCCCGGCGGTACACACCGAAAATTCGCATGCACCGATGCGGGACGGGACGTGTGTTGCGAGGTCGCCGTTCGCTGTGCAATTTTGATGGTGCATTCTGCGCGGGAGGGGTAGAACCCCTCCCCTACGGCGTGTCGGACAATTTTACGTTTTTACGATACGTTGCGGCAAACCTGCGATTGCCCAACGGGCGGACAGGGTCGTCCGCCCCTACAGGACGTTGTGCGTTTTCGCCGATGGTGCGTGCAAATTTGCGATTGCACCCTGCTGGGTCGATGTGGGCATCGACCCCTACAAACGTTGTACGGATTCGCATTGGTGCATCCGTGTTCGCCGGTGCATACCGCCGGGCGGACAGGGTCGTCCGCCCCTACGGGTACATACCGTTCCGCATTGGTGCACACAGGTTTGCAACGTCGTGCCGCGCGGGCGGGGTAGAACCCCGCCCCTACGCAAATTTGATGGTTTTGCGGATTTGGCGGGATTTCTGCGCAATTTACGCCTGCGCGTTGCGATGCAGCATGGCCGCGCCGATCATGCCGGCGTCGTTGCCGAGCTGGGCGGGGACGAGCGCGCCGTGCGCGGCGTGGTAGAAGCAGCGCTCGTTGACCAGCTCCTGAAGCGGGGCAAACAGCAGATCGCCCGCGCCGCTGAGGCCTCCGCCGATGGCGAGGACTTCGGGATCAAGCAGATTGAAGATCGACGCGCACGCCGATGCGAGGTGGCGCAGGTACGCCGAAAAGACGTTTTTCGCCGTCTCGTCGCCCGCGCGGGCGCAGTCCACGACCAGCTTGGCATCGACCGCCTCCACGCGTCCGCCGCTCTTTTCCGCCAGCAGGCTGTCGGGGCGCGCCTGCATGGCGCGCGCGCCCTCGCGCGCGAGGGCGGAGGCGGAGCAGTATGCCTCGGCGCAGCCCTGATTGCCGCAGGTGCACGCCTCGCCGCCTTCCACCAGATAAATGTGCCCCAGCTCCGAGCCGTGGTGCATCCCGCCGGTAAACAGCCGTCCGTTCAGGATCGTGCCGCCGCCGAGCCCCGTGCCGAGCGTGATGAGCACGCCCGTTTTGCACCCGCGCAGCGCGCCGCAGTACAGCTCCGCCAGCGCCGCGCCATCGGCGTCGTTCGCCATATACACCGGCACGCCGGGAAAGCGCCGCTCGATGAGGTCGCGGAAGGGGACATTGTGAAAGTCGAGGTTATACGCGTCGAGCACCGTGCGGCACTCCGCGTCCAGCGAGCCGGGCAGAATGATGCCCACGCTCTGCACGTCCTTGTCACTCGCGCCGACCTGCCGCAGCACATCGTCCGCTGCCGCGCGGATCACATCCGCCGCCGCGTCCGCGCCCGCGTGCGGGAAGGGCACGCTCGTGCGCGCCGCAAGGTTAAGCTCCTCATCGACCAGCCCGAGCTTGATGTTCGTGCCGCCGATGTCCACGCCGATCTGATACATATTGCATCCTCCTAAATGCGGATTTTCCGCTCAAATCCCGAAATATTTGGAAAAATTGCCGTAAAAAATTTTCTCTTCCGTATCGCGCCCAAGCCCCAGCGTATGGAACTGCGCCACCATCTGCGCCGGCTTCCACATCGGAAAATCCGTGCCGAAGAGCATCCGATCCTCGCCGTAGCGGTCGAGCATCCGCAGGATAAACTCGCGGTCAACGAGCGGGGTCGTGCTGGACGTGTCGTAGACGACGGGGCTGGGCAGCGGGTGCTCATACGCGTGCTGCCACGTCTGCCAGCCGCCGAAATGCGCGGCGATCGGGCGCAGATCGGGCACTTGCCGCAGGAGATTCAGCAGCCGCTCGGGGCTGGAGAGGTCGGAGCGCGCGTCGCCCATGTGAAAGAGCACCGGGAGGTTTCGCCTTGCGATGGCGCGATACGTTTCCACACCCTCCGGCGCGTCGATCGCGAGCTTTTGAAAATCGGGGTGGATCTTTACGCCGCGCAGCCCCAGCTCCACCATCCGATCGAGTTCTTCTTCCACGCCGGGCATTCCGGGGTAGACCGAGCCGAAGCCGATGTACTGCGGGTGCTCGCGCACCGCTTCGGCGAGAAAATCGTTGATGTGGCGCACCTGCGAGGGGGACGTCGCCGAATTACAGACCACGCCGCAGGTGATCTGCGCCTCGCGGTGCTCGTCGAGCAGCCGCGAAAGGCTCGCCGGGCGCGGCGGCTCGCTCGCGCCGTAAAACGCGGAGATGGAGTGCGTCGCCTTTTCGGCGAGCGCGTCGGGGAAAATGTGGGCGTGTACGTCAGCGATCTTCATGGAAAGCGGTCCTTCTTCTGCTGCATTTTTCAGATGAATAGTGTAGCACAAATCGACCGGGATGACAAGTGACCGCCGCTATTTTGCGCCGCGGATGGTGATCGTGCCGCAGTGGTCGGTGCGGTAAATATTCGCGCCCGCGGCGGCGATGCGGCGCAGCGCGGATTTGGTCGGGTGACCGTAGGAATTGTCCGCGCCGACACTGATGAGCACCGTTTCGGGCTGCACGCGCGCCAGCAGCGCCCAGCCGGTGGAATTTTCCGCGCCGTGATGCCCGGCGACGAGCAGCTCCGCGCGCGGCATCGTCCCCTCGCGCAGCCAGTCCTGCTCGCCGTGGTGGTCGAGGTCGCCGACGATCAGCGCGTCATACTCGCCTGCCGAGGCGAGGACGCAAACACCGTTGTTGCCCTGCGATTCCGCGCCGCACGGCAGATACAGGCGCAGGCTGCCGCCGGGAAAATCCAGCGTTTCATCGCTGCGCACCATTTGGATCTGTGTGCCGCAGGCTTCCGCTGCTGCGAGCAGCGCGTCCTGCGCGGTCTCTTCATCGGGAAGGTCCGGGAGGTAGAGCGTGTCCACCCGCACCTCGCGCAGCAGCTCCGCCGCGCCGTTTATGTGGTCGCGGTCGTAGTGCGTGAGGACGAGTGCGTCCACGCGGCGCGTGCCGCTTTGCAGCAGCGACCGGGCAGTGTATGCCCCGATGCCGGGCGACCAGCGGCTGCCGCCGCAGTCGATGACGGCGCAGAAATTCCCGCTGCGGAACGTGACGCACTGCCCCTGCCCGGCGTCGAGCGCCGAAAGCGTGAAGAGCGGCACGCGCACGCTCGCGCAGCTCAGTGCCGCGCAGAGCAAAAATGCTCCGCAGAGCGCGGCGGCAGCGTACCACCGGCGCAGCGCCGGGATGCAGAGCAGCCCAAGGAGCGACAGCCACAAAAACGCCGAAAACGTCAGCCAGTACGCATCGTCCGTCAAGACGGCGGCGTACATCGGGCGCGAAAGCAGCCGCGCCGCGCCCAGCACATACCGCGCCAGCCACGCCAGCACACCGCCGCAAATTTTCGCCGCCGGAAGCCATACCATTCCAAGAAAACACACGGCAAAGCCGCCCGCGAACAAAACCGTCACCGCCCAGAGAATGAGCAGATTCGACAGCGGCGCGATGAGCGAGCAGTAGCCGAAATAGTACGCCGCCAGCGGCAGCGTGAGCGCCGTTGCCGACAGCGTGCAGGCGACGCCGGACGTGACGGCATTCGCCAACCTCCTGCCCAGCGGATTTTTCGCCATCCACTGGAACGCTTTGGAAGCCAGCATCGCCCGCTGCGTTTTGGAGTAGAACAGCACCAGCCCCGCGACCGCGCAGAACGAGAGCTGCAAGCCCGCCGAGGCGATGCACCACGGGTCTTGGACGAGCAGCAGGAGCAGCGCGGCGGCAAGCGCCGTGGGGGCGTCGTACTCGCGTTTCATGAGCGGCGCGTAAATTAAAAGCGCCTGCATCAAGCCCGCGCGGACCGTGGACGGGCTCGCACCCGTCATGAGCGTGAATAAAATCAAAACCGGCACGCAGACGAACAGCTTCAGCCGCCGGCTGCGGATCGCGCCGGAGATCATCCAGACGAGGATCGAAACGTGCATCCCGGAGATGGCAACGGCGTGATACACGCCCGCCTGCTGGAGACCCACCGTGTCCGCTTCGCTGAGCCTCGTGCGCACGCCCGTGAGCAGCGCGAGAAACAGCCCGCGCACGTCCTCCGGGAATATTTCGGCGCACAGCGCCTGTAACCGCGCCGACAGCCGCGCCGCGAAAAATCGCACGGACGGGTGCGCGCACGGCATGAGCGTCACGCCGGAAGCGCGCAGCGTCAGCATGGTCCCTCGTGCGCGGACATACAGCTCGTCCTGCGCGTCGGTGCGGTGCGCCGTGGCTTCGCACTCCAGCGTGTCGCCCGGCTGCGGGACGCTTGCGGGGTCGTCGTCCCAGTACAAAACGCCCTCATACTCGCGCCCGCCCACCGGCACGAGCACCGCCGCGCGCCAGCCGTAGTCCGTCCGCTCCGCCTGCTCCAAAACGCGCACCGTGTACGCCGCGCGTTCCTCCGGCAGGCTGTCCAGCGGCTTAAGAAACAGCACCTCGTAGGCGGTCGTCCATAAAAGCCCCGCGAGCAGCCCCAGAACGCACAAAAGCGCCGCCCGGGCAGCCCGGCGGCGCACGAAAACGCATAGAACCACAGCGCAGCCCGCCGCGATGGCAGACGGCAGCGCCCAAGCGCCCGGCATCACCAGGCACAAAAACAAACAAGCCCCCGCAAACCCGCCGCAAAACAGCACGAGCCTGCGCATAGAGCTCACCTTCCGTTCGTCAAAATACTACAAATAGTATAACACCGCCACGCAAAATTTTCCACACGGAATTTTGGAAAATCCGCAAAGCCGCCACGCGTTGACAATCGGGCGCGGGGGATGGTAAGATAAACGCAAAAGCTGCAAGGAAGGAGAGCTTATGACGCGGATCTTATTCATCTGCCACGGCAATATCTGCCGCTCGGCGATGGCGCAGTGTGTGATGCAGTGGCTCGTTGACGCGCGCGGGGCGGCGGGGCGGTTTTTGATCGACTCGGCGGCGACGAGCTGCGAGGAATTGGGAAGCCCCATCTATCCGCCCGCGCGGCGGGAGCTTCAGCGGCACGGCGTGCCCGTTCTGCAGCACCGCGCACGGCGCGTGACGGCGGCGGACTACGACCGATTTGACTGGCTCGTCGTGATGGACGCGCGCAACGAGCGGGGACTTCGCGCCATGATCCCCGCCGACCCCGCCGGCAAGGTGCGAAGACTTCTTCCGGGGCGCGAGGTCGCAGACCCCTGGTACACGGGCGATTTTGAGGCGACGTGGAGGGACGTTCTCACCGGCTGCGAGGCGCTGCTTTCGGAGCTGGACGGGTAAAACTGCACAAAAATGCCCGCGTGATTTTGGGAACTTTCACGCGGGAAAGTATGGTAGAATAGACGCAAAGGGGGCATTTCTATGCGCATGGTCGATCTGATCGAACGCAAAAAACTCGGCGAAGCGCTCACCGACGCGCAGATCCGATTCATCATCGAGGGCTTTACGAACGGCAGCATCCCGGACTATCAGATGTCCGCGTTTGCGATGGCGGTGCTGTTTCGCGGGATGAACGACCGCGAGACTGCCGTGCTGACGGACGCCATGATGCGCTCCGGCGACACCGTGGACTTAAGCCGCTTCGGCGACAAGTCCGTGGACAAGCACTCCACCGGCGGCGTCGGCGACAAGACGACACTCATCGTCGCGCCGGTCGTGGCGTGCCTCGGCGGCAAGGTCGCCAAAATGTCCGGGCGCGGGCTCGGGCACACGGGCGGGACGGTCGATAAGCTCGAGGCGATCCCGGGCTATCGCACGGTGCTCACGCCGGAGGAATTTTTGCGGCAGGTGGCGGACATCGGCATCGCGGTCATCGGGCAGAGCGGCAATCTCACGCCCGCCGACAAAAAGCTCTACGCCCTGCGCGATGTGACGGCGACGGTCGATTCGCTGCCGCTCATCGCGTCGTCCATCATGTCCAAAAAGCTGGCGGCGGGGTCACACTCGATCGTGCTGGACGTGAAGATCGGCTCGGGCGCGTTCATGAAAACGCCGGAGGACGGCGCGCGGCTGGCAGAGCGCATGGTCGCCGTCGGGCAGCACTGCGGCAGGCGCGTGCGCGCGGTGATGACCGACATGGACATCCCGCTGGGCAAAAATATCGGAAACGCCCTCGAGGTCGCCGAGGCGGCGGACGTGCTGCGGGGCGAAGGTCCTGACGATCTGCGCGAGGTGAGCCTTGTGCTGGCACAGAATATGCTGGAGCTGTGCAACGGCTGGTCCGCGGACGAGGCGCGGGCACGCGTGGAGGAGGCGGTGGCGTCCGGCGCGGCATTTGGCAAAATGCAGCAGTGGGTCGCGGCGCAGGGCGGCGACGCGCGGGCGCTGGAGGATCACACGCGGCTGCCGCAGGCGCGGCACGCGCTGCGCGTGACGGCGGCGCACGGCGGCTACATCACCGCAACGGACGCGCAGAGGATCGGCGAGGCGTCGTGCATCCTCGGCGCGGGGCGCAAGACGAAGGACGACGCCATCGACTACGCCGCCGGCATCACGCTCCACCGCAAGCCGGGCGACCATGTAAAGACCGGCGAGGAGCTGGCGGTCTTGTACACGAACGACGAAAAGACGCTCGCGCCCGCGAAGGCGCTGCTGCTGGACGCGCTCACCTGGGGCGAGGAAGCGCCCGCGCCGCAGCCGCTCATTTTGGGCGTTGTAGAATAAGAGACAGAGGAGAAAAAGGCAGTGGGCGATCAGAACATTATCGTCATTGGGGTCGCAGGCGGTACGGGCAGCGGCAAAACCACGCTGGTAAAGGCGCTGATGAACCGCTTCGGCGAAAACATCACCGTGCTCAGCCACGACAATTACTATAAGCAGCACAACGAGCTGACGTATGAGGAGCGCGCGAAGCTCAACTACGACCACCCGGACGCGTTCGACACCGACATGATGATCGAGCATCTGCGGCTGCTGAAGCAGGGCGTCGCCATCGACTGCCCGACGTATGATTTCACGGTGCACAACCGCGCGGAGGGCATCCTGCACATCGAGCCGGAGAAGGTCATCGTGGTGGAGGGCATCCTGATTTTTCAGAATCTGGAGCTGTGCCGCGAGATGGACATCAAAATTTTCGTGGACACCGACGCCGACGTGCGCCTGTGCCGCCGCATCCGCCGCGACGTGCGCAAGCGCGGCAGGACGATCGAGTCGGTCATTGATCAGTACCTGACCACGGTCAAGCCCATGCACGAGCGGTTCGTAGAGCCGAGCAAGAAAAATGCCGACCTCATCGTCCCCGAGGGCGGCAAGAACCTCATCGCGCTGGAAATGATCGTGGGACGGATACAGAGACATATTGAGCAGCACTGAAAAAGCTGTCCCCGGAGGAATCCTCCGGGGACAGCTTTAGTCGTAACGTAGGGGCGGGGCAGGATAGGTAAGAGGTAATAGTGAATAGTGAAGAGGTAATTATTTGCCGTAGGGGAGGGGTTTTACCCCTCCCGTGCAAAATGCAATCACAAAATCGCACAATAAACGGCGACCACGCAAAATCTCCGTAGGGGTCGATGCCCATCTTCGGCGCTAAGAGCCGCGCTGCGCGCGGCTGCGCCTCGAAACTAGCCTGCGGGCGTCGCATCGACCCGGCAACACGCAATCGGAAAATTGTACACGCCATCGGCGAAAATGCACAACGTTCTGTAGGGGCGGACGACCCTACGGGTGCGTGCGTGTTCGCATTGGTACGGTCGAATTTTCGGCGTCATACTGCGCGGGCGGGGTAGAACCCCGCCCCTACATTACGACGAAACGTGGCGGTAGCTCCGCAATAAGCACCCTTCCCCTCCCCGTCCTTCGCTGCGCTCGGACACCTCCCCCAAAAGGGGAGGCAAGGGCGCGGCGAAAATCGGCTTTACGCGCGCGTTTGGGCGTGGTATAATGTAGAAAACTTTGAGAGGGGGTCGCGGGATGGAGCGCTTTGATTTGCCGGTTTTGTTTTTTGACTCCGGCGTGGGCGGGATCAGCATTCTGCGCCGCAGCGTGCGGCTGCTGCCCTGTGAGGACTACCTCTATTTCGGCGACTCGCTCCATGCGCCCTACGGCGTGCGGTCGCTCGGCGAGGTGCGCGAGCTCTGCCTGAACGCGCTCGAGCCGCGCATTGCGCGCGGGGTGAAGGCGCTGGTCGTGGCGTGCAACACGGCGACGTCCGCCGCCATCGGGGCGCTGCGCGAGCGCCATCCCGACCTCATCGTCATCGGCACAGAGCCCGCGATCAAGCCCGCGGTGGAACGGCACGAGGGCGGGCGCATCCTCGTGATGGCGACGCCGATGACGCTGAAGGAGGAAAAATTTCTGGCGCTGCAGGCGCAGTATCAGCCGCGCGCCGAGATCATCCCGCTGCCGTGCCCGGGGCTGATGGAATTTGTGGAGCAGGGCGTCACGTCCGGCGGCGCGGTGGAGGGGTACTTACTTGACAAGCTCGAGCCGTACCGCAACGTGCCGGTCAGCGCGATCGTGCTCGGCTGCACGCATTATCCGTTCCTTACGGGCGCGATCCGGCGCATCGTGGGGCGGCACGTCGAGATCATCGACGGCGCGGACGGCGTGGCGCAGCAGCTTCGCAGCCGTCTTGCGGCGGAGGGTCTGCTGACCCGGCGCACCGAGCCGGGTCGGGTGGCGTTTGAAAACTCGCTCGACCAGCCGGAAATTCTGGAACTATGCCGGACGCTGTTAAGCGCGCCGGAGGAATAACGAGCTTGCCGCATCCGGGCATCCGGCTGCGGCGATTTTTCATGGAAAGGGGCAGGATCATGGAAATTTCCGAACTTTTAGAGAAGCAGCGTGCGTGCTACGCAAGCGGCAAGACGCGCTCTGTGCCCTACCGCGCCGCGGCGCTGCGGCGGCTGTATGACACGGTGAAGGCACAGACGCCGGAGCTGGAGGCGGCGATGCTCGCCGATTTCGGCAAGCCCGCCGCCGAGACGTACATGACCGAGATCGGGCTGGTGCTGGCGGAGCTCCGCGACCAGCTTCGCCATGTGCGCCGGTGGTCGCGCCCGCGGCGCGTGCCCACGCCGCTGATGCACTTTCCGGCGAGCAGCTACATTTCGCCCGAGCCGTATGGCGTGGTGCTCATCATGGCGCCGTGGAACTATCCCATCCAGCTCTGCCTCGCGCCGCTGGCGGGGGCGATCGCGGCGGGCAACTGCGCCATCGTCAAGCCCTCCGCCTACGCGCCGCACGCCAGCCGCGCCATCCGCGCGGTGATCGAGGCGGCGTTCCCGGCGGAGCACGCCGCCGTCATCGAGGGCGGACGCGCGGAAAATCAGGCACTGCTGCACGAGCGGTTCGACTACATCTTTTTCACCGGCTCATCGGCGGTCGGCAGGCAGGTCATGCAGGCGGCGGCGGAGCATCTGACGCCGGTGTCCTTGGAGCTGGGCGGCAAGAGCCCCGTGATCGTGGACGACACGGCGGACATCCGTGTCGCCGCGCGGCGCATCGCGTTCGGCAAGGTGACGAACGCCGGGCAGACGTGCGTCGCGCCGGACTACGCGTTCGTGCGTGAGCCGGTGCTGGAGCAGTTTCTGGCGGAATACCGCCGCGCGCTGGCGGAATTTTTCCCGGGCGGCGACCTGTCGCAGATGCCCGTCATTGTAAATGAGCGCCATTTTGCGCGCCTGCGCGGGCTGCTGGAGGGGCAGCCGGTCGTCATCGGCGGCGGCTGCGACGAACAGACGCGCCGCATCGAGCCGACCGTGATCTGCCCCGCCGATCCCGAAAGCGCCGTGATGCAGGAGGAGATCTTCGGTCCGATCCTGCCCATTATCCCGTACACGCACATCCGCGAGTGCATCGCGTATATTAACGCGCACGAAAAGCCGCTGGCGCTGTATCTGTTCACGCGCGACTGCGCCATCCGCCAGCGCGTGCTCGCCACCTGCTCGTTTGGCGGCGGGTGCACGAACGACACGCTCGTGCATCTGTCGAACCCGCACCTGCCGTTCGGCGGCGTGGGCGCGTCCGGCATGGGCAGCTATCACGGCAAAAAGAGCTTTGACACGTTCACGCACGAGCGCAGCCTCCTCAAAAAATCGCCGTCGGTGGACATCCGCCTGCGCTATCAGCCGTACACCGAGGGCAAAGCGCGCGCGTATCGTTTCTTTTTACGGTGAGATTTTTCGGCAAAACGCCGAAAAAATTGTAATTTTTTATTTTTTGCTTACCTTTTCCCGAAAAACTGTGTTATAATGTTAAAAACGAAGATGGGGAGGGGCGCGTATGTTTCGCATTGGCGATTGGGTGATCTACGGGCACGAGGGCGTCTGCCGGGTGGAGGACATCGGGCATCCGTCTGTGCCGGGGCTTGACCCGAAGCGGGAGTATTACTGCCTCAAGCCCTACTATCACGCCGGCACGATCTACGCGCCGGTGGACGGGAAGATCGTCATGCGCCCCGTCATCTCGCGCAGCGCGCTGGACGATCTGCTGCCGCGGCTGCCGGAGCTGACGGTGCTGGACGACGTGCCGCAGAATGGGCGGCAGGCAGGCGAATATTACCGCGCGCTGCTGGCGGAGCATTCGTGTGAGCGGCTGCTGCGGCTGTGCAAAACGCTCTACGCCAAGCAGGCGTCGCTGACGCACACGCGCCGCTCCGTCAGCGCCACCGACCTGCGGAGCTGGAAGACGGCGGAGGAAATGCTCTACGGCGAGTTCGGCTTCGTGCTGGGGATCCCCCCGGCGCAGGTACGCGGGATGCTCGAAGAGCAGATCGGGGGACAATAAAGAGGAAAAACCGGGAGGGGCTTGCCCCGCCCGGTTTTTTAATGAAGGATGAATGGTGAATGATGAATAATGAATAATTTGGCACGGGGTGGGGCTTTGACCGCATTGCCGACCGAGCCGTAGGGGCGGGGTTCTTCCCCGCCCGCGCGGTACGACGGCGCAAATTTGAATGCACCAATGCGGATACGCACGCGCCCGTAGGGGCGGACGACCCTGTCCGCCCGGCAAAATGCACCCGCAAACACGGATGCACCCAGGCGAATCCGTAGCACGTTTGTAGGGGTCGATGCCCACATCGACCCGCCACGACGCATCCGCAAAATCGTGCCGATTGTGGTGAATTGCAAAAAACCTAACGGTTGCGTAGGGGAGGGGTTCTACCCCTCCCGGCGGCACAATGCCGCAAATTGGGATGCACCAATGCGGAACGGGACAGGTTGCGTGGTCGCCGTTTGTTGTGCGGATTTGTTGGTGCACCGTGCGCGGGCGGGGTAGAACCCCGCCCCTACGGCGTGTCGGGAGACGCTGCGGCAAACCCGTGATTGCCCAACGGGCGGACAGAGGCGTCCGCCCCTACGTTACGACGAAACGTGGCGGCGGCTCAGAAACTGTAAGTTCTGATCCCTTTCGGGTTCGCTACGCTCACCCACCTCCCCTTGGTCACCAAGGGGAGGCTTTGGTGCAGCGCAAATTGGCGGCGTTTTAAAAGAATGCATAGATTTACAAATAATTCACAATGTAAGGTATTGACTTTGGCGGGGGTTGGTGGTACACTGCGTTTAGCACTCGGGGATGATGAGTGCTAAACGAGATTTGAACCGAAGGGGGCGAGGGTTTTGGAGCTTTCGGAGCGCAAGAAGAAGATCCTGCGGGCGATCGTGGACAGCTACGTCCGTACCGCCGAGCCAGTAGGCTCTAAGGCGATCGCCGCGATGCCGGGGATGGATTTTTCCTCGGCGACCATCCGCAACGAGATGGCGGACCTGACGGCGCTGGGGCTGCTGGAGCAGCCGCACACGTCCGCGGGGCGCGTGCCGTCGGCGGCGGGGTATCGGTTTTATGTGGATGAGCTGATGCAGGAGTACCGGCTGTCGGTCGAGGAGACGCGGTCGATCAATCAGGCGTTTGAGGGCAAGATGCAGCAGGTCGATCAGGTCATTTCCCAGGTCGGCAAGCTCGTCTCCAAGCTCACGAATCTGCCTGCCTACGCGCTTGCCGCACCGGCAAAGCCTGTGACGGCGCAGCGCTTTGACCTCATTCAGGCCGGTCCTGAGAGCATCATTTTGATCGTGATGCTGGACAGCAATCAGGTCAAAAACAAGCTCATCCGCCTGCCGCTGGAAATTAACGAACAGGATCTGCACACGCTCGCGGCGCTGCTGAACGCGTCGCTGACGGGGCTTTCGGCGGAGGGCGTAACGCCCGACGTGCTCACGCGCATCACCCGCGCGGCGGGGACGGCAGCGCCGCTCGTGCCGCTGGCGGCGGAGTTCCTTCTGGAGCTGCTGCGGGAAAAATCCGGCGAGGTGTACATGACCGGGCAGGCAAAGCTGCTGGCGCAGCCGGAATACCGGGACGTGGACAAGGCGCAGACGGTGCTGGCGTCGCTGGACGAGGACATCGTCACGAACCTGCCGGCGCTTGCCGGCGGAAGCGGGACGCAGATTTTGGTCGGCCCGGAAAACATCGCGGCGGAGCTGAAGGACACCAGCGTTGTGATGACGAAGTTCGACATCGGCGACGGGATGCAGGGCATGATCGGCGTGGTGGGACCCACGCGTATGGATTACGCGCAGATCACCGCGCGGCTGAGCTACTTTGCCGAGAATCTCGGCAGGATGTTCCAGAAGCCCGGCGACGCCGCACTGCCGCCCGCAGGCGGCGACCATGAAAAAGACCCGGAGGCATAGATACTATGAGCGAAGATACAAAAAAGAAAGCGGCGGAAGCCGCAGCCGAAGAGGCGAAAGAGACCGAGCAGCAGCCGGAAGCGGCTGCTGAAAGAGCGGCTGAGAAGGCTGAAAAGCCGGAAAAGCCCGAAAAGCCGTCCAAGCACAAGTCCGGCGAGGCGGAAAAGCTGCGCGAGGCGGAGCAGAAGCTCGCAGCCGAGCATGACGGCTATCTGCGGCTGGCGGCGGAATATGATAACTTCCGCAAGCGCTCGCAACGCGAAAAGGACGGCATTTATGCCGACGCGCGCGCGGCGACGGTGGAAAAATTCCTGCCGGTATACGACAATCTCGAGCGGGCACTCTCCCAGCAGACCACCGACGAGGCGTTCAAAAAGGGCGTGGAGATGACGATGAATCAGCTCACAAACGTCTTTGAGGCGCTGGGCGTGAAAGCCTTCGGCACGGCGGGCGAGACGTTCGATCCGGCGCTGCACAACGCGGTGATGCACTGCGAGGATGAGGCGCTGGGCGAGAATGTGATCGCTGAGGTGTTCCAGAAGGGCTTTACGCTCGGCGATAAGGTCGTGCGGTTTGCGATGGTAAAGGTCGCAAATTGACCACGACATATTAAATTTGTAAAAACTTTCACTTCATATAGGAGGAACTGAATTATGAGTAAAATTATCGGCATTGACCTTGGTACGACCAATAGCTGCGTGGCGGTGATGGAGGGCGGCGAGCCTGTTGTCATTGCGAACGCGGAGGGCAACCGCACCACCCCGTCGGTGGTGGCATTCTCCAAGACCGGCGAGCGTATGGTCGGTCAGGTGGCAAAGCGTCAGGCGGTCACGAACCACGAGCGCACCATCTCGTCCATCAAGCGCCACATGGGCACGGATTACAAGGTAGACATCGACGGCAAGAAATATACCCCGCAGGAAATTTCTGCGATGATTTTGCAGAAGCTGAAGGCGGACGCCGAGGCATATCTGGGCGGCACGGTGACGGAGGCCGTCATCACCGTTCCGGCATACTTTAACGACGCGCAGCGTCAGGCGACGAAGGACGCGGGCAAGATCGCGGGTCTCGAAGTTAAGAGAATCATCAACGAGCCGACGGCGGCGGCGCTGGCTTACGGCGTTGACAAGGAAGCCGAGCAGAAGATCATGGTGTACGACCTCGGCGGCGGCACGTTCGATGTGTCCATCCTCGACATCGGCGACGGCGTCATTGAAGTGCTGGCGACGAACGGCAACACCCACCTCGGCGGCGACGATTTTGATGAGTGCATCATCAAGTACCTCGTGGACGAATTTAAGAAGTCCGAGGGCATCGACCTGTCCAGCGACAAGGTCGCCATGCAGCGTCTGAAGGAGGCTGCCGAAAAGGCGAAGATCGAGCTGTCCGGCGTGACCACCTCGAACATCAATCTGCCGTATATCACCGCGGACGCGACCGGTCCGAAGCATCTGGACGTGACGCTGACGCGTGCGAAGTTCAACGAGCTGACCGCGCATCTGGTCGAAGCGACCGTCGGTCCTGTCAAGCAGGCAATGTCCGACGCGGGTCTGACCGCAAACGACATTTCCAAGGTCCTGCTCGTCGGCGGCTCGAGCCGTATCCCGGCGGTGCAGGAAGAAGTCAAGAAGCTGACCGGCAAGGAAGGCTTCAAGGGCATCAACCCCGACGAGTGCGTGGCAGTCGGCGCGGCGATCCAGGGCGGCGTCCTCGGCGGCGACGTGAAGGGTCTGCTGCTGCTGGACGTGACCCCGCTGTCGCTGGGCATTGAGACCATGGGCGGCGTGTTCACCAAGCTCATCGAGCGCAACACCACCATCCCGACCAAGAAGAGCCAGGTGTTCTCCACCGCGGCGGACAATCAGACGTCGGTCGAAGTGCACGTCCTTCAGGGCGAGCGCGAGATGGCGGCTTACAACAAGACCCTCGGCAAGTTCCAGCTCACGGGCATCGCTCCCGCACCGCGCGGCGTGCCGCAGATCGAGGTCACGTTCGACATCGACGCCAACGGCATCGTGAACGTCTCCGCCAAGGATATGGGCACGGGCGCAGAGCAGAAGATCACCATCACCGCGTCCTCGAACCTCTCCAAGGAGGACATCGACAAGGCGGTCAAGGAAGCCGAGCAGTATGCCGCCGAGGATAAGGCGCGCAAGGACGAGGTCGATACCCGCAACGCCGCCGACCAGATCATCTATCAGTCCGAAAAGACGCTGAATGAGATGGGCGACAAGGTCACGGCGGAGGACAAAGCGCCGGTGGAGGCTGCCATCGAAAAGCTCAAGGAAGCGCAGAAGGGCACGGACGTCGCAGCGATCAAGGCGGCGACCGACGAGGTGCAGAAGGCATTCTACGCCGTTTCCGAGAAGCTCTACAAGAACGCCGCGCCGCAGGGCGACCCCAATGCGGCAGCCGGTGCGCAGGGCGCGCCGAACGGCGGCAGCGATGACGACGGCGTTGTCGATGCTGACTACGAAGAGGTTAAATAAGGCGCTTAACGCGCCGGGCAGGGGCGGAGCAGTCCGCCCCTTTCCGGCGGTCAACCCCACCAAATTGAGGTGAGAATCCATGGCAGATCAGAACAAGCGGGATTATTACGAGGTTTTGGGCGTTGAGAAAAACGCGTCGGACGCGGAGATCAAAAAGGCATACCGCAAGCTGGCGATGAAGTATCATCCCGACCAGAACCCCGGCGACAAGACCGCAGAGGAAAAATTTAAGGAAGTCAACGAGGCGTATGAGGTCCTGTCCGACGCCGACAAAAAGGCGCGCTACGACCAGTACGGCTTTGCGGGCGTCGATCCGAACTTTAACCCGAATGCCGGCAATCCCTTCGGCGGATTCGGCGGCGGCGGGTTCGGCTTTGGCGACCTGGGCGATATTTTCGGCGATTTCTTCGGCGGCGGCGCATCGTCCTCCACACGGCGGAATGGTCCTTCCAAGGGGCAGAACGTTGTGTCGGAAATTGAAATTTCGTTTGAGGACGCGGCGTTCGGCTGCGAGCGGGAGATCACGTTCGGGCGCATCGAGCCGTGCGCGACCTGCCACGGCACGGGCTGCAAGGACGGCTCGCAGCCGGAGACGTGCTCGTACTGCCACGGCACGGGCACGGTGCGCACGCAGCAGAATTTTATGGGCATGACCATGCAGTCGAACCAGCCGTGCCCCAAGTGCGGCGGTCAGGGCAAGATCATCAAGGACGCCTGCCCCACCTGCCGCGGCAAGGGCAAGGTGCGCCGGAACAAGACCATCCGCGTGAAAGTCCCGGCGGGCATCGACAACGGGCAGTCGTTCCGCGTGCGCGACGAGGGGAACGCCGGCTCGAACGGCGGTCCGAACGGCGACCTGCTCGTGACGGTGCGCGTGCGCAAGCATGATATTTTCGTGCGCGACGGCGCGAACGTGCTGTGCGAGATGCCCATTACCTTCGCGCAGGCGGCGCTGGGCGCGACGATCGAAGTGCCCACGCTCGACGGCAAGGTGCGCTACAACGTCCCCGAGGGGACGCAGACCGGCACGACCTTCCGCCTGCGCGGCAAGGGCATCCCCTACGTCGGCTACAAAACGCGCGGCGACCAGTTCGTCACCGTGGTCGTGGAGACGCCGCAGAAGCTCACGCAAAAGCAGAAGGACCTCCTGCGCCAGTTCGACGACGGCGCGTCGGAGGACACGCAGCCGAAGCGGAAGAGCTTTTTCGACAGGCTGAAGAATTTGTAAATATGGGAGCGCCCGCGCGAGATTTCGCGCGGGCGCTTTTTGCGTTATGGGGGCGTGATTCGTCGTAAGGTAGGGGCGGGGCGAATTGAGGGAATAGGTAATAGTGAATAGTGAATAAGTAATTATTTTGCGTAGGGGTCGATGCGACGCCCGCAGGCTAGTTTCGAGGCGCAACCGCGCGCAGCGCGGCTCTTAGCGCCGAAGATGGGCATCGACCCCTACAAATGTTTTACGAGTTCACATTGGTGCATTCGATTTTGCAGGTGCGTCCTGCCGGGCGGACAGAGTCGTCCGCCCCTACAAGGTGCAATGCAAAAACAAAAACGGGAGGGGCAAGCCCCTCCCCTACGGTACGACGAAACGCGGGACAGCTCAGAACGCACAGCCCTTCCCCTCATCAGTCGGCTGCGCCGACAGCTTCCCCCCAGGGGGAAGCTGGGGCGCGGCGAACAGCTTCTCCTGCGGGGGAGGCTTTTTTGCGCTTTTTGGGGAGTTGTCTGTTTTCGGGCAACTTTTTCTGGTTTTGGGGGTTTGGGTGAAAGGTGGTGAGGGGCTGCGGATAAAAATTCGGATCTGGAGCGCATCCGGCGGCAGCTTCGGAAGATGGCGTTTGGGCGGGTGAATGACTGCGTGAAGCTGGCTTTGAGCGAGTATGACGACATTGCGAAGCTCGATCTTTCGATGCTCACCGAAATCAAGCGCAGCGACAAGGGCGGCGTGGAGCTGAAGCTGCTGGACAGGACGAAAATTCTGGCGCAGCTCGCGCAGCTCTGCGAGGGCGACGAGCGGTCGGCGGCGGCGCGGCAGCTCTTGAAGGCGCTGGACGAGGAGCGCGAGGCGGACGATGGAGCGTAACGGCGGCTTCTCGCCCAAGCAGCGGCGGGCGATGCTCTGGTGGCGCGCGGGCAGCCCCGACCGGCGGTATGAGGCGATCGTCTGCGACGGGGCGATCCGCTCGGGGAAAACGTTTGCGATGACGCTGGGATTTTTCCTGTGGGCGATGAGCGAATTTACGGGCAGGCGCTTTGCGCTGTGCGGCAGAACGGTGGGCGCGCTGCGGCGAAATGTGCTGGCGGACACGCTGCCGGTGCTGCGGGCGCTGGGGATGGAGCTTTCCTGGCAGGCGGCGGACGGGTGCTGGCGGGTGCGCTTCGGCGGACGGGAGAACGACTTTTTCCTGTTCGGCGGGAACGACGAGCGGTCGGCGGCGCTCATTCAGGGCGTGACGCTGGCGGGGGTGTTTCTGGATGAGGTGGTGCTGATGCCGCGCTCGTTCGTGGAGCAGGCGTGCGCGCGGTGCTCGGACGCGGGAAGCCGCTTGTGGTTCAACTGCAATCCCGAAGGTCCGCAGCACTGGTTTTACCGGCAGTGGATCGTGCGGGCAGAGGAGATGAACTGCCTGCATCTGCATTTTACGATGCAGGACAATCCCGCGCTCTCGCCGCAGATCCGCAGGCGGTACGCGCGGATGTACGCGGGCGTGTTTTACCGGCGGTTCGTACAGGGGCTTTGGACGGCGGCGGAGGGGCGCGTGTACGACTTTTACGACACGGGGCTTGCGCAGCCCGCGCCGGTGGGCGAGTTTTCGGAGTGGGTGATCTCGTGCGACTACGGGACGGTGAATCCGGCGTCGTTCGGGCTGTGGGGACGGCTGGACGGCGTGTGGTACAGGGTGAAGGAATTTTACTTTGACGCGCGGCGCGAGGGGCGGCAGATGACGGACGAGGAATACGCACGGGCGCTGGGGCGGCTCGCGGGCGGGCGGGAGATCCGGCGGGTGATCGTCGATCCGTCGGCGGCGAGCTTTATCCAGACGCTGCGGCGGCAGGGCTGGCAGGTGGAAAAGGCGAACAACGATGTGTTAAACGGTATCCGGCGGACGGCGGACGCGCTGCGCACGGGGCGGATCGTCATCTGCGCGGAGTGCGTGGACTGCCTGCGGGAGATGGACCTGTATGTCTGGGAGCGCGGCGGGACGCGCGACCGGGTGGAAAAACGAAACGACCACGCGATGGACGATATGCGCTATTTCGTGATGGGCGTTTTAGAGCCGCCGCGCGGGTTTACGGCGGTGGCGGTCTTACGACAGGAAGGGAGTACATGATGCGAAAACAGGAACAGCGGGGCATTGCAAAGGCGGCGCAGCTTCGGACGCAGGAGCAGAATCCGTTCGGCGCGCTGGGGCAGGCGTGGGCGCTCGGCGGGGCGCAGGAGGAGATGTTTGAGGCGATGCGCGCGGCGCTGCCGATCTTGGACGCGGCGGTGGGGAAGCTGGTGCGGCTGACGGGCGGATTTGACGTTTCGTGCCGGGACAAGCGCGCGGAGGACGGACTGCGGCGGTTTTTGCGCGGGGTGAACGTGGGGCGCGGTCAGGTCGGCATTGCGGGCTTTCTGGAGGCTTACCTGGACAGCCTCCTGATGTATGGGCGCGCGGTGGGCGAGCTGGTGATGTCCGGCGGGCATTTACAGGCGGTATGCTGGGGCGATGTGCGAAAGGTGCACGTCAAGCAGGGCGCGTCGCCGCTGGAGGTGAAGCTGTGCGTTTGGGAAAACGGGCAGGAGCGGGTGCTGCCGTATCAGAATCTGCTGCTGTTTTCAACGTGGAACGCGAACGCGGCGCATCCCTACGGCACGTCGCTGTTCGGCTCGATGCCGTTTCTGGCGGACGTGCTGCTGAAAATTTACAGGACGATCGGGCTGAACTGGGAGCGGGCGGGAAATGTGCGCTACTCGGTCGTTTACAAGCCCGGCAGCGAGAGCGTGCAGTCGGAGCAGGCGGCGGAGCAGATGGCGCGCGAATGGTCGCAGGCGATGCGCAGCAGCCGCAATGGTGAGGTGCGCGACTTTGTGGCGGTGGGCGATGTGGAGATCCGCGTGATCGGCGCGGACGGGCAGGCGCTCGACTCCGAGGTGCCGGTGCGGCAAATTCTGGAGCAGCTCGTTGCCAAGACGGGGCTGCCGCCGTTCATGCTGGGGCTGAGCTGGTCGTCCACGGAGCGGATGAGCGCGCAGCAGGCAGATTTGCTCACGTCCGAGCTCTGGGCGCTGCGGCGGTGCGTGCAGCCGGTGCTGGAGAAAATTTGCCGGGCGTGGCTGCGGTCGGAGGGCTTTGGATGCGAGGCGGAGATCGTATGGGACGACATTTCGCTTCAGGACACGGTGGAGGAAGCGCACGCGGCACTTTACCGCGCGCAGGCGGACAAGCTGCGGACGGAAAACGGAAAGGAGTAACATCATGGAGGTTCAGAAGCAGGCGGGCGTTCTGACCGCGGGCAAGCCCACGGCGGAGCAGTTGGAGAAGATCAATTTGCAGGCGAAAACGCCGCTGGCGGCGGAGGAGGTTTACGTCTTTTCCGTGCGGCTGTGCGACGATCAGCCGGATCGCGACCACGAGCGGTTCTCGACCGAGGCGCTGCCGAAGCTGGCGGAGCTGTTTGTGGGGAAAACGGGTGTTGCCGACCACGCGTGGTCGAGCGAGAAGCAGCTCGCGCGCATTTTTGAGACGAGCGTGGAATACGGGGACGGCGCGGCGTATATCAAAGCCTGGGCGTACATCCTGCGCACGGACAAGACGGCGGAGCTGATCCGCGAGATCGAGGCGGGCATTAAAAAAGAGGTGTCGGTCGGGTGCGCGATGGGGCGGTCGGTCTGCTCGATCTGCGGGGCGGACTACGGGACGTGCCAGCATGAGAAGGGGCAGGCATACGGCGGGAAGGAATGCATCGCGGTTTTGTGCGAGCCGCAGGACGCCTACGAATTTTCGTTTGTGGCTGTTCCGGCGCAGCGGAACGCGGGTGTGCTCAAGCGGCTGCGCGGCGAGGGCGACGAGCTGACGGAATTTGCGCGCGTGCATTTGCAGAAGCAGGCGGAGCTGGGCAGGCAGTACCGCGAGCGGCTGCGCGGGGAGGTCGTGCGGCTGGCGATGCTGACGGATGTGGCGGTGGAACAGGACGTGCTGGAGATGATGGTATCGGCGCTGACGCCGGAGCAGCTTTTGTCGGCGGAGAAGAGTCTCACGCGCAAGGCGGAGGGGATGTATCCGCCGGTGTGCCAGCTTGCGGAGCGTCCGGCGGCGGCGAAAAAGACGGACAGCGCGTTTTTGATGTGAAAATCAGTGCCCATTTTCCGGCACTGTATATTTTAAGGAGGTACGACAATGGCAATTTCTTTTGAGGCGATCGCGGAGCGATATGTGACATTCCTCGCAGGCGACACGGCTGCGGAGGGCAAGCTCTGCAAGGTCACGGCGAACGGTACGGTGGGCGCGTGCGCCGGCGGCGACGATTTTTGCGGCGTCATCACGCAGGTGCGAAACGGCGCGGCAAGCGTGCTGATGGGCGGCTTTATGAAGCTGCCGTACACCGGCGCGGCGCCCGCGCTGGGCTTTACGGCGCTGGTGGCGGACGGCGCGAGCGGCGTGCGCGTGCCGGCTGCGGCGACGGAGACGAAGCCCGCGGAGACGGGCAGAAGCCATCTGGTGGTGAGCGTGGACACGGCAAACAAGACCGTGGGGCTGTTTCTGTAATTCGGAAAGGAGAGATTGAACGATGGGTTTTGATTCGATCAGACTGGAAAAGGGTATGTACCGCGAGAGCGGCAAGAGCTTTGCGCAGGTCCTGGAATCGCTCGACCCGAGCGAACATTACACCGGCACGGCGCTGGAGGGGACGGACGCGTTCCAGCGTCAGCTCAAGCGCTTTGACATCCACGCGCGCGGCGCGTACTCCGACCCTGTGGAAAAATTCTTCCGCACGGCGGAATCGAGCGTGCTGTTCCCGGAGTATATTGCCCGCGCGGTGAAGCAGGGCATGGAGGAAAACGATGTGCTGCCGAAGATCGTCGCGACCACCACGACCATCGACGCGATGGACTACCGCAGCGTGTTTTCCGCCGCGTCCGAGGAGGACAAGAAGCTGATGCAGGTCGCCGAGGGCGCGAGCATCCCGGCAACCGAAATTCGCAGCAAGTCGAATCTCGTGAAGCTCAACAAGCGCGGGAGAATGCTGGTGGCGTCGTATGAGGCCATCCGCTTCCAGAAGCTCGATCTGTTTGCCGTGACGCTGCGCCAGATCGGCGCGTACATCCAGAAGATGCATTTGCAGGACGCGGTGGACGTGCTGGTGAACGGCGACGGGAATGGCAATGCCGCCGAAACGCTGACCATCGGCACGAGCCCGCTGAGCGGGACGAAGGGGACGCTGACATACGCGCAGCTCGTGGAGTTCTGGTCGCAGTTTGAGCCGTACACGATGAACGCGCTGCTCGCTTCGGGCGACGCGATGGTGAAGATGCTGAAGCTGACGGAGCTTCAGAATCCGCTGACCGGGCTCAACTTCCAGGGTACGGGCAAGCTGTCCGCCCCGATGGGCGCGGAGCTGCTGCGCGCGGCGTGCGTGCCGTCCGGCAGGCTCATCGGTCTCGACCGCCGCTATGCGCTGGAGATGGTGCAGGCGGGCGAGGTGAGCGTGGAATATGACAAGCTCATCGACCGCCAGCTCGAGCGCGCGGCGATCACGTCCATCTCCGGCTTTGGCAAGATCATGCCGGAGGCGGCGAAGGTGCTGGTGATCTGATTGGCACGGGCGGACGAAATTTACACGCTGGCGGCGGGCTTTTCCGCCGCCGGCGCGCCCGATGAGGCGGCGCTGCGGGCGCTTTGCAGCGCGGCGGAGGTCGAGCTGACAAAGAGACTTCGCCGGGATGTGACGGCGGAGGACTGCGGCGCGTGCTTTGTGTGCGCGGCGGCGATGCTGGCGGCGGCGAATTACCGCGAGGCTGCTGGAACGGGCAGCGTGCAGGCGTTTCGCGTGGGCGATGTTTCCGTGACGCCGGGGGCGAACAGCGCGCGGGCGCTGCGGGATGCCGCGGAGCGGCTGATGCTGCCGTTTCTCGCGGGCGGGCTTTCGTGCATGGGGGTCCTGGGATGAAGGAGCTGATCGGGCGCATTTTGCAGCAGTACGGCAGCGCGGCGGAGGTCGCGCTGGGCGATAGCACACAGGCGGTGCGGGCGTTCATCCAGCCGGTGACGGAGGCGGGCTGGGAGAGTGTGCGCAGGACGATGCGCGCCATTGGCGAAATTCCGCGCGGCAGGTTCGTGTACATCGGTCCGGCGGACGTGCTGCCGGAGGAGGATGCCATCGTGCGCGCGGGCGGGAAAAGCTATCGCGTACAGCGCGCGGAGCGGCTGTTTTTCGCGGACGAGGCGCTGTACGTCTGGGGGCTTTTGCGCGAGACGGGAGGAACGGCGGATGCATGAGCTGATCGAGGCGGTCTGCAAGCTGCTGGCAGAGGCGGGCGTGACAGTCGTGCGGCAGTTTTATCCCGGGGCCGCGCCGGAGCTGGACGCGCCGGTGACGGCGGTGGGCTTGCAGGGCGCGAAGAGCGGCGCGGCGGCGCAGTTTTCGTATCTGGGGATGCGGGAGGACGCGGACGGCGGGCGCACGGCGCTGTATGGCTGCGAGCTGGCGGCGGAAATTTTGATGCAGATCTTTGCGCCGCGGCGCGGCGGGTCGGCGGCGTGCTACGCCGAGACAGAGAAGGTCGTCGCGGCGCTGTCAAATGGCGCGGCGGGCGTGCAGCTCGCGGGGATCACCGTGGGCGCGTGTGAGTATGACGCGCAGAGCGACTGCTTCGTCTGCCCGGTGCGCGCGCAGGCGCAGGCGTATGTTTACGCCGTGACGGACGAGGACGAGACGGAATTTACGGACTTTATTCTGAAGGGAGCGGTCAAATGAGCATTACCTATCATGAGCGCCCGGGCGTTTACTCCGACTACGATGCGTCGAGCATCGTGGCGGTGGGGACGGCGCAGCGCGTGATCGCGCTGATCGGCACGTCGAGCGCGAAGGCGGGCGTTTACACGCTGACGTCCTACGCGGGAGCGCAGGAGGTATTCGGCGCGGACAGCCAGCTCGGCAAGATGCTGAAGCTGGCGTATCAGAACGGCGCGGGGACGGTTTTGGCATACCCGGTGGCGGAGGACAGCGCGGCGGCGTACAGCCCGGCGGTATCCGCGATTCTGGCTGAAAAGAGGTCGAGCTTGTGCGTGCTGGGGTCGGCGCTGGAGGCGGTGCAGACGGCGTTCTGCACGGCGCTTTCCGGCGCGGCGCAGCAGAAGGGCGAGTGCATCGGCATCTGCGGCATGGGTGCGGCGACGGCGGCGCAGCTCGGCGCACGGGCGCAGAAGCTCAACTGCGAGCGCGTGGTGCTTGTCGGTCCGCAGGTGTATGTTGCGGGCGAGACGGCGGCGCAGGACGGGTGCATGGCGGCGGCGGCTCTGGCGGGGGCGCTGGCAGCCGAGCGCGACCCGGCGCTGCCGCTGAGCGGGCTGGAATTACAGGGGCTGACGGGCGTGACGGCGGTGTATTCCGACACGGAATACGACGCGCTGGCGGCAGCCGGTGTGACGGCGCTGGAATGCGAGGGCGGCAGGGTGCAGGTCATCCGCGCGCTCACGACGCGCAGCAAGACCGGCGGCAGCGCGGACAAGACGTATCGGGAGCTGACGACGATGCTCATTCTCGACGAGCTCATCCCGGCGATCCGCACGGCGCTGCGCACGAAATTTGCGCACGCGAAAAATAACGCCCTCACGCGCAAGGCCATCCGCAATCAGGTGGTTTTGGAGCTGGAAGAGCGCGTGGAGCGCGAGATCATCGAGGGCTATGACAAGCTGACGGTGACGGCGGCGCAGGACGACCGCACGACGTGTGTGGTGGAATTTGAGTTTACGGTGGTGCAGGGGCTCAACCGCATCCTGCTCACGGCGCACATGAATGTGTAAGGAGGGGCGCAGATGACGGGGATCAAGGTGCCGACGACGGCGGATATTTACTTGGAAGTAGACGGTCGCCGTGTGGCGGTGGTGCAGAGCTACAAGGTGACGGCGAAGCGCTCGAGCAAGGCGATCTATGCCTTTGGGCAGGAGCAGCCGGTGGCGACCATCCGCGGTCAGGGGCGGTACATCATCGAGCTGACGCGCATTTACGCGACCGACGAGGCGATCCGCGACGGGGTGAAGTTCCTCGATCTGGAGGACTTCTCGCTGGTGGTGTGCAAGCCTGACCGCAGCGTCATTTACGGCGGCTGTCAGTGGAGCGAGGTGCAGGAGAGCGCCGAGGTCGGCGGGAACGTGATGGAAAAGGTCACGCTGGAGGCGCGCAGCCGCGTGGAGACGGCGCAGTGACCGGCGCGGTACGCGCGCTGCTGCTGCCGGAGACGGAATGCGATGGGCTGCGGCTCGTGCCGGTGTCGGCGTATGCGCTGCTTCAGGCGCAGGCGGAGGCGGACAGGCTGGCGGGGGAGAACCGCGCGGCGGCGGGGCTTTGCGCGGGAGCGTGCATCGTGGCGCGCGCGGCGCGCGGCAAGGACGGCGCGCGGGTATTTTCGGACGGCGAGGAGGCTTTGCGCACGCTTTCGGCAGAAGCAATTGAGCGGCTGATGCAGGCGTATGAGCAGATGACGCAGGCGGGGCGTCTGACCGGCGGGGCGGACGAGGAGCAGGCGCTGTTAGACGCGATGGAGCAGGACGCGCAGGAGCGGCTGCGCTGGCGCGTTTTGCGGGCGTTTGGCGTGCTGCCGACAGAGGCGCGGGCGCGGGAGCTGACGCAGGGGGAGCTTGTTTACTGCGCGATGCAGCTTTGCCTCGACGAGCGGGAGGAGCTGGCGCGGCTCTGCCCGGCGTGCCGCGAGGCGGCACGCACGGCGCGGTGCGTCTGCTGCGGCGCGCCGCTGCCGGAGGAAAACGCGGCGTTTGACGAAAAGCGGTATGAGGAGCTGAAGCGCGATGGAGTACATCGAGAGAGTGCTGCTGCGGCACACGGCGCTGGCGGCGGCGATTGAGGACGGACGCGCGCCGGAGGCGGCGGACGCGATGCCGGAAGCGGTCGTGACAGGCGGAAGTGCGGTCTCCGCGGGGGCGGAGGAGGCTTCGCCCGACGCTGCGCGGGCGCTGACGCAGAACGGCGGGACGGAACATTCGCCGCTGGCGGCGCTGGCGGAGGAATTACGGGACTATGCCGCCGCGCGGCAGGCGGCGGAGGCGGTGCGGCAGCGCGCGGCACGGTTTGAGACGGTACGCGCCAGCGGCGAGGTCGGCGCGGCGGCAGGCGGTCAGGGCGGCGTGCGCACGAGCGTATCGGCGCAGATGCAGGTGACAGGACTGGCGGGCGCGCAGACGGCGTGGTCGATGGCGGAAATTTCGCGCTTTTTTGAGCGTGACGCAAGACGGTACGGAGGATAGGATATGCTGCTTGCAATGCAGTACAAGACATTTGTATGGGTGAACAACCCGAAAAGCTACACGCTCTCGTGCGAGCGGCTGACGGCGGCGCACAAGATCCCGCTGGGCGATTACTGCGTGCAGGATCTCGGCAGGAGCTGCACGGTGCTGCGCGGCGAGGGCGAGTTTTTCGGCGCGGGGGCGTATACGCAGTTCCGGCGGCTGATGGAGGTATTCCGCTCGCCGGGGGCGGGCGCGCTGCGCCATCCGGTGTGGCAGTGCAGCCGGGCGTATTTTACGCGGCTGGAGCTGGCGCAGGAGCCGCGCGAGGATTATGTGGCGTACAGCTTTGAGTTTTGCGATGCGGGCGAGGAGCAGGCAGCGCCGGAGGCGGCGGCGAGTTCGGGGACTGCGGACAGCGCGGCGGCAAACAGGGCGCGGACGGTGACGGTGCGCACGGGCGACACGCTCTGGGCGCTGTGCCGGACGTATGGGCTGACCATGCGGCAGATGCTGGCGTATAACCCGCAAATTCGTGACCCCGACCTCATTCACACGGGAGAGGAGCTGTGGATCGGATGACGGGATGCTTGCGGCTTTGCAGCGGGGTGGCTGTTTCGCTGCCGCCGCTGTTGGAATGGTCCATCCGGCAGACGGACGGCGACCCGTGCGGGAGCTTTTCGGTGCGCTTCGCGTTTGAAGCGGCGTGGCTGCCGGTCTTAAAACAGGCGGTCGGGTTTACGGCGGAGGACGGCGGGCAGACGGTGTTTACCGGGCTGGTGGACGATTTTGCGGTGAAGCTCGACCGGCGCGGCGCGCTGGCGGAGGTATCGGGGCGGTCGATGGCGGCGGCGCTGATGGACAATCAGGTGCGCGCGGCGGAATTTGTGAGCGCGCAGCTCGCGGATATTCTGCGGCTGTATGTGAAGCCCTACGGCATCACGCGCATTGACGCCGCGCCGATGGGGCAGGTGGCGAATTTCGCCGTGGAGACGGGCTACACCTGCTGGCAGGTCTTGACCGGGTTCTGCCGCCACAGCGCGGATATTTTTCCGCGCTTCGCGCCCGACGGGACGCTGGTGCTGCGGAAAAATACGAATCCGCGGCGCGCGGTGATCGAGGCGGAACAGGTGCGCGCGTGCAGCTATGTGCAGAATCGCTACGGCGCGGCTGCGCGGCAGGTGATGGTGAACACGCGCACGGGTGAGCAGCAGGTCGCGGAAAACGCGGAGCTGAAAAAGCTCGGCGTGCAGTGTACGCACGTCAGCGGTATGACGGGCGGCGGCAAGCTGCGCGCGACGTGGCGTACGGCGGCGCAGCGGCTGGCGGACAGCGCGCGGGAGCTCCGGCAGGCGACGGTGCAGCTCACGGGGACGGCGGATATTTTGCCGGGGGACGCAGTTGAGCTGCGGCTGCCGGGGTTGGGCGCGGCGGAAGAACTGAGCGTGGCGGCAGTCGTGCACTGCGGCGGCGATACGGGCGTTTTTACGACGCTGGAACTGAGGTGAAGGAACAATGTGGCTTTCCAGAAGGATCACGCACCCGGAGCAGGAGACCGAGGCGGCGGCGCTGGGGACGATCAGCATGGGCGGCAGCCGCGCGGCGGTGGTGACGGACGGGGAAAAGCGCGATGTGCGCATCATCTCGCCCGGCGGCTATTGCTGGCAGCCGGGCGCGGGGGAGAGCGTTCTGGTGCTCAAGGCGAGCCAGACGTATATCCCCGGCGCGCTGCAAAAAGCGCAGGCGGAGCTTGCGCCGGGCGAGGTGATGGTATTTTCCAACGCGGCGCGGATCGTTTTGCGCAACAACGGCGATGTGGAGCTGAAGGGCAAGGTGCGCATCACGGGGCGGCTGTTTGTAAACGGAAGGGAGCTGGGCGCGGAATGATGGAGAATTTGCTGCGCGGCGGCGATTATGTGCCGGACGGGTTCGGCGGGTTCGTGCGGCTGCGCGGGGAGGAAAAGGAGTTACAGCGGGCGCTGTACCGGCTGACGTGCCGGCGCGGCGCGCTGTGCTTTCTGCCGCGGCTCGGAAGCCGCCTTTACCGCCTGGGGCGCGAAAAAACCGCCGCCCGGGATCAGGCGGCGATGCAGATGGCGGCGGAGGCGCTGGCGGATATGGACGTGACGGTCGTGGAGGCGCGGGTGCGCAATGTCTCCGACGATCAGGTGACGGCGGAATTTATCCTGCGCGCGAAGAGCGGCGCGCAGACGGCGGTGGAGGTGACGGTATGAAAGAGGTTTCGGAGCTTTACCGGCAGATGCTGGATGTGTTTACGGAAAAAACGGGGTTTTCGATGGATGACAGCGCCGATCTGGCGGTGCGGCTGTACGCGGCGGCGGCGCAGCTCCAGACGCTGTATATTTACGCCGACTGGGCGCTGGCGCAGAGCTTTCCGCAGACGGCGGAGGGGGAATATCTCGACCGCCACGCCGCGCTGCGCGGCATCGCACGCAAGGACGGCGAACGGGCGCACGGCGTGCTGCGCTTTCGCGTGGAGCTGGCGCGGGAGGACGATCTGACGATCCCGGCGGGGACGGTGTGCTCCACGGCGGGGCTGGTGCGGTTCGTGACGCTGGAGGACGCGGTGATCGCGGCGGGAGATCTGTACGCGGACGCGCCCGCGCAGGCGGAGTCGGCGGGCAGTGCGGGCAACGCGGCGGCGGGGACGGTGACGGTGATGACGCAGGCGCCGGTGGGCGCTGCGGGCGTGACGAATCCGGCGGCATTCACCGGCGGGACGGACGGCGAGACGGACGCGGCGCTGCGCGAGCGGGTGCTCGGCAGCTTTATCCGTCTGCCGAACGGCGCGAACGCGGCATTTTATGAGCAGCGGGCACTGGCGCACGCGGGCGTGCGGGCGGTGTCGGTCATTCCGCGCGAAAGCGGCATCGGCACGGTCGGCGTGGTGATCGCGGCGGAGGACGGCGTGCCGTCGGACACACTGGTCGCGGAGGTGCAGGCGGACATTCAGAAGGTGCGCGAGATCGCGGTGGATGTGATGGTGCGCGCGCCGAGTGCGCAGGCGGTTGCCGTGACGGCGGCGCTCACGCCGAAGGCGGGGGTGTCGTTTGACGAGGCGAAGGCGGCGGTGACGAGCGCGCTGGCGGCATATTTCGGCGGGGAGATGCTTGGGAAAAGCGTCTACCGCGCGGCGCTGGGGAATGTGATCTACGGCACGGGGCTGGTGGAAAATTACACGATCAGCGCGCCGGCGGCGGATGTTGCCGGTGCGGCGGACCGGCTGCCGGTGCTCGGCACGCTGCAGCTGACGGAGGCGGCGGTATGAACTACGCGCAGAGGCTGATGGCGCTGCTGCGCCCGCTGGGCGTGTACACGTTCCGGGACGGGAGCTTTTCGATGGCGCAGCTTGAGGCGCTGGGCGCGCAGATGGACGCGGCGCGGACGGCTTTGGAGAAAAACGGGCGCGAGAGCATCGTGATGAGCGCGGAGGACGAGGGGCTGGACCGCGCGCAGGCGCTGTTCCGCTATCGCGCTCCGACGGACGATGTGCCGTCGCGCCGCGCGGCGGTCGCGGGACTGATGCAGGTGGCGGACGACGCGTTTACGCTGGAGGCGCTTCAGCGGTGCCTCCCCGCGTGCGGCGCGCAGTGCGCGCTGGAGGAAACGGGCGAGGCAAACCATGTGCGCGTGCGCTTTCCGGGGCTGATGGGCATGCCGCCGGAGTTCGCGCGGATGCGCGAGATCATCGAGGGCTTACTTCCCGCGCAGCTTGGGATCGAGTATGTGTTCCGCTGGTGCACCTGGGCGGAGACGGAGGCATACGGGCTGACGTGGGGTGATCTGGGGCAGATGAGCTGGGATGAATGGAGAACGTACCGGGAATAAGCAAACTGCTTTGTCGGGGCGGACGACCCTGTCCGCCCGGCAGGACACACCTACGAATGCGGACGCGCCGATGCAAACCCGTACAACGTTTGTAGGGGTCGATGCCGCGCTCTCCCCGCACACCGCACGCCCGTTTTTACGGTACGTTGCGGCAAATTTGTCATTGCCCCACGGGCGGACAGGGTCGTCCGCCCCTACAGGACGTTGTGCGGGATCGCCGTTTGCTGTGCGTTTTTGATGGTGCATCCTGCACGGGCGGGGCGAGCCTCGCCCTACGGCTCGGTTGGGAGATTTTACGCGGTTGGGGCACAATCGACTTTTCTTTACTTTTTTCTTTGTGGGTGGTATGATGGGGGCAGAAATGCGACAGGAGGTCGTGCGAATGAACACCTGCATCAAATGCGGCAAGCCGATCGCGGATGGCGAGCTGTTTTGCGACGCGTGCAGCTTGAATCCTTACGATTTTACCGACACGCCCGAGCGTGCGCCGGAGGTGAATGTGCCGGGGCAGCTTCGCGCGCCGGTGCGGCAGGTCAAAATACCCGCCGCCGCGCCCGCGCCCGCAAAGCCTGCCCGCCGCCGGGCGGGTGCGGGGACGATCGTTTTGATCGTGGTGACGCTCCTGTCACTGGCGGCCGCGGCATACGGCTTGCTCACGCTGTCGTCCCGCCGGGTGGCGCTGCGGCTGCGCGAGGAGGAGATGACCCGGCAGGAGGCGGAGGTCTCCGCGCTGCGCGCGGAAAAGGACGAGCTGACGGAGCAGGTCTCGCAGCTTGAGAGCGACCTGTCCGCCAAAAACGACCTGATCGAGACGCTGCGCGAGAACATCGACACCGCCGAATCCGCCGCCAGCCAGACGCAGTACGACATGACGGCGCAGCAGGCGGAGCTGGAAAAGCTGGAGCAGGCGCTGGAGGACAAGCAGGCGGAGCTGACGGCACAGGAGGAAAAATACGACGCGCTCGTCACGCAGAGCGCCGCGGCGCAGGCAGCGGCGGACTTTATGCAGTCTTACGTCGTGCTGGTGGAAAACGACGGCACGGGGCTGTATCACCGCTACGGGTGCAGCCGCTTTGCGGGCAAGACATTCTGGGCGTACAGCCGGAAGCTCGCCGAAAACAGCGGCTATTCGCCGTGCCCGGTGTGCGTGAAGTAACAATATATATAATGTAGAGACCGAGCTGTGGACAGCATCCACAGCTCGGTCTTTGTCATATCATCCAGTTTTTGCATGGGAATTTTGTGGGGACTCACAAAGATTCTCTTCCACCCTTTACGGACAAACGTCCGTCGGGTATAATGCATGGTATTCTGCTGTTTACTATTGTAACTAGTAGAAGAATCGGGAAAAGAAGAGGAGAACACTATGGAAAACAAACGCGCCTCATGGGGGAGCAATCTCGGCTTTATCATGGCTGCGATCGGCTCTGCCGTGGGTCTGGGCAACATCTGGGGCTTCCCATACAAAATGGGCCGCAGCGGCGGCTTTACGTTCTTGATTATCTACATCCTGCTGGCGGTGTTCGTGGGCATGGTCATCATGTCCAGCGAGCTGGCGCTGGGGCGCAAGACGCGCACGGGCGTGGTCGGCGCGTATCGCGCGGTCAGCAAAAAATTCAAATGGGTCGGCTGGCTCGGCATCCTCTCGCCGTTCCTCATCATGAGCTTTTACTCGGTGCTCGGCGGCTACTGCTTCCAGTATATGTCGCTGAACATGGCGGAGCTGTCGTTCGGGCTGAGCAGCATCTTCGGCGCGGCCATCGACGGCGCGACCACCTTCGGCTCGATGCTCACGAACCCGTTCGGCTGCGCGGTGTTCACGCTGCTGTTTCTGGGGCTGTGCATGGTGATCGTCAAGGGCGGCGTGTCCGAGGGCATTGAAAAATTCAACAAGATCGGTATGCCGGCGCTGTTCGTGATGCTCATCGTCGTCATCATCCGCTCCGTGACGCTGCCGCACGCGGTGGAGGGACTCAAGTATATGTTCGTCCCGGGCTACGCCGTGGCGGCGGGCTTTACCGACGAGACGCCGAGCCTCATTTCTGTCCTCGCTACGGCGGGCGGGCAGATGTTCTTCTCGCTGTCGCTGGCGATGGGCGCGATGATTACCTACGGCTCGTATCTCGATAAAAAGGAAAACATCGTCAAAAACTCCGCCCTCATCGTCGTCGCGGACTCCATCGTCGCGCTGATGGCGGGTCTGGCGGTCATCCCGGCGGCGGTCGCCAACGGCATCGCAAACGGCACGCCGCTGAGTGACATCGCCCTCGGCGGTCCGAAGCTGCTGTTCGTCACGCTGCAGGACGTGTTTGCCAACATGGGCGCGGTCGGCCCGCTGTTCGGCATCGTGTTCTACCTGCTCGTCATCATCGCCGCCATCTCGTCTGCCATCTCGCTGATGGAGGTCATCGCCGCGCACTTCATCGACAAGGCGGCGGAAAAGGGAAAGACCGTCAAGCGCAGCACCGTCACGCTCTGGGTCTCCGCCGCGATCCTGGTGGAGGCGCTGCTCGTCGCCATCGACGGTCTGGGCGCAAACGGCGTCTGGGTGCCCTTCCAGCGGTTCTTCGCCGAGGGGCTGCCGATGTTCAACGACTGCTGGCTCGACTTTATGGACTTCTTCTCCGAGGGCTTCATGATGCCGCTGGGCGCGATGGTCATGGCGCTCATGGTCGGCTGGGAGCTGAAGCCCGCGCTGCTGCTGGACGAGATCCACAACGGCGAGCGTTCGGCGTTTTTCAGCGCGTTTTATACCATCTGCATCAAATTCATCTGCCCGGTGGTCATGGCGTTCGTCCTGGCGGGGCAGCTCATCGACTTCTTCCTCTGCCCGCAGACGGAAAGCTACATCCAGCCCCTCTGCTACGGCGTTTCCGGCGTCCTGCTGGTGATCTTCTGGGTCGTCGCCGCAACGGGAAAAAAGAGCGCAAAAGTGTAAAAAACAAAACGCCCTCCCATTTGGGAGGGCATTTCTGCATGGTTTGACAAAAACCGCCACTTGGGCAAGTGACGGTTTTTGCTGGCTAATTTTTTAGCCATCACACTGTTCTCTTAAACGAGTCACAACCGTTCGCTGTGATGCTCTACCTTTATCATACCCGCCGCCGCCGATTTGTCAAGCGGCGCGTTTCGTCGTAACGTAGGGGCGGGGCTTGCCCCTCCCGCGCAGGACGCAATTGCAAACCCGCACAATGAACGGCGGCAACGTAAAATGTCCGTAGGGGTCGATGCCCACATCGACCCAGCAGCACGCAATCGCAAAATTGCACGATGTTCGGCGAAACCGAAAAACGTTTTGTAGGGGCGGACACCTCTGTCCGCCCGTGGGGCAATCACGGGTTCGCCGCAACGTTTCGTAAAAAACGGTCGTGCGGCGTGCGGGTCGATGTGGGCATCGACCCCTACAAACGTTGTGCGGGTTTGCATTGGTGCGTCCGTATTTGCGGGTGCATCCTGCCGGGCGGACAGGGTCGTCCGCCCCTACAGGTGCGTGCGTGTTCGCATTGGCATGCCCCAATTTGCGACATTGTACCGCGCGGGCGGACAGAGGCGTCCGCCCCTACGTTACAACGCACCCCGTCCCCCTCCGTAACGATCCCCCTCGCAATGTTACAATCACATTACAATCCCCCTCCACCTCTTGACGTTTTGCGTTTTGTGGAATATCATACGCGTAGATGATAGCCGGGACAGCTATCTGCTCCGGCGATCAAAATTTAAACAGGAGGAAGACTCAATGAAGAACTTTAAGAAAGTTCTGGCGCTCGTGCTGGCTCTGGCAACTCTGCTGAGCTTCGCCACCATCGCAGGCGCCAAGGTTGACACGACCGAGATCTACGCTGACGCCAAAGACGTCAAGTATGTCGAGGCTGTTGACGTACTCACCGCGATCGGTGTGCTGAATGGTAAGGGCGCGTCCTACAAGCCCAACGATACCCTGAAGCGCTCCGAGGCTGCTAAGATCATTGCCATGTTCGACAATGGCGACACGGATATTAGCAAGCTGTACAACCCCGCCAACACCTTTGTGGATGTTGCCAAGGATTACTGGGCTGTTTCCTACATCGCGTACTGCGCGAAGCAGGGCATCATCTCCGGCGTTGGCAACAACAAGTACGCTCCCGAAAGCAAGCTCACCGGCATCCAGTTCCTGAAGATGGTCCTGGTCACCCTGGGCTACGATGCTAAGGAAGAGGGCCTTGTTGGCACGTCCTGGAAGGTCAACGTTCTGAAGCTCGCCCGCGCTGCCGGTCTGACCGACGTGCTGGGCAAGAAGTATGACTACGATGCAGAGCTCACCCGTGACGCTGCTGCGCAGATCATGCTCAACGCTCTGAATGCGAAGACCGTCTCCTATGGTCAGGAGATCAAGACCTCCGGCCGTAAGAACGTCCTGACGACTGCTGGTGCTATCGAAAACGACAGCTACCTGTACGAGTCCTGGGATCTGAAGAAGCTCACCGACAAGGACGACGCCTTTGGCCGTCCGTGCCACGTTTGGAAGCTCGGCAAGGACGAGATCGGCACCTATGTTGAGGGCGCTCTCGCTTCCTACACCGTTGCTGTCGCCGGCTGCGACATCCTGAACGACTGCGACTTCGACGAGGACGGCGTGAAGCTGACCTCCTACGAAGACGGCGTGAAGGCTGCCGCAAAGAAGACCATCAAGAACACCACCGCTACCGACATCGGCGGCCAGGGCGTTCTGACCGAGGTCTTCGAGGACCGCATCGTCTTCATCAACACCTACCTTGCTAAGGTCACCAAGGTCGTCACCGAGAAGCGCGACGCCAAGGATCATGTCACCCGTAAGGCTGCCACCACTCTGAGTGTGTGGAACAACGGCACGCAGTTCACTGCTGCTGGCACGGCTGCTGTCAAGACCTTCGAGTCCGATGCGTTTGCGAAGGACGACATGGTTCTGGTCACCATCGCTGACGGCGACGTGCAGACTGTTGCTGTTGCCGAGTCCAAGATCGCTGAGTTCACCAAGATCAAGAAGGTCGATGGTAAGTTCGCTCAGATCGCTCTGGACGGCGAGTTCTCCGACATCGCTGCGAAGTACTTCTACAACGGCATCGATCCCGAGACCCTCGGCAGCGACATGGTCGCTTACTTCGATGCTTATGGCAACGTCATCGGCATGGAGAAGTACTATGCTCCGCTGAACTACGCAGTCATCGACGCGCTGTGGGTCGAGTCCATCAAGGGCAAGGCTACCGTCAAGGCTGACCTCGTCACCGCCGCCGGCGAAAAGCTGGAGGATGTCGAGATCACCTCTGTCACCGCTGGTGATGACATCTTCACCGCTTCGACCCCGTCCAGCACCACTGGCAAGACCTACAAAGCGACTGATCTGATCGCGCTGGGCACCAGCGGTCTGAATGTCGTGTTCGCCAACAACACCACCCTCGGTGCGCTGTACAACAAGCTGTACGCGTACACCACCGAAGACGGCGCTTACAAGCTGAGCCTGAACGGCTTCGGCACTTGGACCACCAACCCCTACAAGCAGGTTGATAAGGCTACGGGTGCTGCGTTCACCAACGGCTCTTCCTATGTGAAGGTTGGCGGCACTGTCACGTTCCAGATGACCAGCGACACCCTCATCCTCGTGCAGGATGCCGGCACGTCCGCTCCGTTCGCGACCTACACCGCCTATGTTGGCTATGACAAGGTCCCGTCCATGACCGGCACTGCTCAGTACCATGTCAACAAGGACACCAACAAGGTTGACGTTGTCTATGTCAACGACATCACTGTCTCCGGCACGAAGACCACCATCTTCTTCGCGGGCGCTGACCGCTTCGCGGGCAAGAAGGTCGATGGCAAGTACCCGATCGAATTTGACGCCTACGCTCTGGATAAGGCTGCCGGCACGCTGACCAAGGCTACCTACACCTTCAAGTCTGCCGACAAGGACGCTCTGAAGGCGATGGCTACCGGCTTCTATGAGGTCTATGTCAGCGACTCCAACGAGATCTCTCTGGTCGCTACCCCGACCACCGCTGGCACGATCGTTGCCGCTGATCGGATCGCTGCTTCTACCTCTGTCGCACAGGGCGTTGCCGGTGCGAACAAGAAAGACGAGACCGGCAACTACATCGAGATCGGTGCTGTCAAGGTTGACGGCGGCGACGCGGATGTTGTCACCTATGTCCTCGACGGCTCTGACCTGAAGGACGGCAACTTCGCTGACCTGGCGAACGGCGACACGCTGTACGTCTTCAAGTCCGACAGCAAGTTCACCGTTGTGAACGCTGCTTCCCTGGCTACCATCAAGGCAGTTGACACCACCGACGCTACCGTTCTGGGCGTTGTCACCTCTGCTGACCAGGTTGTTGGTCACAAGTGGGAAGGCATGACCATCTCCAGCATCCCCACGGGTATGCACGTCACCGATGTCAAGATGGGCACGAGCCACGCTGATGCTACTGTTCCGTCTTGGAAGAGCACCACTGCGAAGTGGGAAGCGGACGACGACACTGTCACCGTTACCTCCTACATCGAGATCGTCCTCGATTGGGATACCGAATACACTGTTGCGACCCTGAAGGCGACTGTTGATGCTCTTGGCTCGACCACGACCCCGACTGCGGTTTCTGGCTCGACTACCAAGTTCACCGCTTCGATCAACCCGCTTCCCGCTCTGAAGTACAGCGTTGCTGACCTTCTGGACGTGCTGAACGCTGGTCTGACCGAGGATGTTGCGACTGTTGAGCTGAAGTGCGGCGCGAACTTCGTTGACGCGGATTCCGACCTGATCTTCACCAATGCTGACAAGAGCACTTGGACGGTTATCGTGACCTCCGGCAACGGTCTGGTCACCACGACCTACACCTTCGCTTAATTCTTCATTGAGATTCGTCTCATCCTGAATACCCAGCAAAAAGATCCCGGGGCACACGCCCCGGGATTCTTTTTTGCCCAATCTCCCACTCGAGCCGTAGGGGAGGGGCTCTGCCCCTCCCGCGCAGTAGGCAACCCGTTTTCAAAAACCCTTCGGCGAATCCGCACTGCCCACCAGCGGGCGGGGTAGAACCCCGCCCCTACGCAAACCCGTGGGATTTTGCGTTTAACCCCCAATAAACGCGTAGGGGAGGGGCTCTGCCCCTCCCGCGCAGCAGGCATTGCTGCTCACAAATACCCTTCGGCAAATCCGTACTGCCCACCAGCGGGCGGGGTAGAACCCCGCCCCTACGCAAACCCGTGGGATTTTGCGTTTAACCCCCAATAAACG
>CAKUED010000007.1 GCA_934646005.1 uncultured Oscillospiraceae bacterium
GGTAAGGCACAGGACTTTGACTCCTGTATGCGTAGGTTCGAATCCTGCCATCCCTGCCACCTGACCCGCTAGCTCAGCAGGCAGAGCACCTGCCTTTTAAGCAGGGTGTCTGGAGTTCGAATCTCCAGCGGGTCACCAAAAAATCCGATTCACCCAACGGGTGGAGCGGATTTTTTTCGTAGACCGCAGGAGATTCGAAGTTTATGCCCGAAGGGTAAATCTCCAGCGGGTCACCAAAAAATCCGAATGCGACAGCGTTCGGATTTTTTACTTATTACTTCTTCACTATTCACTCTTCACTAAATACGATAGAGCCGATTTTGGAAAGTAATAAGTAATAGTGAATAGTGAAGAAGTTAAGAAATCGGCGATGTTCCTTGGAACATCGCCGATTTATAGTTTATGGGACGATTGGGGGGTAGGGGCGGCGGAGGTCGGTGCGACCGAGAAGGTAGTCGGTGCTGGTGCGGTAGAAATCCGCCAGACGGATGAGGACGTCGGTCGGGATGTCGCGCTTGCCCATTTCGTAGTGCGAATAGCAGACCTGCGAGCAGCGCAGATACTCGGCAAGGTCCTTCTGCCGCAGGTCGCTGTCCTCCCGCAAGTCGCGGATACGTCGATACATTTCTGCGTGCTCCTTTGTTAAAAGTGTCACAGAAAGTATAAATAAAACGTTTTGTTATATTGCAATATAAAACAAAATGTTATATACTAGTTTTACCACAAAGAGAAAGGAGCATAGAGAATGGGTGATTTTGCAGGTACGGCGGCTATGGCAGAACTATGGGGCTGTCCGCAATCCACCATCAGGAAGTGGTGTCGAGAGGGAAAAATCAAGGGAGCAGAGCAGGACAAGCCGGGAAGCTCTTGGAGGATTCCCGTAGATGCACAGTGTCCAAAAATCAAAGAAAAAGAACGGAGTGAGTGATGAAAGAAAAGATTCTTTGTTAATGGAGCGTCAGAGCAACAGCGGTATCCCCGTGGCGCGTAGTTCTGCGGATGAATTGAAGAAGTACAAGGAACTTCTCGATACCGTCGTTATCTCACAGGATGAATTGGACACAAAGAAAAAGCAATTACTGAATTTATAATTATGGAGGAATTACTTGAAATGAAAAAAATCATAGCTTTATGTGGGATTCTCATTGTGTTATTTTCCCTCTCTGCGTGCGGCGGTGGCGGCGGTGGATGCACAATTTGTGGAAAAGCGGCGACGCATACGTTTCAAGGGTCTAGCTATTGCAGTCAGCATTATAACAATGCAGTAAGTTGGGCAATTGATAATGTAGCAGGAAAATAACAGAGCATAGTTGCCTAGTGACTGTTCAATACTCGTAGCAAAAATTCAAGTCATACATTTAACAGTCCTAATTTTCTTACTTCACTGTTAAATGTATGACTTAATTTATCCATTCTCCAAAAGGTCAATATACTTAAGATACGAAATCGGCGATGTTCTTTGGAACATCGCCGATTTTTATGTTCTTTGATTCGCTTTTTCCTGTTCATCCACGCCTGCGGGAGCAAAGCGTTCCAGCAGGTTTTCGCATTCCTCGCAGCACCATTCGCCCTCGCCGCGCGCCAGACACGCCAGGCGGTCGGCGCAGCCTTGGCAGACCTCGGGCAGCGGTTTCCGTTCTATCCAGTCCATCCATCCCGCTCATTTCTTTAATTTTAATTATATAGGCATATTTTAGCCTATACAATTTATTCAATCGTACCATAATATTCTATACAATTCAAGTATGATTCAATTACATGGGCGGTTTTGTATGGATTATTATCAGATCGGGCAGCGGATTCGGAAATATCGCAAAGCGCTGGGGCTGTCGCAGGACGCACTCGCGGAACGGGTGGGCATCTCCACGACGCACATGAGCCACATCGAGACCGGCAACACCAAGCTGAGCTTGCAGGTGTTCGCCGACATCGCGGCGGCGCTGGATGTGCGCGCCGACGAGCTGCTGTATGACGCGCCCGCATCGGGCAAAGCGATCGGCGCGCAGCAGATCGCAGACGTTCTCAGCCGCTGCACCCCGGCGCAGACACAGGTCCTCGCCGACATCCTCACCGCCGCCAAGCAGGCGATGGACAAACATCTGGGCTGACATATGTGAAAATGAGAAGTCCCTTGAAACAGCCGTTTCAAGGGACTTTTTGTTGGCAATATTCGCTGTTTTCAGAACAAGATCAGCGAGAAAAACCGGAATTTCCCGTCGTTTTCCCAGCATTTCATGTGGACCGTATCCGCCATCATCTGGGCGTTGACGCAATAGGCGGACATACAGGACGCGGTCTTCCACGGGCCGGCGCCCATCATCAGCAGGTCCTCCACGCCGTCGGCGCGCATCTGCTCCATGAGCTGATCGGTCAGCTCGTTTTGATGGCGCTTTGCCGCCTTCTGCTCGGCGCGGTCCGTCACGTCCTTGGGCGTGGAGACGATGGTGAGCACCAGCGCCGTTTTATGGCGGCGGACGTTCCGCGTCATCTCCTCCACTGTCCCGCTCATCGGCGGGCAGACCGGCAGGACGTTATAATTGCCGCAGAGGTTTTCCTCGCAGAACTGCCGGTATTCCGGCACGATCACAAGCTCCGCCGTGTCCATCAGCGCCGCGTCCGTAAAGCCGAGCGCCTTTGCAAGCTGCACATAATCCTTCATAAAAGCCTCTCCTTTCGGCACGCACAGGCGTCCACGGCTGTGGACGCCTGCGTCTATTATTCCGTACTTGCCAGCGCGTCAAACGCGGGCTTGAATGTTTCGAGCTTTTGCAGGCTGCACGCCGCGTGCCAGACCATAAAGCCGCCGTCCAGTCCGCCCTCCTCCAGACCGCGGATCTGCCCGGCGATCTCGTCCGCGCCATAGGTGTTATACGGCGGTCGGATGGCGTCGTGCCCCTGGATCCAGGTGCGCGCGATGGCGGGCGTAGGCGTTTCCGCCTGACGCTTTGCCGCCGACTGCGCCCAGTCGAGCAGCGTCTCATACGGGTGCTCCCACGGGCGGTAGCTGCCGTTCTGCGAGAAATGGTCGGGGTACGGCATCCCGCTGATAACGTCCACGACGTTGCTGATCGCCGCCCAATACTGCCCGTAGGACGTGACATACGTCCCGTTCGTCTCGCCGAACACGTCCGCGCCGACGTAAACGCCCAGATCGTGCAGCTCGTCGCAGGCGTACATCAAAAACCGCTGGATCGCCTGCGCCTTCGTCTCGCCGTATGCGTTGTGGAAGTCGATGTTGCCGCTTTCCTCGTAGCGATATGTTCCATCCGGGAAGCGGACGTAGTCGAACTGGATCTCGTTGAAGCCCATCAGCTCCACCGCCTCGCGCGCCAGCTCCACCTTATACTCCCACACATAGCGGCAGAAGGCGCTGGGCCAGTAGCTGCCGGCGACGTACAGCGGGTCGCCGCTGCGGTCGCTGATGGCGTATTCGGGGTGGTCGGTGACGAAGAACGAGTCGTTAAAGACCGTGATGCGCCCGATCACATAATAGCCCGCGTCGCGGATCTTCTGGATGGCGGCGCGGTATTCCTCCAGCGTGTTGTTGGCAAAGCTGTTCGCCGTGGGCGAATAGGTCTTGTACGCCTCGCACGGGTAGCCGACGGACGTGCCGTCGATGACGTTGACGACAAAGGCGTTGATGCTGGTGGAATCGGCGTAGGCGATGAAATCGTCCACCTGCGCGATCACGTCGGCATCGCAGGTCATATACAGCGCACGGACCTCGCTTGGCATGACGTTGTCTGCAAAATCCCCCTTGGCGCGGGGGTAATAGTCGAGACTTCCGGCGTCGCCGCCGCCGTAGCGATCCTCGCGCGCGGCGTGCACGGTGTAAACGCCGAAGCGGTCGTAAATTTCCGTGGCTGCCTCGAGCGTGCTGGCGGTGTAGGCGCCGCTGATATAGCCCGTCTCGCCGCCCACGCGCACCTCATACATATGCACCACGCCGTTCTGCATCGAGTCATAGCCCACGACGCTCAGCTCCGTCCCCTGCTCGACCAGCGCACCGAGCTGCGTGCCGTCGGCGGTGAGGCGGAGGTTCTGCGGCGTGCGGACATAGATGGTCTGCTCCGCGACGACGTCCCCCTCATCCTGCGTCAGATTATCGGCGCAGATGTAGCCGTATTGCAGCCCGTCAAGGTAGGCGGCGTAATACGTCACGCCGTCCAGCTCCTTCGCATCCTGCGGCTGATAGGTGAGCTTCGTGCCGCGGGCGACCGTGCCCGCCTGCTCCATATTTTCAGTATAGTACGCCACCTGCGGCGTGTCGGCGCGGACATACGCGGCGGTATAGCGCCCGGCGCTCTGCTGCTTCGGCGGCTGCACCACGTCCGGGCTGCTGCCTGCCAAAACGCAGATGAACAGCACCAGCGCGATGAGGACCAGCACCGCCACCAGCAGCAGCCAGGTATTCTGCCGCAGATATTTGAGAAAATCCGCGCGCTTTTTCTGCCTGTACCGCTCGGCACGGGGGTCTCGCCGCTGTTTGGATCTGTTTTTCATAGCTGCGCTCCCAATGTAACCAGATAGCACCATTATACACCAACTTTTTCGGGATTTCCAGCATTTTCGGCAATATTCCGCATTATCGCGCCCGTTTACGGTGTTTTCCGCCAGAAACGCTCCATTTTGCAGGTCGTATGTTCCGAAATTTGCGGTTTTCGCGCCATTTTACCGGCAAAAATATCGTTTTGTAAACGTTATGTAAACGAATTTGAAAATCTTTTTTCGGCATTTTTGCAATTTTTTTCGTTTTTTCTGTCAAAAACCGGCGGGGGCTTGACAAAGCGGACGTGTGCCGCTATACTAACTGTACTACTACGGCTAGTACAGTTTTGGAAGGAGGTCACGCCGTATGATCTCGATCAACTATCGGGACGCCCGCCCGATCTACACGCAGGTGAAGGACGGACTGCGCAAGCTCATCCTCACCGGCGCGCTCGCGCCGGGCACAAGGCTGCCGAGCGTGCGCGAGCTTGCCGCGGAGCTTGCCATCAATCCAAACACCATCCAGCGCGCCTACCGTGAGCTGGAAGCGGAAGGGACGATCCTGTCCATCGCGGGCAAGGGGTCGTTTGCCGCGGAGCAGCCGCAGGCGAACGCGGCGGCGCTGCAAAGCGCCATCGCGGGTTTTCGGCAGGCGGCGGAGCAGCTCGCGGCGGCGGGAATGCAAATGAGCGCCATGCACGCACTGCTGGACGAATGTATGCTGGAGAAGCAGCGGAAAAAGGAGTGAGAACATGATCGATGTACAGAATTTGACGAAATCGTTTGACGGCTTTCTGGCTTTGGACGGGCTTTGCCTGCACGTCCCGCAGGGATCGGTCTACGGGCTGGTCGGACCGAACGGCGCGGGCAAAACAACGCTCATCCGGCATCTCGCGGGCGTTTTGCGCCCCACCTCCGGGGGCGTGACGATCGGCGGGCTGCCGGTATATGAGAACCTCGCCGTCAAGCGCCGCCTTGCGTGGATCCCCGACGAGCTGTTCTGTCAGGGCGGCGACGGCGTGCGCGATCTGATGCATCTGTATAAAAGCGTATATCCCCGCTTTGATGAAACGCGCTACAAGCAGCTCGGCGAGGTGTTCGCGCTGGATGAAAAGCGCCCCATCCGCCGTTTTTCCAAGGGGATGCAGAAGCAGGCGGCGTTCTGGCTGGCGATGAGCTGCTGCCCGGACTATCTGCTGCTGGACGAGCCGGTGGACGGGCTCGACCCCGTGATGCGGCGGCAGGTGTGGAGTCTGCTCATGGAGGACGTCGCCGAGCGCGGGATGACGGTGCTGGTCTCGTCGCACAACCTGCGGGAGCTGGAGGATGTGTGCGACCATGTGGGCATCATGCACAAGGGCAAAATGCTCCTCGAGCGCTCGCTCGACGCGCTTCAGGAGAATATCGTAAAGGTCCAGCTCGTGACCGAGCATCCGCTGCCGGCGGGCTTAAACATCCTGCACGAGCAGACCGTGGGGCGCATTCAGACGCTCATCGTGCGCGGCGAGCAGCATGAGGTGGCGGAAATGCTCGCGCAGTGCCAGCCGCTGCTGTGCGACCTGCTGCCGCTGTCGCTGGAGGAAATTTTCATCTACGAACTGGGAGGTGTGGACTATGACATCAAAAACATCGTGCTTTGACAGCGCCATTTTCCGGCGCGATGTGCGCCGCGGCGCGCCGCTGTGGAGCTTGTTTCTGCTGATCCTGCTGGTGGCGCTGCCGCTGCCGCTGTCAAATTTCGCGGATCATCTCAGGCGTCAGCAGGAGTTTTCCATCGACGTCCAGTACCAGATCCTCTCTGTGGGGCATATGCTTGCCTCGGTCGGCTCGTCGATCTACGGTCTGGCGGCGGCGTGGCTCGCGTTTTACTACCTGTTCACGGGCAAAAGCGCGAATTTTTACGCCGCGCTGCCCGTCCGGCGCGAGGCGATGTTCGCAACGCACTATCTCGCGGGGCTGACGATCCACATCGTGCCGATGCTGCTCATCTCCGCCGTCACGTTCGCTGCCTCGGCGATGGTGGGCGCGCCGCAGCTCGGCGCGTGCGCGCAGGTGTTCAGCGAGAATGTGCTCAGCTTCCTGTTTTTCTATAACTTTGCGGTGCTGTGCTGCATGATCGTCGGCAACGCCATCATGATGCCCATCGTCTACTTCATCCTGAATTTCGCCATCCCCGTGGTGGAGCTGATGATCCGCACGGTTTTGCAGGCGTTCGTCTACGGGATGCCGAACATCAGCGGCGTCCATCTGGCGCCGTTCGCTCCGGCGTGGTTTCTGTTGAGCAACGGCATGGTCGTCCCGCAGTTTGACGCCGGGTACGACCTCACCGGTTACTGCCTGGAGGGCTGGGCGTATCTGCTCATCCTTGCCGCCGTGGGCGTGCTGTTCGGCGCGTTGGCGCTGGTGCTTTACAAAAAGCGCGAGATGGAGCGCAGCGGCGATGTGATCGCGGTGCGCTGGCTGCGCCCGGTGTTCCTGTATGCGTTCACGTTTGGCTGCGCGCTGGTCATCGGCGTGGTCATCGTCTCGCTCATCACAGACGGGCAGCTTGAGACGAACTTTTTGCCGACGCTTCTTTCCATGCTGACGGGCACGCTCATCGGATACCTGACCGCGCAGATGCTGCTGCAAAAATCGGCGCGCGTGCTGAAAAAGAGCTGGAAGGGGCTTGTGATCTGCTGCGCGCTGGTGACGCTGGCGCTCGGCGCGGTGCGGCTCGATCTCACGGGCTACGCCAGCCGCGTGCCGGAGGCGAGCGAGGTCGCGTCCGTGGAGGTCGGGCGGTATCAGGGCGACAGCAGCCCTATCACCGACGAGGACGCCATTGCGCAGACCATCGCGCTGCACCAGTATTTTGTGGACACGCGCGGCGCGCGGGATGATCTCACGCCCGCAGACACCGATAACGCGTGGTGGAACACCGACATCTGCATCCGCTACACGCTGAAGGACGGCAGCTCGTTTGCCCGGACCTACACGTTCCTGTGCAGCGCCTCCACCGCCGCCGATCCTGACAGCGCCTACAACCGCGCCAATGCGCTCATGCACACGCAGAGCGTGCGGCTCGCGATGTACGCGCCGGGCTTCGCGGTCACGGAGCAGAGCGTCCTCGACTGCACGCTCGACGGTCCGATCGTCTACGACGAGCAGCTCGGCGACTGGCGTTACAGCAGTCTGACGCTCAGCTCGCGCGAGGCGGCGGCGCTGTATAATGACTGCATCCTGCCCGATCTGCTGGACGGCGCATTCGGCACGGCGGACGGCGTCTACGACTACCCGGAGAGCAGCGCCGAACCGACCGCCGAGACGAGCGAACCGGCGTATATGCCGGAGGAGGAACGCCTGCAGCAGACCTCCGTCAGCTTTTTGCTGCTGAGCCCGGACGGCGGCAAGCGATCCTATTATTACGATCTCAGCTCTGACGCAGCGCGCACCGTCGCGTATTTACAGGAGCTCGGCTATCTGCCGAAATAATGCCGAAACCGACCGCCCTTCTCTCACAAGAGAAGGGCGGTTTTCTGTTGCTTTTGTTTGATTCATGTGGTATGATGTGGCTAACTGAAAAATATGGACGGAGGAGACGAGTATGGACTATTCCAAACTGCAAAACGGCAGCGACATCCGCGGCGTCGCGCTGGAGGGCATCGAGGGTCAGCACATCAACCTGACCGAGCAGGCGTGCCGCGACATCGGCAGGGGCTTTGCCCTGTGGCTGAAGGCGCGCGATGCGTCGGCGCGCCGCGTGGCGGTCGGGCGCGATTCGCGTCTTTCGGGCGCGCAGCTCTGCGCGTGGATCTGCGAGGCGATGGCACAGGAGGGGCTCGCCGTGACCGACCTCGGCATGGCGTCCACCCCGGCGATGTTCATGTGCACCGTCACGGAGGGCTACGCCTATGACGCGTCGGTGATGATCACCGCCAGCCACCTGCCCTTTAACCGCAACGGCTTCAAATTCTTTACGAAAAACGGGGGTCTTGAAAAGCAGGACATCGCCGCGATCTTAAAGTTCGCCGGGTCGGACGGGCACACCGGGAACGCTCCCGGCAGCGTGCAGACCGGCGAATTTATGGACGCGTATGCCGCGCTTCTGTGCAAGAAGGTGCGCGACGCGGCGGGAAGCGAAACGCCGCTGGCAGGCTTCCGCATCGTGGTGGACGCCGGCAACGGCGCGGGCGGCTTCTATGTGGACAAGGTTTTGAAGCCCCTCGGCGCGAACACCGACGGCAGCCGCTACCTTGACCCCGACGGCAGCTTCCCCAACCACATCCCGAACCCCGAAAACGAGCAGGCGATGCAGTCCATCATGGACGCCGTGCGCGAAGCGCACGCCGACCTCGGCATCATCTTTGACACGGACGTGGACCGCGCGGGCGCGGTGCTCTCCGACGGGTCGGAGCTCAACCGCAACCGCATCATCGCCATGCTGTCGGCGATTTTGCTGCGCGAGCACCCGGGCACGACCATCGTCACCGACTCCATCACCTCCACAGGGCTTGCCGCGTTCATCAAAAAGCACGGCGGCGTGCACCACCGCTTCAAGCGCGGCTACCGCAACGTCATCAATGAGTCGCTGCGCCTGAATGCCGAGGGGCACGACAGCCAGCTCGCCATGGAGACCTCCGGGCACGGTGCGCTGAAGGAGAATTACTTCCTGGATGACGGCGCGTACCTCGTCACCCGTCTGCTCATTGAGCTGGCGCGCGGCAAAAAGGAGGGCTACACGCTCGAATCCCTCATCGCCGACCTCGCCGAGCCCGCCGAGAGTCATGAGTTCCGCATGAACATCCTCGCCGAGGATTTCCGCGCCTATGGGCAGGACGTCATCGACCGCCTGACGGCGTATTCCGCCGCGCAGGCGGGCTGGACCATCGCGCCCGACAATCACGAGGGCATCCGCGTGAGCCTCGACAAGGCGCACGGCGACGGCTGGTTCTTACTGCGTTTGTCGCTGCACGACCCGGTCATCCCGCTGAACATCGAATCCGACAGCGTGGGCGGCGTGCGGCAGATCGCGCAGGAGCTGTACGCGTTCCTCAAGACGTGCGATAAGCTCGACCTCGCGCCTGTGGAAAGTTTCCTGAAATGAGCGCGCAGGCTCTGCGCGGCAGGGTCGCGCTCATCACCGGCGCGAGCGGCGGCATCGGCTCTGCCCTCGCGCGGGCGCTGGCGCGGGAGGGCGCGCGGCTGGCGCTTTTGGGAAGAAACGCTTCAAAGCTCGCGGCAGTCCTGCCGGACGCACCGGCGGCGGACGTGCTGCTGCTGCCCGGTGACCTGACGGACGACGCGTATCTGCGGGAAAGTGTCGAACAGACGCTTTCGCACTTCGGGCGGCTGGATATTCTCATCAACAACGCCGGCATGGCGCTCTCCGCGCCGTTCGGCGAGACGACGCTCGCGCAGTATGACCAGATCATGCGTCTCAACGCCCGCGCGCCGTTTGCGCTGTGTCAGCTCTGCCTGCCGCACCTGCGGCAGTCGGACGCGGGAACGATCCTCAACATCGCGTCCGTCAACGCCCACAAGGGCTATGCGCTGCAAAGCGCCTACTCCGCATCCAAGCACGCGCTGGCGGGCTTTACGAAGGCGCTGGCGGCGGAGGAATATAAAAACGGCGTGCGCGTGCACCTCATCAGCCCCGGCGGCGTGTTCACCGACATGGTGAAGATCTCCCGCCCCGACCTCACCGGCGAGGGCATGATCCAGCCCGAGGACATCGCGGACATCGCCGTCTTTCTCCTCACGCACCGCACCAACGCCGTGATCGACGAGGTGTGCGTGCACAGATCGGGCAAAGAGCCGTTTTTGTGAGATAACGTAACCGCAGGAGGCTGAGCCTCCTGCGGTTTTTTTGCCGCACCGCCAAATACGCCGTAGGGGCGGGGTTCTACCCCGCCCGGCGGTATGTACCGACGAACACGGATGCACCTATGCGAATCCACACTATGTTTGTAGGGGTCGATGCCCACATCGACCCGCACGCCGCACGTTCGTTTTTATGATACATTGCGGCAAATTTGCTGTTGCCCAACGGGCGGACAGGGTCGTCCGCCCCTACAGAACGTTTTGCGATTTCGCCGAACATCGTGCAATTTTGTGATTGCATCCTGCCGGGTCGATGTGGGCATCGACCCCTACGGACATTTTTCGTATTCGCCATCCGTCGTGCAAATTCGCCCGCGCGTCCTGCGCGGGCGGGGTAGAACCCCGCCCCTACGCAGCCGGGGTAGATTTTGCGGATTCGCATTGGTGCGTTCTGATTTGCAATTGCCTACCGCACAACCCTTCCGTCACGGCTTCGCCGTGACACCTCCCTTTACACAAGGGAGGCTTTGGGTGGTGCTGTGCAAAAACCGGGAAGGGCTTCTGCCCTTCCCGGTTTTCTTACCATTATAATATTTTACGCCCTTCCACATATTTTGCGGCGATATTGCGTTCATCTGCCAAATACGTCATGCGCTCCAATCTCGCCCGGACGGGCAGGTCCTGCGGGTGGTCGAGGTTTGCATCGTCGAGGACGACTGCGTCCGCCGCCCAGCCTTCTCGGAATGTGCCGACGCTGCCGAAGAACGCGCCGCCGCCCATCGTGGCGAGGTAGAACGCCCGCTCGAACGACAAGGGCTTTACCGTCTGGTCGAGCAGCCGCCAGCGCAGCTTGGATGCCTGAATAGCGTGCATCATCGCGCGCAGGATACTCTCATGGCTGCCGCCCGCGATGTCCGTGGCAAGACCCACGCGCAGCCCGCGCTCCAGAAATTGACTCACCGGCGCGACGCCGGAGGCAAGGTTCATATTCGACTCCGGCGAGTGCGCGATGAACACGCCGTTTTTGAGCATCAGCTCCTGCTCGCGCTCATCCGAGTGGACGCAGTGCGCCATGATGCACTGGTGGTCGCCGCCGAACAGCCCGAACTGGTCATACGCCTCGCCGTAGAACTTCGACCGCGGGCACAGCTCGCGCACCCAGTCGATCTCGCCGAGATTTTCCGACAGGTGGCTCTGCACCGGCAGGCTGTATTTTTCGCGCAGGTCGTGCAGCGCATACATTAAATCATCCGTGCAGGACGGGATAAAGCGCGGCGTGAGGATCGGGCGCGTGTGCTCCAGCTCCCCAAGCTGCGACAGCCAGAGCTCCGTGTCGCGGATCGCCTGCCGCGTGGATATTTCACGCAGATAGTCGGGGCTGTTGCGGTTCATATTGACCTTGCCGACGTAGGTGCACAGCCCCAGCGCGTCGAGCCTGCGCATGAGCAGCAGCGTCGCCGGGACGTGGATGGTAGCAAAAATACACGCGCGCGTCGTGGTGCTGTGCAGCAGGTGATCCGTGAACGAGCCATAGGCGCGCTCGGCATACGACAGCTCGCGGTATTTCGACTCCTCCGGGAAGGTATAGGTGTTGAGCCACTCCAGCAGCTCCAGATCCATCCCCAGCCCGCGGAAGGAGAACTGCGGCGCGTGAACGTGCAGGTCGGTCATGCCCGGCACGATGAGCCGGTCTCCGTAATCATGCACCGGGAGCTGCGCGTAGCGCGCCGGCACGGTCTCAAAAACGCCGCGGCAGACGCCGTTTTCCACGACGAGGCTGCCGTTCTCCACGATCTCGATCGTATCCGCGTCGCGGCTGTAGCACAGATGTCCTTTTATCATGTAGGCTTCGTTACCCATGGTGATTTCCTCTCTGTTTCGGGCGTCGCGTCCGCATTTGACGCATACGCCCAAGTATACCTAGCTATCATACCATAATTTTGTGCGAAATGCCAGTATTCGGCATCGTCAAACTTTACGAAATCCCGTTCCGCATTTTGTGGAAAGCGTCAAGTTGGCAAAAACCCTAAAAATTTTTTAGTTTTTCTGTGAACTTTGTCTAATTTTTTCCGGCTCAGTGCCATGTTTTTGCAAAAAAAATATTGCAAAATCGCCAAAAATCTAGTATGCTTGTGTCATCGGTTCGTTGACAAATTCCTGCGGCGCAAATGCGCCGCAAAAACATTTGTCAGATAGTGACCAAAAATTTTTAGGAGGAACTGAAATGAAAAAGATGCTTGCTCTGCTTCTTGCGGTCGTGATGGTCTTTGCTCTGGTCGCCTGTGCATCCGGCAGCAAGACCCCGGCTACTGAAGCCCCCGCGACGGAAACGCCCGCTGCGACCGACGACGCTCCCGCCGCCGAGACCCCTGCCGCTGACGAGGCGCCCGCCGCTGACGAGGTCCCCGCGGACTTCAAGGTCGGCTTCATCACCCTGCACGACGAAAACTCCACCTACGACCTCAACTTCATCAACGCTGCGAAGGAAGCCGCCGAGGCTCTGGGCGTTGAGTATACGCTGGTCACCAACGTTCCCGAAGGTCAGGAGTGCTACGACAAGGCTGCCGAGCTTGCTGACGCGGGCTGCAACATCATCTTTGCCGACTCCTTCGGTCATGAGGACTACATGATCCAGGCTGCGAAGGAATTCCCCGACGTGCAGTTCTGCCACTCCACCGGCACGAAGGCGCACACCGAAGGTCTTGCCAACTACCACAACGCGTTCGCTTCCATCTATGAAGGCCGTTACCTCGCCGGTATCGTTGCCGGTATGAAGCTGAACCAGATGATCGAGAACGGTGAGTTCACCGCGGACGAAGCCAAGATCGGCTATGTCGGCGCGTTCACCTACGCGGAAGTTATCTCCGGCTACACCTCCTTCTTCCTCGGCGCTCGCTCGGTCTGCCCGACCGCGACCATGGAAGTCACCTTCACCGGCTCGTGGTACGACGAGACCGCTGAAAAGGAAGGCGCTCAGAAGCTCATCAACAACGGCTGCAAGCTCATCAGCCAGCACGCCGACTCCATGGGCGCTCCGACCGCCTGCGAGACCGCCGGTGTTCCCAACGTCTCCTACAACGGCTCGACCATGTCCGCCGCTCCCAACACCTACCTCGTCTCCTCCCGCATCGACTGGGCTCCGTACTACAAGTACGCCATCACCGCCTGCATGAACGGTGAGCCCATCGACGCCGACTGGACCGGCACGCTGCAGACCGGCTCCGTCGTCCTGACCGAGCTGAACGACGCTGTCGTCGCTCCGGGCACTGCCGAGGCTGTTGAGGCTGCCAAGGCGGAGCTTGAGGCCGGCACGCGCCACGTCTTTGACTGCTCCACCTTCACGGTGAACGGTGAGACCCTGACCACCTCCATGGCGGACGTTGATACCGATCCGGCATACGAGGCGGATACCGAGGCGATCGTGGACGGCTACTTCGCCGAGTCCACCTTCCGCTCCGCTCCGTACTTCCAGCTCGCCATCGACGGCATCACGCAGCTCGATACCGCGTTCTAATTGCTATCCCCGGATCGGACCGCCTTTACGGCGGTCCGATCTTTTTTCATTTTCTGGAGATGGTTCTACTATGCGGAACGGTCTCCGGCGAAATATGCAAAAAATTTTTGGATAGGCAAAAAATTTTGTTGAATATGATTTACAACTGCATTTTTCTGTGATAAAATACCTTCATAAATCCAAGACTGGGAGTGACTTTTCTCCCACGAAGAAAGGATGACCGCCTTGGCAACTGAATGCGCAGTCAAAATGGAGAATATCACCAAGCGTTTTGGCAAGGTCGTGGCAAACAGCCACATCGACCTTGACCTTTACACGGGCGAGATCTTGTCCCTGCTCGGCGAAAACGGCAGCGGAAAAACAACGCTGATGAATATGCTCTCCGGCATCTACTTTCCCGACGAGGGGCAGATCTACATCCACGGCGAGCCTGTGACCATCGCCTCGCCGAAGGACGCCTTCGCGCACGGCATCGGCATGATCCACCAGCACTTCAAGCTGGTCGATCTGTTCACCGCAACGGAAAATATCGTGCTGGGTCTGGACGAGCCCGGGCGGCTCGATCTGAATGCCGCGGCTAAAAAGGTCCAGGAGATCTGTGACCGTTACGGCTTTGACATCGACCCCAACCAGAAGATCTACGATATGTCCGTCTCGCAGAAGCAGACGGTCGAGATCGTCAAGGTCCTCTACCGCGGCGCGGACATCCTCATTCTCGATGAGCCCACCGCCGTACTCACCCCGCAGGAGACCGACAAGCTGTTCCAGATCATGCGCAACATGAAAGCGGACGGCAAGTCGCTCATCATCATCACCCATAAGCTGCACGAGGTGCTCTCCGTGTCCGACCGCGTGGCGGTCCTGCGCAAGGGCGAGTACATCGGCGACGTCGCCACGAAGGACGCCGACCAGCAGTCACTGACCGATATGATGGTCGGTCACGCCGTCAAGCTGAACATCGACCGACCCGAGCCTGTCAACGTCACGCCGCGTCTGGTCATCGAGGGGCTGACCGTGCAGGACGAGCTGGGCGTCACGCGTCTTAATAATGTCAGCTTTACCATCAACGCCGGTGAGGTGCTCGGCATCGCGGGCATTGCGGGCAGCGGGCAGCGCGAGCTGCTGGAGTCCATCGCGGGGCTGTATCCCATCGCCTCCGGCTCGGTGCGCTACTTCCCGCCCGACGGCAGCAAGGAAAAAGAACTCGTCGGGCTCGACCCGATGGACATCCGCAAGAGCGGCATCGCCATGTCGTTCGTCCCCGAGGACCGTCTGGGCATGGGTCTGGTCGGCTCGATGGGCATGACGGGCAACATGATGCTGCGCTCGTGGCGCAAGGGCGCGAGTATTTTCGTCGATCGCCGCAACCCCGAGGAGCTGGCGAACCGCATCTGGCAGGAGCTGGACGTCGTCACGCCGAGCACGAACTTCCCGGTGCGCCGGATGTCCGGCGGCAACGTGCAGAAGGTGCTGGTCGGCCGTGAGATCGCACAGGCGCCCGCCGTGCTGATGACCGCCTACGCTGTGCGTGGTCTGGACATCAACACCTCGTACACCATCTACAACCTGCTCACGGAGCAGAAAATGAAGGGCGTCGCCGTTGTGTACGTCGGCGAGGATCTGGACGTGCTGCTGGAGCTGTGTGACCGCATCGTCGTTCTGTGCGGCGGCGAGGTCTCCGGCGAGGTGGACGCTCGCACCACCGACAAGCGCCAGATCGGCACGCTCATGACGCAGGTAGGAGGTGAGGCTCATGCGTAAGCAGTCCCTGTTCCATATTTCCAAGCGCGACGCGCTGCCGTGGTACAAGTCCATTGGCTACCGCGTGATCGCCATTTTGCTGGCGCTGATCGTGTGCGCCATCGTCACCACGCTCCTGACCGGCGAAAACCCCATCAAAATTTACGGCACGATCATCAGCGGCGCGTTCGGCACGACCCGTAAGACCTGGGTCACGGCGCAGAATCTTGCGGTGCTGCTGGGCATCTCACTGGCGGTCACGCCTGCGTTCAAAATGCGCTTCTGGAACATCGGCGCGGAGGGTCAGGTGCTCATCGGCTGCCTCGCCACCACCGCCTGCATGATCTGCCTGGGCGATAAGCTCCCGCAGGGGCTGCTCGTTCTGGTCATGCTCCTCGCGGCAGTCGCCGCGGGCGCGCTGTGGGGTTTCCTGCCCGCCTTCTTCAAGGCAAAGTGGAACACGAACGAAACGCTGTTCACTCTGATGATGAACTATATCGCCACGCAGCTCGCGGCGTTCTTCATCATCGTCTGGGAGGTGCCGAAGGGCGCCGGCAAGATCGGCATCATCAACCAGAATACCGAGGCGGGCTGGCTGCCGAGCATCGGCGGGCAGAAATATCTGCTGGCGATTTTGGTCGTCGCCGTGATGACGGTCCTCATGTACATCTACCTGCGCTACAGCAAGCACGGCTATGAGATCGCCGTCGTCGGCGAGAGCCAGCGCACCGCGAGCTACGCGGGCATCAAGGTCGATCGTGTCATCATCCGCACCATGATCCTCTCCGGCGCGGTCTGCGGTCTGATGGGTCTGCTGCTCACCGCCGGGATCGACCATACGCTCACCACCACCATTGTCGATGGGCGCGGCTTCACCGCCGTTATGGTCTCGTGGCTGGCAAAGTTCAACCCGCTCGCCATGGTGTTCACCAGCCTGCTGCTGGTCGTGCTCAACCGCGGCGCGAGCGAGATTTCCAGCCAGTTCTATCTCAACCATTCCTTTGCCGATATTCTCACCGGCATCATCCTGTTCTTCATCATCGGCTGCGAGTTCTTCCTGACCTATAAGATCAGCCTGCGCGGCAGCAAAAAGGAGGTGTGAGCCATGTTTTTTGATTTTGCTTCGTTTCTTCCCCGCGCGGTCATGCAGGGCATCCCGCTGCTCTACGGCAGCACCGGCGAAATTCTGACCGAAAAATCCGGCAACCTGAATCTGGGCATCCCGGGCGTTATGTACGTCGGCGGTATCTGCGGCGTTATCGGCGCGTTCTTCTATGAGCAGGCCGTCCCCGCTGCCGAGATGAGCGCATGGCTCGCCATCGGCATCCCCTTCCTGTGCTCGCTCGTGGGCTCGCTGATCATGGGTCTTCTCTACTGCCTGCTCACGGTCACGCTGCGCGCCAACCAGAACGTCACCGGTCTTGCGCTCACCACGTTCGGCGTGGGCATCGGCAACTTCTTCGGCGGCTCGCTCATCAAACTCTCCGGCAGTGAAGTGCCGTCCATCGCCCTGTCCGCGACGAGCGCGTACTTCAGTAAGTCCCTGCCGTTTGCCGGGAATCTCGGCTGGTTCGGGCAGATCTTCCTGTCCTACGGCTTTTTGGCGTACCTTGCGATCATCATCGCGCTGCTCGCCTCGTACTTCCTCAAGCACACCCGTTCGGGCCTGTATCTGCGCGCGGTCGGCGAAAACGCCGCCACGGCGGACGCTGCCGGTATCAACATCACGAAGTACAAGTACCTCGCTACCTGCATCGGCAGCATGATCGCGGGTCTCGGCGGTCTGTACTACGTCATGGACTACGCCTGCGGCGTGTGGTCGAACAACGCCTTCGGCGACCGCGGCTGGCTCGCCATCGCGCTGGTCATCTTCACGATCTGGCGTCCGAATGTCAGCGTGCTCGCCTCCATCCTCTTCGGCGGCTGCTACATCCTGTACATCTTCATCCCCACCGGCACGAACCTTGCCATCAAGGAGCTGTACAAGATGCTGCCCTACGTCGTAACGCTGGTCGTGCTGATCGTCGTCTCGCTGCGTAAAAAGCGCGAGGACCAGCCGCCTCAGTCGCTGGGTCTTGCCTACTTCCGAGAGGAACGATAGAACGAAAAACCGACCTGCGGCGTTCGCCGCAGGTCGGACTCTTTGCGCGCTTGACAAATCGGCGCGTCTGGATATAATAAAGATAGGGTATCACAGCGAACGGTTGTGACCCTGCTTAGATTAGGTAAGTTTAGCTAAAAGCCAAAGAAACCGTCACTTGCCAGAGTGGCGGTTTCTGCCTTTAATACGAATCGTCACCGTATATCCAAAGATATGGAACGTGATCGTAATGGGCATTGACATCACCTCCCTTACGGGAAGTAGTCACGAACCGCCGCCATTTGCGTGATACCCTACCGGGGACTTGCGTCCTTGCCTACATTCTACAATGCGTGGCGAATTTTGTCAAATTTCAAAATCCACGGCGATGCGCGTTTCGCGGATGGACTTGCACAGCCCGGACGCCGCGACGTGGCGCGGGTCGTTTTTGTAGCGGTCCAGCGCCGCCAGATCGTCAAAATCCGCGATCAGGCAGGCATCAAAGTTGCCGCCGCCGGCGCAGTCCACGCCGATCTGCATCGCCTTGAGCTCCGGGATGACCCCGTCGAGCGCGCGCAGCGCGTTCAGAAATTCGTGCATCTGTGCTTCTGTTCCCGGCTGGAATTTCCATGCCACAACATGTCGGATCATAAAAAATACCTCCAAAAATAAATTTATAACAGGTGAAAACGATGGAATATAACATCAAACCCGGTCTTTGGCGTCATTTTAAGGGCAATGAATACCGCGTTCTGTGCGTAGCGACGCACTCGGAGACGCTCGAGCCGATGGTCGTGTATCAGGCGCTGTACGGCGAGCGCGGCGTGTGGGTGCGCCCGGCGCGGATGTGGTGCGAGAGCGTCGAGCGGGACGGCAAAACGCAGCCGCGCTTTACGCGCATCGGCGACTAATCCGCCGCGCGCCACTCAAAATTCTCAAAAATCAGCCGCATTCCCTCGCAAAGCCCGTCCGGCAGCAGCGCCAGCGCCGTGTGGCTCTCCTCGCCGTCTGCCCCGCGCAAAACGGCGTAATCGCCGTCGATCTCCACAACGGTCCGTTCCATTCGCATTGTTGTTCCCTCCGCTAAAATTTTTATTGCCCCCCGGCGGTAAATTTGTTATAATGTACCTGAAGATCATGAATGGGAGGCGTTCTTATGACAAACAAAGTCATCACCATCAGCCGCCAATTCGGCAGCGGCGGACGGACGATCGGTAAGGAAGTCGCCAAGCGGCTCGGCATCCCGTATTACGACAAGGAGCTGGTGGACAGGGTCGCAAAGGAAAGCGGTTTTTCGCACGAGTTCATCGAAGAGATCGGCGAATATGCCTCTGTGACCAGCAGTTTTCTGTTCAACATCGCCGTGTCGTCGCACCCGATGGGGCTGATCGACACGATGTCGGTCTCCGATAAGCTCTACGTCTGCCAGACCAACGTCATCCGCGACCTCGCGGATCAGGGTCCGTGCGTCATCGTCGGGCGCTGCGCCGACTACATCCTGCGCGGCCGCCCCGATGTGCTGGATATTTTCATCCACGCCGACTATGAGCATCGCTCCGCGCGCGTACTGGAGCGTTACGGCGAGACGAACCAGCCGCTCAAAAAGCGGTTGCAGGAAAAAGACAGCAAGCGCAAGGTCTACTACAAGCACTACACCAACCAGAACTGGGGCGAAGCGCAGAACTATCACCTGTGCCTCAACAGCGGTCTGATCGGCGTGGACAAGTGCGTGGACATCATCTGCGACATCGCGGAAATGCCGTGAATACGGTCACTTGACGGCGCAGCTTTTTAGCTGCGCTGTTTTTTATATTGCCAGCGGCGTGCCGTTTAAGACCGCTTCCGCCAGCGTTTCGCCCTCATAGCGCAGCTTGAGCGAGAAAAACGGGACGTTTTTCTGCATCAGGTCGAGGAAAATGCGGTCGCCCGCCCATTGCGGCAGCGCCAGCAGGCGGTCCTTTTCGATCCATTCGAGCTGCCCCTCGTCGCACTCGCGCAGCGTGCCGGTAAAGCCCGTGGCGTGGAACAGGTGCATATACTCCGTCTGCCAGCGGTCGGAGACGAACGTGATGATGCCGCAGTAGCGATACCGCGTCAGCCGCAGCCCCGTCTCCTCGCGCACCTCGCGCAGCACGCAGTCCTCCGGGCTCTCTGCCTGCTCAAATTTGCCGCCGATGCCGATCCACTTATCGCGGTTCTCATCGTGTGCCTTTTTGATGCGGTGCAGCATCAGATACTGCCCGTCCCGCTCGATGTAGCAAAGGCTCGTATTTTTCATCCCGCACCTCCCGGCTGCTTCTGGGAGTATTGTATCAGGTTCGCAGGCAAAAGTAAACGGGCGGTTTTTGTGCGTCTTTCACAACTTTTCCCATGCAATTTCGGCAGTTATCACAATCCAGCCCGCGCACTTTCTATGCTATAATAAGGTATCTTCATCCGCCTGCCGCGATCCACTATACGCCGCAGGACGGAAAATAAAAAGGAGGTCAGTCAACATCCGCGGGACTCGCGGTGCGGTATTGTGGAGACATACCGTAATGCGTCCGCCAAGCCCGGCGGTCGTGAGGGCGCGCATTGCAGAGGCAGCGCGGTCAGGGTCGGAAATTATGGCAAAAGTCGTACTGCAAAACGTAAAGAAGATCTACCCGTTCGTCAGTGGGGAAGAGAAGAAAAAGAAGAAGAAAAAGGGTGAGGACGAAGCCCCGGCTGAGAAGAAGGCGAACCTTCAGATCACTGATCAGGGCGTCGTCGCCGTGCAGGAATTTAACCTCGAGATCGCCGATAAGGAATTTATCGTGCTCGTCGGTCCGTCCGGCTGCGGCAAATCCACCACGCTGCGCATGATCGCGGGTCTCGAGGAGATCACCGAGGGCGACCTGTACATCGGCGACAAGCGCATGAACGACGTCGCGCCGAAGGATCGTGACATCGCCATGGTCTTCCAGAACTACGCGCTGTACCCCCACATGACCGTTTATGATAATATGGCGTTCTCGCTCAAGCTCAAGAAAACGCCCAAGGCGGAGATCGACCGCAAGGTCCGCGAGGCCGCCGAAATTCTGGATATTACCCAGTACCTGAACCGCAAGCCCAAGGCTCTGTCCGGCGGTCAGCGGCAGCGTGTTGCCATCGGCCGCGCCATCGTGCGAAACCCCAAGGTGTTCCTGATGGACGAGCCGCTCTCCAACCTCGACGCCAAGCTCCGCAACCAGATGCGCGCGGAGATCATCAAGCTGCGCGAGAAGATCGACACCACGTTCGTCTACGTCACCCACGATCAGGTGGAGGCGATGACGCTGGGCGACCGCATCGTCATCATGCGTGACGGCTTCATCCAGCAGATCGGCACGCCGCAGGAGGTCTTTAACCACCCGGCAAACCTGTTTGTCGCGGGCTTTATCGGCACGCCGCAGATGAACTTCTTCAACGCCGCGCTCACGAAGAAGGGCGACAAGTACGTCGCCACCATCCTCGGGCACGACGTGGAGCTGCCGGAAGAGAAGCAGCAGGCGCTGAAGAATATGTCGGACGTTCCCACGTCCGTGATCGTCGGCGTGCGCCCGGTACATATCCATCTGGCTGACGAAGGCATTGACGCGACGGTCGATGTGTCCGAGCTGATGGGCAGCGAGCTGCATCTGCACGTCCGTTCCGGCGATCAGGATGTCGTCATCGTCGTTCCGACGACCGACGTCGAGCTCGACGCTGTCCACGGTGGTCACAAGGCGATCAAGTACACCTTCCGCCCGGAGCTGATGCACTTCTTCTACACCGACACGGAGAAAAATCTCTTCTAAGCAACGTATCATCAACCGGCGGAAACCGCAACTTGCGGTTTCCGCCGTACTTTATGGAGGAACTTTATGCCCCGTTATCTGCTTGCGCTCGATCAGGGCACGACCAGCAGCCGTGCCATTTTGTTTGACGAAAACCAGAACATCGTCAGCTCCGCGCAGAAGGAGCTGACGCAGTATTACCCGCAGTCCGGCTGGGTGGAGCACGACCCGATGGAGATCTACTCCACCGTCTGGGCGGTGATGATGGAGGTCATCACCCGCGCCGATATTGACACGCACGACGTCGCCGCCATCGGCATCACGAACCAGCGCGAAACGACCGTCGTCTGGGACAAAACGACCGGCAAGCCCATCTACAACGCCATTGTCTGGCAGTGCCGCCGCACGGCGGACATCTGCGATGAGCTGACCGCGCGCGGGCTGACCGATCACATCCGGCAGACGACCGGGCTCGTGCCTGACGCGTATTTTTCCGCGACCAAGATCAAATGGCTGCTCGACCACGTCCCCGGCGCGCGGGCGCGGGCGGAGCGCGGCGAGCTGCTGTTCGGCACGGTCGATTCGTGGCTCGTGTGGAAGCTGACCGACGGGCAGGCGCACGTCACCGACTACACGAACGCCTCGCGCACGATGCTCTATAACATCCACGACCTGTGCTGGGACGAGCGGCTGCTGCGTGAACTGGACATCCCCGCCGGGATGCTCCCGCAGGTGTGCGACAGCTCGCATATCTACGGAAGCTGCAACGTGCGCGGCGCGCAGATCCCCATCGCGGGCATTGCGGGCGACCAGCAGGCGGCGCTGTTCGGGCAGGGCTGCTTTTCGGCGGGCGAGGCGAAAAACACCTACGGCACGGGCTGCTTTTTGCTCATGAACACCGGCACGCAGGCGATCGACAGCCGCCACGGTCTGGTCACGACCATCGCCGTGGGCTTAAACGGGCAGGTGCAGTACGCGCTGGAGGGCTCGGTGTTCGTCGCCGGGGCGGTCATCCAGTGGCTGCGCGACGAGCTGCGCTTCATCCGCGAGGCGCGCGACGCGGAATATTTCGCGTCCAAGGTGCCCGATACGGGCGGGGTGTATCTCGTTCCGGCGTTCACAGGGCTGGGCGCGCCGCACTGGGATATGTACGCGCGCGGCACGATGGTGGGCATCACGCGCGGCACAAGGCCGGAGCATATCATCCGCGCGGCGCAGGAGTCCATTGCCTATCAGTCGATGGACCTCGTTGACGCGATGGAGCGCGACTGCGGCAGGTCGCTGCGCGAGCTGAAGGTGGACGGCGGCGCGAGCCGCGACGGCTTTCTCATGCAGTTCCAGGCGGATATGCTGGCAAAGCCCGTCCTGCGCCCGGTCATCCGGGAGACGACCGCGCTCGGCGCGGCGTATCTGGCGGGTCTCGCCGTGGGCGTCTGGAAGGACACCGACGAGCTGCGCCGTCTCTGGCGCTGCGACACGGCGTTCCACCCCTCCATGGCGGAGGACAAGCGCCTCACCCTCGCCCGCGGCTGGCATAAAGCCGTCGGAAGGAGTTTGGATTGGGTCGAGCACGAGTAATCCTGTTTCTTGATTCAATAATTTAATCAAGAATCAGTATGAAAAATGGAGCGTATCGACACCGATACGCTCCATTTACTGTTTTACGACCATCCAAGAGACCGGCAAAACGCACTGCTCCCGATATATAAAAAATTCTATAAAGCCCCTTGACATTTTCCGTTCTTTGCATATAATAAATTATACAAGCAATAAAAATCTATTTGCATTCCCAGGAGGGACGGCTATGAAAACGATCCTCATTCCCTATATTTCCGTCGCCGAGATGCTGGTGCGCACGTTTGGGGCGGACTGCGAGGTCGTTCTGCACGATCTGGACGACCCGGAGCATTCCGTTGTGTACGTCGCAAACGGCGCGGTGACGGGGCGCAAGGTCGGCGACAGCTTTGACCAGCTCGTGCGGCAGGTCATTTTGTCGGACCAGCTGCGCGAAAATTTTGTGGCGAACTACTACTTCACCGCGCCGAACGGCAAGCGCATCCGCTCGTCCACCGTGCTCATTCAGGGCGCGGACGGGCGTCTGGAGGGCGCGATGTGCATCAATCTCGACACCACGCGCCTGACGCGGCAGATCGAGTATCTGCAATCGTGCCTCCCCGCGCCGGATGACGCCGCACCCGACGAGCAGCCGCCGCGCGAGCCGGAAAATGTGGCGGTGATGATCGAAAATCTGATGGACAAAATTCTCGCGGGTGCGGACGCGCACGCCATGACGCGCGAAGACCGGCTGGAAAAGATACGATTCATGGACGCGAAGGGCATTTTCCTGATGAAGGGCAGCGTGGACCGCGCGGCGGAAAAGCTGGGCGTGAACCGCGTGACCATTTACAGCTATCTGGACGAAGTGCGCGGCAAGCGCGGCTGAATATTCCGTTAGGAGGGACTGACGATGCAATTTATCTGTACAAAATGCGGACACAAAGAGCCGGTCACGACCCGGCGCGCCCACTGCGACTGCGGCGGGCTGTGGGATCTGGACTTTACGCCGCCCGCATTCTCGCTGGACAAGGTGGATCGGTCGCAGTGGAGCTTATTCCGCTACCGCAAATTCCTCGCGCTGGACGACGAGAGCTGGCACGGCGTAACGCTCGGCGAGGGCATGACACCGGTCGTGCCGCTGGATGACGACGTGCTGCTGAAAATGGACTATTATATGCCGACGCTGTCGTTTAAGGACCGCGGTGCGGCGGTGCTCATCGCGCACTGCAAGGCGATCGGCGTGGAGTCGGTCGTGCAGGACAGCAGCGGCAACGCCGGCAACAGCGTCGCCGCCTACTGCGCCCGCGCAGGCATCGGCTGCGAGATCTTCGTCCCGGAGGGGACGAGCCCCAAAAAGATCGACATGATCCGCGCCCACGGTGCGACCTGCACCGTCGTCCCCGGCAGCCGCGACCACTGCGCCGAGGTCTGCCGCGCGAAGGTCGAGCACGACGGCGCGTATTACGCCAACCACGTCTACAACCCCTTCTTCTACGAGGGCACAAAAACGTACATCTACGAGGTCTACGAGCAGCTTGGGCGCATCCCGGCGCACCTGGTCATCCCCGTGGGCAACGGCACGCTCTTCCTCGGCGCGATCTACGCGCTGGAGCATCTGCTGCGCAGCGGCTGCATCGAGCGTATGCCGCAGATCATCGCGCTGCAAAGCGAGCACTGCGACCCGCTGCTGCGCGCGGCGCAGTCCGGCGCGGATACTCCGGCGGACGTCTGCCCCACGCCGACCATCGCCGAGGGCATCGCCATCGGCAAGCCCATGCGCGGCGAAGAGATCCTGGCGCTGAGCAAAAAGTATAACATCGCGTTCGTCCACGCGCCGGAGGACAAAATTCTCGCCGCCCGCGCGGAGCTGGCGTGCAAGGGCATCTACTGCGAGCACACCACCGCCGCCAACTACGCCGCGTATCAGGAATACTGCCGCCTGCACGGCGCAACTCCCGACACTCTCATCACCATGTGCGGCGCGGGGCTCAAATCGGATCATTAAGCAGAAAAGCACCCGGATATGGGTGCTTTTTGCGTTGTTGTGCGCTTGACATATAATACTATATGTGATACTATTTCACCACGGGAGTGTGATCGACTTGGAGCTGGTCCTGAAAAAGCAGCCGCAGAAATATCTGCGCAGTGTGGACGCCAAAACGCGGCAGAAGCTCTATCGCGCGCTGGAGCAGCTTTCGCGGCTGGAGGGGAATATCGTGCCGCTCGCGGGGTATGCTTCCCGGTATCGGTATAAGATCGACCACTACCGCATTGTATTCGACTGGATACGCGGGCAGATCGTCATCACCGTGATCGAGATCAATACCCGCACGAACATCAAATATTGAGGAGTGACAGTATGAGATCCGAATTGACCCCCACGGAGATCGAAAAGCGCTTCGCGGTCATCCAGTCCAGAGCGCCGGAGCAGCTCACCGAGGAAGATGCCGCGTCACTCGCCGCCGCTGAGGCGATGGACGACGGCTCTGCCGTATCGCTCGAACAGCTCCGGGATGAGCTGGACGGCTACAGCGGGCGGCTCGTTCTGCGCATTCCGCGCAGCCTGCACCGCGCGCTGAAGGACGCAGCGAAGGTCGAAGGTGTCAGCCTGAACCAGTATATGCTCTATAAATTATCCCGCTGAGGGCACAAACACGCAAAACCCGCCGCGAGCATTGCTCGCGGCGGTCGTTTTTTCAAAAAACAAGCTGCACCAGCAGCATATAGACGACTGTGCCGCCGGCGATGGAGAGGAGGGTCTGGCGCTTTCAGAGGTGCAGACCGACCGTTACGGCAATGGCGATCAGCTCCGGCAGGGCGTGGCTGCCCGTGAGCGGTGTGACATTGCGCAGGCAATACACCACCAGCATCGCAAAGATCGCGCCGGGCAGCGCCTTGCCGAGGTACTGAATATAGCGCGGCGTCGGCTTTTTGCCGCCGAAGATCAGAAACGGCAGAAAGCGCGTCGCCATCGTCGCCAGTGCGCACAGAGCGATGGTCACGATCTGCTGCGGCAGCGTCATCATAGCGTCTCCTCCTTGGCAAAATTATGTTCCAGCGGGCGGCGCAGCAGTGTCAGCGCCGCAAGAATGCAGACCATCGTCGGGATCAGGAAATGATCCGCGCCGAAGATCAACAGGCACACGACACCCGCCGCCAGTCCGATCCACTCGCTGACCGGCGTTTTTTCCTTGAGCCACTGCTCGGTCAGGATCACGACGAACATCGCCGTCATCACAAAATCCAGCCCCTCGGTGTTAAAATGCAGGACGCTGCCGAGAAGCCCCCCGAGCGTCGAGGCGGCGACCCAGTAAAAGCGGTCGAGCAGGCTGACGAAAAAGTAAAACCACCCGCGGTCCACATCCGGCGGCACTTCGGCGGCGCAGTTGATGCTGAACGTCTCATCGCACATCGCGAAGATGAGGTACGGCTTCTTCCAGCCCGTGCCCTTGTATTTATCCAGCATCGCAATGCCGTAAAATAAGTGCCGCGCCTGCACCATCAGCGCCATCAAAAACGTCTGCACCGGCGCGTAGGGCGACAGCAGCATGCTCACGATCACAAATTGCAGACTGCCGCCGAACACGATGAGGCTGATGAGCAGCGGATACCAGAAGCTGAACCCCGCCGCGCGCATATACACGCCGTAGGTCAGCCCCAAAAAGTAAAAGCCCGTCAGGATCGGGATGGTATGCGGAAAAGCGGCGCGGAAGGCTTTGCGTTTCATACGGAACTCCTTTTTGCAGCGTCAGCCGACGCTAGCATCAGTTGACAAGAGCACACACGGTTTTTCGCGGGGCAAAACAACGTCTGGCTGCGTTATCCTCGTTGGTGGGCGTCAGCCCACCTGCCTCGTCTGCCTTGCCAGCCGCCGTTTATCCTCCGCGAAAAACTCCGAAGGACTTGCCGGCACGGCTGGGGCGTTGCCTGCAAGGCAGAGGACGCAGGCTTGCTGGCGCAAGTCAAGGACGATAACGCCGCAGGCGGCGTTCCAGCCGCGCCCGCAAGCGTGTGTGCCCTTGTCAACTGATGCTATTCTGGCAGGATTATAACGCCGCCAAATTCGTTTGTCAAATGGCTGTTTTTCCAAAAAATCCGCCTGAAAATCCGATTTTTCGTAGAGAATGAATAGAGAAGCCCCGGCGATAAAACTGCATCGCCGGGGGCTGTTTTCTGCGTTATTTCTGCCAGTGCTTCAGCCCCGGCACAACGGCTTCCATGTGCGCGCGGACCTGTTCTTTGCTCCACGCCTCGCTCGACATATGCTCCACGCAGAAGTCAATGAGCTGCTCCATGCTGGTGTACTTAAACGTGCCGCCCGCGTAGCACCACTGGCAGTAGTCCTCATTGAGTGAGCCGTCCGGCTCGCGGCTGAGGATGGCGTCCTCCAGCGGCATCCCGCAGCACTGACAGATGAGCTGGCGCGGCGTGCCCAGCAGTGTGTTGATCGAAACGTCAAACAGGTTTGACAGCAGCTTCAGCGTCTCGGTGTTCGGCGTTGTTTCGCCGGTCTCCCAGCGCGAGACTGCCTGCCGCGTCACAAAAACGCGCTCGGCGACCTCCTCCTGCGAAAGTCCCTTCTTGGTTCTGAGCTTGAGTAAAATATCCTTCGTTTCCATGTCCATCAACTCCTCATGCAAAGTTTACCACACCCCGCGCCGCGAAACAAGCAACACGCAGTTGCACCGGGCGAATTTATAAAAACGCCGCGTCAGCGGCACATCACTTCTTCACGATTCACTATTACCTGTTACTTTCCAAAATCGGCTGTGCCGTTTTTAGTGAATAGTGAATAAGTAAATCGGCAGCCTTCTGTCGAAGGCTGCCGATTTTGGTGCCGGTGACCGGACTCGAACCGGTACGCCATCGCTGGCGGTGGATTTTGAGTCCACTACGTCTACCAATTCCATCACACCGGCATCGCCGCTACTTAGTATACAGCATCCGGCGGAAAAATTCAAGTGCATATCTGCCGCGAGATCTCGCGGCGCAGGCGCAGCATGATGCGCTTTTCCAGTCGCGAAATGTACGACTGCGAGATGCCCATCAGCTCCGCCACCTCCTTCTGCGTCTTTTCCTTGCGCCCGCCGAGCCCGAAGCGCATCGTCACGATCTGCTGTTCGCGCTCCGGCAGGCGTGAGAGCGCGTCGCGCAGGAGCTGTTTGTCCACGTCGTCCTCCATCGGACGCATGACCGTGTCGCCGTCCGTGCCCAGCACGTCCGAGAGCAGCAGCTCGTTGCCGTCCCAGTCGGTGTTGATCGGCTCGTCGAGCGACACCTCCGTCTTTTGCCCCGAGATCTTGCGGATGTGCATCAAAATCTCATTCTCGATGCAGCGCGAGGAATACGTCGCCAGCTTGATGTTTTTATCGGCGCGGAACGTGCCCACCGCCTTGATGAGCCCGATCGTGCCGATGGAGATGAGGTCCTCGATGTTGATGCCCGTGTTTTCAAACCGCCGCGCGATGTACACGACCAGCCGCAGATTGCGCTCGATGAGCGTCTGACGCGCGTCCTCGTCGCCATCTGCCAGCCGCGCGAGCATCTGCTGCTCCTCCTGCGCGCGCAGCGGCGGCGGCAGGACGTCGCTGCCCCCGATGTACATGACCTTTGCCGGCTGCAAAAAGCCCAGCAGCCGCAGCAGTTTGCGAATCGTTTCGTTCATGCCTTCACGCTCCTGTCAGTGCTTGATAGTTCCCGCCGTCCGAGACCGGCGTGGGAGAAAACGCCGCCAGCGCGCGCCGCGCGCGCCCCGATCGCTCCACGACCTCGCAGCGCGCCGCGAGCAGCAGCCCCGCGCTCGTGCCCACGGCGCGGTACGGGATCAGCCGGAAGCGCAGCGCCGGGTACTGCCGCGCCAGCTCCGGCAGAAGCTGCGCGGGCGCGCTGAGCGTTTCCGCCGTGAGTTCTGCCTGCGGAAGTAACTGCGCCGCCGTCTGCGCGTCGATGACCAGCGCAGCCTCGCCCGTGATGGGGTCGCAGAGAGTGTTGCCCGTGTCGCGCAGGGCGCGGATGGGTGCTTCACGCGCGCCGAGGCGCACCGTCAGCGGCACGATCTGCCGCCCGCCGTGCTGGAACAGCCGCGAAAAGACGAGCCGCGCCGCGAGATACGCCGCCGCCGCGACGAGTATGAGCCCGAAAAAGCTCACGGGATAATACGCGCTGCCGCCGACGAGCACCAGCCCCGTGCGGAACACCTGCGTGCACAGCAGCACCAGCCCTGCAAACGCCGCCGCCAGCGCCAGAAACAGCAGCCCCAGCCGCAGCGTCCGTTTTTCCGCGCCGAAGGCGAGCAGCAGCATGAGCGCCGCCGTGACCGCCTTCATCCCCGCCGTCTGCAAAAATCCGAGCGCGGGCACGAGCGCCGCCACGGCGTACACGCCGCCCACCGCCGCCGCGGGCAGCACCCGCCGCATCGGCGCGGGCGCGCCCGCCAGACGCGCGCTGCCGAGCAGCAGCAGAAAATTCAGCCCCGCGTTGAGCGCGAACACGCGCTCGGCGTACACCGTCATGCCCGCACCCCCTTTCGTCTCGCAGGACAAAGTATACGCCGCGGGGGCTGAAAAAGCGGTCGCAATTCCAGCCCGCGCGGCGGCGTTCGCTCGACCGATTTTCAGCCGTTTTGCGCGGCGCTTGCCCGCGGGGCAAAAGTGTGCTATGCTGTAGAAAATAGTCGAAACGAGGCGGTTTTATGGACATCTCCGAGCGCGTGCAGGGCGTTGTGGCAGCGCTGAAGCAGGCGTATCCCGACCCGCGCTGCGCGCTGGAATATGAAAAGGACTATGAGCTGATGATCGCCGTGCGCCTGTCCGCGCAGTGCACCGACGCGCGCGTGAATCTCGTCACGCCGGCGCTGTTTAAGCACTTCCCGACGCTGGATGCGTTCGCGGACGCGGACGTGGCGGAGGTCGAAGAATACGTGCGCACCTGCGGCTTTTTCCGCCAGAAGGCGCACGATATTGTGGCTGCCTGCCGGATGCTGCGCGATGAGTACGGCGGGCGCGTGCCAAACAGCATGGACGCGCTGCTGCGCCTGCCGGGCGTGGGGCGCAAGACGGCAAATCTCCTGCTGGGCGACCTCTACGCCGTGCCCGGCTCGGTCGTATGCGACACGCACTGCATCCGCATCTGCGGAAAGCTGGGGCTTTCCGAGGGCAAAGAGCCGGAAAAGGTGGAGCGCCAGCTTCGCGCCATCCTCCCGCCGGAGGAATCGTCCGACTTCTGCCACCGCATCGTCCTCCACGGCAGAGCGGTTTGCACCGCGAGGAAGCCGCAGTGCGAAAAGTGCACGCTGCGGCTGTTCTGCAAGAGCTTTTGCGGGGAATGACGCGCCCAAGTCTCCCCGGACGCCGTAGGGGTCGATGCCCATCTTCGGCGCTAAGAGCCGCGCTGCGCGCGGCTGCGCCTCGAAACTAGCCTGCGGGCATCACATTGACCCGGCAGGACGCAATCGCAAATTTGCATGATGTTCGGCGAAAACGCAAAACGTCCTGTAGGGGCGGACGCCTCTGTCCGCCCGTTGGGCAATGGCAAAATTGCCGCAATGTATCGTAAAAACGGTCGTGCCTCGTGCGGGTCGATGTGGGCATCGACCCCTACAAACGTTGTGCGGATTCGCCGGGGTGCATTCGTTTTTGTAGGTGTGTCCTGCCGGGCGGACAGGGTCGTCCGCCCCTACGCAAAATAATTACTTCTTCACGGCCCACCCTTCCCTCTTACCTGAAAAACTCCCGCCGCCCGGTTGGGCGGCGGGAGTTTTTATTCCGTCAGGATGGCGGCGGAGTTTAGCTGTTTGGTTTCAAACTCGGTTTGGGCGAGGTCGGGGGCGCTTGCGGTGTAGACGGTGATCTGGACGGTAAATGTGCCCGTCGCGGCGTCGTAGGCGGTCAGCTTTACCTCCGCTCGAAGTCCGTGGGGGTAGGCGCGGTCGGGGAGGAGCTTTTCTGCGCCGAGCAGGACGTGCCCGCGCTCGTCAGCCGAAAAGCCGCTGTACGCCGCCTCGCCATAGCTCCGGCTGAAGAAGCCGGCGGGCGTGCCGTCCGCCGCGAGCTTGACTGTCCCGGAATAGCGCAGCTCGTCGCTGACGCCGGTGCGGAGCGTGGAGAGGAGCGTCTGCGCCTCGGACGCTGCCATGGAGCGCCCGAACGCCGTCACGGCGGTACGCACGCCGAGCGTCAGCAGCGCCGCGAGCAGAAGCAAAACGATGATGGCGCACAAAAGCTCCACCAGCGTAAAGCCGCCGTTTGCCCGCCGTTTCATGCCGCGCACCTCCTGTCAGGGTTTCGTGTAGTAGTGATAGCCGTTCGGATCGACATATTCGTCTGCCGTCACAGTCTCGGTCGTAAAGCCGTCGCTGATCTCCAACTCCACGGGGTCGGGCTGAAGAACTGCGCCGGTGTAGTGGAACGACACGTCCGTTTTTTGGATCGCGGCGTTCAGCCGCGCCGCGCCGACGATGGCGCTCGCCAGAAACAGCAGCACCAGCACCGCGATGAGCAGCGCCGCGAGCGTTTCGACGAGCGTTTCGCCGCGGTTTTTCCGCAATTTTTTCATGTGCCGTCCTCCCGCGCGAGCACCGCGCCCGACCAGACGAAGCTGCTCGTCACGACCTCCTGAAAATACTCCTGACTCCCCTCGTAGTAGCTGGTCGTGAGCGAGGAATATGTCTGTGTGCCGTTCATCGTCAGGCGCATCCGGCACGGATGCTCGCCAGTCCCGCCCGTGAGCCAGACGGTGAGCGCATACGCCGTGGTGTCCTCGCTCTCGGGGCGGCAGGAGAGGGTCAGCTCACACGAAACGTCCTCGTACACCTCCGCCTGTTTGGCTTTGATCGTGAACGCGCGTTGGTAAACGAGGTCGGGCGTGAGCAAAAGCTGACGGATGGCGTTGTTCATCAAAAAGGCGAAATCGCCGGTCGCGTCCGTCCGCGTGTTGGAGACAGGTCTGTAGATGTGCTGCTTGCTCCTATCGTAGTACAGCGTCACCTCGCGGGTCTGGAAATCGCCGCTGCCGCTCTCGATGCTGCTGCGCAGGAGCTCGGCGGCGGAGGACACCGTGAGATACGTCTGCTGCTGCGCGCGGTCAGATGCCACGCGCGAGCGCGCGGAGACCGCCGCCGCGATGATGACGGCGCTGACCATCGCCGCAACCAGAAACAGCAGCAGCGCCATGAGCATGGAAGCGCCGCGGCGGTCTTGCAGTTTTTGCGCGAGCCGCTTCATCGCAGCGCCTCCTCTCATACTGATTCTTGATTAAAATATTTAATCAAGAATCCCGTGTGCTACGCACACTCGCATCGTGCGAATGCACGCTGCGCCGTCTCATGCAGAATCTGACGCGCCGTTGGCGCTATAAAAAGCTCTTCAAGCTTTTTAACAGATTCTAGTATCAAAAATCAAAGTTCTTCGTCCGGCTCATCCTCCGGCGCGTCTGTGTCGTCCGGCACATCGTCCGCCGTATCCGCAGGAAGCGCTTCCAGCGTCAGCGGCTCGTAGATCGCGTCCGGGATGTCCCAGCGGCGCGCGCCGGTCTCGTCCTCCGTCAGCGTGACCGTACCGCCGTAGGGTGCGTGCTTGGTAAAGAGGATATTGCCGTCCTCGTCGGCAAAGTCTACGGCGTACTGCGTCAGTTCGGGCGTGATGCCCAGCTCGAACGTGTAGCGCACGCCGCTGCGCTCCAGCACAAGCCGCAGCGTGACCGGATCTGTCTGCGCCGTTTCCAGCGTGATGGCGCGCGCGTCATAGTCGCCCGCGTACAGAAGATCGCCCGCAAGCGTCAGGCGGTATTCCCTGCCCTCGGTGAAGCCGTCCCCGCCCACGGTCAGCGCCGCGCCGCCGCGCGTGATGGTCGCGGACGCGAGCGTGAAGTCGGAGAGGTCGGTGTAGGCGCGCGTGGCGTAGAGATACAGTCCGTCCACAGCCGGTCCGTCCGCCGCGTCGCGGTCGAGATAGCCGCTCGTCCCCGCCGGGACGGTGTACGGCAGGCGAATTTGCCGGTTGGACACGCCGTCGGTCACGCCGAGCACGTCGTTCGGGTAGACCGTGGCGCTGAGGTTGACCTTCTGCGTGATGCTGAGTATCTGCCCATCCGCGCCCATGTGCGGGTACAGGCAGGTGATGGCGATGCTTGCCTCGCCGGCGGAGAAGCCGGTCAGTGGGAGGGTGAACACGCCGCGGTCCGCGTCATAGACGATGTCGCTCGTGCGGCACTCCACCACGTCCTGCTCCGCGCCGCCGTGGTCGAGCTGGATGCCCCATTGCAGCCGCTTTGCCGCCGCATCCGGCAGCGCCGCGCCGCTCGAATGGCGCACGGTGAGCGTCAGCTCCGTCTGCTCGCCCACATACAGCTCCGGCGCTTCCGGCGAAGCGGTGAGCAGCAGGTCCGCCGTCACGCTCAGGCGCAGCCGCGCGGTACTCTCGCCAAGGCTTGCCTCGACAAGCACGTCGCCGGGCGTGCTGCCGGTAAAGGTGACGGTAAAATAGCCGCCGTCTGCGTCAAACGCGGAAATTTCCGCGACGCTTGCCGCGCCCGCGCCGGTCAATTCCTCGCCGTCCTCCGTGAGGATGGTGATGGTGGGCGTTTCGCCGCCGCCGATGCCCGTGAGGTACAGGCGCACGTCCAGCCGCGCCTCGCCGCTCTCCTCGTCCACATCCAGCAGGTCGAGCGCAGCGGAGGTCTGCTCCCAGTAGAGGTCCGGCTTCGGCCAAGCGCCGTAGTGGACGTTGACCGTGCCGCCGAAAATTAAATCCTCCTGCGTGAGCACCGTGGGGAACGGGTAGTTCAGCCCATCCAGCGCGCGGTCGTTGCCGGGGTGGGTGTATTTGCCGTCGATGGCGATGCCCGATTCGTGCACGGTGACGGTCGAGAACACGCCGCCGTTTGCCGTGAGCTTACTCAGCATCTCGTCGCCCATCTCGCTGTAGGTGAGATAGGGCGTTGTTTCGTTATAGAGCATGATCTGGCGCTCACCGCTCCAGCGGTCGAGCACGTTGAGGTTCTGCCCGCCGCTCCAGTTCTGCTTATTCTGATATTCGCGGTAATCGTCCGCGTTTTCCGCCGTGGCGCGCAGCGCGTAGCAGTTGCGCAGCTCCGCAGCGGATTTTTGGATGGTGGTGAAGGTCTGCTGCATCTCGCCGTTGGAGGCGATGGACTGCGAGCTGGCGACGAGATTGCTGCCGCGCCTCGGCACGTCCACAAAGCAGTAGCAGTTCGTGACCACAAGGGGGTTTTCCACTTCGCCGAGGATCTGCTTGATCGTGCCATCGGTACGCAGCACGATGCCGCCCGTGATGCCGCCGACCCAGATGCTGGTGGAATTACCATAGCCCTGATGCGCAAACGGTGTGGTGCTCACGATCGAGCCGCCTGCATAGCAGCTATCTATGGACGCGCGGCACGCGCCCGCGATGCCGCCCACGCGCAGGTTGAGCCACTTGTAGTTATAGCCGATGTCGATGATGATGTCGTTGACCGCCGTACAGCCGGAGATGTTCATATTCGTCGCGCCGACAAGACCGCCCACGCAGCCGCCGCCCCAGCCGGTCTGATGGTCGTTGTTGGCGACGCTCAAGGAATAGCCCTTGCCGCGGTGGTCGTAGATCGTATAGCCGGAGACAGTGCAGTTCGTGATGCTCGCCTTTGCGTCTTCAGAGCGGCTGGCGGCAAAGCCGACCAGACCGCCCACGCAGTACCAGTTTTTGCCGCCCGGCTCGTTTTCGATGACGCTGCCGCGTTCGGAGTAGAGGACGATGTTCTGAAGCTTTGCGCCCGCCGTGATGCCGAACAGACCGATGCACTGCATCGCGCTGTGGATCTCGATGTTCTTGATGGCATACGACTGCCCGTCGTAGCTCTCGGCAAAGAATGCCGTATACGGGTTCGATACGGCGCTGTCCAGCGACTTGGCAATGTCGTAGAGGCTTCCGATGGGTGTAAAATTGCGCACCGTATTGCCGTTTTCCAGATACGAGTCCACGTCGTGGCTCTGCTCCCAGTAAAGTCCCCTGCTGAGCGGCGCGGCGATGTTTTCGTCGGTGTAGATGAGGTACGGATACTGCCGGATCGTCCAGCGGTCGTTCTCGCTCGTGGTATTGTCCGCCGAGATGGAATAGTCCGCCGTGCGCTCCGCCCAGTTCCAGTTAATGTACTGAAGCTGCGCCGCCGAGCGGATCTGATAGGGGTTGTCTTTCGTGCCGGGCGCTTCGGTGCGCACCGCGCCGGTCAGGTCCTGCGCCTCGCCCGCGAGCGAGATCGCGCGCAGCGCCATGCTGTCGGCAAAGAAGGGGCTGACCTCATAGACATACTCCGCCGCGCCGTCATAGCGCAGCGTCCAGGTGCTGTTCTGCTTGTTCGCGTTCAGATACATGTCGCCCGTCTGATACGCGACGAACGTATAGCCCGGCATCTGGCGCGCCAGCTCCTGCTCCGCCGCGCTCACGCGCGCGCCGGTCACGCAGTCGGTCGCCGAAAATTCCGGCAGGACCGCCGCGCCTGTCTCGTAGAAATAGCCATAGCCGTAGCGCGTGACCGCGCCGCCGTCGTCATGCTCGCGGCAGAGGGAATTGCCGCTGCTGAGAAGGTCGTTTTCCTCGGACGAAATTTCCTCGCCCTGGCTCATGCCGACATAGCTGAAGTGGTAGCCGCTGTTGCTGCCGCCCGCTTCGTATTCCCAGTAGAATACGCCGAGCGTGCCGATGTCCGCCTGCACAGGCCAGTTGCCGTAGTGCGCGGTCTGATTGGCAGCGTTCGTGACGACCGCCGGGAAGGGGTAATTTTCGTTCATGTTCGCGCCGGAGGCGTCATACGCCGCGTTCGCGGTGGAAAAATCGCGGAGCGTCAGCGTTTGCAGTGCCTCGCCGCGCACAGGCTTGCCCGCGGCAAGCGAGGCGTAGGCGTTCGTGGAGGCGTTGAAGGCGTAGAGTGAGCCGTCATAGGTGTACGTTCCGCCGTCAAGATAGTAGCACTGCACTGCCGCGCCGCCCTTGCGGGCGAAGCCGTAAATTTCGGATGTGCCCGCCGCCGTGAGCGCCACGCCGCTGTAGCACCGGCGCAGCGCGCCGCCGGAATTGTCCGCCGCGAAGCCTGCGATGCGCACGGTGCTGCGCTTGGCATCGCGCACGCTGATGCGCCCGAGGGCGTAGCTGCCGGTGATCGTGCCGGTATTTGCCCCGGCAAAGCCGCCCGCGTAGGCGCTTGCGCTCGTCGCGGTGAGCTGCATGGAGGCGCTGTCCGCCATGCTGCCCGCCGCCGTGCCGTCGTTTGTGCCGATCAGCCCGCCGAGATACAGGTAGCTGGAGTTATAGGTGCGGAACGTCACGGTATAGCCCGCCGCAGCGCAGTTGCGGATGCTGCCGCTGTTATAGCCCGCGAGCGCGCCCATATGGATCGTCCGCCCGCTGCCGGATACGACGTTTTCGCCCGCGTATCCGGCGTAGATGAGCTGCGCGCCGCCGCCGAGCAGGATCACATTCTGCACCGTGCCGCGCGGGGCGATCGTGCCGAACAGCCCGACGCGCGCGGCGTCCGTGCGCAGCGACACGCCGCGCACGCTGTGCCCGCCGCCGTCATAGGTCGCGGTAAAGCCCGCAGCGGAGGTGATGGGCTGCTGCTGTGAGATCGCGCCGTGCGTGGTAAACTCGCTCCAGCGGTAGGTCGTATAGTCCACATCCAGCCACTGCCGGTAGGCGCTGGCGGTGGTGGTGGGGGCGTAGTTGGGGTAGAACCGGCTGAGGGCGTAGAGCTGCCGCGCCGTGCGGATATTCACCGTTTCGGGCGCGGCGGGCTTTGTCTCCGCCGCTGTGGCGCTCTCGGCAAAGTGGGGGTTATAGTAATAGCGCTTGCCGCCCACAAGAAGCTGCTGGTAAAACGCCGTTGTGCCGGACGCGTCCACATAGTCGGTGTCGGTGATCTCGGCAGGCAGGGGCAGGAGGTAATAGATCTGGTCGCGCACGACCACCGGGATACGGCGCTCCGATGTGAGCGTATACGACTGCCCGCCCGCATAGGTCAGCTCGAGCGTGAGCGCCTCGCCGGGGTCGTGCCCGAAGGCGATGGCGTAGCCGTCGCCCACCGCCACGCAGTCCGAGCGCAGGGTATAGGCGTTCGCGCCGCTGAAGGCGTACACATCCTGCCCGTTTTCGCGGTAGACCTCGTAATAGACCAGCGTGCCGGACTCAAACTCCGCCTGCCAGTCGCCGTAGTGATTGAGGGCGGCAAGGCGCGGATAGGAATAGTCCGCCAGACCCTGCGCCATGAGGTTATAGGGGTTGCTCGCGCCGCCGGTCTGGGCGGTGAAGGCGTTGGACAGGTGCGCCGCCGCGAAGCCCTCGTCCGTCAGCTCGGCGTAGGTCGCATACTGCGTCCCGGCAAGCTCCGCGGAGGGGTCGTCGTCGCGCGTGAGGTAGTAGACATTTTGAAGCGTCCCCTCACAGCCTGCCGCCGTGGAATAGCCGCGCGCATTATTTTGCAGCGTCAGGTCGCAGACGCTGTAGCCGTTCTCCGCCGACGAAAGCGTCCCCGGCATGAGTCCGCCCGCCGCGACGGTCGCGGTCTGGTAGCCCGCGGCGTAGAAATTTTTGAGTGCGGGCGCACCTGCCCCGCCGCCGACGAGACCGCCGGTGGTGGGCGCGGTGAGGTAGCAGTCGGCATAGACCGTGTCAAGCAGTGCCTGCCCGCCCGCCGTGCCGATGAGCCCGCCCGCGGTATTCTCCGCGCGCAGGACCGTCGCCGCCATGGAGGTCTTGATGGTCGTTTTCGCGGTCGAGGTCGCGCCGATGAGCCCGCCGGCGGTTTTGCCGTTTAACCACGCAGGCACGTCCTCCGGGTCTTCTTCCGCCGCAACAGCGTCAAGATCGCCGTGCCGCGCGCTTAAATACACGCGGCAGTTTTCGACCGTCAGCTCGCCGGTCGTCTCGCCCGCGAGCGCGCCGACCTGCGCGCCGCCGTCGATGCGCGCGCCGGTGAGCGTCACGTTGCGCAGAGCGCTGCCGGAGAACGTGCCGAACAGCCCCGCGGGCGCATCGCCGCAGTCCGCGGTGTGCAGCGCATGGATGGTGGTATACAGCTCGGTGTCCTCCACGGTGTAGTGACCGTCGTAGCTGATGAGATTTGGGTTCGTGATGGGTGTGAATGGGCGGTCATGGTAGACCGTGTACCAGTCGGTATCGTCGCCCGCGTCGTCCCGGAAGGAAATGTCGCTGACCTGCACGGCGCGCGTGATGGACGGCGCGACGCCGGACGCGGCGTCCAGATTTTGCAGGTGGCGGCCGCTGCGGATGAGCGCGGTGTCCGCCGCCTGACCGGGCGTGTAGTAAAACAGCCCGTTTGTCCTGCGCGAGGCGCTCGCCTGGTCGATGAGCGGGTCGCTGCAAGTGACTGTGAGCTTCACGGTCAGCTCCGCGCCATTATCCAGCCGGTTTTCCGTCTGCGCGGCAAAGCGCATCTCATCCGATTTTAAGCTGTCGAGCACCCATTTGTAGCGGTACGTCTGGCTGTTGACCGCCTCGATGTCGGAGGACTGCACGGTGCGGGTGTACGTTTTGCTGCCGGTAGTCAGCGTGATGGTGAATGTGAGGGGGCTGCCGGGGTTGTTGCAGTAAAAATACGCCGTCAGCTCCTCGCCGTTTTCGATGGTGATGTCGGGGCGGAGCGTATTCGTATCCTCGGTGTTCACGCGGTCGCCGCCGTAGTAGCCCACGCGCGCGCCCTGCCGCCTGCGCACCGAGAGCACGCGCAGCGCGTCGATCTTCAGCCCGTCATCGGGCAGCTCGTCCGTGGGACTGTAGAAAACGCCGTAGACGCTGCCGCTGGCGGGGTCAAATTCGATGCGCCAGCTGCCGCTCCAAAGCTCGGCGTCCACCGCCGATTCCGGCAGGATCGCCGCTGCCGCCGCCCCGGCGGTCGTTTTCTCCTGCGAGCGGACATAGCAAAGCACGCCGTCCGACGCTTCGTCCGCGTCGCACGGCGTATACCCCAGCTCCGCAACGCCGTTTTCGCTGTCGGCACTGTACTGATAGCTTCCGGCAAAGCCCGCCGCGCGCAGCTCCGCCATGCGGTTCTGCGCGGCGGTGTAGATCAGCTCCGCCTTGCTGTCCAGCTCCTTCTGCCGCAGGCTGCGGCGCACAACGGTCAGCGACGTGACCGCCACCGCAGACAGCAGCGCCAGCACGGCGACCACGACCAGCACCTCGGTCAGCGTAAAGCCGCCGCGGGCGCGGGAATATGCACTTTTGCGTTCTGAGTGCTTCATAGATCCCTGTTTTTTGCTCTGATTTATCCGTTTTTCAGCTCATAGAAGGTCACGCTGCACGTCACCTGCACGCCCTTGTCCGAATCCTCCGGCAGGCTGACGGAGAGGTCGGAAATTTGATTCACGTTCGTGCTGTCATGCAGCGCCGTGAGGATGCCGCGCGCGGCGGCGTAATTTTTCGCGGAAAATTGCAGACTCAGCGGGCGGCGGACGATATAGCCGCCGTCCAGCATATCCGCCGTGCCGAAATTGAGCGTATACTCCGTCGATGCCGCAAGAATGTGGTTCAGCTCCACCAGCAGCCCTTCGGCGTTGTCATACACCGGGAGCGGCACTGCCTCGCCGCTTTCATGGATGACCTCCAGCTCCTGCTCCATCTGCCGGAGCTGCACGAGCTGCGCGGTGCCCTGCAGCATCGCGTCCTGCTCCGACGCGGCAAGCTGCGTGTAATTGTCAATGCTCTCGTTGATCGGCTCGAGCAGCAGCTTAAAATAGCCCACGCCGATCAGCAGCAGCGCCAGAATGACGAGCAGGACCTTTTCGCGGGTCGAAAACGCACGATTCATCCCTCACCCTCCCCGGCGCTTTGCAGCACAATGGTCACGGAAAATTCCAGCAGCCCCGCTTCATCCGCCGTGGACGCGAGGTTCAGCGACGCACCGGCGACGATCGGCTGCCGCTGCACGCTCTCGAGCATCGCGGACACCTCCGCAAGGCTCATGCCCGCCATGTGCACAACGAGCGTGTTCTGCTGCGCCACGAACGAGCGCACCTCGCCGCGCGCCATCAGCTCCTGCTCCACGAGCGCCAGCACGTCCATGCGGTCCACGTCCACAAAGCCGCCGTTTTCCTCGGTCATCCAGCTCCGCGAATACGTTCTGTACTCCTGCTCCACGGCGTCGTAATTCTCCAGCGCATTCTGCATTTCGACATACTGCGCGTGGACGCTCTGATACTGCTGCTCCGCCGCGCGCTGGCGCGCGAGCTGGTCGAGCACGGCGAATTTCGCCACCGCAAGCGCCAGCGCCGCGATGAGCACGATGCCGAGCACGAGCGTCACGGCGCTGCGCGTGCGCGGCGGGCGCTTGGCAAGGTTCACGCTGCGCTTTGTGGGGCAGCGCACCGCCCTTTGCGCGGGGGCGGATCTTGTGATCTGGTTCATTTCCGCTCCTCCCCGTTTTGCAGCGCGCAGCCGACTGCCTTTGCGAATACCCACGCCGACTCCCGCACGCCGCCGGGCAGCTCCCGCACGGGTGCGATGGGCAGATTTACCATCTGCACGATGGCGTCCACCAGCGGCTCGATCGCCGCGCCGCCGCCGCACAGGTACGCCTGCGTGATGGTCTCGTCGCGGTGGTTGTAGTTATAAAAGTTCACGGCCTTGGTGATCTCCGCCGCCATCCGCCCGTACAGCTCCGCCGCAGCCGGGTCGTGCACGGCGTTTTCGTAGTCGCCCAGCAGATATTCCTGCGCCAGATGCTCGTCCACGCCCCGCGCCTGCGCCAGCGCGCGCACCACGTCGCCGATGCCCAGCTCCGCCACGCGCTGCGCGGTAAATTCCCCGCGCCGCAGCACATATACGCGGATCGCGCCGTGTCCGAGGTCGATGATGCAGCAGGTGTCCGGCGCGTCGGCGGCGCGCACGAGCGCGGCATAGGCGCTTGCCGCCGGCATGGCGAACTTCAGCCGGAAGCCCGCGCGGTGCAGCATGGCGCGGTAGCGCTCAATGGTAGACCGCAGCGCAGCGCAGGCAAACAGCCGCATCTGGCGCACCGTGCCGCTCTCATCGCGCACCAGCTCCTGCACGGAGTAGTCGAACACATACTGCCCCTTTTCCTCGCGCAGGTAGTCCTTAAACTCAAACGGCAGATTGTAGGCAAGCTGCGCGTCGGTCATTGGCGGCAGCTCGCACAGGCGCGTAAACACCGCAGACCCCGGCAGCGCGATCGCCGCCGCGCCGCGCGGAATGCCGTTTTCCTTTGCCGTCTGTTTGAGAAAGTCCGCCATGGCGTCCATGGCGCGAATTTCGCCGTTTTCCACCAGCCCGTCCGGCAGCGGCGCGGCGACGGCTTTTTTAACGCTTTTCCCGGTGTACCAGACGAGCTTCGCCTGATACTGCCCGATGTCCAGCGCGATCAGATTTCCAGCCATACTGACCTCCGACTAAAACAGGGATATATACGCCGCGATGACCGCATCGCCGGCGAGCATCGTGATGATGCCCGCCGCGCAGATGGACGGTCCCCACGGGAGAATTTTTGCGTTTTCCTGCTGCGCGCGGCGCTTTTGCGTTGCCAGCCCGAACACGATGCCGAACACGCACGCCAGCAGCAGGCAGAGAAGATTTTTTGCCCAGCCGAGCCAGAGCCCCGTCACAAACAGCAGCTTTAAGTCGCCGCCGCCCATGGCTTCGATCTTTCTCAGCTTTTCATACAGCAGCACAAACGCCAAAAGACCGCCGCCCACGGCAAAGCCGCCCAGCAGCGCGTCTGGCAGCGTCGTGCGCCAGTCCTCAAAAAAGAACCACACGACGCGCAGCCCGATCCCAAACAGCACAAAGCGGTCGGGGATGATATATCCCTCCAAATCCGCGAACGCACCGGCGAGCAGAACGCACGCCAGTGCCAACGCTCCGAGGGCTTGGAGCGATATATCGAATTTTAACACAATGAGCACGAACACCGCGCCCGTAACAGTCTCCGCCCACACATGGCGCGCGGATAATTTTGCCCCGCACCAGCGGCAGCGCCCGCGGTGCGCCAAAAAGCTCACGATGGGCACAAGGTCGCGCGCCGTGAGCACATGGCCGCACACATTGCAGTGCGACCGCCCGCGCAGCACGCTCTCGCCGTGGACGATGCGCCACGCCATGCAGTTGAGAAAGCTCCCCATACACGCGCCAAGGAGGAACGCGAGGGCGCAGAAATAGACCGTAAAGCCGGGCGATATGTACAGCATTCGCGCGCTCCTTTCCTGGTGATCGGACCGCAGGGGCGCAACCCTCCGCCCCCGCGTCCCGTTCAGGTGTTTTGTATGGGTTGACCTGAGTAGGGTTAATTATTTAACGCTGATTTCGATCGTGTTGTTATCGTAGCTGTAGGTGTAAAGGATCTTGTTGCCCTTTGCCCAATGACCCTCGCCGATCTGGACACCACCGACAGTAGCTGCGGGGTCAGTATTCTTGTAGCTCGCCTTGCACTCATATGCACCCGTCGGAGCTGTTGCATCTGCGCTGTCAACCTTAGAAACATTGCCGTCTGCAAGCAGATAGTAGTAAGCCTTTTCACCAGTAGCCTGCTCAACGTCAAAGTTGTTGGTCAGGACAGTCGCCAGCGTGCTGGCATAGCCCGCGCGGATGTTGGCTTCGTCAGTGGCGATACGCGCCTTGTTCAGGGAGGCGTTGAAGGTGGGGATGGCGATGGCGACGAGGACGGCGATGATCGCGACAACGATCAGCATCTCCATCAGGGTGAAGCCCTTTTTATTCTTTTTCAGCAGCTTGGAAATCATGGTTCTTTCTCCTTTGTGTAATTTGTGTAAGAATATCTATGCAGCCGTCCGTGGGTTGCACCGGGCGGGAGACAACATGAGGGAGGAGGTTTGCACCGCACCAAAGCCTTGCCTTGCCTCCCCCTTTGGGGGAGGTGTCCGAGCGCAGCGAGGACGGAGAGGGTCAGTAAGGAAGACCCTCTCAGTCAGCTTCGCTGACAGCTCTCCCAAAGGGAGAGCCAAGGAGTCTGTGCAAATCAAGGGAGTCACGCAATACTCCCATACATCGTAAACATCGGCAGATACACTGCCAGCAGCAGGATGACCGTAATGACCGCCAGGGCGATGGTGATGGCGGGTTCTAACAGCGACAGCAGGCGCTGCGTCTTGACCGACACCTCGTTGTCAAAATACTCGGCGATGACGTTCAGCGTCTGCTCCATGCTGCCGGCGCGCTCGCCGACGCCGGTCATTTCGGTGAGCATCTGCGGGAAAACGCGCTCCTTTTCCATGCAGGCGGCGACGCCGCGCCCCTGCTCCACGCCGCTCTTCACGCGGCGCACCGCCTCGGACACGGCGGCGTTGGAGATCACGCCCGCCGTCACGTCCAGCGCCTTCACGATGGGCAGCCCCGCCGTGAGCATGGTGGACATGGTGGAGGCGAACTGCGCGGCTGCGCGCATTTGATGCAGCCCCCGCAGCGGCGAGCGCTTCAGCTTGCCCTCCGCGAGAAACAGCCTTCCCTGCGGTGTGCGGCGCAGGATCATCTTGCCGATCCAGAGCCCCAGCACGATGAGCACCAGCACCCACCAGTAGTTCGTAAAGAAATTGGAAAACGCGATGAGACCCTTTGTAATGCCGGGCAGCTCCGTGCCCAGCTCCTCAAAGGTTTTTGTGAACATCGGCACGGCAACGGTCATGATGACCAGAAACACGATCGCCGCCACCACCAGCACCAGCGCCGGATACGTCAGGGCGCTGGCGAGCTTGGCTTTCGTTTTCGCGGATCTGTCGTAATAGGTATGCAGGCGCTCAAAGCACAGCTCCAGCGTGCCGGACTGCTCGCCGGCGCGCACCGTCTCCAGAAACGTGACGGGCAGACCCCGCACGTTATTTTCAAAGCTCTGCGCCAGCGAATAGCCGCCGGACACGTCCTGCGCGACCTTGGTAAGCCCTCGCCGCAGCTCCTTGGTGCGCGTCTGCGCCGCGACCATCTCCACGCAGCGCACGATGGGCAGTCCCGAGGTCAGGATGATGGAAAACTGCGAGCAGATGACCGCCAGCTCTTTTTCCTTAATTTTATAGCCGCCGAGGACGGGATTTTTCTCCCGCGTCTCCGGCACAGGCTCGATCTTTGTGATGATGGCGCAGGTGCTGCGGAGCTGGGTCGCCGCCTCGTACTCGTTGTAGGCGTGAATGACGCCCGTGACCCGCACGCCGTCGGGCGAAACGCCCTTGTACCGATATGTCGTCAAACAGTTCGCCCTTCCTTCATCTGCAAATTACCAGCGCTGCTGGCTGCCAAAGCTCTCACGGTCGCGGCAGTAGGCACGCGCGGTATCCTCTGTGATCGCCCCGGCACGCACCAGCTCGTGGAGCGCATTGTCCATCGTGATGCTGCCGCCCTGCGCGTTCATGGTGATAAAGCTCTCGATCTGCGGGGTCTTGCCCTCGCGGACGAGGTTGCGGATGGCGCTGTTCACCACCATCACCTCGCACGCCGCCACGCGCCCCTGCCCGCTCTTATGCGGCAGGAGCTGCTGCGAGAGCACGGCGCGCAGCGTGGTGGAGATCTGCAGCCGCGCCTGCCGCTGCCGCCCCTCGGGGAAGACGCTGAGCATACGGTCGATGGAGTCCGCCGCCGAATTGGTGTGGAGCGTGGCAAAGACGAGATGCCCCGTCTCCGCAGCGGTGAGCGCTGTTTCGATGGTATCGAGATCGCGCAGCTCGCCAATCAAGATCACGTCCGGGTCTTCGCGCAAGACGGCGCGCAGACCGCTGGCGTAGCTGCGGGTATCCGTGCCGATCTGCCGCTGGTTCACGATGCAGCGGTCGGGGGTGTAGACATATTCGATCGGGTCTTCGAGCGTGATGATATGCTCCGGGCGGGTGTGGTTGATGCGGTCGAGCAGTGCCGCGAGCGTGGTGGATTTACCAGAGCCCGTCTCACCTGTGACCAGCACGATGCCGCTGCGGTATTCGGCAAATTCCTGCACTACCGGCGGCAGCCCCAGCGATTCCAGCGCGGGGATGCCGTCCGCCAGCAGGCGAACAGCGGCGGACACCGCGTCCTGCTGACAAAACAGGTTCACACGCACGCGCACGCCGCATTCAAAGCCGCACGACAGGTCGCGCTCGCCGATCTCGCGCAGCGCCTCATATTCCTCGCCCGCGAGCTGCTGCGCGTACTGCTCGCACTGCGCGCGCGTGAGCGGCTTCTCGGTCAGGCGCTCCACGCGCCCGTCCACGCGGCACAAAAACGGCAGCCCGCACACCATATGCACATCCGAGGCGCGGCGCTCGTGCGCCAGCGCGATGAGTTCGTTCCAACTAAGCATAGCCGCTCCTTTAGTAACCGTTGATCCAATCGACAAGCGTCACCGGCGGTTACTCTACTCTGCCGCCGAGTTGATGGCGCGCGCCGCCTCCGCCGCGCTCACCTCGCCGCGCAGGACAAGCTCCCGGCAGCGCTCGCGCAGCGTTTCAAAATTCGTCTGCCGCGCGGCGGCGTACAGCTCGTCATAGCGTGCGCCCTCGGCGATCATGCGCCGCAGGCGCGCGTCCACCGTGAGAATCTCAAACACGGCGCGGCGACCGCTCGTGCCGGTGTGATAGCATTCCTCGCAGCCCGTGCCGCGGTAAAATTCCACGTCCGTGCCCTCGGGCAGACCCAGCAGCTCCAATTCCTCCGAATCGGGGCGGTAGGCAGTCTTGCAGTGCGGGCAGATGCGCCGCACAAGGCGCTGGGAGATGACGCCGCGCAGCGCGCTGGCGATCATATACGGCTCAATGCCGATGTCCAGCAGACGGTCCACCGCCGACACGGCGTCGTTCGTGTGGAGCGTGGAAAGAACTAAATGTCCCGTGATGGCGGCGCGGATGGCGATCGCGCCCGTCTCGCCGTCACGAATTTCGCCCACGGCGATGATGTCGGGGTCTTGCCGCAGGATCGCGCGCAGACCGGCGGCGAACGTCATGCCGGTTTTTTCGTTGATCTGGCACTGGTTCACGCCCGGGATGTCATACTCCACCGGGTCTTCCAGCGACATGATGTTCGTCTGCTCGGAGCACAGCTCCTTGAGCATGGCGCACAGCGTGGTGGATTTGCCTGAGCCGGTCGGACCGACCAGCAGGATGACGCCGCTGGTGTTTTTCAGCAGCGCGTTATATTTTGTAAGGTCGTCGTTCTCCAGACCGATGGTGCGGCTGGTGATGTGCTGCTGCGATTTATCGAGCAGCCGCAGGACGATCTTTTCGCCGTAGACCGTGGGCATGGACGAGATACGCAGGTCGATCTCCCGCCCCTTGACGCGCACCATCGCGCGCCCGTCCTGCGGGATCTTGCGCTCGGCGATGTTCATGCCGCCCATGACCTTGAGGCGGGAGATGACCGTCGCCTGCAAATTTGCCGGAACGGTCAGCACGCGGCGCAGAAGCCCGTCCACGCGCATCCGCACGACCAGCTCGTCCGCCTGCGGCTCTAAGTGAATATCGCTCGCGCGCTCCTGCACGGCGCGCTCGATGACGGAGTTTACAAAGCGGATGGTCGGCGCGGCGTCCGCGCCGGTGTCGGCGGTGTGCGCCATCTGCGCGGGGACGATGTCGCCGGACGTTTCGCCCGCCTCGCGCTTCATCTCCTCCATGGCGCGGACCGTGCCCTCGCTGCCGTACAGCGTGGCGATCGCCTGCTCCACGGCTTTGCGCGTGGCGATCATCGGCACGACCTGCTTATGGCTGACGGCTTTCAGCTCTTCCTGCGCGAGGAAGTTCAGCGGGTCGCTCATGGCGACGAACAGCTCGTCGCGGACGAGCTTGACCGGCACGACCGAATACTTTTTTGCGACGGCGCGCGGGACGTATTTTGTCAGCTCCACGGGGATGGACACAGCGGTCAGATCGACAAAATCCACGCCGAGCTGCATTTGCAGCGCGTCGATGAGCTGCCGCTCGGTGATCGTGCCGTTTTCGATGAGCACGTCGCCCAGACGCTCGCCGGTCTGCTTTTGCAGGACGAGCGCGTCCTCCAATTGCTGCTTTGTGATCGTCCCGGCGGCGATCAGCAGATCGCCCAACCGCATATATGCCATGTCGCCGCCCCCCATCTAATACTGTTTCTTGATTCAAATATTGAATCAAGAAACCCGCGTGCTTCGCACGCTGGAATTGCACAGTTGTGCAATTCCCCGTCTCATACAGTTCTTAACGCACCTTCGGTGCTATAAAAATCTTTTCAAGATTTTTAATAAGAACTAGTATAATCCCTAAGTACGATTTGCGTCACAAAATATACCATATTGGAAACGATTTTTCAACAATAATTCGTCTTTTTAAGTAAAAAATTCATATTTTCCGCTTGTATTTTCCAAAAAGTTGTATTTCCTGTGTGTTTTGCACAAAAACCGCCGCACGAAAATCGTTTCGTGCGGCGTTTTTTACGAAATTTCCTTCTTCAGTCGGACATCATCGCCGCAGGCGCAGGCTGCGGCGATTGCGCACCGGCGGTGTGCAAAATTTTTTCCAATTCTTCGGGTGGGAGCGGGCGGGAAAAATAGTAGCCCTGCATCGCGTCGCAGCCGAGCGCCGTCAGCTCCCGCGCCTGCTGCGCCGTTTCCACGCCCTCGGCGATCACGCGCATATCCAGCCGGTGCGCCATATCCACGATGCACGCGACGATCTGCCGTCCGCGCGTCTCCTCCCCGGCGGAGAGGAACTTCATGTCCAGCTTCAAAACGTCAATGTGGATGTCCTTGAGCATATTCAGCGACGAATAGCCCGTGCCGAAATCGTCCATCTCCACGGTAAAGCCCGCCGCGCGCAGGCGCGCGACCATGGCGGCAAGCTGCTCCGGGCGGTCGGTGTAGGCGCTCTCGGTGATCTCCAGCCGGAGCTGGTCGGGCTCAAGACCGTATTTTTCGACGAGCGCGGTAAACTGCTCCGGCAGGTCGCCGTTTTGCAGATCCATGCGCGAGACATTGACCGACGCCGGCAGGTACAGCCCCTCGGCGTTCCACCTCTGAAGCCGGCGGCAGGTGTGCTCCCAGACGTACTGGTCCACGCGCGTGATGAGGCTGCTGTACTCCAGCAGCGGGATGAACTCGCCGGGCGGGATCATCCCCTTTTCGGGATGCTGCCAGCGCACGAGCGCCTCCGCGCCCGCAAGCTGCCCGCCTGCGTCATACTGCGGCTGAAACCAGACGCAAAGCTGCTCCTCCTCCAGCGCGCGCTCCACATCGTCCAGCAGCTCGCGCGCCCGATGCGCGCGGTCGGACATACCCTGCGTATAATATGCCACATACTGCGTGCGGTTGCCCTTGATCGTCTGCAGCGCCAGCAGCGCCCTGTAGCTGGCAAGATATATGTCGGCGTCCGGCTCGCACAGATCGTACACGCCCACGTGCAGCAGCACCGTGTAGGGATAGCCGCGGTAACGCGCCTGAAACAGCTCCGCCGCCCGCTTCGGGTCGAGGCTGCCGTCGCCGCAGAAGCGCACGAACTGGTCGGCGTTCAGATGTCCGGCAAAGCTGTCGTCGGTATTGTGCTCGTGCAGAAACAGCCCGAAATCGTGCAGCAGCTTGTTCGCCCTGGCAAAGCCCGCGGTGGTGTTGATGAATTTGAAGCCGTCAAAATCGTACCGCAGGATGGTAAACGGCCGCCCCGGATGCTCCGCGAGCCACTGCTCCGCCCGCACATAAAAGCCGTCGGCGTTCAAAAGCCCCGTCCGCGCGTCCGTCCGGCTGGCGACGACCTGCGTCACGTCCTCCGAGCACATCAGAATGCACTCGCGCCGCTCCGACAGCCACGAAAAGCGCAGGTTGATATGCCGCTCCCCGCCGGGGACGTCCTCGCGCGTGCGCAGCGGCACGTCGTAAAAATCATTTGTCTCCAATTCGCGCAGCAGAACGCTCATCCGCGTTGCCTTCAGCAGGTCGCGATGCTCCGCCTCGTGCATGATGGCGATGAGGCGCTGCATGAATTTTGTGTCGTAATCCTGCACGAGCAGCCCGCCGTCGTCCTGCGCGGACAGGCGCGGCAGCAGCGTACTGCGGCGGTAGCTCGTCGCCACGCCGGAGCGCACGTCGATGAGCGCCACGCGGGTAAAGGCGGTGTGCAGGACCTTTTCGGCGATCTGCTCCATGCGGCGCTTATAGTCGTTGTCGATGGCATAGGCGACGACCTCTACGTCGTCCGTCTGCGGATTTTTCAGAATATCGGCGACGACATGCCGCCAGACATAGCCCTTTTCGGGCACATACAGGAGATAGCTGTCCTCAAACGAGCTCACGCCCTCATCCAGCAGGCGCAGCACGTTCTCCGGCGACATCTGCCGCATATAGCGCGGCACATCATCGGGGTGCAGCAGCGCGCACATACCCCTTGTAAAGTCATCGACCGTGCCGATCTCCGCGCCGAGCAGCGGGCCGCTGCCGGTGCAGGTGTTCTGCGTCAGGTTCAGCTCATACGTCGCCACGACGCCCTCGCGCTCCTGTACGCGGGCGCTTTGCAGCGCGTGATACTGCGCCAGCCGCTCCTTGTCCGCCTGCTCCCGCCGCCGCTCCTCGCGCAGCGCGGTCCGCTGATGCCACAGAGCCGCCAACGCACAGAGGATCAGAACCGCGAGGATCAGGATCGCCAGCTTATCGTCTTTTGTATGCTGCACGGCAGTCAGGGAGATCGGCAGAGTATGCAGGATCAGTCGTAACACAGGCACTCCTCCATATTGCGGGCGCAAAGACGCCTCTGACGCTTTTGATACATTAGGGATGATACCACCTGCCGGCATTTTTTGCAACGGCATCTTTCGTATTTCCGCGCTTTGCATCAAAAACAGCGTTTTACGTCTTGCAACTCATCCCCGGGTATGATACCATGTTAAAAACGTTTCGTTCGGTCGATGGCGCCGGTGATCCGGCGCTTTTACGCATTCGCGCCGCCGAATCACGGGGGGATTCCATGAAACAGACGCCAACGCTGCTGATCGCCGACGATTCCGCCACCAACCGTATGCTGCTGCACGACATTCTGGGGGACGGCTATGCCTATTTGTATGCCGAAAACGGCGTGCAGACCATCGAGCTGCTGGAGCAAAACCCGGACGTCGATCTGCTGCTGCTGGACATCCATATGCCGGAGCTGGACGGCTTCGGCGTGCTGGAGCTGATGAAGCGCCGCCGCTGGCTGGAGGAGCTCCCGGTCATCGTGATCTCCGCCGAAAGTGACGTGTCCTATATCCAGCGCGCCTACGATCTGGGCGCGACGGACTTCATCGGCCGCCCGTTCAACGCTGCCATCGCGCAGCGGCGCGTGCGCAATATACTCATGCTCAGCGCACGGCAGAGGCAGCTCGTGCAGCTTGTGGAAAAGCAGGTGTATGAGCGTGAAAAGACGAACAGCGCCATGGTCAGCATTCTCAGCCACGTCATCGGCTCACGCAGCAGCGAATCCGGCCCGCACCTGCTGCATGTGCGCACGCTCACCGAGCGGCTGCTGCGAAGGCTCGCGGAAACAGGCGGCTGCGGCACGCTCACCGAGGCGGACATCTCCCGCATCACCACGCTCTCGGCGCTGCACGACATCGGCAAGATCGCCGTGCCGGAGGAAATTCTCAACAAGCCCGGCAAACTCACGCCGGAGGAATTTGAGCAGATGAAGCGCCACTGCGTCATCGGCGACGAGCTGCTGCGCAGCGTGCCGCTGCCGCAGGACGACCCCCTGCTCAAGACCGCGCGTGAGATCTGCCGCTGGCATCACGAGCGCTGGGACGGGCGCGGCTACCCCGACGGGCTGCGCGGCGGCGAGATCCCCATCTCGGCGCAGGTCGTGGCGCTGGCGGATGTGTACGACGCGCTCACGAATGAGCGCTGCTACAAAAAAGCCTTCCCGCACGAGGTGGCGGTGCGCATGATCTGCACCGGGCAGTGCGGCGCGTTCGATCCGGCGCTGCTCGACTGCTTCCGCGCCGTGGCGGATACGCTCAGGACTGCCGCCGGGGAGGACGCCGCGCACTTTGACTTCAGCTTGGAAGCGCGGCGGCTTGCCAGCGAGGCGCTGGAACAGGAGCAGCTCCCGCGCGACGACCGCGCCGTGCGCCTGCTCACCATCGACCACGCGCAGAGCGAATTTTTTGCCGAACAGTGCGGCGGCATCCAGTTTGAATATAACCGCTGGCTGCGCAAGGTCGTCTACACCGACTGGTACGCGCCGCCCGAAAAGCGCCGCCGCGTGCTGTATCTGGACAAGGGCGAGCAGGACGGCGTTTCGCTACTCAGCCATGACGATCTTGCGCGGCTGTGGGAGCTGCTCACCTATTCCACGCGCGAGGACCCCTATGTGCAGATGCAGGTGCTCATCCCGGTAAACGGCGATTACCGCTGGCATATCCTCAACGCCCGCACCATCTGGACCACCAGCGACCTCAACTATTCCGGTGCGGTCGGTCAGTTCACCGATATTCACGACGCGGTGCAGACGCGCGTGCTGGAGACGGCGGCGCGCGGCGACGCGACGCTGGGTGAGTCCGTCACCGCGATGCATCACCTGCGGGAGCTGTTCACCGTGGTGCGGCTGGTCGATCCCGATACGAACCATGTTCTGAATTTGCAGCCGGACGGCACGCTCCGAGCGTCCGACGAGCGCTGCTACGCCCTCTGGGGGCGCGAGCACGCGTGCGAAAACTGCACGTCGCAGTGCGCGCTCAAGAGCGCGCATTGGAGCAGCAAGCTCGAGCTCAAGGACGCAACGCTTTTCTTTGTTCTCTCGCGCTATCTGCGCGTGGGAGAGCGCGGGTGCGTGCTGGAGCTTGCCGCGCAGCTTGACGAGGTGCAGCGCGGCGGTCTGGCAGGCTCGGACGGACATCACCTGCTTGATTTTTACCACGATTCCCTCACGCAGGCATACTCGCGCCTGTATCTGGACACGTTCCTGCCCAATCTGGAGCACGCCGACGGCGTCGCCATCGCGGACGTGGATCAGTTCAAGCACATCAACGACACCTACGGGCATCCCGTCGGCGACGAGGCGCTGCGCGCCATCTCCGGCGTCATCCTCGGACGCATCCGTGAGACGGACACGCTCATCCGCTACGGCGGCGATGAGCTCCTGCTCATCTTCCCGCAGATCGGCGAGGACGCCTTCCGGCAGCGGCTCACGCAGCTTCGCGAGGCGGTGCATCGGATCGTGCTGGCAGACGCGCCGGAGCTGAGGCTGGACATCAGCATCGGCGGCGCGTACCGCGTATCGCCGCTGGCGGAGGCGATCCGTCAGGCCGATCAGAAAATGTATGAGCAAAAAGCCGCGCACGCGGCGGAAAGGGGTCAGGAGCTATGACGCTTGCCCGATTTTACGAATCGCTCGGCGGCAGTCTCCCCGCCGTGCTCGCGCGCATCCCGTCGGAGGCGATGGTCCGCAAATTCGCGCGGATGTACGCCGGGGACACGAGCTGCGGCGAGCTGGAAGCCGCCGTGAAGGCAAAGGACTGGCAGACGGCGTTCCGCGCGGCGCATACGCTCAAGGGTGTGGCGCAGAATCTCGGCTTTGCGCAGCTCGCGTGCGCCGCCGACGCGCTCACGGAGCATCTGCGCGGCGCAAGCCCCCTGACGCAGCCGGAGCTGCTGGAAGCCGTCAGAACCGCACACGCGCACGTCCTCTTTGTGCTGGAGGAACTCGACGCATAAAGCGTCCTCAAACGAAAACCGCTTCGCTGGGTTTCCGTTTGAGTAGGATTGCACTGCGCTGCGCGCATAATTTTTGTGCAGGCACAAAAATTCTACACTCCGCTCCGCGAGCAGAATTTTTGCCGACGTACACGCCGCCGGCAAAAATGATTGGAATCACTTTTCGCCGTGCGCGGCGAAAACTCTGCGAGGCATTTTGAAAGTCCAACAACCTGAGATATTTGTTTGGAGGTTGCAAAAATATCATGTCGATCAAGACCTATTACGGCGAGGAGCTGTACTTTCAGGACGGCTCGGTCGCTTTGAGCGAGGATCTGGAGCAAAGCATCCGCTCGCTTCTGACGCAGAATCACGGCGTCGGCATCATCGGCGGCTTTTATGAACCGGGGCTGCCGCTGGCGCTCATCAGCGCGCTCACGCTGGATATGCTCGGCTATGAAAGCGCGGAGGACCTGAACGAGCGCTGCGGCGGCAGCATCCTCCCGCTGTTTTTCCCCGCCGGGGGCGAGGCGATGACGGAGAGCGCGTTCCGCGCCCTGCCGCCGATCAGCGAGCAGCGGATGGACAGCAAAAACGGGCAGCCGCTCTGGGTGCGCATCGTAAAGCGGGATCGCCCCGGCAAGGGGGCGCGGCGGATGTGGCTGATGTCGCTGTGCGACATCGACACCGTTCACAGCCGCGAGGAGCAGCTCCTGCACGCCAAGGAGGACGCCGAGCGCGCCAACCTTGCCAAAACGCACTTTCTCTCGCGCATGAGCCACGACATCCGCACGCCCATGAACGGGATGCTCGGCATGGCGCACATCGCGCAGGCGAATCTGGACGATTCGGCGGTCGTCGCCGACGCGCTGCAAAAGATCATCACCGCCGGGCAGCAGCTCAAGCTGCTCATCGACGAGGTGCTGGACATGAGCCAGCTTGAAAGCGGGCGTGTGGAGCTGCTGCATGAGCCGTTCGACCTGCAAGCGGAGCTGGAAAAGGTGCACACGGTGCTCGCGACGCTTGCCGCCGAGCGCGGCGTGCGCTTTCCGCCGGCGCGCTATCTGCAGGGCGACAGCCTTGTGCGCGGCAGCCTGCTGCATATCTGCCGCGTGCTGGAGAACATCGTGACGAACGCCATCAAATACACCCCCGCCGGCGGCAGCGTGGAGCGCTGGGTGGAGGAGAGCCCCATCGACGGCACGCACGCCATGTACCACTTTACCGTGCAGGACACGGGCGTGGGCATGAGCGAGGAGTTCCAGCGGCATATGTTCGAGCCGTTTACCCGCGAGGGCGCGAGCGCCGCGCACGGCACGGGGCTGGGGCTTGCCATCACGCACGATCTGGTGGAAAAAATGGGCGGCACGATCGAAGTAAAAAGCGCCCCCGGCGCGGGCACGCGCGTCACCGTCAGCCTGCCGCTCGAGCGCATCCCCGAACCGCCGAAGCCCGCCGGGCACAGCGATGTGCCGTATCAGGCGCTGGGCGGACTGCGCGTGCTGCTGGCGGAGGACAACGACCTCAACCGCGAGATCGTGGAATTTCTGCTGCGGCAGGCGGGCGTGGAGGTCGAGTCGGTGTATACCGGCAGGCAGGCGCTGGAGACCTTTACCGCCTCGCGCCCCGGGCATTATGACCTGATTCTGATGGACGTGATGATGCCGGAGCTGTCGGGTCTGGACGCCACGCGCCGCATCCGCCGCTCTGCCCACCCGCAGGCAAAAACCATCCCCATCATCGCCGTCACGGCGAACGCCTTCGCCTCCGACGTGCGCGCCGCGCTGGACGCGGGTATGAACGAGCATATCGCAAAGCCCCTGGATAGCACCCGCCTCTACGCCGTATTGCAGCGCTATTGCGGGAATAAGTGAGCAAAAAGCCTCCCCAAATGGGGAGGCTTTCGTTTTCCCAAGGCTTCCCCCTGGGGGGAAGCTGTCGCCGTAGGCGACTGATGAGGGGAAGGGTCGTTGTTTTTGAGCCGGGGCGCGTTTGCACTATCCAAAGGCTTCCCTTGGTGACCAAGGGAAGCTGTCAGCGAAGCTGACTGATGAGATCAGAAGGTCGCAGGTTTGCAAAGTACCCTCCCGCAGTAGTGCAGCAGAACGTACACCTTCTCATCCCTTCCGGGTTCGCTTCGCTCACCCACCTCCCCTTGGTCACCAAGGGGAGGCTTTGGAGGGTGCAAAAACGGAGTCGCCCCTTCCTCTATTTTATTTCACATCCTGCCCGTCGCGCAGAATTTGCCTTATATTTTTCTCCGCCTTGCTGCGCGGGAGCATGACCTCGTGCCCGCAGCCGGTGCAGCGCAGGCGGAAATCCATCCCCGTGCGCAGCACGAGCCACTGCCGGCTGCCGCAGGGGTGGTCCTTTTTCATCACCAGAATGTCGCCCAGACGCACATCCATTTTAACCGCCTGCCTTTCCCTTGATCTCGTCCCAATAGCGCTTTGCCGCCTGCTCGGTCTTGTTGTCGCCCGGGACATAATACTGCGTCCCCACCAGTGCGTCCGGCAGGTATTGCTGCCGCACCCAGTGGTTCGGGAAGCTGTGCGGGTACAGATACCCCTGTTCGCGCTCAAAGCCCGTGCCGTCGGCGTGCACATTTTGCAGCTCGCGCGGGATCGGTCCTGTTTTGCCCTTTTTCACATCCGCCATCGCGCGGTCGATCGCCATGCAGCCGGAGTTGGACTTCGGCGCGGTCGCGAGCAGGATGACCGCGTCCGCCAGCGGCAGCCGCGCCTCGGGCAGCCCCAATTGCAGCGCGCTGTCCACGCACGCCTTCACGATCGAAAGCGCCTGCGGGTACGCGAGCCCCACGTCCTCCGCCGCCGAGCAGAGAATACGCCTGCACGCCGACGGAAGGTCTCCCGCCTCCAAAAACCGCGCCAGATAATGCACCGCCGCGTCCGCATCAGACCCGCGGATGGACTTCATCAGCGCCGACAGCGCGTCAAAATGCTCGTCGCCGTCGCGGTCATAGCGCATCGCCGCGCGCTGCGAGAGCGCCTTCGCGTCCGCCATCGTGAGCGTCAGGACGCCGCCCTCCTGCCCTCCGGCGGCAAACAGCAGCTCCACCGCGTTCATCGCCTTGCGCATATCGCCGCCGCAGGCGTAGCAGATGTGCTCATACACACCGTCCTCCGCCTGCACCGTCACGCCGTTTTTCTCCGCCATGTAGCGCACCGCGCGCTGCACCGCCGGCAGCGCCTGCGCGGGCGTGACGGGCTTAAATTCAAACACCGTCGAGCGCGACAAAATGGCGTTGTAGACGTAAAAATACGGGTTTTCGGTCGTGGACGCGATGAGCGTGATCTTGCCGTTTTCGATATATTCCAGCAGCGTTTGCTGCTGTTTTTTGCTGAAATACTGAATTTCGTCCAGATACAGCAGCACGCCGTTCGGCGCTAAAAATGTGTCGAGCTGGGCGTAGATCTCCTTGATGTCGCCCGTGGAGGCGGTGGTGGCGTTGAGACGGCAGAGCTTGCGCTGCGTCTTGGCGGCGATGATGTTTGCCACCGTCGTCTTGCCCGTGCCGGACGGACCGTAAAAGATCATGTTCGGCACATGACCCGACTCGATGAGCCGCCGCAGCAGCCCGCCCGCGCCGAGGATATGCTCCTGCCCGCACACATCCGAAAGCTCCTGCGGACGCAAGGCATCCGCCAGCGGCTGATACATAGATCCATCTCCTCTGCTGTGTTGATGCGTGTATTATACGAAATCGGGGCAGGATTTACAAGATGTGTGAACTGGAACTATACGGCTCTACATGACTCAAATTCTGAGCGGCAGCATCCCTGTAATATAAACTTTTGGATATTAGTTTAGCGTATCGTCACTACTCATCTCTGCTAACAGATTTCAAATTGTAATCACGGAACTACCACACATTGCAAATCGTGCGTAAGTCATCGCAAGCCACCTTCGCCAATTCTCTTGGCTCAAGTTTTTTTAGACCTCCGCCATATGTTCGGCACTCACTTTCTATTTCATCAGCATTGATTTTCTTTAGCTCTTCCCATACTCGGAAAACAATGTCAGGATTTTTAGATATTACCTGCTGCAATGGTTCTTTCGGGTAAAGCATCAGATATGAGTTCGTCGCAATTGCATTCGATATATTCAAAATAAAGCGAACAGGTGCGTTACCTGTGCTGCTTCTGCCCATATAGGAGCAAAGAAACCGCGTTGCCTGTCGCTGTTCCTGCCAATACCACGTTTTACGATTCCTGCAAAGATACTTATTGCTTGTTTCCGCTATTCCTTCTTGAACGTATCTCCACAACGCAGGATAGCTTTCACACATTTCAGCTTCAGTCAATCCGCAGTCCAGCAGATAGTATTGTCGCTCCAGCTTTGGATTGCCAGCGCTGTCAGTTTCAATGCAATCCGTCTTTAGATTTCTCGGGCTTGGTAATATGGGCTTAAAAAAAGTCATATCAAGACCTAAATCCTGTATTTTTTTCTGGTCAAGGATGAAGAAGCTATTATCACCCGTTGCAAGCCCACGTTTAACTATAAAATAGTCGCCAATGGTTACCTTTTCTTTCTTGATCTCACGAATATCCTTTTCAGGGAATCTTGTCCATTTTCCTTCAACTTGTAAGATAGATTTCTTAACAAGCCTGCTTTGCAGCGGAGTATCGTGCGTACCGCCATATGAAAATTCAACGTCGTAATCCCCGGCAACTCTTTCGTTTTTGAACCAGACAACACACGAAGAAACTAATGCATCATCAAATTTCGGCTCATCTATGTCATATCTGTGTATGCGCAGCAAATGAACCTTATCAAGCAGGTACTTCTTTAATGCCGATCCATAATTTACATCCATAAACTCGCTTGGTATAAGCCACCCGCAAATTGCGCCTGCTGTAAGCCATTTGTGAGATAGCAGCATGAAATAACAGTGCAAGCCTGCCAGACCCGAAATGCTGATCCCAGTTTCTTTTTTTATGCGCTCCCCCAGAATGATTTTTTCTTCCTGCGCCATATATTGATGCCTTACGTATGGCGGATTTGTAATCAAGAGATTGTACTTTCCATCAGGTTTAGAATGAGTAAAATCAGCATTCCGTACTTGAACAAGGTCGTCGTGCCAAATTGATCTCGCGCTACCATAGTATGCAGGATCTATCTCAATCCCTGTTGCACGTTTGATTTCTTTCCCTGTGTCTCCGATTTGCTGAATAAGCGCAGAATACAAAGCCCCTGTCCCAAAAGCAGGCTCTAAAAATGAAATCGCATCTTCATGCAGCAAGGCAAGTCCGTATGACAGAATTTCTCTTGCCAAAAGCGTCGGCGTTGCAAACTGCCCATGCATTCTACGCTCTTCTAGACTTTTTGTTTCATCAATATTGTGCTGCACTCGCTCTCGGAGCATCTCCAACCCGGTCATATTCCCAGCTTTTCCAAATCGCTTATCCTGTGCTCCCATATCCAGTCGATCCCCTCCGCAGCCTCATATCCTAAATAGCCAGAGTTAAAATAACCGCATAAGAATAATGAATAGGATACATGATCGCCAAAAGTATTTTTTAATTGCTGCATTTTTACGGCTTCTTCCTTCCGGCGCTTATTCACATTCGTAAAATCACCCGCAGATTTTGCCTCAACGAACAACGGAATATCTCCAGCATCTGCCGATAAGGGCATAATTGCAACATCAACAGGAATGTTAACTTTATTGCCTTCTGTTCCTGCGACAAAAACAGGCACATTTGTATGAAAAGAAAATGTCCCTGCCGGCATTTCGTCATAACGAGTCCCATTTTTCGCTAATTCATATCCCTTGCTTTTCAAAAACGATGTTATTGCTGTGAGCTGTCTTTTTTCCTGTGCATTCCTAATAATCGGGTCAGCCACAGCCCCACACAATCTGTCAGCGACTATCGTTGAAGCGCGCATAGTTTCCGCCTCGTCAGGAGTTCTGGCATCTGCTAGCCAAGTAAATATATCCGGGTCAACCATCTTTCTTATGACGTCTGAAATTTTTTGAAGTTCAACTGTGAGCTGCGTTTTCTTCATCCTTGGCGAAATATGGGGTCTTGCAGTATCCTCCATATTTTGGACAAGGCTTTTTGAAGCACCTGCTAAGCCGATTAGTCTATCCCTTGCAAGAGGCGGGCAAGTTGCCATCCTCAAGATCGGTAATACCTCAGGATGGCATTTCAACACCGCAGGTGAAATGTTGCTCAAATAATCCGTTTTCTGCAACGCCCGTTCAACACGCCTTGTAGTTAAAATACGCGATTCTCTAAAAGCCATTGGCGCAAACTCCATAAACCACGTATTATACAGATCCACCGATGAATTAATATCGCTCTTCCACAGTTGTGGTCTATCAAGATTAATCCCCATCTCTTTTGCCTTTCTCTATTCTACTCTGCTCTTTTCAATATCATCGAATACACAAACAACGTCCTCTTCAATGAATGGTAGCACAGCGCGGCAGGATTTGCAATAATTTCTCCCGTTTTCCTTGCCGCGAATGCGTCAGCCGCGCGAATTTGGACTTGCCGGGGCGGAATAGAGTAGAGCATGGAGGTGGGAGTCATGTTCTCAGCCGCGGTATGGCTGATGCTCAGCGGGATGCTCTGCTCGCTGCGTATTTCGGCGGGCGGCGGGTCGTTTCCAAAGCCGCTCAGCGCGCAGGAGGAGCAGCACTATCTCGCGCTCGCCGCGCAGGGCGATCTCGACGCGCGCAACATCCTCATCGAGCGCAACCTGCGCCTGGTGGCGCACATCATGAACAAGGGCTGAAGCAATCGGAAGTTTTCTGGTGCGAAAAAATGACCCGCCGGGGGCCTCCGAATTTCAGAAAAATTTCAAGCTCGACACGCTCGCGTGTGCTTCCCTTTTTAACGATAATATGATCTAAGATCGTTGTGACAAGCGCTGCGTCCACGCCGTTTTCAAACGACAGCTTCTGCTCCAGCGCAGCCCGAACCGCCTGCATCTGCACTTCCGTGGCTTTGCTCTTTTCTTCTTCCTGTCGGATCCCGGCAAGCTGCATCTCCAGCCGCTGCATCTGGTCGTTGAAGCCGTCGTTTCGTTTTTTGAACTCTGCCATATTGATTGCACCGGCAATGCTCATCTCAAGCAGCCGGTCTTTTTTCTGCTCCAGCGCCTGCAATTCTTCCTCTATGCGAGCGCTTTCCCGTCGGAAGTCGCGCTCGTTCGGTACAGCCTCGATCACCTTCATAACTGCGCTGATGACAGCCTCTTTATCCTGTACAAGCCCCGCAAAAATCTGCGCCATGATCTGATTCAGATCTGCTGTCCAGAGCTGCGGCGAGCAGCAGCCCGCGCGGCCGCGGTCGCGGTAGACCCTGCATTGCCAGACCTCCTGACTGCCGGCCTGCGTTTTATAGAGCTGCCGATGGTAGCTCGTGCCGTGTTCTTCACATATGATCTTGCCGCTGTATGGGTAGCGGTTGTGGAAATCCGCGCCGCTGGCGTGCTCCTGCATTTGCCTGCTTCGCGCTTTGTAGAGGGCGTTCGCCCGATCCCATAGTTCTTCTGAAACGATGGCTGGGATCGACGGGTCCGGGTACATGACCCACTCGCTCTCGTCGAGAAATACCTTTCGCTTGCTTCGATAATCAACCGTCTGGCTCTTATTGCCGCAATACCAGCCCTTGTATTTGGGATTGCAGAGAATGTGACGAATGGTCAGCACGTTAAAGGCGTTTCCCTGTCTGCTTGCAAAGCCCTCGTCAAATAAAATCTGCGAAATGCGCCGGATGCCAAGCTGCTGGTTTGCATACAGATCAAAGATGCGCCGAACGATCTGCGCTTCCGTTTCATTGACCGTCAGTACACAGCCGCTTTTGTCATAGCCCCAGAGCAGGTCGTTTCCCAGCACATGACCGTTTTTGATCGCCTGTCGGAAGCCGAATTTCAGACGCTCTGAGAGCTTTCGCACTTCGTCCTGCGCCACGCCTGCCATGACGACCAGACGGAACTCGCTGTCCGGGTCAAGCGTGTTGATGTTATCATTCTGGAACAGAACGCCGACGTCGTGCTCCAGAAGCTCCTGCGTGTATTGGATGCTGTCCAGCGTGGAACGCGAGAAGCGGGATATTTCCTTCGTGATGATAAAATCGAAGCGCCCGTCTTTGGCGTCCCGGATCATGCGAAGGAAGCTATCCCGCTTCTTTGTGCTGGTGCCGCTGATGCCCTCGTCAATATATCCGGGCACATAGCTCCAGCTTCGTTTGGATTGGATCAGTTCTGTGTAGTACTGTACCTGATTCTCCAAACTGTTTAACTGCTCATCTCTGTCTGTGGAAACGCGCGCGTAAAACGTCACGCGCAGCGGCAGATCAAAAATCGTCCGCCCGTTTCGCATTTCATTGCGGATCTTTACAATGTTCATGACCGATACCTCCTGTCAAACACACAGGATACCGAAAGAAGTTTGGAAAGTCTATCGACGAATGTACCAAATCTGCCGCGCCCAAATAGGTCGTTTTGGAGATCAGACCGAGGGTGCAGACTTCTTTTAATAAAACAGATAAAAGCTCTCGCTGTGCGCTTTCCATTTCGATCACCTCGGTTCAGCGTATGAAGGAGTATCTTCCGTCATTCCAAATCAAAGCATCGGAAAACATGGCTGTCTGCCGTACTTTCCGATACCTTGAGTCACGGGGCGGCTCTGCAAAACGCAGAGCCGCCCCTGCTTTTGAAATTTTGATGCTTGCTCCTGTTCGACGCTTCTTCCCGGAGCCAAGGCAGCGGCTGAACGGCAGCTGGCGCTGCTCACGAGTCTTGCACCCCTCCGAGGATCTCTCCGAGCTGCCCCCATTGCGTGAAGCTGTGGCTGGGCAGGAGTACCATTGTCCGCGGACGAGATCACGGCAAAACAGCTTGCCAAAGCTGCTTTGGGATGGATGGTACCGCTCGTCACCTTATTGGGCCGCCTTTATGCAGGAGCATCGCTCCCGCACAGGTGGTCTTCGCGCATCCTCCGCATCGCTGTTCCATTTCTGGCTCATCCGCTTGATGTCATTCAGTCGCTGGATATGTACTTTTCAAGCTGCACGAGAGCGTTCTAAAAATACCTCTCACCCCTTATCCACATCCAGAGACCCTTTGCACCAAACTTTTTTCACTCTCGCATCAGTTTCAGCAATTTAGCCAAAATTCGTTCCTTTTTATTGTGCACTGTCATAGCCGACAGCCCGAGCCTCAACGCCGCTGCCCGCTCACTGGCATTCTCAAAGAAAAGCAGCTGAACAAGCCTCCGTTCCTCCTCTGAGAGCTTTGAGAGACAAGCATACAGCTTTTTCGCCATAAGCCGCGCGATCACAATGTCTTCCGGCTCATCTGACGCCGTATCTGCCAGCATTTCTGCGCCAAGCGCGCCGCTCGTATCAAGGGCATTATAGGAAAGGACGCGATGCCTGCGCTCCTTTTCGATCTGCGCCAGTTCACGGCGTCTTGCCCTGTAGTAGGTCAGATAGACCTCTTGTGTGACCTCGACCAGTTCCTCCCGGACTTTGATATAAAATTTATTTTGAGCCGTCATTCGGCAGACCTCCGTTCTTTTGAAATTTTGAGAAAATCAAAATTTCAAAAGCGGAGGCGCGCGAGGGTGGATACAAAAAACAGCTTGCGGCAGATATTTGCCGTTTATAACTACATGCCAGACATTATTGGCATCTGCTTTCGGACGCAGTTGTTCAGAACATATTGCCTTGTAGTTGCCGCTTCCAGCGCGTATTTTTGAAAGCGATATTGCTTCCAGCGGGTTTTCTGTTCATCAAAAGAAGCTGCATTTTCACTTCCATATCTGCGCAAAACACATAAACGCTCCATTTCCGGCAGAAATGGAGCGTTTATGTTCATACAGGCAGTCCCAAAATCCGCCGTTTTTATAGGTCGGTCAGGAGCGTCATGCTTTTCTATTCTCGCTGTATATTTGCAGTCATCCAAACGGATTTTCCGTCGGATACAGCATTGTCTTCGGCTGATTGAACGAAATATCGCAGATTCCGAGAAGTTTAAACACCTCAAACAGCGCATTCCCAACATGTCCGAAACTCACAGCCGCATGGTGCGGAAAGCGCTTTTGTACCAGAACATGCCGATAGAATCGTTCCATATCCGTGACCGCGATCACACCGATGCTGCCAAAGGAATGTGTTGGCACATCCAGGACCTCACCCTGCGCAATGTATGCCTTCAGCTCACTTTCCGCTGTTCCCTGCAAGCGGAAAAGGGTAACAGGACCGGCACGGAAATCTCCCTCGATCGTACCGCGGGTGATGTCAGCCTCTTCGCGGTCGGGCTCCAAAGAGCGTTTCAGAATTGTATGTTCCTTCAAAACAGGGGCTTTCAGCAGGCACGCCGACGCGTTTCCGCAATGGAAACCCATAAAAGTCTCACGCAGTGCATACCCCTGGATCTGCTCCTCGTACAGGTCTCTCGGGACAGTATTGTTAATATCCAGCAATGTTACCGGTCGTTCAGACAAGCACTGACCAATGTACTCCGACAGTGCGCCGTAGACATCCACTTCACAGGAAACCGGGATACCCTTCGCTGTCAGCCTGCCGTTCACATAGCAAGGCGTAAATCCAAATGCCGGTTGAAACGCCGGCCAGCACTTATTTGCAAATGCCACATACCGCCGGCTGCCCTTATGGTCCTGCGCCCAGTCCAGCAAGGTCAGTTCATACTGCGCCAGCTTCGGCAGAATATCCTCCATTTTTTCCGGGACGTCGATCTCGGCGCGCATCTGTTCCATAACATCCTTGATTCGCTCATCGTTGTCATGGGCGCGATACGCCTGTAAAAGGTCCAATTCGGAGTTTTCTTCGATCTCCACGCCCAATTCGAAAAGCGGTTTGATCGGTGCGTTGCAGGCAAGGAAATCCTGCGGGCGAGGTCCAAAGGTAATGATCTTCAGATCAGAAATGCCAAGAACTGCGCAGGCAATCTTCTGAAACCGGGCCACTTCTTCTGCCAGCTCTTCCGCATTCCCCACGGGGTGCTCCGGGATGTATGCCTTGATCCCGCGCAGCCCCAAATTATAAGAGCAATTCAGCAATCCGCAATAGGCATCGCCGCGCTCAAACTTTAAAACGCTTTTGCTCTCTTCCTCCGCGGCACAATACATGACCGGACCGCCGAAGCGCTGCGCCAGAATCGTTTCGGCAGACTCCGGTCCGAAGTTCCCCAAAAGGACGCATAGGGCGTTGCAGCCGGCTGCACGCACGTCCTCTGCTGCCGCTGCTGCCTCTTCTTCCGTGCGGACTATGATCGGGCAGCGATAGATCGTATCGCCCCGTTTTTCATAAGCGTCTGCCAAACGTTCCATTCTTCTCTGTGAGATCGTCAGCACAAATCCGCCGCGGGATACTGTCACGAGCCCGAGCCTCACCTGCGGGATATTCTGGATCATTCTTTTCCTCCCCTTCCGATCGACAATGTTATGTTGTTTCCATTCAATCCTGTAAACGCCCCCTGCCGTGCCTCCGGGGCATCCGGGTGTGCGATCAGCCACTTATTTTTTGCCCGCAGCAGTCGATCCTCCGGCGTTTTGATCGTGATCTGCTCCGGCAGGTCGGTATTCGTTCCCCGCGGCAGTCCGACCAGGCAGTGAAATCTTCCGGCGCTCCCGGAAATCGGAGCGTAATGCAGCGTTGTTTCATAAATCAGAATCGGCGTTCCGGCAGGTACGGAAAATGCCTGCACACAGGCGCTGGATAGCTGAAAATCACAATCCAGTTCGCGCACATCTGCCAGCAGCAGGATCATATCCTCCGCCGCCAGATTGAACTCACTGCCGCGATGATACTCCAGGCAATTGAGAACATGGTTGTTCCCGCAGCAGCAGCCCAGCTGCGCCAGCATTCCGCCGAAAATGTGATCCTGCAGATCTCTGAATAGCGGATGCGCTTCCAACCAGGGCACGCTCGGTTCATAATGAACTGCATTCTCCGGGCAAATCGCATCCTGCACCAGTTCCTCCAGCAGCGTATCCGCTGACATCATGGGCGAAAGTACCCTCCCGAACTGCCGGAATGCCGGATCTGTCACGCATCGTATATTCATGGGCTGTCCTCCTTTTCCGTGTCTGAAATCCCAAGGCTTTTGCGGTAAGCACCTACCGTTTTCCCGGTTTTCCTTTTGAACGTCTTGCAAAAATATGTTGGATTGTTATAACCAACTGCACCGGCAAGGTCACGGATCGAAACCGAATCATCCTGTAAAAGCTCGATTGCCTTTTCGATTCGGATATTTGTAAGAAACTCCTGAAAGCCGATCCCCATCTCTTCCTTGAACAGGCGGCTGAGGTAGCTTGCGCTTACGCCAACCTGTTCCGCAACCAGTTCCAGCGTAATATCTTCCTTATAATTTCCGCGCACGATGGTATATGCATGGCTGACCACCCGGCTCTGCGGCAGGGTTTCCTGTTGACGATATTCGGAACGCGCAGCGCCGGGAGCGTCGTCATCTGCCTGCGGCTGTACAGTCTGCACCCGCCTGACAGCGTTTTGTGCCTGTAAATAAGAGGCATGCAGCTGCTGAATATCATCAACAGCAGAACCGATCCCAATTCTGACGTTTCGGGAAGTTCTTGTTGTCATTCCGGCACAAATCGTGCTTAGAGCATCCCGAAGCTGTTCCGAAAAGCGCTCTGTGCGTGCGTCTGTCTGCTGCAGCAGCAGGAGCGTAACGCCGTGATCCGCATGATCGGACGCAATGCAGCTGTACTCTACCGAGAGCAGATCAGACAGCTGATTGACATACTTCTTCCGAGAGGCTCTATCCATTTTGCCCCAGCCTTCCACCTCTACCAGTGCGATCGCCATCTGCCCGGGAGGGATCTCCATGGCATCCATATAGACCGCCCAGTTTTTCCTGTCGATCTGATCATTTTCGACCGCCCCCAGCAGAGAGTCCGCGATTGCCGGCTTCAGTGTGACAAGCATATTCTTTTTCCGTCTGGTCGCGTGGCGCTCCTGTTCCAGCTTTTCAATACAGTTCCATAGCGCGCCATGCAGCTTTTCACGCTTGAGCGGCTTTACCAGATAATCGTCAACTTCCAGCTTGATCGCGTCAACGGCATACTGAAAATTGCTGTACGCCGTGTAGATAATGACACGCGTCCCGTTCCTGCCCTGGCTCTGGCGCAGACGCCGGATCGTCTCGATCCCGCTGAGTCCCGGCATATTGATGTCCACAATGGCGATATGGACCGGCTTCTTCTCCAGAAACCGCAGCATTTCCATACCGTTTGCCGCAGAATAGACCACGACGCGTCCCTGCAGATCGCTCTTGATCATCTGCACCAGCGCCATACGCTCGATGGGCTCATCATCCACTACCAAAACCGTATAGGTCATGTTCCGCTTCCTCCACGATCATCGGCACGTCCAGCAAAAACTCCGTCTTTTCATTTGGGACGCTGGTCACTCGCACACGAACGTCGCCGTCAAACAGCAATTGCAGCCGGGCGATCACATTACGTACGCCGATCCTGTTTCTCTCCTCATTCTTCCATACGCTTTCCGTCTGGAGCTGATTCAGACGTGTAAGCTCCTCTGCTGGGATCCCCGCACCGTTGTCTCTCACGGAGATCTGTACACGGTCTCCACTGCTCAAAGCGCTGACCCAGATGCAGCCGCCTGTCAGGCGGTCCTGAAGTCCGTGGCTGATCGAATTTTCGACCAGTGGCTGCAGGATCAGACAGGGGAGCTGCGCGCAGGCGCATTGCGCATCCATCTGGATAGCGTAATCCAGTCGATCACCCAGCCGCTTCTTCTGAATCTCCAGATAGTCTCGCACATTCTCGATCTCATCCTGTATGCTCACCGTTTTATTCGCGTTGTCCAAATTGTAGCGCAAGTAGCTGCCAAGAAGTCCGATCATCTCGACTGTCTGATCTGCGCCCTCCAGATACGCGTTGGACGCGATCATATTGAGGGTGTTAAACAGGAAGTGGGGGTTGATCTGGCTTTGCAGGACCTTGAGTTCGCTGATCTTGAGCATATTCTGAACACGAAGTCCCTTTGCCTCTTCCTCGAGAAGCTGCCGTTCCAGTGCCATCGTTTTCTTGACTTGCCGGAACTGACGGTTGATCCGCTTCATAAACCGATTGCACGCGACCTGCAATTGATTGACCTCAACAAGGCCAGTCTCGGCAGTCGCCAGCAGCTCCAGTTCTCCCTCTTCTATGGCGGCGCTTCCCACGCTTTTCGTAAACGTCTCCAGCGGTTCGACCGTCTGATCCACAAATTTCAGGATCGACAGGAAGCAGATCACCATGATAAGCGCCGAAAGCAGGATCTCCGTCACAAAAACAAAATGCGTGAAATTTTGCGCCGTCTGCTGCGCCTGTTCGTTCAGGTCGATCAGCTTCTCATTGCAGTCGTTGATCGCCTGCAAGACCAGTTCGTACAGATGCACGCATTCCACAAAAATCGGTGCCGCTGCATCGCCATACCCGGAGCTCGCCAGCCGATACGCGCGGCCGCTCTCCTCCAAATAGGTATAGGTCATATGCTCCAGATCTGTCGTATCCCGCCAGAGCTCGGCGTAGCTGATGTTCTGGCGAAGAGACACGCCGCGCTGATAGAGCTGCAGTCTGCTCTGTTCATAGTCCACAGCTTCCTTGCTGCGTCCCTGGTAAATGATCTGCCTCAGACTGGAATGCGTGTCCTCCAGCGTGTTTTTATACCGGCTGATATATTGACCGCTCTCCAAAATGCTGTGATACCGCGCAGTCACCAAGCCGTTCAAAAGCAATCCGCTCAGGCAGATCACTGCGAGCAGGATCGCCGTGATCGTATCGTGACGGCGGACTATACTCTTCATAGTCCGCGGGCGTGTGTTTCCGTTTGTTTTTCTGTTCACGATACACTGCCCTCCACGTCTGAGCTGGTTATCGTAAACAATTCGATCGGAACGTGGCGCTCAAGCCCAGTCTCTGTTCCTTCCAGAATATCTCGCAGCAGTTTTGCCGCTTCTGCGCCGGTATCGCGCGGCGATTGTGCGATAACTGCCAGAACCGTTCCGGCTTTGACCGCCTGCAGCGTAAGCTCCGAGTTGTCAAACCCGATCACCCGATAGGCATCCTTATTGATCTTGGAATCCATCGTTTTTATGATCCCTTCCAGATCAGCATCCGAGATCCCGATAATGGCATTGACCTCCGGGTAGGCTTTCAGGATCGTCTGCGCGATCTGGGCTGCCTGGATCGCATCCATATTGGAATACTCCGTGCACACCACCTGCATTTTCGGCCACTGCGCGATCGCATCACAAAAGCCCTCGACTTTGGAGCGCTGGCTTTCCTGACCTTGTGAGCCGGAAAGAATCGCAATATTTGCCTGACCGCCTGTTGCATGATGGAGAAGCTCCGCCGCCATCGCGCCCGCAAGGCGATGATCGCTTCCGACACTGTAGCTTATTGCGTCAGACTGGACATCCGAATCCACCAGCACTACCGGGAAGCCCGCCATATTTGCCTTTTCGAGCATCTCCTGCGTCAGGACGTCGTCCGACAGGCTGACGATCATGCCATCAACATCCGCTGCAATCGCCATTTCAAAGCGCTTGCGCTGCTCGTCTGTATCTGTTGGCGCAGTCCGTATGATCTGGATGGAAGCAAACGTTCCCAGCTCCTGCTGGATCGCATCCGCGACCTGATCCCAATATTCTGACTGATCTTCCGCAAGCAGCACCGTGATGCGCCGCATCGGCGGCGCATCCACAGTCTTGCCAAGCGGGAAAAGTATTACAAGCAGGATCACGGCCACCCCAACAGCAGTGGCTAAACCGATCAGTACAAATCGTATATTTTTCATGCCGCCGTCTCCTTTACTGCTGTCGCAGCAGAGGCAGGCGGATAAAAGCGATCTGCCCAGGTCTCTGCCAGTTCCATCGTCAGCTCGATCGCCTTTGTCTCATAGTCGTTTACCAGGTCCTTGGTGATCAGAAAGCTTCCCGAATCCACAATGGCAGGCTGTCCGTTGCGGTAACTCCAGCCGTCCACGAGCATCTTTAGCGTATAAACAGATAAATACGCCTGCGCCCATGGATTCTGCGACATAGAGCCGATCATCTTGTCTTCCCGGATCGCCTCCAGCACAAGAGGATCGGAATCAATGCCGACGCAGGCGATATGGCTGTAGTCCTGATTGCGCAGAAGATAATACGCCATCGCATAAGCAGCGTAATAATCCATCGCAACAACACCGTCGGTCTGATCGCCCCATTCTTCCAGCAGATCCCCCACGATCGAGAGCGCTGATTCCTCACTGGTGATGCCCGCAACTTTGTCTACCAAGGTCACATGGCTATACTGGAGGCAGGCATCTGCAACTCCTTTCAGCCGCTTTTCCGAGTTCGTATCCGTCGTTGCGCCGGTGATCGCCACAATATTTCCTTCATAGCCGATATGCTCCAGCAATGCCAGCGTAGCATCATATGCACATTGATAAACATCCGTTGCCAGCGTCAGCGTGCAGGTGGACGGCTGCGCCGGCGCACCGCCGATGCAAACGATTGGAATCCCCTGCCGCGTCAGTTCCTCGATCTTCTCATTGCCCGCGTATTCTTCTGACGGCATCATGCTGATGCCGCGAATCCCATCGGCGAGCAGCTCGTCGAGCTTCTGATTCTGCTCCTCCTGAATCCAATGGGCGGGCGTCGCGTCAACGGGGATCGGGATCTGCAGCTCCTCACATGCTCTTGAAAACATCGCCGGCATCGGCTCGTAATAATCCGACTCTCCGCCCCATAAAAAGCCAAATGTATACGCCGCCTCATCTTTGCCGTCTGCCGGACCTGATACAACAGAAGCCGGATGAGTCAAAGCATCCGGCAACTGTTCTACGGAAACATCGTCCGTTTTTGTGCAGGCTGTGCAGACAAAGAATATGCTCGCGCAAAGCAGCCATGCGATCCACCTTCTGATCCGCCCCATTTTTGTGCCTCCTGTATTGGTCATGTTTGCCGCTGTCTGAACTGCCCACAGCGGCGGCTTCTAAAATACTATACCATACACAGGCGGGCGGGCATAGCTTTATTAGCGGTCCAAAATGTGGTATTCATTGCACAGAGGATACAGGACGGGTTCGTCCTCCTCGATGTCTGCAAAGCGGGAAACCGGCTCGGCAAAATAATTGTCCGTATTGTCATCGTTGACCGCCGACACCTCGCCGACGATCAGTGGACCACAGCCGACCTTCGCACCGAATGTGTGATATACGAACGGCGTCAGCCGGATACTGTTCCCTGTTGTAATATCAAATTCCTCGCCGGCTTTGACCGTATAGAACAGTCCGTCGCTCGAGAACGTCACATCACTTTCATAGTCTACACCGCCGTCCGGCAAGCGGTTATACAGCCGAATGCTCATCACACCGCCGCCGCGGTTGATAATATCTTCTGTCTTGCTGGCGTGATAGTGGATCGGCAGACGCTGCCCCTCTTTGAACAGCAAATATTTTTCCGCATAGGGCGAGCCTACGTCGGGCTGTCCCAGCTTGCCGTTCCGAACGGTATAGAGCACTGCGCCGATCTCATCAAATTTTCCGCTGCCGAAGTCCGTAATATCCCAGCCCTGCATGACCGTGCGCAGCGTGTCGATCTTTTCACGGTTTTCTTTCCATTCCGCCATGGACCAATAGGCAAAGCGCGGGAGCTTGAACTGATAGCGATCCAGCAGTTCTACAGCCCAACGAAGATTTGCATTGACTTCCGAACGTTTCATAGTGATTTCCTCCTGTTATAAAATGTGGAAGATTTCTTTCATGCCTGCCCACCATTCTCCGTCTTTGGCGGACTCGACCGGCTGCTGGCACACCGCCGTATAGGCGAGCCAGCGCTTGTGCTCCTCATTCTCATCCAGCAGCTTCATATCCGCCGCGAAATCGTCGCCCGTGTACTCAAAGTATTTGAACAGATACCCATCCCGGTAAAAAATCGTAAAGTTCTCAATATGCGCCTGACGCATCAGCTCCACAATGTTCGGCCAGATATGGTCGTGCTTGTCTACATATTCCGCATACCGATCTGCCGGAACACGGATCACATCTCCAAAACGCTGCATATACTCACCTCAGATAAAGTATTTGCCGATCTCTGCGCTGATCTGCTCGCCGGGACGAGCAAAGAAGTCTTCGCCAGTCAGTTCGTTTACGATCTGCTTGTCCTTGAAGATCAGCATTCTGCGGGCAAGCGAGACGATCTCGTTCATATCGGAGGAGATCAGGATAACTGCCTTTTTCTCCACAGCTGCCAGATCCCAGATCAGGCGGTGGATATACTCCTTTGCGCCGATGTCCACGCCAACAGTCGGCTCGTCGATCACGATCACATCGCATTCGGCACACAGCCACTTGGCGATCGAGATTTTCTGCTGGTTGCCGCCGGAGAGAGAGCCCGCTTTTGTGTCCAGCTTCGGCGTTTTGATCTCCAGCTTGTCCACATACTTCTGCGCCCGCTCCGATTCCTTTTTAACCTGGATCAGCGGCAGTCCTTTGCCGTAATACAAGTCGGACAGCGAATTGATGCACACATTCATGCGAACCGTATCGTTGAGGAACAATCCCTCTTCTTTGCGGTTCTCGGTAACGTAGCCGATTTTGTATTTATGCAGGCTTTTCCCGAAATTGGTGGTCTTGATCGGCTTTCCGTAGAGCTTGACCGTGCCGGAGTCCATTTTGTCGATCCCAAGCACTGTTCGGATCAGCTCGGTGCGCCCGGAGCCGACCAGCCCATAAAAGCCCAAAATCTCGCCCTTGCGCACATAGAAGCTCAGATTCTCCAGACCATGATGCTTCGAGCAGATATGATCTGCTTCCAGTGCAATCTCATTATTCTCAGCGTCCAATCGTCCACGATAGGTATAGGACGACTCACGCCCGATCATCATTTTTACGATCCGATTTCGTGACATATTGGCGATCTCATCCGTACCCATCAGTCTTCCGTCCCGGAATACCGTCACGCGATCAGCGATAAGCTGGACCTCCTCCAGCTTATGCGATACGAAGATCATGATAACGCCTTCGCTGCGCAGCTTCCGCAGAATATCAAACAGAATATCCGCCTCAAACTGCGTCAAAGACGAAGTCGGTTCATCCAGCATCAGCACCTTTGCCTCCGAGCTGAGAGCCTTTGCGATCTGGATCATCTGCTTATGTGCAGCGCTCAGGTTCATAACCGGCGTCGTGGGACTCAGATCCAGACCCACGCGCTTCATGTAAATCTCGGCTGTTTCGTTGATCTTTTTCCAATCGACAAAACCGGCCTTCGTAAACTTGTCCATCTTATCCAGGACAATATTCTCCGCGATAGAGCTGTTAGGGATCAGGTTGATCTCCTGATTGACGATGCTGATACGGTTGCGGATCGCATCGCCGTAGCTTTTCAGCTTCAGGCGCTTATCATCCAGCCAGATCTCGCCGCTGTCCGGCTGATAGATCCCGCAGATGATTTTCATAAACGTGCTTTTTCCTGCGCCGTTTTCACCCAACAGCGCATGGATCTCGCCTTCTTTAAAATCTACGCTGACATCATCCAGCGCCTTTACGCCGGGGAATGATTTAGAAATATTTTTCAGTGTAAGCATATTGGCCTCCGGAGATTTCAGAGTGCACCATGGCGGCAGAGCCGCCATGGTGCGTTGTGTTTTGTGGGTCAGGGCTTCTTCAGAATATCGGTTTCGATCGAAGCCGCAATGTTCTGGGTGACCTCCTGCAGGTCCTTTTCCCAAGTGGTCAGGTTCTCTTTCGTGATCTTCAGCGAGCCGGAGTTGATGTGTTTACCAGCCTCAATGGGCTCCCAGCCCTGCTTGAGGTAGGTCAGCGTCAGGCAGGACAGATAGCCCTGACCGTAGCCGTTCTGTGCCAGCGTGTGGTCCAGATAGCCAGCCTCGATGGCAGCCATCGCTTCAGGGGACTGGTCGACCGTAGCAGCATAGATGTGCTTTGCATCCGGGTTAGAGCCGTAGTAGTCCGTCAGCGCGTTGGCAAGTGCGATGGAAGCCGTGCCGCCGGTGGTCACGATCGCGTCCACGCCGGCATTGGCGGCGATGGCGTCAGAGATCTTCTCAAAGCCTTCGTCGACCGTAGCAATATCGCCGACCGTCTGAACGATGGTCACGTCGGGATACTCCGCGACAGCCGCTTCAACGCCAGCCTGACGCTTCTGGGTGTTGACGTCGTTCAGGTTTTCCAGAACGTTGATGAGCGTGCCCTTGCCGCCCATGTACTCGATGAGCATCTTGGTGGAATCATATCCCATCTGATAAACGTCAGACGCGTAGCAGACTGCATACGTTGCGGGATCGGCGCTGGTGCCGGCATAACCGACGACCTCGCAGCCGGCGTCGCTCAGCTCCGTGAACAGAGCGTTGGCAGCCGTGGTGTCAGCCGGGAAGATCATAAACAGGTCATAGCCCTGAGCGGCCAGAGCCTCGCAAGACTGGTTCTCGATGTCCTGCGTCCAGTCCGTGCCGATCATCCACTCGACATCCTGACCGTAATCGGCTTCAAAGGCTTCGATGCCCTTGAGGACATAGCTGTCGAAATAGGTGTCGGGTGCGGGCCAGTAGCACGCGAGCTTGTACTGCTCACCGGTTGCAGCAGGCGTTTCCTCTGCCGCAGGGGCATCTGCTGCGGGAGTTTCGTCTGCCTTGGCGGGCTCCTCAGCTGCGGGGGTGTTGTCTGCCGCGGGGGTGGTGGCAGTCTGGCCGCTGCACGCAACCAGAGCGAACACCATGATCAGTGCCAGCAGCAGCGCGATCAGTTTCTTCATCATTTTTCCTCCTGTGTTTTTTGTTTTTTGAATCCCCGTCGTACTACGACAAGAAGAACTCACATCAGACGTTCGGCGACCTTGGTACGCAGGCTCTCCACGGAGACAGCCAGCAGAATGATCGCGCCCAAAAATGCCTGTTCAAAATAGATGTCCACGTTCAGCATGGTCAGACCGTTGCGCACCATGGTCAGAATCAATGCGCCGCAGAAAAAGCCGATGCCGGTAAAGTTGCCGCCATTCAGGCTGATGCCGCCGATCGCGCAGACTGCAAAGGAATAGAGCATCCAGTCCGCGCCGGTCGAGGATGTTGCCGAGCCGGTTCTGGAGCACCAGAGAAGTGCCGCAACTGCCGCCAGAATGCACGAGAGCATATTGCACGCCACCGTCACCCAGTCGACCTGAATGCCGGACAGCTTTGCCGCAGACGGATTGCCGCCAACTGCCAGAATGTTGCGTCCAAAACGTATATTGCGGAAAAACACCACAAGGATCAGCACAAACACGACCAGCAGGACAAACAGTGCCGAAGCAGGACCGACCACCTTGGCGCGTCCTAAATTGGAGAAATTCTCAGTCAGCGTATAGGGATACCCATGAGAAAGACCGAGCGCGATGCCGTCATAAATAAAGGACATCGCAAGCGTGATGATAAAGCCGGAAAGCCGGAGCTTGACCACAAGCAGTCCGTTGATGAGCCCGCAGATCGCGCCGACGATCAACGTAATGACTACTGCCGCAAAACCGCTCATGCCAAGATTCTGCATGCAGATGCCTGCCGTTACACACGACAGCGCGCCGACCGCACCGACAGACAGGTTCATGCCGCCAATGACCGCAACCATCAACTGTGCGCCTGCAATAAAGCCGTAGATCGCAGCGGTTCTGGACAGATTGAAAAGGTTGAACGATGTCAGAAACGAATCTGTGAAAATTGAAAATACCAAAATCAGCAGAATGCACGCCGTAATGGCGCTCGAATAGCTTTGCAGGAAAAACCTTGTCAGCAGACTGCCCTTCTGCCGACCGTTCCGTGCCAGCTTGGCTTGTTCAGTTCCCATGATCTAACTCTCCTTCGTTGTTGGGGTTGACTGTTTCTGTTTTCATTATAGATGCCCGTATGTGCTTTGAACATTTCAACAATTTTGTAAAATCGTTGCACTTTTTTTACCTCTTTGTGCATTATGGCAAGTTTTTGCGGAGCGCGGTTGTGTAATTCCACCATACCGTCTCTCGCAGCATCTGCCGGTCCTGCTTGTCTATCTCACACAGAAAACCGCACAACACGGGAAGGCAGAATTGGCATACTGCACAACTTCCCGCTGCGTTTCTGGTCATTTAGAACAAAAACATCAAAATAGTGGAATGTAATCGCAAAATTCTTCAATATCCCTTTTCCCGCTCTCCGTGATAGAATTCTAATATCATAATAAAAGGAGAAGTGCTCTATGAATATGAAACGGACTCTGCAAAAGCTATGCAGTATTCTGCTGGCGCTGATCATGCTGGTCGGGATCGTCCCGGCTGGTATTCTGACAGTCGAGGCAGGATCCGCCCCCCTGCGATCCACATACTGGGATTTTACAGACATGACCGAGGAAACACTGCGTCAGGACTGGACGATCGGCAATGAAGCATCCGACCAATGGGAACTGACCGCCAACGGTCTTGTGCTGAAAAACAACACCGGCGAGATCAACAACGGCACGAACACCAATGTATTTCTGACCTCTGTCAGCGGCGACTACATTGCTGAGACGAAGCTGCAATTGTCCGAAAGCTGGAGCAGCCCGAGACAGGCTGGACTCACGTTTTACGGCGATACAGCAAAAATCAAACTCGCACTACAGGGCGGCAGCATTAACTTCTCCATGCAGGATAACGGCTCTTGGGCGACACTGGCCGACGGAACGACCTCCGTTTGGCTGCGGGTGAAAAAGAGCGGAAACGAATATGCGGCTTACTACTCGCTGGATGGTCTGGAATATACCATCGTCGGAACGCGGGTCATGGAAGCAAGTGATCCAAAACTCGGGCTTTTCTCCAGTTGGTACGAAGCCGACAATAAGGCTGTCACTGCTACGTTCAGTTATGTGAGCGTGACGAACAATCAAGGAGGTCCACATAGCTGGAACTTTACCAAAACGTCCTCGGAACAGTTTGCCGCAGAATGGGAAATTCTTCGGGAAGATCCTGAGCAGTGGGAGCTGACCTCTGACGGCCTCGTACTGAAAAACGTCACCGGTGAGATCAACAATGACTCAAACATGAATGTGTTCCTGACCTCGGGGCGCGGCGACTATGTGGTTGAGACAAAGCTGCTGCTGTCTGAAAGCTGGAATAGTCCCAGGCAAGCCGGTCTCACATTCTTCGGTGATACGCTGAAGATCAAGCTCGCCCTGCAGGGCAGCGGTGTCAATCTCTCCATGATGGATAATGGCACTTGGGCAATGCTGCCTGACGGAACGACCTCCGTTTGGCTGCGGATGAAGAAAAGCGGGAATGAATACACGGCGTACTACTCGCTGGACGGTCTTGAATACACCATAGTTGGGATGCGGACCATGGAAGCCAGCAACCCAAAGATGGGGCTATTCTCCAGTTGGTACAACGCTGACAACAAAGCTGTCACTGTAACATTCCCATTCCTCAACATTTTGGATGTCAGCAGCGCCACCAGCAAAACGCTGATCCTCAATCAGCAGACGCTCCGACTGAAGGTCGGCGATACCTTCCAGTTGAATGCCACGCCCTCGGCTGCCGGTTCGGAGCTGGGCGAAGTGGCATGGATGTCCAAGGATGAAGCCGTGGTCATGGTATCGCAGACCGGACTTTTGACTGCGCAGGCGGAAGGCTATGCGATCGTGCAGGCGCACAGCAGCACCGCCGGGAGCGGAACAATGGTCGTATCCGTCCTGCCGGCAGAAACCATTTATTCCAGCCATCAAGGCAACCCCTATCTGCCGCTCTGGGAATGCATTCCCGATGGAGAGCCGCACGTTTTTGAGGATCCTGATAACCCCGGCACATACCGTGTCTACATTTATGGCTCCCATGACAATCGGGGCGATAGTGAATGGTGCGGATTGGATCAGGTCGTTTGGTCTGCGCCCGTGGAAGATCTGAGCGTCTGGCGTTACGACGGTGTCATTTTTGAAACCAATATCGACGGTGACACAGGGGCGATGTTTGCACCAGACATTGCCGAAGTTATCAACGATGATGGCTCCAAAACCTATTATTTTTACCCGAATTCTACCGGCAGGCGCACTGCTAACAATGTCGCAGTGTCTAACCGCCCGGACGGTCCTTTCAAAGTTCCATCCGGCACAGCCGGTATTCTCGGTTCGGACCCCGCAGTTTTCATAGACGATGATGACCGCGTGTACGGCTATTGGGGCGATACAAATTACGGGCAATGGGGCGAATTGGATCCCGAAACCATGTGCACGTTAAAGCCCGGCGAAAGCGCACACGCCAATCTCCCGTCGGCTTCGCAATGTGAGGCAGAAAACTTCGACGCTTCGGCGTTTAACATCGTGAATGACGAAAATGCACAGAGATTCCGTTTCTTTGAAGGCTCTTCGCTTCGGAAGGTCGGTAATAAATATGTTTTCATCTGGGCGCGTACCGGCGCTTCGGATGAGCTGATGGGCACACGCCAGTCACTGGCGTATGCCTACAGTGACAGCCCTGCAGGACCGTGGAAGTATGGCGGCATCATTGTCAGCAGCGGCGGCGAATCCGTAAACGGCGGCCACACATTCATGTCGACCAATATTCACGGCAGCATTTGCGAGATCAACGACCAATGGTACATTTTCTATCATCGCGGGCTGCAAGGCATCAATCCTCGTCAGGCGATGGTCGAGGCAGTCACTGTAGATTGGGATGAAGCGCCTGTCACAAACGGCGGTCAGGTACGGATCTCCACAGTGGAATCGACCTCCAAGGGCTTTGCTCTGAATGGTCTCGATCCTTACCGGCAGCACTCGGCGGGTATCGTCTCTTATTTGACTGGCAATTTCAATTTCTCTATTAACTATGATCGAAGCTCCACAACACTGCCCATTCTGAACATCAAAAACGGCGTTATTGCCGGTGTCAAATATTTTGATTTTGATAAGGATGTTGAAGAAAATCACCAAACTACGCTTTGTCTGAACCTCTGCCCCAAGGGTGTGGACGGTGCAGTAGATGTGTTCCTGCGCCCCACCACTGCCGCGAACACTCCGCCGGTCAAGACGGATGGGATCATCACCTCTGTTGGCGAGGGGAGCATCAAGCTCGGAACGGTGGAGCTCACCGCGGATATGCCACAGACCATGACTGCATTTACGATCGACGCCTCTAAGGTGGATGAGCTGAGCGGACAGTGGGGTCTGTTCTTCTCGTTCCGAAGCGCATCGGGTGATGCAATCTGCGATTTCAGCACCATGGAGTTTGCCGCCGAGCCGATCCACGTCACCAGTGTAAGCATCGACGAGACGCTGACGCTGGAGGTCAATGAAAGCAAGGCGCTGACCGCACACATCTACCCGGAAGCAGCTGCCGACAAAACTGTTTCCTGGAGCAACAGCGATCCTGAGATCGCAGCGGTCGACAGCAATGGTAATGTTACTGGCATAAAGAAGGGCAACGCTACCATCACCGTCACAACTACAGACGGCAGCCTTACCGATACATGTGTCGTTACTGTCAATGACACTTTGGTCGATCGGGCATATGCGCTCATTGACGCGATCGGGGAGGTTACGAAAGACAGCGGCGAAGAGATCGAAGCTGCGCGAGCTGCCTTTGACGCCCTGACTGATGCGCAAAAGTCCCGCGTTTCAAACGCCGCCGCACTGTCCCATGCAGAGCGTGCCTATGATGCAGCGCTTGCCGCCGAGGTTGGACGGCTCATCAATGCGATCGGAACTGTTACGCTGGATAGCGAAGAGCGCATTCAGACCGCGCGTGCTGCCTACGATCGACTGACCGATGTACAAAAGGATCTTGTAACAAATTTGGGCGCGCTTCAGGCAGCCGAGGCAGCCTTGAAAAAGCTGAAAGACGCAAAAGACGACAAGCCGAACACAACCCCTGTCGTTGCGAAACCGTCTGTGCGCGATTTTGGCAAAGACACCGCTTCTGCTGCATCGCTTCCTTTTACGGATGTTGCAAAAACCGCATGGTACTACAGTGCAGTCAATAGTGCATGGGAAAACCGGCTGATCGACGGCATCAGCAAAGATCGTTTCCTGCCGGAAGGAGAGCTGACGCGCGCTCAGGCGATCAAACTGGCTGCTACCCTGCATCAGTTGGAGCACACCGGCTCCGTCAGCCTGACAAATGGTAATGCAAACTGGTACGATAGCTACCTCAGCTATGCTGTTGAAAATGGCATCATTGAAAAGGACTACGCAGCCTACACCACAGCACAACTCAACGCGCCTGTAAGCCGCAGCGAATTTGTTCATATCTTCCACGGTGCGCAGAGCGCGTATACAGTCATCAATAGCATTGCGGACAACGCGATCCCCGACGTGGATACGAATGATCTGTTTGCGACGGAGATCTATGCATTCTACCGAGCAGGTATTCTGACCGGCTCTGACACTAAGGGAACGTTCCACCCGGCGCGCAGTATCTCGCGTGCTGAGGTTGCCGCGATCCTGATCCGTATGTACGATTCGGATGCTAGGCTGAGTTTTTCACTCGTATGATCCAACATAGCAAAGTGGGGCAGGCAAATGCCTGCCCCAATTACTTTGAAACACATAATATAAGAAAGGGTGCGAATTTATGAGTGTTGACATGACAAAGTGGTGTGAACTCGCCCGGAAAAATATCCATGACCGCCCGGCGGGCGTGGGGCGCATGGCAGGCAAGATCTGCATTGTGACCGGCGCGGCGCAGGGCTTCGGCAAAGGCATCGCCGAGGAGCTGTATAAGGAAGGCGCAACGGTCGTCATCGCGGACATGAACGAGCCGCTTGCCAAGCAGGTCGCAGAAGAATTTGGCGAGCGCGCCGTCGCCATCGCGGTGAACGTATACGATGAGGAGTCCGTCGCCGCCATGGTCGGCAGGACCGTAGAGCTGTTCGGCGGGCTCGACCTCATGCTCTCGAACGCGGGCGTGGTGCGCTCCGGTCCGATCGCGCAGGTGGAAAAGAAGGACTTTGAGTTCGTCACCAACATCAACTACACCGGCTATTTCCTCTGCGCGAAATACGCCGCCATCATCATGCAGGCGCAGCACGAGGCCGACCCCGAGGCGATGTTCGACATCGTGACGCTGAACTCCAAGTCGGGTCTCGAGGGATCTAACAAGAATTTTGCCTACGCGGGTTCGAAGTTCGGCGGGATCGGTCTCACGCAGTCGTTCGCGCTGGAGCTGTGCGCGTACAACATTAAGGTGAACGCCGTCTGCCCCGGCAACTTCCTCGACGGTCCGCTGTGGTCCGACCCTGAGCGCGGGCTGTTCGTGCAGTACCTGAACGCCGGCAAAGTGCCGGGCGCGAAAACGGTCGCCGATGTGCGGCGGTTCTACGAGGCGAAGGTCCCGATGAACCGCGGCTGTCTGCCCATCGACGTGGCGCGCGCCGTCATGTACTGCGTGGAGCAGAAGTATGAGACCGGGCAGGCGATCCCGGTGACGGGCGGGCAGGTTATGCTGAACTGATGGTAGGCTTGACTTACTGCGCATCTTGTCTGGATTCTGCATCCACCGGGATCAGTTATTTCGCCCAAAGGTGCAGACGCTCGCGAAAAAGGCAGTTTCTCTTTTGAATGCAGCATTCCGCATTTCTGATGCGATCCATGACTTTATGGGTGAAGGCGCAAAAGGACTATAACGTAAAACCGCGGTCAAGAAATTGACCGCGGTTTTGCTGCTTTATCGACTTCCTATTTATTCTCGCACTCTGCCTGGCCGCGACATAATGCTCGCACACGTTGAGCTCCATTCGCTTTTCACTTTGTAAAAATTTCTCCACCGACTTACGGGACAAATTGTACATCCTCCGCAGAACTATAAGTACCAACGGCAAAATGCCGAACATTCATTATACGGAGGTTATTCAAAAAATGACATCAAATGTTAACACTGGGGTTCTGATGCGAATGGATTCAACGGCGCGTATTCAAGAATGCTATCGTGAGCGGAAGCTCACATTCAGTTGTGCCGCTAATTGGGTTGATTACGCGATGAATGGCAACTATGAAACCGGCGATTTTCTCGAATGTGTATTTGCACATCTTCCCGTCTGGGACAAGCGTCTGTACGAACTGAAAGATTCCCACGGTCTCCCCATGGGGCGTCATGTGTTTATTCTGTACCGAAGAGATCTGCCGACGGCGTATGTCCGTTACATCCCCACTTTATTGACTCCCGCCATGTGTTTCTTCTCTTTTGCCGCCGAGCATAAGAAAAATGTGCCCAGCAGTTGCATTCCAGCCTTACATGGGATTCCACCGCTCGACCTTGATCGTTATCGTGCAGCTATGAACTATAGCCGCGAGGACTCCAGCTTCTTATTCATCATGGATTTCGACAGTTTCTATAAAGAATTGAAGGCGGCAATCCCAATTGCAGTTCAGCGCAATGCGGATATGCTCACGACGGAACGTTACTACGAAAACGGTCAAACCGTCGAGCTGTTTATGAAAGAAGTTGACTATCACAGGCACGACATCAACGACCTATATTTTGACGACGCTTTTACTCCTGGCGAAGAACTGTTCTGGAAATCGCCCAAGTACAGTTGGCAGTCGGAGCTTCGCTTCACCATCTCAAATATCAATTTCAAACAGTTCTACGATCCGGCTCAATATGATTACAGAAAAAATCGTCTCGATGTGTATCTGCCGCACCTGCAGGAGTACTCTTTCGTTGTTCCTGCAAGCGAAGTAGGTTCAGTAGAATTTCCCGAGACTGGCATACCAAACGAAATGCAATGTATCATCCGTGCAAAGCGGTAACACCTTATTTTCTTCTCTGTGTTACTTCTCCGATAGAGTTTGCCCTTCAAGCCGCGCCATGGTGTCATGGCACTGGTGACAGCAAAGCCGCGGACGTTCTCCTTGGCGGGAACGTCCGCGGCTCAGGTTCTAGCAGCTTTCCTCTATCTGACCTCTTATCTGATTCAATTCTTCCAAAACCCCGTCCTCGGCAATTTCCTTTTCACAATTCGGATCCGAGGCAGGTTGCTCCATGCTGCGCATAAACACAATTGCATTCATTTGATCATCTTTCGGAAGTGTGAAAAAACGCTCTGTTCCTACAAAAGCCTTAACACGTTGACAAGCCTTGTCCACATCAATAAACTCGCCGAGCTTCTTCCGATTCACGCTCCGCGTTTTATAGGCAATTCTCGCCACTGTTGTGCCTCGACTTGTACAATAGCTTATTACCCTCGCAAGAGCCTGGTCGTCAACGACGAGCGTCTTCTTAATGTCTGCAGCAAGCTCTGGATCTATTTGTTCCAGCATCCACAAAAAATCCAGGTCATTTCTTTGCCTCAACACAATACCGAATTCAACCGCCGCAAGGACACGTTTCCTGAATATTTCCTCCAAGGCAACAACGTTTTCCTCTGGGATGACCGCTTCGTCTTTATCCACTGCTTTCTCTGTAAACCGACCGCATTGTTTTTCAAAATCCTGCAACAGTAAAGCCAAAGTTGATGGTTGAACGCTCTTGTCGCCGAAAAGCGAGATAGTAAACGCACAACGTGTCTGTATATCTATCCGTTTTAGCAGAAAATCGGTGCAGTTGAGAAGACGCCAGTTAAACGGATATGCCAATAATAAGCCGCTGTCATCAACTTCAAAAGAGCTCCAATTACGAGCAAGCGCCGATATTATCAAAGGTGCTCTATCTGCCGAAATTGTTGACGCAGTTTCGTTGCTGGCATGAGCTTCTATTTCGTCAAGTAAGCGGACGATTCTTCCTTCCCTATAAATCTGCATTACACTTTCGGAAAGCTCGTCCTCAGACGCAGTACACATTAAATCTCGTACCCTTTCTGTAGGAATCGCACTGTCTTCAAGATGTAGTGCGAAATACCGGTCGAAGCATTCTGAAGCGGAAATATTATTATGTATTAAGAAATCTCTGGCAGAATAGTATCTGCCAATGCTGCGCGACACTCCGAGCTCGTTCTTTATCCCGGGGAATAAAATGCCAAGGATGTTCCTTGCTGCCTCCATATTTGCAACCGTTCCATCACGCGAAAGTATCAGTGAGATTGTACTCTCTATACGTTTCTTATTCTCTTCCTGATGAGCATATAAGTACCCCTGACTTGAGCCACAAAGTATTTCTTTATAACCAGCCAGCTTTGAATACACAGATGGCTCGAAAACCTGCAAGGCAACAAGTCCAAGCAAATCGACAGCGTCCGTTTCATCTTTCAGCAGCTGATACTTCATAGAGAATACATTCGCATAGCGATTAACATCTCTTATCGACCGAACATAGTGTCTTAGTCCATATTGGTATAACTCAGCCCACGATGCCTTATCCCAACGCTCAACCGGAATATTCTCCAAAATACCCTGCAGTTTTGAAAATAGCGCTTCGTGAATACTAGTCATATTCGGCGCAGGAATTTCAAAAGGCATCTGAATGATTTTCTCTAAATAATCTTTTCCATTTCCATGCTGAACCTCACCAAGCGCGCGAACCACAACATCATAGTCAAAAGCCAAAATATATACTGTATTAGGAAAGTCCGCCAATGCCTTTACCAACTGAAAAACGGCAATAATTTCTTCTTCAGATAACCGATCTATGTCATCAATAGACACAATTAGTTTTATTTGTTCTTCTCTCAACTTACTGATAATTTGCTCTTTGCTACTTTGTAAGTTTCCAGACCGCTTTTCAACTTGCCTCTTTGCTTCATCGCCAGCAGCTTTACCAACAGCAGCTAATATCGAACCAATGCCTGGAATCAGGTTGGCTGCTTCAAATATATCTGCATATTGGTCAATCAGTTTCCACACCTTTTCTGATGTTGACTTTTTCAGTTTTATCGCGGAGGACATTTGCTTAAAAAATTGAGAAGTAAGTTGCTTTGGATCGGAGCAAAGCCATGGGTTGAATCGAAGAACCACTGCACCACTATCCCGTTCCTCAATCGTTTCAAGCACCATGTTTACCAAAGAAGTCTTTCCGCTTCCCCACGCGCCATAAAGTCCGATCGTAAACGCAGCAGGAAACGAACATTGTAGTACCGTTGCTGCAAGACTTTTTGCAAAGGAAGCTCTGTTTAATCTGTCTTCTGAAGATTTTTTGATTGGCAAATCAGGGCTGATCATTTCGTGTCCTCCTGTCATTCATAATCTTTTGCTTCCTCTCAGAAAAGCGCGAATGCACGACCTTTGGGCGCAAATTGTGCAAAAGCTGTCATCTAGTTTTAGTATACCATTAGCCACAAGAAATGGCAAATTTTCCGCAAAAGTATATTGGCCTGTTGCCGGCAGACACATTCAGATTTCCTGCTAAGGCTCAATAATAACGTAGAGATTTGAGGTACAACTTCCATTGTCCCGATAGCGTCTTTGGCGCTGGATGTATCCGGCGCATTCCAGATCGTTCAACGCCCGCTGTACCGTGCGCGGCGAGAGGTGCAGGTCGCGGGCAATGGTTATCACACCCGGCCAGCAGCTCCCGCCGCCTGCGCGGTCGCGGAGATACATATAGACGGTCCGCGCTCGATGCGGCAGGTCTGGATCGGCGTAAATTTCACCGAAGAAGCTCATTTCTCGGCATAGCTGCTCATATAGTCATCCGCTTTCGGCGCTGTTGGCGGGCGCTTCTGTGGCATGGATTTTCTTTTAATGTTCATCAGCAATTCCTCCTTTCCTGCGTAATAGGCCTCGCGCTGGGCACACTCCGGCGTTTGATAGGGTTCTTCAAACGAAATGCCCCACTTAAAATAGAGCTGCAGCTTCGTGCGCATCGGGTGCGCGCCGGTTTTCATCACGATGAAGTCACCTTTTGGCAGATTTTTCAGTTCGTCGGGCGACAAAAGCGCGCGCTCCGCCATCTGCAAGCTCTGGCTTGTATTGTCCTTGCCTTTGCTGACAGAACCAGTCAAAACTGTCCGGCTGCCGAGGGCTTTGGAAAGCGTTTCCGCCGTCTGGCTGTTCGGCGCGAAGCCGCCGAAGATCGTGTCCTGACAGTTGTCCCCTATAATTTCCGCTCCTTCTTTTCCGTAATTTTTTTCAAGCTGCGCAAGGCTTTGAATGATCGGCACGAGCGTCAGCTTGCGGCTTCGGCCTGCGGAGAACAGGGGCAGAATATCGAATGGCGGCATCGTGCCAAGCTCGTCACAGTAGAATACGACGCGGTTTTGCAGCTTGCCGCCATGCTCATCGGCGACGGAGAACAGCTCGCGCGAGAGGTTCTGGATCATTAGACCAGCCATAAAATTTTTGGTATTGTCTTCCTCTGGCAGCACAAGGAAAATCGCGGATTTTTCTGCCGCAAAGTGTTCTGCGTCGATGGCGCTGTCAAAGCAAAGCACCTGCTCCAGCTCGGAATCCAGAAAAGCATTCAAGCGAGAAAGCACTGTCGACATAACGGATGCCATGCCCTGTTCCGACGTGTTGAGCGCTGCACCCGCAAACCATCTGGCTTTGTGGGTCGAGGGTAGGTTGTCCATCAAGACCTGAAAGTCGGTTTTCTTGTTCGGACCGCTGGGCGTGAGAAGCTCCTGTACCAGCTTGAACACAGACACGATATGCCGCTTTTCATGCCCCGCGCTGTCGGGCGGAACGTACTCGGCAAGGAGTAAGATGACCGATGTGAGAAGTCCCTCGGCGGCATCATAGAAGAACGCATTCTGCCCGCGATCCTGATCGTCACCGCCCGGATTGACAATGGTTTTGGCAAGGATCTTCGCGTATTTTTCCGCTTTGGCTCTGGCAGCAAGGTTGTCCTGGCGCTCCCGCGCAATGTCCATGTAGCGGTTGATGAGCGTCAACAGATTGCTCCCATCCGAGCGCGTTGGGTTGCGAAGATCAATCACGGAAACGTGGTAACCGTAGTATTTTTGCGCAATCGTTCCGTAATTTCTTGCCAAATCCCCTTTCGTATCAAGCGCCAGAAAACTCATGCCGCTGGCACAGGCAAATTCGAGATTCGGATACAGGAAAAAGGCGGTTTTTCCGACACCCGATGCGCCGATCATCAAACAATGCACATCATCGCGGTCGACCAGTGCATCTAACTGCTTGCCGCGCTGCGTGCTGCCGAGAATCAGCCCCTGCACCTCCGGCAAGTTCTTTCCCACACGCCATGACGCAACGTCAAACGGCACGTTCGCAAATGTCTTTTTGATCTCCTGTGTGGTAGCCCACCTCGCCGTTCCGTGCTGTCCGTCGCCCACGGTTTTGGATTTGATACCGTTGAGCGAGTAATTACTAGTAAGAACCGAAAGCAGGACAATGAACAGAACGATCACCACGCCGACCGCAATCAGCGGCGTTACAGACTCAGGCATGGTGCAAGTTCCTCCTTCTGAGCATGAAGAAGATCATCGTTCCAGTCTTTCATTTCCGATACAAGCCGCTCTGTCATAATGCCACGTTCGCGCAGAAGTTCTGCCATTCGTTCACTCGCGGCGTGACCGGCATTGTCGTTATCAAGGCAGAGATATACCATTTTCGTATCAGGCTTCAGCATCTGCAAGACTGGAATCGGAGATGTGCCGCAGCAGGCGACGTAGCTATGCTCCTGCCACTGATGCGGGTTCATGGAAATGTAAGAGAGCATATCAATGGGCGCTTCGAACACATACAGGCTTCCATCTGTGCCGGTATGATGAAAACTGTAACGCGGATCGCTGGACTCGACGTTCAGGCGAAATGCTTTGCCGAAGCTGTTCGTGCTGCGCAGATGCGCGTGGCGCGGACAATTTCCTTCATCCGTGCCAATGAACACAGCGTTATGATGCGCCGCGTCTTCGTAGAGCAGTTTTCTGCGGGCGAAGTAGGAAACCACATCCGCGTCCAGCCCTCGCGTTTTGAGCAGATACGCAAACACGCGGTGCATATTCGCGTTCGGAACGGGCGGTGCAAATGGCTTCTGCTCGACTGACTCCTGTTTCATTGCCTGCGGATAAACCGATCCCATGCTCTCGCCCAGCAGCATGGACATGGCTTCGACGTAGCTCTTGCCGTAATATTTTTGAACGAAGCTGACTGCTCGACCGCCCTCGTTCGAGGCATGGTCGAACCACTCGCAGCCGTGAACCGTGACGCTGTGGTCGCTGGCCAGTCGCTTTTCCCGTCCAGACTTGATAAGCTTTTCGCCCTGCCGAAGGAGAAATTCTTCAAGGTCAACGGTCGCGGCACGTTCTTTCTGTTCTGGGGTAAATTCAATAAATTTGCTGATTTTTCTCACCACTTTCTGCGGTTGCAAAGAGTTTTGTTTTAGGGTATACTGTCCGTAGGAAGGAGGCAGTCGCTATGATCCTCTATCACGGGAGCAATATTGCAGTCACAGAACCGCAGATCATCGTTTCCAACCGTGCGCTTGACTTTGGCGCGGGATTCTATACGACCTCCAGTGAGGAGCAAGCTGTCCGTTGGGCAAAGCTACAGGCGCTTCGCCGCGGCAAGGGCGTTCCGACCGTATCAGTCTACGAATTTGACGATGCAAAGGCAGCGGATCTTGCTATTCTGCGTTTTCCCTCCGCTGATGCTGATTGGCTGCGGTATGTAACTGATAATCGTAAAAGCGCTTACCGCGGTGAAAAGTATGATGTTGTGATCGGTCCAGTTGCCAACGACAACACGATGCCGGTCATCAGTGACTATATGGCGGGAACGATCAATGTTGAAACAGCATTGATCCTCCTGAAGCCGCAAAAGCTGGCTGACCAATACGCATTTCTGACTTGGAAAGGTCTATCCATGCTGCGCTATGTAAGGGGATGCATCTATGAATAATAGAACACCGCCTCCGATCCTTCAGAACTTTGACTCAGAGGTTGCCGACCTGATTGCAAAAAGTCGCAACATTTCCGATATGGACGCGCTTCGACTGTTTCTGGATTCCAAAACACATGAGATGCTGGCAGATGATACGCTGAAGCTCTGGCATTTCAGTCCGCTTGCCATTTTTGATATGTGGGAATCCGAGCAAGCCACTGGCGATCCGCGAAATTCTCTGTATTTGCGGGGTGATGAAATTGAGTAAGGAATTTCGTTTTTTCACATACCTGCTGGAAAGCTATGCAAGGCATAAAGGCACAACGGCAGGCGCAGTGCTGAAAACATTAGACGAAAAAGGTCTTACCAATTTCGTTTACAAGATGTACGACCTGTACCATGTCGAAGCGATTGAAAATGCATATATGGATCTGGACAGTCTGATCGCAACAGGTCAGCCGGCGTGGTAACTGCGCATAGCATTGCTGAAGGTCTAAGGAGATAGTGCCTGCAAAGCACATTCAAGCACAAAATACATCCCTGACAAGCTCCGTTCTTCGGAGCTTGTTTTTTAATGCAGCGTCTGATTGTATCCCTGCTCCAACTCATGGTCATCCTGCTTATGTCCCATCGCCAGCCGCTTCTGCATGAGCTTCTTGCGGCGCTTGGAGTCCACACGGATGCCCATTGGGTTACTGGGCGGCACGGCGTTGTCGCGGAAGATTTGACCGAGCTGGCGGAATAGCTTAACAGTTGCGTGCAAAAGATATTCAGATGGAACTGTTAGATTTGTAGAAGTCTGTATAGAAGGTCCTTCGAGTTGAAGGCGCAGGCGTTCCGCTTCCTGAATGATGGCGTTCTTGATGGTGCGAAATTCTTTCTGCTGAGAGAGTGGATTGTGCTGCCTAGGACGGTTCTTATAATAGCCCTCCAGCGTGTCGCGCAAGCCGTTCCAGACGGAATAATACGCCGCTACCTCCGGCAGCTTTTCGAGTTCATCCACGATGGAATCCACCATGCTCTTGAGCGGCTTTTTGAGATAGCCATACTGCTTTTTGCCACCGACCGTGCGCAGTTCCGTTGCAAGTTCCAGCAGCTTTTGTTGGATGGACGCGGGCGGATCAGAGACAGATTCCATTTGATCAACCAGATCGTGCATGACCGCCCGCGCCGCTTCGGTCACTTCTTTGTACGCCACGTCCTTCTGGATATAAATTTCTTTCAGCTCGTCCGCGTAGATCGTATTGGTCAGGACAGACTGCATATGCAGCAGTTTGTCTTTCCGCAGAAACCCATACCGCGGATCGTACGACCAGAGCATCATGTGGATATGCGGATGCTCGCCCTCGTCGTGAAATGCCGCATACCAGCGAAGATGCTCTGGTGGGATCTGCATGGCTTCAGCAAAGTCATTTTGATGCGCCAACAGCGTCAAGCGCCAGCTTTCTGCATTGTCATAGCCAAGCCGTGCGGCATCCTCGCGGCGCAGAGAGTAAATGATCGTCCAGACATTGCCCTCATGCGCTTTCAGTTCCTGCATAGTCTTTTCCAAATCAACGTGCAGTTCTGCACCAAAGAGTCCATGCCCTTCGTGCTTCTCTGCACGCGGGCGGGTGGCAATATAGCGCATATAAATGCCCTCTGCGTCCTCGTCCAAAATCTCTACTCCGTCGCGTGTGGCGATGTATTTCATATAACGACCGGCTCGTTTTTTACTGAGAAAGCCGCTTTTCTGAATCAGCTTTGCCATCCGTTACAGCGCCTTTTCCTGCTGCAGCGCGTCAACAAACGTGATCTTCCCGTTTGTTCCTTTGACCTGCTCCATGCTGAGCGTGTGCATTTTCATGTACCGCGCTGCGTCAATGTCCGTATCTGAAGCGAGAATGTGATTGTTGACGTTCTGCTCGACTGCCAGCTTGAAAAGCTGCCGTCCAATGCGCTCTGCAAATACGCCGAGCGTACCGTCCAGCATCTGCTTTAGGGCACGCGGGAGATATGCGCCTGCATCCAGCGTGTGCAGAAACCCTGCGTAAAACCAGATCGCTTTTTCAATGAATTCGCTCCGGCTCTGACACTGATCCTGACGGTAGTTATCTTCCACGACCTGCTTGCACTCCGGCGTCAGCCAGAGCGGAAACTTGATCTTATTGCCTGCCATGCCGATTTTCCTCCAATTTTCGTGCATGACCCCGCTGTTTTCCCTGAAACAGCGGGGCTTTCTGCCTTTCTGACACCAACGGGGTTATTTTCGCGTCTGCAGCAACCCCTGCGCGAAAGCCTTAAACTGCCCGCACCGCGGGCAGATGTGACCGCCGCGGGGCGCGCACGACCCCGCGGCTTTGTCCTGCCTCGCCGCTTCGTCGATGCAAGCTCCATATCCCTCGCCCCGCCGCAAGCGGCAGGTCTCGTCCATTCCGCTGCATCTCCTCTTTCGACCGAACCCGCTGCGCTGGGCTTCGGTCGAATTTTTTGTGCCGCACGTCGGCGCAACGTCCGGTTTTGAGGCTTCTGGTGGGTACGCGCTCGGCTGCGCCGCGAAAGCCGCACAAACCGCCGACACGGGTGCGACGGGGCGGGAAGGGTTGGCGGTCACAGGTGCATCTCCATCGCAGGCGGCTCATATGGCATCTCCTTGCCATTCAGCTTACTGCAGAAAATACTTGCGCGCTCCTGCTTCTGCATCTGCACTTTTCGCATGGCAAAATATGCTGCCGTACTCACGTCCTTCATCCCGAAGGTCTTCCATCCAGCCGTGCTGTCCAGCGCCGCGAACGCTTTCTCGTCGAAGTCCAGCACATACGCACCAGCGACGCGCCCGGTGTTTTCCATATGCTCTGCGGTCGCCGCATCGAATCGCTCCTGCGTGATCTCTTCGCAGCGAAAAAGCGTAGAGGCGAATTTCGCGCCTGCATGTTCGCTGGAAAGGCACGTCCGCAAGTAATCTGCCACCTGGAACATTTCCAGGGAATCCTCTACAGAAAAATATGTGGACTTGCCGTTTTCTCTCAAATGGAACACCGTAAACCTGCGGCCGGCTTCCCACGCCTGCCGTCTTTCCTGATCCTCCTGCCAGATCTCGCGGCTGATGCGTTCGTACTCGCGCTGCGGAAGCTGATTGCACAGTTCATCCAGCACGTCCTCCATGTGTTCCTCCAGCGTTTCATTCTTGAGGTGACGGTTCAGCGCGCTATACCAGCGCTCATCGAGCCAGAGGACGATTTCCCGACTGCTCATCGCTGCACCTCCGGCTTCTTCTGCGCTCTGTGCGACGCCTCATTCTGCTCGCCGTCGCCGATATACTCCTGCACGGCGGCAGGCACGACCTTTTCGTAAAGCCGCTGGGCTGCCTTTTGCAGTTCTGCTTCCAACGTCGAGTCGCGCTTGGCGATGTAGCGCCGGAGTGCGCGCAGTTTTTCTTCCTCGAATGTGATTTGTATATTTGCCTGTTTCACACTACTCCCCCTGTTAGTATGCCATCCCGTTCTGCACCTGTTCCTCCGGCATCGGCACGGCGATGATCCTGCCATCGACCTGGGCGAACAGCTCCGGCTGGCGAAATCGCTCCGTGAACTGTTCTGCCAACTCATGCGGCAGGTCTGTAAAATCATCTTCATCACCGATCCCCACAAGGAAGAACTTCCCCGCGACGACGTCGCAGACATTGCCGTTTTCATCACGCAGCGCGCGGTTAAACGGCAGCCCTTTCAACTTTCCTTCTTCGTTGCAGATCAGCGCGACAGGTTCTTCGTAGAGATAGACCGCTTCAATGTACCCGCCAACTGCTTCCTGCATACCTTGCAGACCATCTCCGATCTGCGTTTCATACGGAGTCTTTCCCGGCTCCACCATCAGAACATTCATGTTTTTCCTTTCTTCAGCCATAGCTGATATACGGGATCTTCAACCAGTGCGTCCAGCGCGCGCCTTCCAGCTTTGTTTTCACCACGCCGTAGCGTGTGCCCAGCGCTTCGACCACCTCGCCGCCTCCAATGTACACACCGATATGCCCATCGTGCCAGACGGCGAGACCGGGTGTTTCGGGGATGGTGTCGATCGTGCCGGAGACGGTTGCGGCGTGGTACATCTCGTTTGCCGAAATATCCGGCATGCCGTTTGTGTTGTAGACGATCTCCCCTGTTTCAGCGTCCAGCCAGCCGTAGCCCTTGGTAAGTCCGACGCAGTCCGTTGTTCTGCCGCCAACCCACGTCTGACGGATGAAATCCGCGTTGCCAGCAAGAGCATCCGGATACTGTGCGAGCTTCGCTTCAAAACTGTTCTCCGTCAGCACATGACCAAACGTGCCCCAGACATAGCCCCAATGCTCTTGATAGGCGTGGAGCGCGTATTGTACCAAGTCCTCGGCATTTTTCTCGTCCGCGTTCGTGAAGCCGGAGGTGTCCAGTTCGGTACTACCAGTTCCCGTACCGTAGTCGATCTGAATCGTGCCGCCAGACGCGCCAGTGCCGTCGCTGCCGTTGGCATTGCCCGCGATCATCGTGTAGATGTGCGCGGCGTTTTCCTTGTCCTCGTCGGTTATGGTTCTGCCGAGCTTTACAGCGAGGTTTTCATACGCTGCCGCCAGCGAGAGCGGTACGGTGACCATGTAGTTTTCTTCACTCTCAACCGTGCTGCCGTCCTCCAACTCTGTGACTATGATCCTGGTTCTCTGTTCTGTGATAAAAAAGCAGTCCACGAAACGATCTGCCGCGCGCTGGCTCGGCGCAGCCTCGCCAAAGCAGAGGGCATAAAAAATCGCCTTGACCTGTATCGGGTCAAGGCGATTGCCGTCGGTCATATTCGTGTTGGTCTCCGCCACCGCTGAATCCAGAAGGGTGAAAGCAGTCTGCATATCCGCGATATGCACCTGAAACTCAGCAGGCATCTCGCCGCCATATGTCACACCATAAAAAGAGGCTTCCACGGCGAAATTATTATGTTCTGCCCCACCCGATGCGGCAGAGCACAGGATGGCGGCGATCAGGATGACCGGCGCAAAAACGGTGATCAACACAAAGCCGACACCTTTGCGTCCTTTTTCATTGGTCAGCAGTGCGGCGGCTGCTTTGAGAAGCAATGGCGAAACTGCCATCAACGACCGCCTGCCTTTCCAAACAGCGCTTCCTTATACGGCGGCGCGTGGACTTCCAGCAGGTATCGCTCGTTACCGCATTTGTAGAGGCAGACGCCGCGCTGCGGGAATTTGATGAGGTCAAACTCACTGTCCTCCAGCTGGAGCATATCCATGTAGGCGCGCCGGTCAATCGAACCGGCGTTGAACAGGAACTGATGCGGCGGAATGGAGAATAGCGGCTTGGTCATTTCCCGCACACCCGGCTGGTCAAAATCTTCGAGGTTCTGACTTGCCAGTACCAACGCGGACTCTTTTTTGCGCACACGCTTGAGGGAGTTTCGGATATACTCAATGGCAACCGGGTTCGAGAGCCAGATATAGAGTTCATCCAGCGCCGCGACCGCGTTGCCCTCGGTGAGCAGTTTGTCCGACATATACGACAGCAGATTCAGCAGGATCGTGCTTCGCACGTTCTGCGCCACAGACAGCAAGCCCTTCACACCAAACACCAAGAAGCGGGTCGAGGTCAAGTTCGTATGACCGTTGAAGAATTTTGAATCCGCACCGCGGCACATGGAATGCAGTCCCAACAGCACCTGCTGGAGCGTTTCTCTGGTGTAGAGCTGCGGCTTTGTTTCATCAAAATTCTCATACTCGATCTCGATGAAATCATACAGCTCGGATAAGATCGGGTAATCCTCCGGCCGCATCTGCGAGAAGTCCGTTTCCTCCGTAATGCCCCATTCGGTATAGAGCTTTGTCAGCATGATTTCTATGGTGTCGATCTGCGCCGTCGTAAAGTCTTTGTAAGTACGGAAAACGTCTTTGAGGAAGGATGTGTGCTGTGCCAGCCGGGTAGACTGCCGGAACGCTTTTGGTGCATCCGCGTCATACGGGTCTGCATCGGTGTCCCAGCAGCGGGGTTCTAACAGATTGATCTTATACGTTCCCTCGATGATGTCCACAAAGCAGCCGCCAAGCGCATGGCACAGCTCCCACTGCTCGTGCTCCACATCCAGCGTAATGACGGACTTTCCGGCTTCAAGGAAATTCAAAAGCAACAGCTTCATAAGATAGCTCTTGCCCTGACCGGAATTGCCGAGAATCAGCACGTTGGCAGAGGTTTTATCTTCGTCGCGCTGGTCGAAATCGACCACAATATTGCTGCCGTACTTGTCTTTCCCGATGTAGAAGCCCTTACGGTCTGTTTTGCCGGAATAGTTGAATGGGAACAGATTTGCGACCGAGCTTGCTGGCAGGACGCGCTCATACTCTGTGCCAAGCACATTGAATCCGACCGGGCTGACGGCGCAGAAGCCTGCCTGCTGGCGAAGCTTCAGCCTGTCCACGTTCAGCTTCGAGCGCATGAGCTCGACCTCCACATTCGTCTGCAAAATTTGCAGCTCCTGCATATCACCCGCGATCATTTCGATGTAGACGGCGCAGTGCAGGAGCGGCTCCTTGTTCCGATGCAGCGAGCCGATGAGGTTCGCCACGTCCTGCAAATTGCTCTCGGCCTCCACCGCCTGCTGCATATTCTGTGAGCTGCCGCGGTTCATCCGGTTGCGGATCTCGGCGTTATGGACGATCTTGCGTTCTTCGAGCGGCGAGACCATGCGTGTATAGATGTGCAGCGTCACGCCGTGCTTTTCGCCCAAATGCCGCAGGATGGCAAGATCGTCGGTCGATGTTGGATACTCGCGCAGCGCCCAAATGCAGCGGAACGTGTTGCCGCAGATGTAATAGCCGGTTTCAAATTTCACGATGCTGGGCGCGATCATGTCCAGAAACGCTTTGAGATTTTCGGTTTCCTCGTCCTGTCTTCGTTTGCGCTTAAAAAGCCCCACTAGATCACCTCCAGAAAGCGCTGACCGTCGTAGTCCTCGAAGCGTTCCGTCGTGGTGTTCTGTTCAAAATAGATGGCAAGCAGGCGTTTGAGGTCTTCCTTTCCGGCGCGGCGCGTGGTGAAGCCGTTGTCGCGGAATTTTGTTTCAATGGTGGAAAGCAAGGTGTATGCCGTATCCGGCTTCTCGTTTTTCAGTCGGACGGCAAGATAGAACTCACGTGCCAGCGTCATCTGCACCTGCTTCTCGTCCAGAAACGCACGGTCCTGTTCGAGCAGTTCCCGGATCGCGGGGTTCTTTTCCTCCTGCATCCGGTCGTGGTAAAAGAGGCACGTCGCGTTAAAGCTCTCACGGGAGTTCATTGCCAGCAGCTCCACGCCAGCCTGCGCGCTGAGTGTGTTCTGGAACGCCCGGATCTTCGCACTGACCGCACCAGCCGGGAGGACGCTGATATTTGTGGGCTTGATGATATAAAACACCAAGTCACCCGCGTCGGTGGAAATGCAGTAGTCCGTGATTTTCTGAATGCCCATAAGCTGCTGGGTGGACTGCCGCCGCTTATCCTTCTTCTGCTTTTTCATGTCGGGTCCTCCCATTCAAAGATTTGCTGTTCTGTGATGTAAAAGCTGACCACGAATGAGAGGAAGTCCAGCACGCTCAGTCCATCCAGATGGATGGACAAAAACGCATACGCCGCCACCAGCACCATTGGCAAAAATAATCCAAGCTGCGTCAGCGCAAGCACCGCGATGAGCAGCCCAATGCCGATGACGGCTAAGTCCCGGAGCTGCCAGAGCCAGAGCGTGGCTTTGGCGTTTAAATTGTCTGGGTAAATATAAATACGATCACCTCCATGAACGAAAAAAGCACCGCCGCAGAAAATCCTGCGGCGGCGCTGGGTGGTTATTTTTCTTCGGCATCCATGTCTGGTTCGTCGGGTTCTTCTGTCTCCGAGCCGCCTTCGCTATCTGTCTGCGCTGCAGTGTCTTCTTCGTCCTGCTCCAGCGCATCCTCGATCAGTCCGATGATGAACTGCTTCTGCTTAAGGTTGTTTTTCTTGAGGTATGCCTTCAGCCGCTCGAAGAGTTCTTCCGGAAGCTGAATTGCCATCGTTCTCATATCGCCTGTCATTTTTACATTCTCCTTCATTTTGTAATAGTCTGTGATAAGCTGTTCTACATACTCGCTGAGTGTCCTGCCAGATCGTTCCTGCTCCTGCCGCACACGCATATGGAGCGCTGTGTCGATTTGCGCGCAGAGGTTTTTCTTGTCTGCCATTGGGCTTCGTCCTTTCTGTTTGATTTGCAAGGCAAGCATACTGCAAGCACCGGCACAAAGCTATTGACTAGAAGCAACAAAGAAGCGCCGCAAAACGAAGCATATTACATACCGAGCGAAACAGCTTCTTTCAGGCTTTTCATGATAAACTCCACGCACGGGATGGCGACGGAATTACCCAGCGCCCGGTATCTTGCTGAATCCGCAGCATCGGAAAGGCTTGTCCATTTGTCTGGGAAGCCTTGCAATCTCTCGCACTCCAATGGCGTAAGTCTGCGAATAAGCCGCGCATACTGACGTCCCGATTCTACGACCAGATCTGTCGCGTCCTTAGATTGTCTGGTGCTCTGCGTGCTGGTGACATCACCATCCCTGAACGCATCCATGCGCTGGCGTGCAAAGACGGCGTGGCGATCCATACCGGTCAGGGTATATGCAAGGTCTGCCTGATAGCCAAATCCATTCCCGCCGTTTCCCGGCTGACGGTCAATGATGTTGCCGATAATGCAATAGACGTCATCCTCCTGCGCTGGCGTGCTTGCAGATACACGATCGCTCGCAGGAAATGTGGTCGTCAGCACACAGGGGTATCCCTGACCTGCCTGACCGCCGCCACAGGAAAGTGTTCCGTGCAGCTCTGGCGTGAGGGTCGCTTCGCCGCTCCCTTTCGTGATCACGCCGGAGGTGACGAAGGTCTGCATCTGCATATTCTGCGTTGCCAGCAGCGCGCCGGAAATACCGCCCAGGTCAATCCCCTCATTTCTCTGGTTGATGTGATACGCACCGACCTCATCCTGTGCCGTAATGCCGCTTTCCGTCAAGCGCATCAAGCCAGCTTGTATCCGTAAAGCAGTGTCTAACGCCTGCGGCAACGGCTTGCCACGTTCCTTGGCACGGCGCAAAATTCCGAGACACGCCGCAGTAGTCAAATAGTATTTTTTCGGCGGATGTGCCTGCAAGATCTGCGACAAGAAAGATTCTATGGCGTCTCTGGGCGACGCCCCAGTATTCCGCAGCCAGCACCCGCCATGCAAGGCTGAACGTATCGTCCACTCGGATCGCCCCAGCAGGTTTCCAGCGCCCGCAGACAGGTCGAGGAACTGATAGTCCGGGGCGATGTAATCGAGCAATTTCCTCCAGGACAATTCGGAAATCCTCGCCGTGCGGCGTTCCCGAGCTGAACGCGCCCGGTACATTCTCCCAGCAGAAGTATCTGGGGCGAACAGACTGACCTGTTCGCCCTCGAAGTATGTCTGCATCCCGCATCTCCTTTGTGACTCGGATCTGTTCCATGAATAAGCCGGAGCGCGCACCCTGCAAGCCGGCGCGTGTTCCGTTTGCGATGGAAAGATCCTGACACGGACTGCCGCCGCAGATAATGTCCACCGGCGGCAGCTCCGCGCCCTTGAGCTTCGTAATATCTCCGACGTGTACCATATCGGGAAAGTGCGCTTTCGTGACTTCGATGGGGAACGGCTCGATCTCCGACGCCCAGAGCGGCGTGATCCCGTTTCGCACCGCCGCCAGCGGGAAGCCGCCGATGCCGTCGAACAGGCTGCCCAGTGTCAGCTCCGTCATCCCGCAGCCGCCTTTGCAACGGTTTTTGTGATGTTGATCGCCGTCTGCGCCGTGTAGACTGCGCTGGACAGATTCGCACGCGTGGAGGTATCCAGCCCAAACATCCCCGCGATGCGCGGGATCTCTCCGGCGGAGAGCATCAGACCGAGCCCGAGCAGAGCGTGCTGCGTGAAGACCATCAACCCCGCGATGAGGATCGTCGCCTGCAAAAAAGCCGTAAGGCAAAGCCCCACGATCTGCTTGCACCACTGATAGAACCCGTCCAGATACCCCCGCGGCACGCTAAACATATAGAGGCTGCCAACCGCGATCTGGATGAGCAGAATGCCGCCGCGCTTGAGGTTGGCGAAGAATACCTTAATGACGGCATACGCCATCAGGATGAGTCCGAACAAAATCATAAACGGGCTGGAGATCGTGGCAAATCCACCGACGTGCGTTTCGGTAAAATCCGCGAGCTTGTCTGCTGACAGCTCCTCTAAGATCTTTCCCGCGACGCTGCCGATACTCTCCCCGGCGCCGCTGAGTGCGCTTGTGAAATTTACCTGCAGCGATACGCAGAGCTCGTAGAGCTTCACCGGCACGACGGTGAACAGACTCACTGCCAGAAAGCCCTTGATGAGATTCAGGGCCGTTCCCTTGATGTCCGCTCTGCCAGACGAGTATTCCAGTCCGCATTCCGCACAGGCTACTACAAAGCCAGTAGCATACAAAACCCACGCTAAGTATGAGAAAAACAGGACGATGCTCTGCACCCAGCCCATTTCAAACAGCTCCGCGCCCATATTTCCCATCTCGCCGAAAAAGTTCGCAAGAAAGCCCACGACCTGCTTGTACACCCACTCCATGATCTCGTCCAGGATCGTGTTCGCAACAAAGTCCCAGATAAACAGGCGCTGTCACCTGCCTTTCCCTTCTGAGCTGCTCACAGCCCGACGATGCCCCAGATGTAGGTCGGGGCGGTCAGAGTGAAGACCAGACAGCCGAACAGGATCGCCGGGGCGGTCCATTCAAACTGCCCGGATTTCCGATAGTCAAAATATGCGGTCGCCAATTTTACGAAAAATGCGATCGCCAGCACCATGTCGATGACCGGGAAAACGACGTTGTCCACAACGGTCTTGATCTGCGCGGCAGCAGTGGTCCATGTGCTTTCCACAGCGGATGCCACATCGCCGCTGCCGCCTGCCGAAGCGACCGTCGCCAGCAGCAGGCAGATAAGTGCGCAGAAAATGAGCAGCTTGCCGCGCTTCAGAATTTTCATCATTGGTCACTCCCCCTTTTCTTACGCCCATTCCAGCACAAACACTACGCTCAGCACATCCTGTTCCGTAATGGGCTGCGAAACTGCTGATACGACAGCATCATAGTTGATCGGCAGACCGCCGCTTTCGGGGATCTGCCACGGGGTGGACAGGGTGAGCGTTTCTGTGCTGCCGGCTTTGGTGGTCTGGATGTTGTTGAGGCGGAAGCCAAGGAGCTTGGCGTCTACCTGTTCATGCGCCATGTCTGTATCGAACGGCACGAGCCGCCAGCCGTTTTTGACGGACAGGCTGACCGAAGAGACCACGACCGCGCCGGTGGAGGCGTTGATGATCTCAGCGCTGCCCGTGTGGACCTCGCCGTCTTCATCCACGACGAGCGGCAGCGTCACAGGCACGGTCACGGAAAATACCTCCGTGATCTCCCAGTGGGCGTAGTAAGTCGTTTCGCCATCTGTTGTATAGGTGGTGCTGCTATCTACCTGTGCGCCGCCATCCGCCGCTGTGAACCAGCCGAGGAACTCTGCACCTTTGCGAGTCGGGTCGGCGGGCAATGTTAGCTTTTCGCCGTAGGTCTGACTGGTCGTTTCCGTTTTGCCTGCGCCAAGATCCCAGGTGATGGTATATTTGTTTGCGGTGAACTGCGCGTAGAATGTTCGGCTTTCTGTGACGGTCACGGTGTTATACAGTGCGCCGCCTGTTTTTTCGGTATACCAGCCCTTGAAGCTGTGCCCGGTCTTGACCGGCACGGCAGTCGGGGCGCTCACGGACTCGCCGGGCTTGACCACCGTCGTCGCGGCGATCATGCCGCCGACTGTGCCGCCGTTTGCGCCCGCGTTCCAAGTCAGCGTCAGGCTCATCGTTGCGCCGCAATCGTCGCATTTGCCGTCGCCGTTTGCATCTGTGTGGTCGGCATAATCATACGTGGACGCGCCGCAGTCGGAGCAGGTCTTGGCGCGGCGATGCTGGGTATCGCTGTATCTGCTCCATGCGCCTGCGCTGTAATTGTGCGCGGCGGTCTGCTGCTCGGAGCGGCTGCAGATCGTGCAGGTGTTCGTCCGGCTGTGCAGGGCGGTGTTATATTGCGTCCAGCTTCCGTAGAGAAAGCTGTGCGCGGAGTACTCATAATCCACATCGCCGCAGTTATAGCACTCGTTCTCGCGGCGGTGCTGGCTGGCAGAGTAGTCTGTCCAGTCGCCGTAGCGGTAGTCGTGCCCGCTGGCGTAGATGGTCGTGCGCTTCGTTTCGCCGCAGGCGCAGACGTAGTCCTCGTAGCCGTTGCGCGTGCAGGTCGCCTCGCGCTCATCCTCCAGCTCCCAGGTATGCCGCCCGCAGTCCGGGCACGTCCACGAGCCGTAGCTGCCGTCGCCGTGGTCCTTGTATTCGTAGTCGCCGGTGTATTCGACGTAGTGGCAGCTGGAACACTCGTTATAAATCTTATGACCACGGGAAGTATGACGTTCTTCGACGTAAGAGCCTTGCAGAGCATATTTGCCGCAATCCGGGCATGTGCCGATGACGGGTTTCATGGTCATAATTCCATACACATCATCAAAATACAGGTTTGCGCGGTGGCTGGCAGCCCAGTCGTAGGTATGGAACGGCGTTGTGGCGTCCGGGTAGCCGAGGATATAGCAGATCGTCAGGGTATCGCCGCTGTCCGTCTCGCGCCAGAACGCATCCTCACCGATGCTGTTCAGGACTGTTTCGCCGTAGTACATGGTCAGCGTAGAGAGCTTCGGGCAGCCATAAAAGGCGTGCCTGCCAATGGTCGGCGCGAGCGGAAGCTCGGCGGTGGTCAGGTTAGTGCAACCCTCGAACCAGTATGCGAGGTCGGGAATTGTCAACGCGCTCATATCGTCGTACCAGACCTCGACGATCTGTTCCCGGTATGCCGCCCACGGCTGGTCATCCGCGCTCTGGAACACCGGCGTTGTGCCTGTGCCGGAGATGGTCAGCCAGCCCCTTGCGTCCAGCGACCAGCGGATGCCGCTGCTCTGGATCGTGCCGCTGGCAACAACATCATCTGCTGCAAATGCCGAAACGCTCAGCGAAAACATCATGCAGAGGACAAGCAACAGCGCGGTCAATTTTCTAATTTTCATACGTCATTCCTCCTCTGCGGCGGCGATCGTGAAGATGACGGTCGCGGCATTCACGTTGGTGACGGCTTCGCTTGCAGATACCTTTGCACGGTAGCGGATGGCAAGCGACTGCTCCGCGTCGATGGGCGGAAAGGCATCCTCCATCAGCGCCAGACTGCCCGAGCCCTTTGTCGGACAACCGTTGATGTTGAGCGCAATGCTATTTTTGCCCGCCGAAAAACTGTCGTAGCTTCCGATCTCAAACACGCTGGGCTGCACATCTACCTTCGTCACCTTAATGCTTCCAGACTTGGCGGTGTTGGTGATGGCGGCGTTGTTGGCGCAGACCACATATCCGTCCACCAGCGAGACCGGCAGGCAGGCGGGTACGGTGCAGGAAATTGGCGACACCGTATTGACCACGGTGAGCGTCACGGGCACGCGGGCTTCCGTCGTTTCGGCGGCAAATGCCGTGATGGAAAGTGCGAAAATAAGCAGAAGAAGCACGAGCGATTTTTTCACATCACAGCACCTCCTTAGACCAGAGATATGCCGCGTGAAGCGTCAGCTCCGTCTGCATCAAACCGATTTGCTTACCGTCGCGGTAGGCTGTGATCGTTACGGTGCAATCCGTGTTTCCGAACTCCGGCGCTTCAAGAAGCGTGAGCGTGGTGATGGATTTTCCTGCGGCGAGCTCAAAGGCGTCGGCAATGAGTGCGTTGTCCTTATTTTTACGAATCTCGATTTTGTAGGTATCATTCTCGCTGTTGTTTGTAAATTCAGCCTTTACGGATTCCGCGCCGACAACAGCATACAGATGAGCCGGAGCATCAACAGAAATCTGATTGTCCGCGACGATGGCATTGAGCTGCTTTTGCGCTTCGCGCAGTCCGCTGACATCGTAAAAGATGATCTCGGTTTCCTTGTTCTGCTTCGCGCGCTCGGTGATTCTGGTCTTGATCGTGTCAATGACCGCGAGGGTGGAATCTCTGTCATAAATGACTTTGACCGCGTCATCTACACGCGCCACGACGACCTCCGGCATATTCGTGCCGTTGTTGCAGTACACGGCTTTTGTACCGCCGCCCCAGACGAGCAGCCGCCCGGTGACGGTCACGTTGTCCAGCACGATCGTGCCATTCGCCGCGCCGCAGCCGATGATGAAATCGCCATCCACGGTCAGGTCTTTGAGCGTCACGTCTGCACAGCGAACGAGCAGCGTGCCGTCAAAATCCTCCGTGTATTCGCCCTTGACAGTGATGTACGACTGAATGATGTTCGCAAAAATCTGCGCAAACTCCGCGCGGGTGATGTTGTCCTGCGGTGCAAGGATTTTTCCTCTGCCGCGGATATACCCCGCACCGACCATGGCTCGAATATACGGCAGCGCCCACGCAGAAAGGTTCTTTGCGTCGGTGAATTTGGACAAATCTGTGTCAGCGTAAGCGGCATAGTCCAATTCCAACGCGCGGGCAACGACCGTCATCGCCTCCTGCCGCGTGATGGGCGCGTCCGGCATCATCGCCGAAGCGGAGCGACCGTTGTATGTGCCCATCTGCACCGCCAGCGCGATGTCGTTGTAGTACCACTTGCTCTTGGATACGTCCTTATACTGCGAAATATCAGTGGCTTTATAGCACCCGAACGAGCGGTTGATGATAGCCGCCATCTCCGCACGTGTCATGTCGCCGTTCGGGTCGATAATGGTGCTGGATTTGCCGTAAAGCAGACCGTTATCCACGGCTGCGCTCACGGCTTCGGCATACCAAGCTGATTTATCGAAATCGCGGAAATCCGTGGTCTTGCGGTTGGGTGTGGTGGCTGCCGACGCGCTGACTGCCAGTGACAGACACGATACTGCCGCAAGGAACAATGCGAGGATTCGTTTTTTCTTCACGTTGAATACCTCCTGTTAGATTTTAAGGGGAACGCTTGCGCGTTCCCCTGTGCGATAGGCGATTGAATTAGACCGCATCCCAAGCGATGATGAACAGGACGCTTGCGATGGCAGTGTTCGTCACGGCCTCAGAAACCGGGGTCACAATGGCGTCATAGGCAATGCCGATGCTGTTTGCAGTGGTGTCGCCCACGCCGGACATGAAGCAACCTTCAACAGCAGCGTCCAGAAGCGTCTGCTTGGAAGCGTTTTTGTCGTCGGTCATCTTCTTTTCGCCGTCGCCGAGGCGGAGGGAGAAGCCAAACTTGTTGGAGTTGACCTTTTCATGGGCGAGCGTGGACTTGTCGCCGAACGCAGCCAGCGACCAGCCCTGTGCAGCTTCGATGGAGACGTTTGCAACCTTGACAGCGCCGAAGCTGTTGTTGACGATCTTGGCATCCGTTGCGGTGGAAACGGTGCCGTCGGTGCCGACAGCGATGGGCAGAACGGTCGGAACAGTGACGCTCATTTTGGTGGCCGCGGGGTCGCCGCCGATAGAACCGTCCGCGGTGGACGAGAGCGTGACAGAGGACGTGCCCGTGCCGCCCGATGCGTCAACGGTGTTGGCAGCGGAAGCGGAAATGGCGAGGGACGCGAGCATGCAGATAGCGAGGATGAGAGAGATGATCTTCTTGGTGTTTTTCATGGTAAAATACTCCTTTTGTTTGAAAATTTAATTCTTGATGGTGATGTTGATGATAGCCCCGGCCGTGCCGATGATCTCGCCGGTGTCGGGGTCAAGGTTGTGGAAATATGCGGTACATTCGTATGTACCGGCGGGCAAGGCAACGTCCAGCTTTGCGCGCTCGATTTTACTCCCGACGGCGATTGCGCCGGATTCGTAGATCTGCTCACCCGTGTCGTTGCGAATGATCTGGACTTTCTGCGGGTAGTTGTTGATAGCTTCGTTCACGATCATCACGTTGCCTTCGGACGCACCGTCCTCGAAATAGGGCGCGGTGTTCATGCTGATATTGATCATGCCCTCCGCAACCTTTTCGTTCAGCTTCTCTGCAATCTCCTCTGGGCTAAGATTATCCCAGCCGCCTTCAATGGCGGAAGCGTCGTAGACGATGCCCGCCTGGGAATCGTCCTTGGATGCAGCAGGCTTGCGGATCATGCGGACGGCGGTAAAGATGACGACCGTAAGCGCGGCTACAAGACCGACAACAGCGAGGATCACGAACATTTTGGACTTTGCGTCCCGTTTTTCAAATTTGTGCATAGCTTTTCCTTTCTGCTGTGGACGCGGCACAGCGCTCCGGCTGGTCACGCGCCCGGTATGGTGTGTTTTGGATCATGGAGTTAGACCTCCCTTCGCTGGACAGAAAAGCACCCGCCTTCAGGGCGGGCGCAGGCAACGGCAGTATTTCATCGTTCATCTCCACAAAATATTGAAAAAATGAGCCAATATTCTATAATTAGACTTAGAAGTTAATTGGAAGGGGTAATAAGGCATGCGAATCTATAAATATATGCGTGTGTTCAATCCAAAGCGAAACTGTTCAAATGAGCGGGAAATATCCCCAAAACTCATTTCGTTGATTCAGGGCGCACAAGTTTATTTCTCACATCCAGCTTCATTTAATGACCCGTTAGAGTGTACGATTCCATACGAGTTTGTCCAACACGGAAAGCGATGTGCCCCAGACACTGTTTTAATCAAGAAAATTCTAGAAGCGCAGCATGGCTCACAGTTCTTAGAAAGTGATCGTGGTATCCGCATTAATGAAGCGCTTCCGTTCGGCATACCCGTTGAAAATTGTATTGTATCCTGTTTCTCAAAATCTGAAAACAATCCATTGATGTGGGCTCACTATGCAGATAATCATAACGGGATTTGCCTCACATTTGATTTTCCAAATGACTTTGCTAATCAAATAGGATGGAGTCAAACCGCCGTTTCTGATTTTGAAGGATGGAAGCTGTCTTTTAAGTATGGCAATGTAAAATATAGAAATGTAAGAAGAACGCTGCGTTTCTGTAAAGGAATTGCGCGTCACGATTATATCCTCGATGATGCAATCTTTACAAAGCCCTCCTGTTGGCGTTATGAAAAAGAGTTTCGCTTTGTCCTATTCTTTCCGTTTGGGGGAGAGCGAGGTTTTGCTCCTTCAGCAGACGTAAGCGACATGTATTTTTCGTTCCCTCGAAGCTGGTTGCGGGAAATAACGTTTGGAGTACGTCTTCCAAATAAGGCATGCGATCAAATTATTCGGTACTGCACAGAAGCAGGATATGCAAATATTGCTTTTCAGAAAGCATGTCTGCTAAACCGAAGTTTTAATATTAGCCACATTCCATATTCGCAAGACGATTTGAAATAATGGCTTCTTAATTCAAAACGCATGTACTCATGTTCCTTGTTTCAGCGCTTTTCTGTAAGCGTCGATAACTGCTTCCTTGAGCGCAGCTCTTGCGCCGCCCGTGACGGGGTGAAATATGTCCGTGTACAGCTTTTTGCCGTCCTTTTCGTAGCCTCGCTGGGGCATGATGATGCTCAGCCCGTTTCTGGACTCCGCAAGCCGGACACCATGTACCTTGAACATCCCGTCAAAGGTGACGGTGGCGTAGGCTTTGATCTTCGCGCTAGTGTCGGCAATATGGTCGATTGTAACTTCCATATTGGAAAAATCCATTTCCATTCCTCCTATATCTGCATGGTCATTTCATCTCGCTGCATATCCGCTCTGTGCTGACCAGTGTCCGCTTCCAGGCATAGAGTTTCCAGTACATTCTGAAATTTTTCGCTCTGATCCGTGCTTTGCTCAAACAGCCAGTGATCGCGGACGACCGCCAGCGGGTCTTCAAACTGCATCAGATACGCCAGCGTATCCACGGAAAGTTCATCTCCGCTGCACTGAAACTCTGCATAGCAGGTTGCTGTCGCCGCGATCTCCTCCGCCATTCCGATCATCTCACCCGAGCTTCTGCCATACAGGTTTTTCTGATACGTCTCCCAGCTCCGCTCTATTTTCTCCGAAAGCAGTTCCCAGAGTTCCCACGGCGGCTGTGATTTATCAAATGTTGTCACTCCAGCTTTCCCCTCCTGTTCATTTCCCGCAGCGAACCGCAGCCGGGTTCATGCACCAGCACGAGATCGCCATTTTCGATCTCGGCCGGGAACATACTGACCTGCGGCTGCATATAGGGGCGGGAGTCATAGTTTGTCATAATGAGTTCGCCGTAGGTTGCGCCGGCTTTCTGGGAAAGCGGATTGCTGCGGCGAAACGCCAGAATGAAAAAATCGTCGTACAGACTGCGGATGAACGGGCAGTCGTTATACGACACAACAATGTATCCCTTGCATTGCGAGAGAATCCAGTGCAGTTCTTCATGTTTTTCCTTCGGAAAGTCCACCGCGTACAGATCCTCCGCGTCAAAATACGGTGGGTCACAATAGATCAGGCTGTCCGGGCTGTCGCGCTCACGGATGATGTCCAGACAGTCCTTGTTTTCAATGACCACATCCTGTAGGCGCTTGGAGGCATCATCGAAAAGGTAGAGAAAATTCGTCAGATTGTTTGGCTTCACGCCGAAGGACGTGGTCGTGCCGCTGAAGCTGCCTCGGCAGACCTTGTAATACGCCGCAGCGCGCTGAACGTCGAACAGCTCGCTTCGCTCCCGCAGGATTTGCAGGAGTTCCTCGCGTTCTTCGCCGGAGAAGCACGCCTGCACGGCATTCTGTTCCTCGTTGATACGCTGCCGCCAAAGCGGCTTGTGCTTCAAAAACTCCCGCAGAAGCTCAAATTCGGCTCTGGAATGGAGCGGCAGGAATTTCAGTTCCTGCAAAAGCTGAATGGTACATTCCCGTGCGCAGAGGAACAGATTTACAAGGTTGCAGTTGAAATCGTTGTAAATATCCATGCGGCTGACCTTGGGCTGCATCCCGAGCAGCACCGCTCCTCCCCCGCCGAATGGTTCGAGATAGAGCTTCGGACTCGGTGGGAACACCTGCCAGATGTACGGAATAAGTTTTTCTTTGTTCCCGATCCACGGAATAAAGGGTCTAGCGATCCCGGTCACCCCCGTTCCGCACTTCGGAGAAATGCTCCATTGCAGTTTCCAGACCGCAGATTGCTGCGTCCAGTCCGGCGCGCATCTCCTTGAGCTGCCGGATGGTGGAATACAGTTCTGCGGCGTTGCTGGCGTAAAAATATCCTTCGCGGCTGCTGGCGATGGGTACGGACTTGCGCCGCAGGCGATTGACCCGCTTGCGGAGCTCACTTTCCCGGACGTTCATCTGCCGCACAAGATCACGGCTGCTGATCTGATGCTCACGCCCAAAGCAGAACCGTTTCAGGTACTCCCGCAGTTCTTCATCGTTCATAAAAGTCCTTTCCGAGCCGTGTTCCCGGAAAAGAGTGTAAAAAAGGTGGGCGGCTTTCCTCTACCCGGAAAACGGCCCTGTGTCAGTATAATATTCTACATTCCCATCTGCGGTTCGTATGCCTGCGCCTGCTCCTGTTCCTGCCGCTGTTGCGGGATCGGCTCGTGCAGCGGACCGAAGTCCGTGCGATTGACCATGCCGTAGGGTGTGATCTCCGCGCCGTACTGCTTGAGGACATCTTCTGCATAGGCTTCGCGGTTCAAGTGTTTATAAATGACCTCCGCGTCTTTGCCGCCAAGGATGAGATCCAGATCACTGCGCACCAACGTTTCCTGATCTCGAATCTCCCGCTCGAAGTAATATTTCGGCAGGTTTACAATGCGGTCGAAAACATCATCCAGTGTCTCACAACCAGTCGCTCGAATAACAGCTTTGCATTTTGTGATCTGTCCATTCTCTTTCAGTGCCTGAAGCGACCGCGCCAATTCATTGATCCTCGGAAGCTCCTCTACGTCGGTCAGCAGGGTATTCAGCTGCGGCACAATGGCATCACAGCCGGTAAACTGTGCGTCATACCACTCCGGCGCGTCCAGTTCTTCCTGCACTTCCTGCATCCGCTGCTCTGTTGCGGGCAAGTCCAAAATGGCTGTTTTCTGCTCGTTCTCGTGGTTCATGAGCGTCAGGCGGATCATATAGGAAATTTCCCGCTGTGGCTCATGCTCCGGCAGCGGCAGTAGCTCCCCTTCCGGCACGACGTAGCCGTGCTCTGTAAAAACGCCGCCTTCGTCCTCGCGCATCTGCTTGCCGATCTTGGCGTAGTCGAGAAGATCATATACACTGTCCGGCAGACTGCTGAGTTCCGGCAGGAAGTCGTTATCCGCATAGAATTTTCCCAATTCTTCATTCGTATGGACGTCTGCAAGCACATGGCAGCGATCTGCGTTGTAGGCCAGCGTCATCAGTTCCTGCGCCGTAAAGATGCCGCTGTTCTCCTGCGCGTGCTTGTTCATCTGCATCTGCAAGAGTCCCTCCAGCGCCGCTTCCTGTCGGTCATCCAGCTTGGAAAGCTGCTCCGTCAGAGCGTTGAACTCGAAAATGGACATGTTCTCATCCAGATACGGCACGAGGTAGTCAAACCGATAAAACTCGTCTGTCTGCCAGTAAACATCACCCGGCGCGGCTGTACGGATCTGCTCGAACGCATCCAGCAGCTCATATTGGCTTGCGGGAAACGTCAGCTCCACGCCGCGTTCGCTGGCAGGCGTGCCGCTTGCCAGGTAGACCTCACATACTTTGCGCAATGGTCATTCCTTCTTTCTGTTCCTGCTTTTTCTGCATTTCTTCTACAAATGCCGGGTCCGCACCGGGAACTGTCCATCCGTGCATGCTGCCGCATTCCATCGCTTCCCGCTGCGCCAGCGTCACGCCAAGCCGACGGTTCTGTTCCTCTGCGATCTGGCGGTTCTGTTCCCGATCCGGCGTATTCCAGTCACTTGGGTAGTAGCCGCGTTCGCCGCGTTTGATGCAAATGAGTTCGCCGCTGCTGGGCAGCGTAGAAAAGCAGAGTTCCGGCAAGCCGTCTGCAAATTTGGGAGAGAAGCGCTCCTGCTCGGTCTGGATGCTCCAATCTCCGTAATTCCAGAGATGAACGTACAGCGCGCTTCGGCGATCCACACAGATCTCCCGCTGCTCAAAGCTCTCTCCCCAGCCGTCCGACATCTGACCCGCGAGATAATCTTTCAAGGTTCTCAGTTCTTCTGTCGTCAACTTGCCTGCAACGCGGCACTCCACCACACCCCAGAGCTGACCGTCGCGCTCCTCCACCGTGAAAACGGCGGAACGTACTTTATCACGGACGCCGTCCGCTTTGCCGTACCAGTGCATGACGCCGCGCTCCGCTTCCTCCGGCGCGCGGTTTTTGAGCAGCGCCGCCGCGATCTGATCCTGATATTCCAGCAGTGCCTGACCGTCCATTCCGACGCTTTCGTTGCCGTCATGCGACAGATAGTAATCTGCGGTCAGCGGCGCGTAGAGCTTCAGCAGCGACAATTTCGGTGCCAGCACCGTAAAGTGGTCCTCGCCGGGGATGAGAGGCAGTGTTCTGCCGTCCGCCCAGTTCATGTGGATCTGCCCGGCATCGTCCACATGAGCCACCTCGCCCTCCGTTCCGGGCGCTACGGGTGCGTAAGGATCATTCATGGAATCCAGCCGCACACGCGTTCCGGGTGGAAACTGCTCCCGGACGAATTGCACCAGTTTGCTGTCCATTTTACATTCCCATCTCCATTTCCTGTGTTTTGGTCTGCTCTGGTCGCCGATACTGCTTGAGGCTCTCCCTTGCCCAATCCGGCAGGAACTCGTCCTTCAGAACGCCGATGAAGTCCTGGCGATCCCACCGTGCATACTCGCCGTCTCCAAGGCAAACGCCATAAACCGCGCGTCCGAATGCCGTCGGGCTGCATCCAAAGCCGTTCTGTGCCAGCCAGAGCTGATTCTGCGGTGACCAGCATTCCTCCTTCAAGGCGCTGGAGGAAAGGACAAGCACCTTGCCGGTGTAGTCCTGTTCGCTGCGGTTCGGCTCGCAGTGCTTCTGGTCAAACAACCCGAGATCCATAACGAGCCGTCTGTACCGCGTGATGAAGCCGTCTACGACAGCCGGATGGCTGCGGACGGCAAAGCAGGCATTATGCGTTTCATCCTTCAGAATGTAATGCCGGTCGCTCCACGCTCTGTTCTCTGGGTGGAAGCGACCGTCATAGTGCAGCACCTGTACGGTGTTTGCCAGAACATATGCCACGCGTTTATAGCCGTACAGTTTTACAACGTTTTCCACTGTGCCATTCTTCAGGTGCATCCCATCAAAATTCTCGCCGATCGCAATTTCGATAGCGCCCGCGCAGGCGCAATTCTCCCGAAAGCTCTCGCGCCATTTCTCGAGCTCTCCGCGTTTGCGCGCCTCCTGCGCGCTGTATGGATAAACCGGCAGTCTACTCTGCATCCGAATCCCCCTGACTTTCTGTGACCAGCAGTTCATTCAAGGCGTACAGGTCGTAGCCGAAGTCCAGAAAGTACCGCAGGATCGGATACGGCACGTCCATCAAATTGTGCCGATAGGGTGCTGGACAGAGCATGATCACGCCGCTGTCTTCGTCCGGGCTGCATTCCAACTTGGCGCTTTTGCCGATCCCGGCGCTCTCGCGCGCCCAGTCCGGCACGGTGACCTCGAACTCGGAAAGTACCTCTTCCAAGGAAAGCTCGCGGTGCTCCTCCTCACACGGACCGCATTCCGCGGCGATGGCTTTCAGAAACTCGCACGCCTGCGTATTCAGCGCGTCGATGAGCGTGACAAGCTCGTATGTGCTCACACTCTCCGGCATAAGCAGGATGCCGCCCTTGAGCTGCACCATGGAGATCTGTTTTGCGTTCTCCATTTCGCAGAGTTCAAACATTGCATCCGGGATAACGGCATTGCCGTTTCGTTTGATAACCTGAAATTCCATTTGCTTCTCCTTCTTAAATGTCTTCGTCATCCTCGTCCTCCGGCTCATACAGCACCAGCGCCGCTGCATCTGCCAGATGCGCGCCGATGGCAAGGATTCCAGCAATGCCGATCAGCACAGCCAATGTGATCACGATCGCTTTTTCCATAGAAATTCCCCCTTTCATAGCGTCATCTCCTGCCCCTGTGCATGAAACGCAGGGTCCATCCAATGTTCCTTTGCGGCGGCGAAGTTTTCAACGAGCCGCCGTGCGCTGACTTCAACCGTCGCAGGTTTTGCTGTCGGCGTAAAACCGTCTGCGGAGAGTTCAAACCAGCAGTGGTCGTCCTCTGGGGCGATGTCGTCAAAGCGTCTTTCCGGCAGACCGACCTGCGCAGGGATGAAAAACTCGCCGGAATCGCAGCAGCCCATGATCTGCGCGATCTGCTCCTGCGTGAGTTCCCCGGCGACTACGCATTCGTTGTGCATCTTGTAGTTGGATGCGTCGCGGTAGAGATAGCAAATTTGTGTGTTCATACATTCCTTTCTGCTTGCATCGTCGTCTTCATAACTTTCATCCTGCTGGGGCGTATGCTTTCCAGGTTTCTCCGGCGCATGAGTGTTGGGTTCAAAATCGAATTGGTCCAGGTTTTCAGCGATCCGGCGAGCCTTGGCTGCGCCCTTCGGCTTTTCCAACCTGCAGATCGTATTGAGTTTCACGAGATCCTGCTCCTTGAGCTTTGAACAAGTCTGACACAGCCGGTTCAGTTCAAAGATGGATTCGTGCTTCACATCCAGCGTGCAAACGATCCCATCTGGGAGGCGGCATTCTGAGAGCCGGAGCTGCATTTTGCCGCCGGAGGAAGTTCCTACGCGTTGCATGGCGCGTTCCAGCCTGATTTCGCTCGTCGGGAGCTGAACATATTCGTGACAATTGTGCTCTTCTTCATTCAGAGGTGTGATCTCCACTTCCAACACATGCGTTTCGTCCAGCCAGAGCGTCTGGAGGTGTTTTCGGTCGTAGTAGTGTATCAGCTGAAAGCCGTTATCGTATAAAACACCATACCGTGTCAAATGCCCCTGCTCTCTGGACATCAGCCGCAGTGCGATCGCCTCACCGTCCAAGTGCTTCAGCTTGTTTGCATTACAGTCACCGCGAACGGTCATATAGTGCCGTTTGCCGACCTGCTCCAAATCGCCGAAATCCGAGATCACGGTCACATCATCTGAACAGAAGGACAGGTCTATCAGATTCGGTACAGAAGATACCTCAAACCGTTCCGCCGAAGCATTAAATTGCAGCAGCCTGTACGGATCAAATCGCTCCAGCTTCCTTCCGAGCCAATCCAATTCATCGACGCTTGCCATTCTTCCGACCGCCCGATGCAGCGCTGTGCAGCTCGGCGCGTGAATGTCCAGTATGCGGCAGTCCCGTGATCCGGCGCTGCCGATCCCCATTTTCTCAAGTGCTAAAATAACGTTCTCATATTGATCCTCCGGGATCGGGAACTTGATTTTAATACCTGCCGCTTCGGGATGCTTTTTTCGATTCAGAATTGCCTGAAACATCCGCTTGCCTCCTCCCGTTGATTTGTTCCATGTCTGTCAGCACACACTGACCATTTCCGTGGTCACACTGAAAGCCGTGCGCCATGTAGCTGCAGTGCCGGCAACGTTCGTAGTCGCTGCACACCAGCAGCTCCGGCGGGTCGCGCGGGCAGTCCGGCGCACACCGGCTGATATGCAGATTCCAGTGCTTTGATTTTTCTACAATGATCGTTTACCTCCAAGAACGCAAAAAGCCGGGACTTCTGAAAAGAAATCCCGGTTTTGCATCAATATGTTATTTCCGCAGCAAGCACCTCACACGCCGCCGCGTACTCTTCGTCGGCAGCCAGGATGCGTTCTTCTTTCAGGCGTTCCGCCGCCTTTAGAAACCGCTTCACTTTCCACCGGCGCACGCGGCAATGTACGATTTGGCAATTTGATCGGCTCGTCTCTTCCGCCGCCCGGTTTTCCGCACAGTATGCGCTGAGCGCGCCCGCGTGATCGACCGCCGCGTAATATCGGTACAGCAGCGACCATCGCTTCTGGCACACGACATTGGGCGCATTCTGAAGGCGTTTCCGAAGCTGCTCCTGCTTTCGCAACAGCGCCTCGGCGCGAAAGTGCTCCACATGATCCGCCCACGAATAGTGAAAAATCGAGTAGATCAGCGAGCGAAACGCGTGCGGCGGCACGGCGGTCTGCTGCAAGTGAAACGTCGATTTGAAAAGCCGCGTATAACCGTCCAGCACCTCGTAATCGTTGTGATATAGCGACAGCGCCTCCCGGTCGCCGCACAGCATCCATGTGTCCTCGCCGCACCGAATGTGCACGCTGTTCTGCCGGACGTCAAAAAGCCGCGCATGGTGGACGATGATGAGCGCGTGAAGCTCGCCGGACAGCGCGCCGAACCGCCGCAGCACGTCCATGTACGCGTCCATGTGCTTCGCGTCCTCGCAGGACACGCCCGCCCGGACGATCGCCCTGCGCCCGCACAGCCAGCAGCGCTTCATGTCCGTCCGATACGCTGCCAGCATTTCAAATTCCGTGTCCGGGATCTTCAGGACCTCCGCACAGTCCCGGTCGTGCAGCCGCTTTTCGACCGACGAATAGGCATAGCGCATGGTCCGATTGCTCATCAGGCTGTCCCTGCGCCGCTTTTCTTGTGACACCTGCACAGGAGCGGCTGCTTCATTTTGCGCACCTTGCACAACGTCCGGCGCAGCCTCTTCCTCAGAATGCTGCATCCGCGCAAGCAGATCAGAAAAATCCTCCCGCTGATAGTTCCGTGTGACCCTCGGCATGCGCTTCACCTCTAAAGCCATTGTATCAGGCAGGTGGGCTGTTGAAAAGTACTTTATGGGTAAACAGTCTCATTAAGGGCGCTCTGGAACATCCAGCTTTGCTGTCGATATAATTTCGACGGATATTTGAAAACCTCCGTATGAAGCGTACTGTATTTCTCGGTTTTTGCTGAACTGTTTCCCCCTGCTATAAACCTTTTAGTGCTTTAGTCCGTTATCAATTCCTTCAATATATCCTCTTTTCTGTGTTTTCTTCATTTTCGGATAAGCTTGCTCATAATCATGTCTTTTCTAAGAGATTTTCGGAATACGCAGCTTTATAGTCCAAATGATTCTGGATGTTGTGTGATTGTGCTGGAAAGCCATTTCTCCGTTTCCTATAGAAAAATCGTATCCTTTTGCTTCATCCGAATAAAAAATACTACACGCAGACTGCCGATCAGGAGGATCTGATCTCGATCGGCACGATCGGGCTCATTAAGGGGATCTCCACGTTTGACGCCGCGAAGGGGGCGCGGCTGGCGACCTATGCGGCGCGGTGCGTGGAAAACGAGATCCTCATGCACTTCCGCGCGCAGCGGAAGACGGCTTCGGACGTGTCGCTGTCGGACTACATCGAGACCGGCAAGGACGGCAACGCCCTCTCGCTCATGGACACGGTCTGCTCGGAGGAGGACCTGTTCGACGATCTGAGCGCGCGCGAGCTGCACGCGAAGCTCTACGAGGTCATGCAGCGCGTGCTCACGCCGCGCGAGCGCGCCGTCATCGCGCTGCGCTACGGTCTGGGCGACCGCCCCGCCAAAACGCAGCGCGAGATCGCCGCACAGCTCGGCATCTCGCGCTCGTACGTCTCGCGCATCGAAAAAAAGGCCCTCGCCGCCCTCCAGCAGGCGCTGGAGGCGCAGGGCGGTTAAGGCGCAAAGCGCCCCGGGCAGCAGACCATGCCATCCGGGGCGCTTTTTATCAGCCGTTTGTGAAGTGATAGGAGTGGCCGGGGTCGGCGCCACGCCTGCCATGACGACCAGACGGAACTCGCTGTCCGGGTCAAGCGTGTTGATGTTATCATTCTGGAACAGAACGCCGACGTCGTGCTCCAGAAGCTCCTGCGTGTATTGGATGCTGTCCAGCGTGGAACGCGAGAAGCGGGATATTTCCTTCGTGATGATAAAATCGAAGCGCCCGTCTTTGGCGTCCCGGATCATGCGAAGGAAGCTATCCCGCTTCTTTGTGCTGGTGCCGCTGATGCCCTCGTCAATATATCCGGGCACATAGCTCCAGCTTCGTTTGGATTGGATCAGTTCTGTGTAGTACTGTACCTGATTCTCCAAACTGTTTAACTGCTCATCTCTGTCTGTGGAAACGCGCGCGTAAAACGTCACGCGCAGCGGCAGATCAAAAATCGTCCGCCCGTTTCGCATTTCATTGCGGATCTTTACAATGTTCATGACCGATACCTCCTGTCAAACACACAGGATACCGAAAGAAGTTTGGAAAGTCTATCGACGAATGTACCAAATCTGCCGCGCCCAAATAGGTCGTTTTGGAGATCAGACCGAGGGTGCAGACTTCTTTTAATAAAACAGATAAAAGCTCTCGCTGTGCGCTTTCCATTTCGATCACCTCGGTTCAGCGTATGAAGGAGTATCTTCCGTCATTCCAAATCAAAGCATCGGAAAACATGGCTGTCTGCCGTACTTTCCAATACCTTGCGCCACAGGGCGGCTCTGTTTGCGCAGAGCCGCCCCTGCTTTTGAAATTTTGATGCTTGCTCCTGTTCGGCGCTTCTTCCCGGAGCAAAGGCAGCGGCTGAACGGCGGCTGGCGCTGCTCACGGGTCTTGCACCCCTCCGAGGATCTCTCCGAGCTGTCCCCATTGCGTGAAGCTGTGGCTGGGCAGGAGTACCATTGTCCGCGGATGAGATCATTGCGAAGCAGCTTGCCAAAGCTGCTTTTGGATGGATGGGTATCATCGAACACATGCACGGCGTTCACAAACGTGTCAATCAGGCGTTTCTGAAACTCACGGTTTGCGGGATCGCCATGACGGAACTGATTAAACCATGCTATCATCTGTTCGCGGGTCAGCTTTGGCTTTCCCTCCGACCTCGCCAAATAAAAAGCCCGCTCCAACAGGAGCGGGCTTCTTATTGAACCTCTTCTGCTCATTTCACAGCGAACGGGAGGGGCAAGCCCCTCCCCTACGTTACGACGAAATAATACCTCTTCACTATTCACTATTACTTATTGCCTACCGCCAAAAAAGCAGCCTGTCCTTTTGGACAGGCTGCGATTTTTGGCGGAGTGGGTGGGATTTACTGCTTCGCAGCATAAACTTCGAATCTACCCGCTCCGGGGTCACGATCCATACAAAAAGCCCACCCGGGTGGGTGGGCTTTTTGTATGGCGGAGTGGGTGGGATTCGAACCCACGGTACCGTTGCCGGTACACCTGATTTCGAGCCATTTGGAGAGGAAATCCAATGAAAATTGATGCGTTCCTCTCGTGACCCTTAAAACCGCAATCCA
>CAKUED010000008.1 GCA_934646005.1 uncultured Oscillospiraceae bacterium
GATCGTCAAAAAATCCGCGCCGTATGACGCGGAGGAGGGCTGCCTGTCTCTGACCGGCACGCGGAAAACGAAGCGCTACCAGAGCATCAGGGTGCAGTGGCAGAACGAGCAGTTCCAGACGCGCATCAAGACGTTCACCGGCTGGACGGCGCAGATCATTCAGCATGAGATCGACCATTGCGAGGGGATCATTATATGATTTTAAGGCGCTGTGAGAAAGCGTAAATGATACGAAACATCCAGATGCTCTGGACGCGGCAGGTACAGTCCTGAACACAAAAGAGTTATAGAATGCCAAAAAACAATCGCAGCCGCCCGGTGTTTCGGGCGGCTGTCGTTCTGTTTTGAAATAATCAGTCCGCGTCACTTCACGCAGTGAAAGTACGCCATTGAGCCATCGATGTGGATGTCGGTTTCTTTGTACAGGCTCTGCAAGATCGCGCGGAGCTCTTCTTCTGTTTGAAACGGCGGGGTGAACCAGCCTTTTTTGGCGAGGACGGTTTGGACCAGCCAGTCTGTGCGCTTGGACTTCCCTTTGATATAAAAGCAGGCGATGAAGTCGCCGCCCGGTTTCAGGACGCGCCACGTTTCCTGAAATGCTTTCTGCTTATCGGGGAACGCGTGGAAGCCGTTCATGCTGACGACGGTGTCGAACGCTTCGTCCGCCATCGGCAGATTTCCGACATCGCCCTGCACGCACTGGATGTGCGCATAGCCGCCCAGCCGCTTTTCCGCCTGCGCGAGCATATCCGTGCTGTAATCCAGACAGGTGATGCGCGCGCGGGTCAGCCGCACCCATTTGCGCTCGGTAAACACCGCCGTCCCGACCGGGACGTCGAGCAGCGCGCCCGCAAAATCGTCGGGAATATACGACAGGACCTTGCGCGCGATCTCCCGGTCGTCCGTGCCGCTCCAAAGCAGCTTGATGTACAGCCGGCTAAAAAAGTTCCCCTGCGTGAGAACGTCGTCATAGATATTTTTGGACGCCTCGTAGGCGGTTTGAATTTTATCTGCCATGTGCTTCAGTCCTCTACTTCATACGCTCACGCAGAGAGCGTCCGCTGTTGTTAGTCCTGCCAAGAATATAATCTGTCGTCACGCCGTAAAAATCCGCCAGGCGCAGCAGATGGGTCACCGGGATGGTCTGAAATCCACGCTCGTAGCGGGAATAGACAGTCTGGCTGATCCCCAAATACTCTGCTATATCCTCCTGCCGCAGGTCTTTGTCCTCACGCAAATCTCGAAGCCTTTGAAAATACATATCGCAGTTTCTCCTATAGTACCAATAGATACTATTGACGATACTGCGTGAATAGATTAAAATGGTTGGCACAGTACTAATAAGTACTACGTGGAGGGATACTATGACACTATATCAGGAAATTCTTGTTCACCTGCTCGAAAATCAGCAGATCGAGGTGCACATTCCGGCGCTCCAGCCGGACGCGCTCGAACGCATTATGGAATCTGTATGCTATCAGACGCTTCAAAAGATTTTCGAAATCGTGCATGACGAAAGCCTTGACGATGCGGCTTGTTTTCAGCGCATTGAGGAGATCATCTGCGCCTATGAAGCAATTGGCTCTAATGGCGGAAGCCGCCACGACTTTTAGCCTCCTTTACGCTTAAACCGTTGGGACATTGCCCCAACGGTCACTCTTTGTTGCCCGTTATGAAATAACCGCAGTATTCGCCGCCGAGGGCTTCGGTCTGCGTGCGGATGAGGCGCGTGTGCATTACCTCCGCGAGGTAGTGGTCGGTCTTGCAGAGATATGGCAGCAGCGCCTCGTAGCCGTGCTCGCGCGCGTGTTTGGCGATGGGGCAGCCGATGAGGTGAAAGCAGAAGCCCTCCGTGCGGCGGTCCGAGTTGAGCTCGGCCTGCCACGCGTCGCGCCACTCGCCGCGCGCCTGATACTCTTTGAGCATGCGATTATAGTTTACATAAGTCTTTTCAAACAGGCGGTGCGCCCTCGTCGTCCGATTTCCGTTGACGAGCGCGCCGAGGAATTTGAGCCGTTCGGCCGCGCGGCGCTTGATCTCCAGCAGCGCTTCGCCGTCCAGCCGGTGGTCGCTCGCCTCGTAAAAGGTGAGGATCGTGAGCCAGTCGAGCAGATTCTTCGCCATCAGATTTTCGCCGACGTCGGGCATCTGCGTCAAAAATTCGCGGTACTTTGTGTCCGCTTTCTGAAAAATCGCCGCAGCCTCCTGCGGATACCGCTCCCGGCAGTAGCACTCATATGGCTTTGCGTATTGCGATTTTGCGTAAGCCCGTTTCATGGCGTTCCCCTACCCTTGTCGTCTGCTTGTTTTCTGTTTCCAAAGTGCCGTTAAGTTACTCTAACTAATACTGCTTACATGGTAGCAAACCCGCTCTCCCCTGTCAAACCGCACAAAAAATCCGGCGGGGAGCGCAAAAGCACTCCCCGCCGGATTTTTTGTGAAGTTGGTCTGCTGCGGTCTTAAACATCCAGCGCCTCCTGATAGCCGTTCAGCAGGCTGAGGAATGCCTCGCCGTAGAGGTTGGCTTTGTAATTTCCGACGCCGGAGACCTCTAGAAATTCCTCCATGGTCGTGGGGTGTTTGGCTGCCATGTCGCGGAGGGTGGCGTTGGAAAAGACGATGTATGCGGGGATGTGCTCGTGCTCGGCAATTTGCAGGCGCAGCGCTTTCAGCGCCTCGAAGAGCGCGTCGTCCGGCGCGGGGGCTTTGGCGGCGCGGCGCTTGGGCTTGGGCGCGCTGCGCACCAGAATGCGCACCGGCTCGTCGTAAAACAGCACGTCCCGCGCGCGGTCGGTCAGGGTGAGCGCGCCGCCCTTGGCGGTCTCCCGCAGATAACCAGCCGCCTCCAACTGCGCCACCAGTTCGCGCAGCTCGCCGCGCGGCGTGTCGTGCAGAAGGTCATACGTCGAGATCGTGTCCAGCCCCAGCGTGAGGATGCGCCGGTCACGGCTGCCGCGGAGCGTGCGCACCAGCAGCGCCGCGCCGACGGGGTAGCCGATGTGGTCCTGAATGCGGCGGACGCAGGAGAGGATCATTTTTGCCTGCGTGGTCACGTCCCGCTCGGTCACGACGGCGTCGCAGTTGCCGCAGTGCCCGCAGCGCCCGGCGTGCGGCTCGCCGAAATATGACAGGATATACCCGCGCAGGCAGGCGGTCGTCCTGCAATAGCCGACCATCTGATTCAGCCGCAGCAGGTCGCGCTCCACAAGCTGCCGGCGCTCACGCTCGGTCAGCTCGTCATTCGTGCCGGAATGCTCGATGAGATATTTTGCCGTGCGCACGTCGCTCGCAGAATAGAGCAAAATGCACTCCGCGTCCGTGCCGTCGCGTCCGGCGCGTCCTGCCTCCTGATAATACGCCTCCATGCTCTGCGGCATATTGTAGTGCAGGACATAGGCGACGTTCGACTTGTCGATGCCCATGCCGAACGCATTCGTCGCCACGATCACAGGGCAGCGGTCGTAAGCAAAATCATCCTGATTCTCGCGCCGCTCCTCATCGGAGAGACCGGCGTGATAGCGCGTCGCGGCGACGCCGTGATCCTGTAACATCTGGCAGACCTTTTCGACGTCCTTGCGCGTTGAGCAGTAGATGACGCCGCTTTTGCCCGCGCGCGCTTCGACCAGACTCAGCAGCACCGGCTCTTTCTTCTGCGGCGTTAAGACCTCAAAGCGCAGATTCGGACGGTCAAAGCACGTCACGACGCACACCGGGTCGCGCAGCGCCAGAATACGCGCAATGTCCTCGCGCACCTGCGCCGTCGCCGTGGCGGTGAACGCCGAGACGACGGGGCGGCGATCCAGCGCGTTCAGAAAATCGACGATTTTTAAGTAGCTCGGGCGAAAATCCTGCCCCCACTGCGAAATGCAGTGCGCTTCATCCACCGCCAAAATCGAAATGTCCAGCGCCTGCGCCGTGTGCAGAAAGCCCTCCGCCGCCAGCCGCTCCGGCGCGACGTAGACGATCTTATACCTGCCCGCCAGCAGGTTTTTGTACACTGCGCGAATCTGCTCCGGCGTGAGGGAGCTGTTGATATACGCCGCCGGAACGCCCGCCTTTTTGAGCGCCGCGACCTGATCCTTCATCAGCGCGATGAGCGGCGAGACGACGAGCGTGATACCGCCGGACAGCAGCGCCGGGATCTGATAGCACAGGCTCTTGCCGCCGCCCGTGGGCATAATGCCGAGTGCGTCGCGCCCCGCGAGCTGCGCGTCGATCAGTGCCTCCTGCCCGCCGCGAAACGCCGCGTAGCCGAACACCTGCGCCAGCACCTCATGCTTGCGGTCCATGCTGCCCCTCCCCTTTCGCGCGGTTTTTCTGCTATCCAGTATACTCCCCTTCGAGGGCGCAGGCAAGAGCGTTCTGATGAGGTTATAAAAAATTATACATTTATAGAATTACATCTTGACAGGCTTCCAAATCAGTGATATAAAAAATTATGCAGAAATAGAATTACATCTTGGAGGGTGCTATGAAAGCTGTTACACTTCAAACGAGCGGCGAAAACCGCGGGCATTATATGCCGGGGATGATCGCGGGCGGGATGCTGTATATCTCCGGGCAGCTCTCACTGGACCCGGGGACGCGCAAGGTCACGGAGGGCGGCATCCGCGAGCATATGCGGCAGGCATTGGCGAATCTGGACGCGGTGCTGCGCGCCGCAGGCGTGACGCGCGAGGACGTTGTGCAGTGCCGGGTGTACATCGCGGGCATCGGCGGCTGGGACGACGCGAACGACGAATATCGGAACTTCTTCGGCGACCACAAGCCTGCCCGCATCATCGTATCCACACAGGAACTGCATTTCGGCTGTCTGGTCGAGATCGAAGCCGTCGCCGAGTGCGCGCAGAAAGGAGCAGAATCATGATCCAGTCCCCCTATTCGTATCTTGAAACGCCGAGCCTGCTGATCGACAACGACCGCGCGCTCGCCAATATCCAGATGATGCAGCATAAAGCGGACGCGCTGGGGTTAAAGCTGCGCCCGCACATCAAAACACATCGGATGCCGTACTTTGCAAAGCTCCAGATGGAAGCCGGCGCGTGCGGCATCGCCTGCGCCAAGATCGGCGAGGCGGAGGTCATGGCGGATCACGGCATCGGTGATATTTTCATCGCCAACGAGGTCATCGGCGAGGATAAATATGAGCGCCTCAAGCGCCTGCACCGCCGCGTCCATGTGCGCATCGGCATCGACAACGAGGTGCAGCTCGCGCAGATGGAAAAGGTCTTTGCGACCGAGGCGCGCCCGCTGGAGGTGCAGATCGAATACGAGGTCGGCGAGGTGCGCACGGGCGTTACAAATGACGAACAGCTCACGCGGCTCGTCGCCGCCATTCAGGCGTGCAGGCACGTTGTGTTAAAGGGCATTTTCTCGCACGAAGGGCACACCTACAAGGCGGCTTCCATCGCCGACTGCTGCGAAAAGGCGCAGGCGGCGTATGCCAAGACCGTGCGCGCGGCGGAGATCATCCGCGGCATGGGCGTGGAGCTCGACACCGTGAGCGTCGGCGCAACGCCGTCGGTGATGCATATGCAGAGCTTCCCCGGCATCACCGAGCTGCGGCTGGGGACGTATATTTTCTTTGACGTGGGGCAGTCCAACGCCATCGGCGATTTCAGCCGCTGCGCGGCGGCGGTGCTGGCGTCGGTCATCTCCAAGCCGCAGGGCGACCGCGTGGTGCTGGACACGGGCGCGAAGGCGCTCGTCTCGCAGAACCGCCCGACCGGCATCTGCGCCACGGCGGGCTTCGGCGCGATCAAGGGCGCGGAAGATATTACCATCGACGCGCTTTTTGACGAGCACGGCGTGCTGAACAGCCCGAAGTTCTGCGAGCAGGTCGCGGTCGGTGACAAGGTCGAGGTCATCCCCAGCCACGTCTGCCCGACGGTCAATCTGTACGACACGGCGTATCTCGTCTCAAACGGCAAGGTCATCCGCACGCTCCCCATCGAGTGCCGCGGGCATTCCAAATAAGCGTATACAAAACCGCCCTCGGAGGACCGAGGGCGGTTTTTCAGGCTTGCAGGTCGCGCAGGACGGCGGCGATGTCGGCGTTCAGGAAAATGGAGCGCTCCGGCGGCACATAGGACGTGTCCGGCTCGCCGAGATTTACGCAAGCATATGTCGCGCGCGGATTCTGCGCGGTCATGCGGCGGAAGGGATATTTGATGATGACCGGCGTGTTATACCCCACGCCGAGCTCCAAAAACAGCATCTTCTGACCCGCACGGGTGCGGAGGAAATTTTCGTACCGCTCCGCCGCGCGATGCCAGCCCTCGTCCTCCGCGAAGCGGTCGTCACAGCGGAGGTTCATCGTGAGGGGTCTGCCGCAGTGCGGGCAGCGCGGCACGAGCTCGGACAGAATTTTCATATCCGCCTGCCGCGCGACCATTTCGCGCACGGCGGCTTCGTTGTCAAACGTCTCCTGCCGGCACGGCGTGCTGCACTGAAACAGCCCATAGTCGCCCTGTGTGTAAAACAGGCGCTTTTTGTCAAAGCCCGCCTTCTGGAAGCAGTGGTCCACGTTCGTCGTGATGACAAAATAGTCCCTGCCGTCCACAAGCGCCAGCAGGTCGCGGTAGACCGGCTTCGGCGCGTCCTGATAGCGGTTGACATAAATATACCGGCTCCAATACGCCCAGTATTCCTCCGCCGTCGCATACGGGTAAAATCCGCCGGAATACATATCGGAAAATCCGTATTTCTCCGAAAAATCCGCAAAATAGCGCTCAAACCGCTCCCCGGAGTAGGTAAAGCCCGCCGCGGTGGACAGCCCCGCGCCCGCGCCGATCACGACGCAGTCGGCATCCCGAAGTGCCGCGCGCAGGCGCTCAAGCGTCGCCGAGTAGCTGCGCATAGAGCTCCCGGTCGAGGTCTTTGAATACATTGAAGATCACCTTCATTTCGCTGTCTGTCTCCGCCTTGTACTGCCGCACGGTCCGCACGGCGATCTGCGCCGCGCGGTCGTTCGGAAAGTGGAACACGCCCGTGGAGATGCAGCAGAAAGCGATACTTTTGACGCCGTGCGCCTCCGCAAGCTCCAGACACGCGCGGTAACAGGACGCGAGCAGGCGCTCGTCCTCCGGCGTGACGCGCCCGGTGACGATCGGTCCGACCGTGTGCAGGACATAGTCACACAGCAGATTATACGCCCGCGTGATCTTCGCCTGCCCCGTCGGCTCTTCGTGCCCCTGCCGCGCCATCAGCTCCGCGCAGTCCAGCCGGAGCTGCACGCCCGCGAACGTGTGGATGCAGTTGTCGATGCAGGCGTGGTTCGGCACATAGCAGCCGGTCATGCCGCTGTTCGCGGCGTTCACGATCGCGCCGCAGGCAAGGCGCGTGATGTCGCCCTGCCAGAGGTAGAGGTCGCCGTCCACCGGCGTCAGGTCCTCCACGCGCGTGATGCCGTCCTCCGCCAGCGCCTGCCGCAGATACGCGTCCTGCACCGTCAGAAATTCGGACGAAACGGGCTTTGGCGGGCGCACGTTCATCAGCGCGCGCAGCAGAATTTTCTGCCGCTGCGCGTCGTTCGGAACGTCCTGCTTCCGGCAGGACGGGCGCTCCGCCAGAAGCGCGTCGATCAAAAACCGTCTGCGTTCTGCCTGCGTCATAAAAATGCCTCCTGCGGTCTTATTTGTTCGGGAAGAAGAATCCCACCGTCATGTCCAGATAATTCATGCCGCTGTAGTTCGGGTACTGCGCCTGCACCTTTGCCTTCATCTCGTCCGCAGACTCGCACATCAGGGCGATGTCCTTGAGCGCCGTCAGGTATTCCACCTTTGCGCGTGCGTCCTTCAGGTCCTCCGGCGTGTAGTGCGCGGTCAGGACGAGGTCAAAGCCGTGGCGGATGTAGTAATTGAGCTGCGAGATGATGCCGTCGGCGTGCGGGCAGCCCGCCACGATGGAGTGGCAGTCGTGACCCATCATGTGCGTATACACGCAGTTGATCTCCGGGATCTCCAGATCATATGCCTCGGCGTTGGGCTTGACCGTAAAGCGGATGCCAGCCAGCTCGGTCTCCCCTTCCTCCAGCACATGGTCTGCGCCGCAAAGCCCTGCGTCAAATGCGTCGCCAAAGGCATCGTGGAAGTTCGCAACCAGTGCCGCGCCGCCGCCCGTTGTGTTATAGGCGACGGAGGACGCCGTGCCATACGCCGGAACATCCGGCAGGAAGGACGCGCCCGCCGCGTGATAGGCGACCAGCTTTGCCTCAACATTGACCTTCTCCGCCGCGAGGAACGCGGTCAGCTCCCGGATGTTGTCATAGAAGCACGGCAGCTCGATCACCACGCCCCGCCCGTTCTTTGCCAGAACGAACACCTCATCGTCGATCAGGTCGCGGGTCTGATAGGCATACAGCGTAATGCCGTTTTCAGTATAAACATCCACGCGCCCCTTGTCCAGCGTCACCGTGCGCTCAGCAGTCTTGTTCATCATAATTCTGTACCTCCCAAAAAGAATGTTGCGTTTTTCACTCGCTGACAGTATAATAGCGCCGTAGGGACGATTCGTAAAGTAAGCACAATATTGTGCTGTAGTTACCAAAAGGATACTATTGGAGGTTTTCGTATGCAATTACCCGCCTGCCCGGTGGAAACGACGCTGATGCTCATCGGCGATAAGTGGAAGGTACTGATTTTGCGCGACCTGATGGGCGGCACAAAGCGCTTTGGCGAGCTCAAAAAATCCATCGGGCACGTCACGCAGAAGGTGCTGACCGCACAGCTCCGCGACATGGAGGAAAAGGGGCTGCTCACGCGCAAGGTGTATGCCGAAGTGCCGCCGCGCGTGGAGTATACGCTCACCGAGACCGGCTACAGCCTGAAGCCCGTGCTCGACACCATGGTCACCTGGGGCGCGGATTATCAGCGTAAAAACGCCGACTGAGCGCAAAAAACAGCCAGCCGCGTTTTGCGGCTGGCTGGGGGCAAAGCGTCAATCGCAGCCGGCGGAGGGGGTATCCGGCCATTCGCTCGGCATATCAGCGTTTGCGTAGTTCGTAATGATCTGCCGCAGCTCGATGCAGGCGGCTGCGTCCAGCGTGAGGAGCGTGCTTTCGCCGTTCAGATTCCCGTCCAGCGTATCCAGGGATTCCGGCGATGTGCTCATGCGATCTCTGCACCACCGAAATTCCATCGATACTTCCATGGAGAGGGGCACATCGTGCACTTCCTTTTCCGCGCCCTCAAAAATGGCGATCACGCGGCTGGAATCCTCCGGCGTGAGGGTGTACGCAAATTCCTTGTCCACATCGTATGACCAGATGGTCATAGTGACGATAGGCTGCTCTTTCGTATCTGCGTAGGTGGGTGTTTCCTCTGCATCTGCCGGAGTTTCTGGGGGTGTGCTGACGCTTGTAGCTTCATGAGGTTCAGATGGCGCGGCGGTGTCAGCGTTCCGGCTTGCGCAGCCGGACAGGATGAGGAGTGCCGCGAGGCACAACAGAAAAATCAGAAATGTATTTCTTTTCTTCATACCCAAGCCCCTCCTGTATGGTTCTGTATTTGCAGTTTAGCACAGGTAAGCGGCATATGCAACAAAAGCGCCCCCGGCGCAGCCGGGGGCGCTTGGTGGGAGGGTCAATCGGTGGCTGTCATATCGGCATCCGTGTTCATGGCGATGTCGGCGGGGTTCATGACGAGCATGACGTCGTCGCTGCCGTCTACGGTCTTGGAATAGAGGATGCCGTTCTGGATGTCCGCGAGGATGCTCTCGTACAGGGCGATGGTCTCATCCACCTTTTCCTGCGTCCAGGTGAACTCCACGCCGCCCGCCGTGCCGCCCTCGCCGACAAGGCTTTGCAGTGCGACCTTTTCCTGTTCGAGCCACGCCTTGTACTCGTCATACGTCCACCATTCGACGTCCGGCGTCGGATAGCGCGCCTCAAATTCCGCGTCCGTCAGCGGCTCAAAGGTCTTGCCCCCGTCGAAGCTGTAATAGGTTTTTCCATCATAGGGATCGACATAGGACATGAGCGATCCATCCTCGCTGGTGACCTCATAGCGGGCGTTCATGCTGCGGTCAACAAGCTCGCGGAACGCCTCCTTTTCCAGGACGTCCACGCCGGAGATCGCGCCCTGCGCGTCGCGCCGGACGTGCAGATAGCTGCCGTTTTCGGCGGATTCGTCGGTGTAGATGCCGCCGTCGTCATCGTAGATCATGGCGACGGACTTGCCGTCATAATGCCAGTGGCTGCCCCACTCGGCAATCCCGGCGGCGCGGTATTCGTCGCTGGATTCCTCCGCGCCGCCCGATGCGGTGGCGTTCTGCTCCGTGACTGCGCCGGTCGGCTGCTGCTCAGATGTTGCAAAGACCGTCACTGTCCCGGCGATGAGCGCCGCCGCCAGCAGCAGAGATATGACCGTGATTTTTTTCGTTTTCATAATGGCTGTGATCCTTTCTTCGATCGCGGTCCGGCTGAAGTGATTGCAAAGCGGCGCAAAGCCGCTCTTTTCCGCCTCCATGCCGATCAGCACGCGCGCATAGGACGCCCGCGCGCCGCCAAAACGGCGGACGACCGTCTCGTCGCACAAGAGCTCGAGGTCGCGGTTGGCAAGGACGTACATCGCCCACACCAGCGGATTGAACCAGTGCACGCACGCGGCGGCGATGAGCAGGAGCTTCCACAGCGCGTCAAAGCGCCGGATGTGCACAAATTCGTGCTCCAACACATACGCCAGCGCCCGTTCGTCCGTCCAGTCTATTGCCTTCGGCATTAAGATCACCGGGCGCAGCACGCCGAATGTGAGCGGCGACGAAACACGGTCCGACTGCCGGATGGCGAGCCGCCGCCGCAGCGGATGCTCCGCCAGCCAGCGGCGCGTGTAGTCATTTTCCACCGGCAGTGACATCCGAAATTCGCGGCGGCATTTGCAGTATGCCACGGCGAAAAACGCCGCGCAGAGCAGCACGCCCGCGATCCAGACGATGCTCCACACCGGGAAGGACGCCGCAGTCTCCTGTGCGCCTGCCTGTCCCGCCGGGATGGCGGACGGCAGGCGCATGACAGCGGCGGTGACCTCCGGCAGGCGCGCCGCGCGCTCCCGCGCCAGCAGCGAGTACACACTCAGCGGCGACGGCAGCGAAACCGGCACGAGCAGCCGCAGAAGCGCCGCGCCCCAGAGGGCGAGAAACGTCTTTTTCGGCACATGGTTCATCGCAAGCGCGCGCAGGAGCGTAATGACCGCGATCATCACGCCGCCCGTGAGGCTCATTTGCAGAAAGCTCATGGCGCGCCCCTCATTCCAGCTCGCCGACGATCTGCCGCAGCTTTTCGATCTGCTCGGCGGAGAGTTTTTTCCGCCCCAGCAGCGCCGCGAAGAGCTTATCGGCAGAGCCGTCATAAATTTTGTTGATGAGCTCGTCCGTCTCCGCCGCTTGCACGGCAGCCTTCTCGATGAGCGCGTGGCAGACAAAGCCCGGCTCGGAGCGCTCGATCGCGCCTTTTTTGATGCAGCGCTTGATGAGCGTATACGTCGTGTTGACGTTCCAGCCCAGCTCGCCCGTCAGCGCCTTGGCGACGTCCTTGGCGGGGGTATCGCCCTCGCGCCAGAGGACCTCCATCACCTTCAGTTCCGAATCGAATAATTTGATGTCCATCAGGAAGCTCCCTTCATAAGACTCCGGTAGTAGCTACGCGCTTATAATACTCCCGTCTTATGGATTTGTCAATACTACTCTGGTCTTATCGGAAAATTTTCAGGACGGTGCACTATGACCGCAACTTATCATCTGCCGGGATTATTTGAATTTTACGAGCTGTACCGCGTGTTTCTGCCGCTTTTCCGGGCGCATCGGGAGTATTTTTACGACTGGTGCGCCATCGGCTCGCTCTACGGCGCGCCGGAGGGCTGCCTCTGGGGCGGCGGGCGCGTGGGGTCTGGCAACGCGGACGCGCGGGACGTGCTGGCGCTGACGCGGGAATACGCCGTCTCCGCGCGGCTGACGTTCAGCAACAGTCTGCTCAAAAAAGAGCACCTTGCGGACGCAAGGTGCAACGCGCTGTGCAGGCTGTTTGCGGAGGGCGGCGGCGTGCAGAACGGCGTGATCGTACACTCTGATTTACTGCTGGACTATCTGCGCACGCGGTATCCGCAGCTTTATTTTGTCTCCTCGACCACGAAGGTCTTGACGGACTTTTCGCAGCTCCGGCAGGAGCTGGAACGGGCGGAATTTCGCTGTGTTGTGCCGGATTTTCGCCTGAACAAAAAATTTGACGCGCTGCGCGCGCTGCCGCAGGCGCTCAAGAACAAGACGGAATTTCTCTGCAACGAGTGCTGCCGCTTTGACTGCCGCGACCGGCGGGCGTGCTATGAAGCCGTCAGCCGCAAAAATCTCGGCGAATGCGCGCCGGAGCACCGCTGCGCCGCGCCGGACGCCGCCGAGGGCTACCGATTCTCCAAGGCGATGGAGAATCCCGGCTTTATCGGCGTGCAGGACATCGCAAGCACCTATGTCCCGATGGGCTTTTCACAGTTCAAGATCGAAGGGCGCGGGCTCGGCAGCGCGCTGGTTCTGGAATTTCTGCTGCACTACATGACCAAGCCGGAGTATCAATTGCACGTGCGCGAAGCGATCTATTTAGATGCAATGCTGGACCTCTTTTAGTCCTCCAAAAAAGCATCTAGCAGCCGCTGGGCGATGGGTGAAAAGACCTGATACTTTTTCCAAATTAAATACAGCCGGTTTTCGAGTTTGGGCTCCAGCGGGCGGAACACCAAACCGTTTTCTTCGCTGGGTTGGATGAGGTGCTCGAACGAGAGCATCAGCCCCAGCCCCTCGCGCACGAACACGCTGCCGTTATAGGCAAGGTTCGTGTGCCCGGTGAAGCTCAGCTTGTCCGCCTTTTTACCGCACCAGCGGGGAATATCGACCTCCATCGACTGCTCGGAGCAGATGAGCTCCTCCCCCAGCAGATCGTCCACGCGGACGGTCTGCTTTTTTGTGAGCGGATGGTCCGCGGGCATCACGACGCCCCAGGTGTCCGTACCCGGCAGCTCCAGATACTGATAGCGGTCGAGGTCCGGCATCTCCACGACCACGCCGAAGTCCAGCAATCCCCGATCCAGCCGGTCGAGCACGACCGTGCGGTCGCCGCTGACGATGTGGTAGCGAAACAGCGGATAGCGCGTTTTGAAGGCTTTGATGCGCCGCGCGATGTGCGCCATCAGGTGCGACTCGGCGCAGCCGAGGTACACATCCCCGCCCTGCAGATCATCGATGGCGCGGAACTCCTCCGCCGTTTTGTCCACCATGTCCAGAATATCCTCCGCGCGGCGGCGCAGCAGAATGCCCTCATCCGTGAGCGACACGCTGCGGCTGCCGCGCCGAAAGAGCTTTTTGCCCAGCTCTTCCTCCAGCTCCTTCATCTGCCGCGACAGCGCGGACTGCGAGACGTGCAGCACCTCTGCCGCCGCCGTCATGCTGCCCTCGCGCGCGATCTCCAAAAAATACCGCAAGACCCGAATTTCCATGCCGCGCCCTCCCCTGTTTTGGTGCGTCTAGTTTACCACGGTATGATATTCCCAGCAAGCATATCATGCTATCTGATATAAATATTTGTGCATTTGCAAATTGCGCGGTATGATGGAAGAGACAGAAAGGAGCTGGATCATCATGCAGAAAAAAATCGTACAGACCGCCGACGGAGGACTGCCTGCGCTGCTGGCGCGAGGGGACGCTCAAGGAAAAGCTCCCGGAGCTGGACGCGCACCGCAAGAGCGTTTTGCAGCAGACGCGGGAAAAACAGAAGCAGATCGACTGTCTGGACTATCTGACGCGCAAGATCCAGACGGAAGAATATGAAAAATGATGCGAGCTACAACATGGGAGGGTATTATGATCTACAAGGATTTTCAGGGCGAAAAGCTGTCCGCGCTGGGGCTGGGCTGTATGCGCCTGCCGCGAACCAGCGAGAATTTTGAGGATATCGACACCGCGCAGGTCGCCGAAATGGTCGCCTACGCACTGGAGCACGGGGTGAATTATTTTGACACCGCTTGGGGCTATCACAACGGGCACTCCGAGACTGTCATCGGCGAGGCACTGTCCGCCTATCCGCGCGCGATCTACAACCTCGCCTCCAAATTCCCCGGCTACGATCTCAGCAATATGACCAAGGTCGGCGAAATTTTTGAGCAGCAGCTCAAAAAGTGCCGCGTGGAGTATTTTGATTTTTATCTGTTCCACAACGTGTGCGAGATGAACATCGAGCAGTATCTCGACCCGCAGTACGGCATTTACGACTACCTCATCGAGCAGAAGCGCAATGGGCGCATCCGTCACCTCGGCTTCTCCTGCCACGGGCAGTACAACGTGCTTGAGCGCTTCCTCAAAGCCTACGGCAAGGACATGGAGTTCTGCCAGCTTCAGATCAACTACCTCGACTGGACGCTTCAGGACGCAAATGCGAAGGTCGAGCTGCTGAAGCAGTATCACATCCCCGTCTGGGTCATGGAACCGCTGCGCGGCGGCAAGCTCGCCGCCCTCGCGCCGGAGCATGAACAGCGCCTGCACGCGCTGCGCCCGGATGAAACCGTCCCCGGCTGGGCGTTCCGCTTTTTGCAGTCCATCCCGGAGGCCACGATGACGCTGTCGGGTATGTCCAACATGGAGCAGCTTGCAGCAAACATCGCCACCTACGAGACCGACGCGCCGCTGAACGACGCGGAAATGGACGCGCTGCAAAGCATCGCGGCGGAAATGCTTTCCAAAACGTCGCTGCCGTGCACCGGCTGCCGCTACTGCACCGAATACTGCCCGCAGGGGCTGAATATCCCGTATCTCATCTCGCTTTACAACGAGCACGTCTTTGCCGGCGGCGGCTTCCTTGCGCCGATGGCGATGAGCGCCGTGCCGAAGGACAAATGGCCGTCCGCCTGCCTGCACTGCCATAGCTGCGAGCAGGTCTGCCCGCAGCAGATCAAAATCTCCGACATGATGACGAGCTTTGTAGAAAAGCTGGGCGGCTGAGGCACACTGTGTAAAGGAGGAGGAGTCCTGTTTATGAACAACGAAACCCGTGCTGCGCACGAGGCGTCGATGGTGTTCCCGATCGGGCAGCCGAATGACGCGTTTGCGCAGTATTTTATCGGGCAGAGCTATCTTGCGCCGGTGTCCACCACGCAGGTCGGCATTTTTAACGTCACGTTTGAGCCGGGCTGCCGCAACAACTGGCACGTCCACCACGCCGCGCAGGGCGGCGGGCAGATCCTCATCTGCATCGCGGGGCGCGGCTATTATCAGGAGGACGGGCAGCCCGCGCGCGAGCTGCATCCCGGCGACGTGGTGAACATCACCGCCGGGGTCAAGCACTGGCACGGCGCCGCGCCGGACAGCTGGTTCTCGCACCTCGCCGTGGAAGTCCCGGGCGTGGAAACGTCCAACGAGTGGCTCGAACCCGTCACGGACGAAGTCTATTCCAAACTGAAGTAAAAGGAGCGTTTGACCATGAAAAAGAACCTGGTAGCCTTTTTTTCGGCAAGCGGCGAGACTGCGCGGCTGGCAAAAACGCTGGCGGGCGTGACCGGCGGCGATCTGTTTGAGATCGAACCGGCGCAGAAATACACAAGCGCCGACCTCAACTGGAACGACAAGCACAGCCGCAGCACCATCGAGATGAACGACGAGGCGAGCCGCCCCGCCATCGCGTCGCACGTCGCCGACATGGCGCAGTATGACACGGTGTTCGTCGGCTTCCCCATCTGGTGGTATCAGGCGCCGCGCATCATCGAGACGTTTTTGGAGAGCTACGATTTTTCCGGCAAGACCATCGTCGCCTTCGCAACGTCCGGCGGAAGCGGGCTCGGCAGGACCGAGGCGCTGCTGAAGCCGCACTGCGCCGCGAGCGCCAGGTGGCTTCCCGGCAAGCGCCTGAGCAGCCGCGAAAGCGTGCAGTCCGTGCAGGCTTGGGTCAGCGGATTGGGGCTGTAAGCGTCCAGACGATCAAAGCCGCCCGCCGATTCTCGGCGGGCGGTCATTTTATGTCCGGCGCTTCGCGGAATTTGAGATAGTCCAGAAATTTCTGCACCGCGGGCGTGAGGCGCGCGCGGTTTTTCATGGCGAGGTAGATCGGGCGGTAATACGGCGTTTGCAGCGGACGAACTGCGATGCGGTACGCCACGCGCCGCAAAATGAGGTCCGGCAGGATGCCAACGCCCATCCCCTTCTCCGCCATCGCCATGATCGCAAAATCCTCCCACGTTGTAAAGCGGATTTTGGGATGCACGCCACTGCGCTCCAAAAGGTCACTGACCTCGGTCTTGCCGCCGCGCTCGAGCAGCAGAAACGGCTCGTCGTTCAGCGCCTCGACCGGGACGGCATCCAGCGCCGCCAGCGGATGCCCGACGGGCAGGACGAGCTTATATTCGTCGTTCTTCAGCAGAATTTTGTCCAGCGCCGCGTTTTTGGGCGTGCGCAGGATGCCGCAGTCCACGCGCCCGTCCTCGATCCAGCGCTCCACCTCATCATAATCGCCGAGCAGCAGCTCGTAGTCGATGCCGGGATAGTCCTTCTGAAACGCGGAGACGATGTTCGGCAGCCAGTGGATGGCGGCGCTAGCAAATGTGCCGACGCGCACGACGCCGGTCTGCACGCCATGCATCTGCTGCACCTGCTCCTCCAGCTCCTGATAACCCCGTAACAGTGTACGCACGCGCGGCAAAAGCTGCTGCCCGGACGAGGTCAGGCACACGCCGCCGCGACCGCGCTCCAAAAGCGCCACGCCCCAGTCGCGCTCGAGGTCGGCGATCATCTTGCTGACGGACGACTGCGCGTAGCGCAGCTTCGCGGCAGCCCTGGTAAAGCTGCCGGTCTCCACGGTGGTGACAAAGGCGAGGTATTTTTGCAGCGGATTTTCCATGCGTCGCACATTCCTTTTTTCGATACGTTCTATCCGGAAAATTCGTTTTTCTTATTCTAGCAGATGTGCTATGATCGTGCAAGTATGAAATAGGGTGAACACAATGGAGCTTTCTAAAAACGACCTGGATATGCTGCACGGCGGACTTGCAAAAAAGCTGCTGCTTTTCACGCTGCCCATTGCGCTCAGCAGTATGATGCAGCAGCTTTTCAGCGCCGCCGACACGGCGGTGGTCGGGCTGTTCGGAAGACCCGGCGCGCTGGCGGCGGTGGGCACGAATACGGAGATCGTGGCACTGATCGTCACGGTCTCGTCCGGGCTGTCGATCGGCGCGAACGTGCTGATCGCGAACCGCATCGGCAAAAATCAGACGGACGATCTGCCCGCCGCGCTGCGGTCGATGCTCGCGCTGGCGCTCGTCATCGGGCTGCTTGGCGCGGCGTTGGGGCAGCTCGCGGTGCTGCCGCTGCTGCGGCTCATCCGCACGCCGGACGATATTTTCTCCGGCGCGGCGCTGTATCTTCGCATTTACCTGCTCGGCTATCCGTTTTTGCTGCTCTATGACTTCGGCGCGGCGGCGCTGCGCGCCCGGGGCGACAGCCGGTCGCCGTTTTTCGCGCTGATGCTCTCCGGCATCGCAAACGTCGTGCTGAACGTGCTGTTTGTGACGGCGCTGCGGCTGGACGTGGCAGGCGTCGCCATTGCGACAGGCGTCTCCAACGCGCTCTCCGCCGCGCTGGTGCTGCGGCGGCTGCATTGCATTGGGATGTTAAAGCGCGCGGGGCGCGGGCGCTGGGCATACATCGCGGAGACGCTCAAAACAGGCGTTCCGTCCGCCATTCAGGGCGCGGTGTTCTGCTTTGCAAATATTTTTGTGCAGGCATCGGTCAACCGCTTTGGCTCGGCGGCGATCGCCGGGAGCGCCATCGCCATGAATTTTGAGTACCTCTCGTACTACGGCATCACCGCCTTCGGGCAGACGGCGACGACGTTCACCTCGCAGAACTACGCCGCCGGGCAGCTCGACCGCTGCCGCAAGATCCTATGGCTCTGTCTCGGCTTTTCCGTGCTCGGCAGTCTGGTGATGATCGTGCCGGTGGTCGTGTTCCGGGACTTTTTCTGCGGGCTGTTTTCCGGCGACCCGGCGGAGATCGAATGCGCGTGCGTGCGCATTTTGTGCATCCTGTTTTTTGAACCGGTGTGCAGCCTGTACGAAATTCCGGCGGGCGTTCTGCGCGGGACGGGGCGCGCCGTACTCCCCGCGGCGGATATGATGGTGGGCATCTGCGCGTTCCGCATCGTCTGGATCATGATGGTATTCCGCGCGCACCCGTCGCCCGAAGCGCTGTTTCACGCCTTTCCGCTCTCGTGGCTCGCCACCATCGCGCTTGTCGCGCTGACCTTTGCGCTCTGCCGCCCGCTGAAACCGCACGCAGAAGCATAACGAACCGATTTTTGCCAAAATTTCTCTTGCGTCCGCATGTTTTCTGCTATATAATACTTTGGTATGATGATTATACCGCGCAGGAGGACGCAACTATGCACAAACGCAGCCGTCAGGGCTTTACACTCATGGAAATGCTGATCGTGGTAGCGATCATTGCTGTACTCGTCGCCATTGCCATCCCGACGTTCAGCAGCAGCCTGCACAAGGCGCGCGAGGCAGCCGACCTTGCTAACGCCCGCGCATATTATGCCTACCTACAGGCAGATTATATGACCACCGGCGAATATCAGCCGCAGTTCAAGGCTACTGCCGAAGAGAATATCTCTTCCACGATCACCTACCTCGACGGCACAACCGTCAAGCTGCAAACAGGTACGATCGCCGTTTGCTGCCCGCGATTGTCACCCGACTATGAAGGCGACGCGATCTATCAGGTCTGGTATTTCTGCAATCGAGGGGATAAAGAAGTGGTTTTCGGCGAGTAAGAAATACAAACGCCTCGGGGCACTGCTCCGAGGCGGTTTTTTATACTTTCTTCTGTGCCGCGACCTCCAGTGTCCGCTGGTGGAACACCTTGGGGAAGGACGTAAAGATCACGATGGACGTGATGATCCCGGCGACGAGGTCGGCGATGCCCTCCGAGAGATACACGCCGCGGAAGCCGAGAAAATGCGTCAGCGCGAAGCACAGCGGGATGAGGATGACGACCTTGCGCATCACGGCAAGGCACAGCGCCCGCTTCGCCTGCCCCAGCGCGACGTTTACGTTCTGGAGCGTCATCTGCACGAAGAACATGATCGACCCCATCAAAAACTGCGGGGCGTACTGCTTGACGATCTGCGTGACCGCCCCGCTGGCGGAAAACAGCCGCGCATACATCTCCGGCACGAGCATCGACACCGACCAGATGGTCAGGCAGAAGCAGAACGCGATGATCGTCACATAGCGGATGCCGGTTTTGAGCCGCTGCTCGTCACCCTTGCCGTAGTTGTAGCTGACGAACGGCTGCACGCCGTTGCCGAGCCCGTTGAGCGGCAGGACGATGAGCTGGAGCGCGCTGAGCATCACGGTCAGCGCGGCGGTATAGTCGCGGTCGCCGCCGGTGGCGCGGTTGAGGTTGATATTGAACACAACCTGAATGGCGCACTCCGTGATGGTCATCACAAACGGCGTCACACCAAGCGACACGATGCTCCCCACGCGCGCGGCACGGATGCGCATCTCGCGCACGCGGAAGTGGAAAAGGCTGCGGCGTGAGAAGAAGAACAGTGTCACACACACGCACGAGCAGAGCTGTGACACGACGGTCGCCAAACTCGACCCCTCCACGCCCATACCGAACGTAAAGATGAAGATTGGATCGAGCACGATGTTGATGATCGCGCCGACAAGCACCGATCCCATCGCGTAGAGTGAAAAGCCCTGCGTCAGGATAAACGGATTCAGCCCCTGCGCCAGCATCACAAACAGCGTGCCGCAGGCGTAAATTTTGAGGTACGCCACCGCATAGCCCAGCGCGCTGGGCGGGCAGCCGAACAGGCGGACGATCGGCTCGGCAAAGAAAAACGCGACTGCGCCGATGGAGACACCGATCAGCACCAGCATGGAAAAGGCGGTGTTAAAAATGCGGTCCGCCTCCGGCGCATTCCCCTCGCCGAGCTTGATGCCCGCGCGCGGCGCGCCGCCCAGCCCAATGAGGTTCGCAAACGCCTGCATGATGAGCGTGATGGGCAGCACGATGCCGAGCGCCGCCAGCGCGTCCATGCCGGCGTCCTCAATGCGGGCGACGTACATACGGTCCACGATGTTATACAAAAATGTGATGAGCTGCGCGATGATCGCCGGAATGCTCAGCCGGACGATCAGCGGCAGGATCGCGCCGTGGTCAAGCTCCGCCGTCTTGTCGCGGCTGGGCTTCGGCGCGCGCGGGATTTTTGGCACGCTGTTCATCTCCTGTGTGCAAATTATTTTTATTATAGCAGATCAAACACGAAAAAGTCACCCGGTCGGGCGAAGTAAAACAGCCGCCCGCGGGCGGCTGTTTTACAGGTTCAGAACAGCGCATTGGGAAATTGGTCCTGCGTGAGCCGCATAACGCTCTCAGGCGGGATCTTCTTCAAGATCGCGCGCCATAGATTGTCGGCAAGCGTCTGTTCCAGACGGCGACCGACGCAGTCCTTTCGGAAGCTCTGCGTGCCAAACTCCTTACCACGCAGCGCCGTGCCGCGCTCGTTGATGATGCGCATCCAGGGATAGATCGTCAAAAGCTCCTGATCGTAAAATACGCTTTTGAACGGGCTAACCTGCCCCAGCAGGGAGCTGTGGACAGAAATGCGGTCACTGATCTCCCAGTTGAGGAACTGCGCGCTCTCCTCGATCTGCTCGGAGTAGGCATTGATGCCCAGCAGCCAGCCGCCGATCAGCGAGGATGTACCCGGAAGCCGGGCAAAACGGACATACTGTTTGGAATAGTCCGGCCTGTCCTGCAAATGGACATTATATGTGCAGATCATGGCAGTATCGCCCTCCGCAAATTTGCGGATCTGCTCATCCTCAAGGAAGTCCATACAGTCCGGGTACGAATACAGATAGCTTTCGCAAAGATTCCTGACCGCCTTCTGGTTTGCCATCGTGACCATGTCCAGCCCGTGCTGCCCCAGGAAGTGCCCATGATAGGACCACTGCCGCGGCAAAAACTCCGCCATGATGCCCTCCGGCTTTCCGCCCAGCAGGCATGTGCCGTACTGGACCGGCGATTCCTGATGAAATGCGCGGGTAAAGAACTTTGCCACCAGATTAAACTCGTTCCATGTGTGCGGCGGGCGGAGTGGAACGCCGTATTTTAAGTAGAATTTCTTTTGCAGGAGCGTATCCTCAAACAGGTCGCTCCGATAAACCAGCACCTGATACCCGGTCAGGATCGGCAGCGCGTAGATCGCCTCGTCGCTCGCCTCGGACAGGATATAATCCCGCACGTCATGGACATAGCGCGGCAGGATCTGCGCGATCGGCAGCAGCTCGTTCAGCTCGCACAGGACCTTTTCCTGTTTGAGCATTTGCAGCCAGTGCATATCCGCCATAACAATATCATACTCGCTGCTTTTTGCCCTGGCGTTTTTCATAATGATCTGCATCAGATCCTGCTGATTCGCGGTTGTCACATCAATGTTGATCCCAGTCCGCGCCGTAAAATCACGGGACAAAATACGGATCGCCCTGCTGATATTGGAGTCCAGCAGAAGCAGGCGCAGCGTCCGGCTGCGGTTGGTTCTTGGCAGCGGCAGAGGCGGTGCACCAAAAAGCTGTTTTGTTTCCTCATAAGAGCGGATCACGATCTGCTGCGGCTCAAACATGGCGGACTCGGAAATATTCTCAAACAAAATCTCCGCCGCCTGCGTTCCGCACGCGATCGAATTCCGCCGCAGATAGCTGACGCTGTCACTGCGATACCGATACCAGCTGTCGCCGGAAAGCGCGTACACGCGCATGCCGCTCAAATTCAGCAGGCTACAAATTTCAGACACCGTTTTCGCCAGCCACGCGGCTGACACGATCAGACAATCCGGCATTTTCGGCAGTGCGCTGATAAACTGGATCAGTCCGCTGAACGCGCGCTCTTTATTGAATTCCGTTTCAAACAGGATCGCCCCCTGCTGCACAGCGGGATCCAGCGCATCCAGATAGCCATTGCGGCAATCTGACTCCGAGCCAAGGAACGCACTTCCTGTGATCAGCCCGACCTGCTGTCCGCGCAGCATCAGCTCTTGCGTCAGCGCGTGAACGATGCCGTAATTATCAAAGCATACAATATTGCAGTCACAATTGCGCGGATAGTGATCGGCAAAAACGACTGGCATATTCGCCTGCATATACTGCGCAAGCAGCGCCTCATCCAGATACGATGACAGCACAATGATCCCGCTCACGCTCATCTGGATCAGCGATTCGATCTCCCGGCGCTCCTCTGCCGCGCTGCTGACGAGCTTCAGGATCGGCTGGCAGTTTTTCTGCTTGGACACACGGTAGATCCCTTCAACGATCTGGTGGTAATGCCCGTTCAGCGCATCACATATGATACCAATGAAGCTGATTTTCTTTTTGCGGAGATTCATTGCCAGAAAGTTAGGGTGATAGTCCAGCTCCCGCATTGCCGTAACGACCTTTTGATGAAGCTCCTCGGAAACGAACGCCTTGTTATTTAGAATGTTGGAAACCGTGGATACAGACACACCGGCAGCTTTTGCCACATCTTTTATGTTTGACATGCTTCTCCTCATTCAAATTCCAAAATACCATCGGCGAGGTGATGTTTGACTACTCATAGGATACCATATTATGACACAATGTCAATCCATCCGCGCGCTTTTGCATACGATCCTGCGGCTTGCAGCCGAAGCGCACCCATACCCGGGGCGTTTGCGTCCCGGGTATGGATCGTATTTATCATCTATTGCGCGGGCACATCATCGGAATGGGCGACAGTCCCTCGGGTCTGTCGTGCAGCGCACAGCCGCAGTCATCCAGATGCTTGAGCCGGAAGCCGTTCCGCTTATATTCTTCATAATGGAAAGCATTGAGCTCATCAATCGCGATCTGATGGAAGCGGTCAAAATCCTCCCACCATTCCCAGCCGCTGCCAAAATCATTATACAGATACGCATCCGCACACTGCTTGCCGAGCTCTGGCGTTACATAGAACGCGCCCATCGCCAGAACGTTGACACCGTTGCCGGAGATGGCGCGGAACGCCGCGGGAACAGACTCGACAACACCGGCGTGGACGCCCGGGCACTTGGAGGCAGCGATGTGGATGCCCATTCCCGTACCGCAGAAGATCATGGCGCGCTCAAATTCTTTTTCCGAGATCATCGCCCCGGCACGCAGCCCGATGCGGTGGAACATCAGCTCTGTATCCGCGGGATTGGAATCCGCCCTGACACCGATGTCCGTGATCGTCCAGCCTTTGTTTTCCAGATATTCTTTGATCGCTTCTTTCAGCGGGTATCCCGCAAAATCGGCAGCCATCAGCAGTTGCTTGTCGGCAATCGTTTTCATACTGTCCGTTTCCTTTCAACATATTTTTGCTGTATTTTCTCAGTCCAGGTGATACAGCTCGTTCATTCCCGCCCAAAATTCGCCGTCCTTGCGGTCTGCAAACGGCTTCATGAGCGGACGCACAAGCGCCTCCCACTGCTGCGAGACCGGGTCATTCTCCAGCCTTTTCATATCGGCTGCAAAATCCTCACCGACGTACTCGTAGTACGCAAACATGAGCTCGCCGCGCTGAAAAATGGAGTAGTTCCGAATATTGCAGGCTTTCAGCATTTCATTCACGCCCGGCGGCGGCGCTGCGTGGTACTGCGCGTACCGCTCCAGCCCTTCCGGGCGGATCATGACAGTCTCTCCAATTCTTTTCATCATCCGCGCTTTCTCTGCTTTGCACGATAGAAATTGAGGATCATCAGCCCTAACAGCAATACGGCAAATACGATATTCTTGATATAGCTGTTAAAGCCCGGGATCATGGCGATTGCCGTTGTGATCGCCTGAATGATAAACGAGCCGAGCAGAACGCCAAGCGTTTTGCCGCTGCCGCCGGCAGGGTCCGTCCCGCCGAGGATAACGATCAGGATCGCCTGCGTGCTGTAAGCCTTGCCGTAGTCCGCGCGGGACGAGCTCAGCCGCCCCAGCATGATCAGTCCCGCAATCGCAGAAAGCGCTGAGCAGATCACATGGACCAGAATGATGAGCTTGTCGTTATCAATGCCGCCCATGCGGGTCGCCTTCTGATTTGTGCCGATCATACAGAGCTTTGTACCGAAGGTACTCCAGTTCATCAGCATAGCGACCAGTGCTATACAGAGCAGCAGGACCACAATGCTGATCGGGAGCACACCGAAGACTCGATAGCTCATCACCTGCGTAAACTGTGTATTGATGCCGGAGATCGACGCGCCCTCCGTCAGGACCATGCAGACGCCGGTGTAGGCAAAATTACTACCCATGGTTGCCAGCATTGCCGGGATGCCGAGCTTGGTGATCAAAAGACCGTTCAGAAGACCCGCAGCCGCACCCAAGCAGACGCCGCCTGCAAGGATCAGCACAACGCGAAGCGCAAAGCTGCCGCCCGGAAGCCCATCCGGGACATATTTCAGCAGACTCAGCGCCGCCAGCGCAGCGGTCAAATTGGCAACGCCGACTGTGGAAAGATCGATGCCGCCGGATACGATCGCCAGCATGATGCCGAGCGCCATCAGCGCGTAGTCGGGCATCTGCTCGAGCATACTGACAATATTGCCGAGCGTAAGGAAACTGCTGTTGATCACGGACGTGATCGCAAAGATCGCTACAAGCGCTCCCAGCAGGAGTATGTAATAGTAGTTTTTATGTACTGCCGCGCGAAGCGGCGCGTTTTGAGCTTTTTCTGTTCGTCCCATATCACTTCACCTCCGTGGCAGCCGCTGCGGGTTTTGTCTCCGTTTTCAGCATAACGCCAGACAGCTTTCTGCCGTTGCGAAGCACACGATACGCCGTCATGCTGATGCCAAGGATCATGACGATGCCCGTCGAGAATTTCTGCCAATAAGTCGGAATATTCAGCAGCGCCAGGCTGTTATTCATCGTCTGGATCAAAACCACGCCGAGCATTGTTCCAAGCACCGTACCCTTGCCGCCAGTCAGGCTACAGCCGCCGATGACGACCATGGCAATAACGTTAAACTCCATGCCGAACGCCGCGTTAGGATGATAGTTGCCGATAATCATGGAGCGCGCCAGCAGCGCGATGCCCGCGCAGATACCGCAGATCATGTAGGCAGATACGCGGATCCAGAACACGTTGATGCCGATATTCTCAGCGGATGCCATATTGCCGCCGACAGCATAGAGCTTTCTGCCATAGGTTGTTTTTGTCAAGAGGAACGCGAAGAGGGCGATGGCGACAACCAGAAATACAAACACAACTGGCATGTGACTAGCAATGCCATTTTGGTTGTTGACCGCCGTCCAAAGCGTCTGTGTAGAGAGTCCTTTAAAGGTTGCCGGGAGAACGGATACGGTTTTACCCTTGATAACGCCGTGTAAAACGCCCCAAAACAGGCTCTCTGTACTCAGCGTTACGATCAGCGGCGCGAAGTTGAACTTTGCGACCAGAACACCGTTGAGCATTCCGAGCAAGCCGCTGACGACCGCGATAAACAGCAGCGGCAGCAGAACTGTCCCGGAATAGTTCTGGAACGTGATGAGCGTGATGTACAGGCTGACCGAGCTGAGTGCCGGGAAAGAAATATCCAGCCCGCCGGAGATGAACACCACAAGGCATCCCAGTGCCATGATCCCGGGAACGATATACGCCGCCAGCAGATCGGTCAGGTTATTGGGGGTGAAAAACTGTCCGCTCTGGATCTGGATCATAAAGAACAGGATCAAAATGATCAGCACGCAGAACGACTCAGGGCGCTGAAGCAGTTTTTTGATTTTCAACATACGCCTCACCTCACATATCCTGGCTGCTGATGATGCTGCCAAGCTCTTCGATGGATGTTTCCGTATTTTTCAGCGTGTGCGTGATCCTCCCACGCTGCATGATCATGATCCGATTGCAGTTCTTGTACACTTCCTCCAAATCGTCGGAAATCACGATCACACCGACGCCCTCGGCGGCAATCCTTCGAATCTCCGCGTGGATGTCGAATTTTGCGCCGACGTCAACGCCGACCGTTGGGCTGTTGAGCAGCATGACCTTCGGATCCATAGACAGCAGCCGCGACAAAACGACCTTCTGCGCGTTGCCGCCGGAGAGTGTTCGGATAGGGTTATTGACATCTGCCACAACAATGTGGAATTTGTCTACCCATTTCTGCGTATCTTCATACATTGCTTCCCGATCCAGCGCGCCGTTTCCGTTCTTGCGGAATCGATCAAATGTGGACAGGTGCATATTGTTTACAATGCTGCGCTGCATACACAGCCCCTCCGTGATCCGATCCTCCGGGAGATACACGATCCCCTTTTGGAGGCTGTCGCGCACACTTCGTATCTCTGTTTTTACGCCGTTCAGATAGACCTCACCGCTTGTGGGTGGGTGCATCCCATACAGCGACAGCGCCAACTCCGTACGTCCTGAACCAAGCAGTCCCGTAATGCCCAGCACCTCGCCGGGATAGACCTTCAGGCTGACGTTTTCAAACTCGTTCGTCAGCGACAGATCGCGCAGCTCCAAAATCGGAACGGCATCCGCCGCAGACTCCTCGACCTGAAGCATCTCTGTGTCGATCTTGCGCCCGGTCATGTAATACACAAAGTCCGCGCTGTTAAAATCCTTTGTCGCGCCATCCTTGACCTTTTGACCGTTGCGGATGATGCTGAAATTCTCTGAAATATCGAATACCTCATCCAGCTTATGGCTGATAAACAGGATTGTAACGCCCTGCGCCTGCAGCTGACGGATGACCTTGAACAGCGCCTGGACCTCGTTTTTCGTCAGAGAGGTCGTTGGCTCATCCATAATGACCAGCTTCGCATTGTTAGAGATCGCGCGGGCGATCGCAACAAGCTGCTTTTTGGCAACGGAAAGCGTTTCGACCGGCGCATCTAGGTCCAGCTCCACGGAGATCATGTCCAACGCTTTCCGGGCAAGCTCCCGGCGCTGCTTTTTATGGACAAAGGTCCTCTTTTTGTACAGATCATCATTCAGGGCGATGTTTTCATAGACAGTAAGGTTCGGGAAAAGAGAAAAATCCTGCCAGATGATCTGAATGCCCGCTTCCATTGCCGCCACGGAATTGACGCTCGTGTAGGTCTTGCCGCCCAGCTCGACCGTCCCGCAGTCCGGCTTGTAAACGCCGGCTATGATCTTGACAATGGTGGATTTTCCGCTGCCGTTTTCGCCGATCAGGCAGTGTATCTCTCCCTTATTTAATTCAAAGTTTATATCTTCCAGAATTTGAACACCCGAAAAGGATATTCCGATTCCGCTGAGCTTGACCAGTGTCTCAGCCATGCGTTCATTACCTCCGTTTTGCCCGTTTTCCGTTTTATCGTGGAGGCGTAGGGGTATCTCCCCTACGCCTATGTGGAGGGATCACTCAGAACGGGTACTCCTCAAAGTTTTCCAGCGTGCCATAAACCAGCGCCGCACCATACAGGACGTTGGATCGCTCAGCATCCATTACGACCGATGTATAGCCCTCGCACCCGAGGTCCGCGCCGTCCCTGACCGCGTCCTTGCCATTCTCAAGAACCATCACCGCCAGATTCGCCATTGCCTGCGCCGTCAGAGCAGGATCCCAGAACGTGATCGCTTGCAGTGTATGGTCTCTCAGTGCCGCCTCGCAGGTCAGCATCGTACCGTTTCCGAACACCTTTGTGTCAAGCCCAAGCTCAGCCACCGCCTTTGCAGAACCAAGCGGACAGAAGGAGGAGCAGCCCAGAATACCGCCGAGGTCGGGATATTTCTTCAGAATCTCCTTCGCCTTCTCATAGGCGACCTCCGCGTTGACCTGGGATTCCAGACGTTCGTCGATGAGCGTCATATCCGGGTATTTTTCCTTCTGGTACTCGATCGCGGCATCTGCCCAAGCATTGTGAGACGTCGAGGTCAGATCGCCGACCATAACGACGTAGGTTCCCTTTTTACCCATCATTTCAGCTAACTGCTGCATCATATACTGCCCGTAATAGCTGTTGTTGCACGGTTCAACATCAAAATCAATGTTGGTCATACCTGTACCTTCCGTGCTGACAACCAGAATACCGGCTGCACGGGCATCCGCCAGTGCGGGCTCAACTGCATCCTGACAGTCCACACCGACGAGGATCGCATCGACCTTCTGCGCGGTCAGATCTTTGATAAGAGAAACCGCTTCTGTCGGGTCAGACGAAGCTGTGCCGCGGAATGAGCCGTTCATGCCAGTGCTCTTTGCCCATTCATTCATACCCTTTTCCACCTGTAAATACCAGGGGCTGGACGTCTCACCACCGACATAGACAATAGTGAAGTCTTTTTCCTTTCCCGTCACATTGTTTGTATCTGCTGCGGGCGCGTCAGCAGAGCTTTTTGCACACGCTGCCATGGAAAATGCCAGGATGATTGCGAGAACAAAGCAAGTTATCTTTTTCATTTCATCTACCTCCTGTTTTTTTCATGTGTTTTGGGTTGCCGTTATGTAGCCGGGACAATGTTCCATGCCGCCGCGCGGGCGGCATGGAGCGTTTATACATATAATTGTGCAGCGCTTACAGCTCAACGACCTCAATACCGAGCTGCATTGCAAAGCTTTTCAGATCCTTGCCGATATGCGCCGGGCAGGCGATGGCATGATGCGCAAAGCCGTTGAGGATCAGGTTGCGGTAGTACTCGCGCACAGGCTTTTCGACCTGAACGATGCAGGTGGACTCGCCGACCTCAAGCGGTCTGGTGTCGGGAATGATGCCCTCGGAAATAAACATCTTCCAGTGGCCGGAATGACTGATGATGTGGCAGAGCGTGACAGGACCGGGATCGAACGTCGCCTCCAGACCGGGCGCTTTGCCTTCCCAGCCCCACTCCTCACACGCGACACCCAGACGCACCTTGCGATCCTTGCGCGTTGCCTTCGGATCGACAAAGCCATGACCCAGCAGGCAGACCGCGTTGAGTTCTTTGTCGATCTCCTCCCACTCACCAAAGAACGGGGTGATGCCGCTCATATCCTTCATGACCTTGCAGATGATCAGACCCAGGATGTCGCCTTCGGTAACGCAGATTGCCTGATCGTTCTTCAGGATGCTGGACAGCCCGAGATACGAGGTGGTCTTGAACTCCGGCTCAATGAAATGCTGACCAAGCAATGCCAGACCGTCGAGTTTGTACTCGTCGATCAGAACGCTCATCGCGACGCCGAGCTTTGCAGCCTGCACAAGGTCAGGATCCTGCAGTTCATCGATGATCTCATAGTTCTGCTTAGCATCCTCGACCATCGCCAGTACGCGCGGATCATTGTCCTCGATCGTGTCGAAAATCTTGCGCAGGTGCTTGATGTCGATGTCCATGATGTGCGGTCCGAGCTTGCCGTTGATGTCGGTCTTGTCGTACTGGAAGTCGTACATACCGCGCAGGATGTGACCGATCAGACCGATGTTCCAGAAGTGCAGATCGCGGATGGTCTTGCGGACCTTGATCCAGCGGTAGATGTCCTCCTGCACGTCGGGATCGTCGATGCAGCCCACCACGACCTCATACGGCATAAAGCGCTTCATCTTGTTGAGGCCGCAGCCGACCTGCGTTATGCCCATCGGACCGGAATCGCGGCACGCGCCGGCGTAGCCCTCTGTGTAGTTCAGCGTGTTGCGCTCCTGTGAAGCAAACAGCAGGACCGGCGTGCTCTCCGGCATATGCAGCAGCGCCTGATGCACCAGATAGTCGGTAGTATAAGTTCCCTCGGCAATAATGATAACGTCAACGCACTCCTTGCGGAACATCATGCCGGCATCATTGGAGTCGTCCAGCGTTTGAATGAAGCCCGGGTATACAAGATCACACTTCGGAGCGAGCATTTCCGCAATATGATCCATATTTGCCTTGACCTGTTCGCCGAGCCCTTCATACATACGGAAGAACTCAAAGTAGCCCGTTGCCAGAAGGCCGACCTTCAGATCGCCCAGCTCCAGGCGCTTGGAAAGCAGGTCGCCGCTCTTGCCGCCGCCCGTGATTTCGAACGACTGGATGTATTCGCTGCTTTTTGTGGTTTGTGTACGGATGTCTGCCATGATCATTTTCCTCCTGTAATTCATGTTGCATTTGGTTGCACAAATGTATACTTTAAACCCGTCATACGGGCAAAAAGCCTGTACTCCTCGACCCAGTCGCCGCGAAGCCCGATCCAGTGATGCCCTGTACCAGCCTGCGCCAGAATATCCGGCAGCGTCCGCACATCGCCGTCAAAGCGCAGCGTCAGCGGCGTGCCCTCATAGCCTGACTGATCCGGGATGCTCTCCCCGCGCATCACACTCAGCCGCAGCTCGTCGCCGCCGTTCATGAGATTGACCAGCGTCACCGTGCCGGGCATATCGGTCTCATAAAACACGCTCAGCCCGTCATTGGTCTCGATCGAACGCTTCAGGCTGATTTTTTTGGGGCAGCCCGCCAGCTTCAAAGCTCCCGCTCCGCAGTGGGAGAACATGACTGCGTTGCGCTCGCGGTCAAGCTGCATGAAGTCTCCGTTGAATGCCGGCTGCCCGGACAGCCATCCGTGCATGGTCATCAGGATCGACGCGTGCAGGTCGCCCTCACAGCCAGCCCCGATGCATTCATCGTTGAGCATCCCGATGCCAAGGCATATCTTAGCCTTCAGATTTGGGAAGCAGTTGAGCGAGTACGCCTTCAGGTTTTTCTGCGCGACCTGCGCCCGCGCGGCGAGGTAGTATCGGATGGAGAGCAGCCCGTCCTCGTCCCGGACATCCACGCAACCGAGGCAGGGATGCAGATCGTCCCACCGTCTTCGCACTTCCGCCGCGTCCTGCTTCTCCGCTTCTTTATAGAAATCTTCGATTGGGATATTCACCACTGTAACGCCGAGCTTCTGATCCAGCAGATACTCGTTGGCGGCCATGGAGTACATGATCTCAGGCTTGTGCCCCGAATATCCGATCCGCGCACCATAAAGCTGATTTTTCAGCATAGCCGCCCGGGAGTAGTGGAATAACTGCTGAAGGCAATAGGCATCGCCGACCTCGCCGGAGACCACGCAGCAATCCTTTTTCAAATTTTTGAGCGACGCTGTGATCAACGGTGTGCACACCAATGTGATGCAGGTCACATCGCGGTCATGCGCCCAGATGAATATCGGTTTGTCACACGCCTTGAGCAGCTCGGTGACAAAGTAATCCGCAACGAACGTTGTCAGAAACACGAAGAGGCAATCAACATTTTCTGTGCTGAGCTGTGTACCTGCTGCGTAAGCCTCCTCAGGCGAGTAAACCGCGGGAGCTGCACAGACCTCATACCCAGCCTGCTCCAGCATTGCGATCCCCTCAAGCCGCTTGCCCGCACACTGCTCATCGCCCAGAAAATATCCCGGCAATGCCATCGCCACAAATCCCAACCTCGGTACAGTCTGCGCCATAATCAACCTCCGAATAATTTATTCAAATTCCCGCTGTGACCATCGGGGCGATCCCTGCCGAAACGCGTCCCTTGTCATAAACAGGCTAACACGCAAAAAATGTTAAAGTCAATACGTCCATGTGAAATCGTTTATACCAATTGCTGTAACGATTTATGTACCGTTTTGTTTCATGAAAACGCTTAAATTGTACCCATAAAATTGTGCATATTACCAAACTGACAAAAGTCAAATGCTGCTGTTCCAAGCTACGATCGACCGCGCGCAGAACGCAAAATACGCCGATAAAACCGCTTATAGGCAAAACGCAGAGGTTCTCAGGCGGGGCTTGATTCTCTGCATAAATACAACTATCAAGGACCTATGCAAGCACTTCCGGGCACTTTGCGCGTTGCTTACGGCTTCCCTACCGCAGCTTGCCGGCTGGTGCTGATGAAGCGTTCCTGCCGCCGCTTTTGTCATTCTGCACAGCGGTTTGCACGAGGCTGCACAGAGATTTATGATAATTTTCAATTGCGTTTCCGTTTTTCTCGTGGTAGTATGTTAGCGTGCTAAAGCGATAGCACGGTAAAGTATACACCGTACCCTCCCCCGAGAGAAAGGAGATCACAGCATGAACATCCTCACAAAACGTCTCATGTGCCTTGGGCTTGCCGCCTTGCTCGTTCTGGGGCTGACCGCCTGCGGCAGCCCGAAACAGGCGGCGCGGCTGTCCATCGACGCCCGCCCTGACGCGCCCGCTGAAATTCCGGCGGCGCTCGACATCGACTGGAACGCGCGCTACACCTTCGCCGAGCTGGAAGCGCAGCTCGCCGCGATGGCGGAGCAATATCCGGACATCACCGAGCTCTACTCCATCGGCACGACATGGCAGGAGCGCGACCTGTGGTGTCTGGAGATCACCAACGAAAAGATCCCGTCTGAGGAGAAAACCGGCATCGGTGTCTTTGCCAACATCCACGGCGGCGAGCGCGAGAGCGCCGCTTCCGCCATGTACACTGCGTGGTGGCTGACGCTCTGCTCGGACGACGCGTATGTGAAGGGTCTGCTGGATGCTTACACGATCTATGTCATCCCCGTCATCAATCCCGACGGCTATGAGCAGTCGTTCGTCATCAACACCCGCCCGAACCTGCGCCCGCAGGACGCGAACGGCAATAACATCCCCTTCAGCGACCCTTACACCGACCTTGACGGCGACGGCTTCATCGCCACGCTCTACCGCGGCAAGGCGGACGATACGCCGTCGCGTGACCTGCCCCTGTTCGGCATGGAGAGCCCGGACTGGGATGAAAATGGCGTCCTCGGCGACGATCCGCGCACCAGCGGCATCGACATGAACCGCACGTTTGATTACCAGTGGAATCGCTATGATATTGAAACGAAGGACACGCAGCAGGTCGGCAACGTGAACTGGACCTCTGCCGGCACAGCACCCGCGACTGAGCCGGAGATCCGGGCATTGCAGCAGTTTCTATACACACACGAGCTGGACGTGCTCGTGTCCTTGCACACGGGTATTCAGTGTGTGCTGTATCCGTGGTGCTACCGCGCCTATGACGCGGAGAACCCCGACGACGCCGAGATCCCGTTTATGAAGGCCACCGCTTCCAAGATGGCGCAGGCGTTCCAGGACTATACGGGGCGCGGGTTTTACAGCATGAGCTCCAATGAGGACTACCCCACCGCCGCCGAGCTGATCGACTATGCGTATGGGCGCTACAACATCCACGCCTACACGATCGAGGTATACAGCCCCGGCAAGTCTGATAGCGGCGACATCAGCGATTGCAAGTGGGAAAACACCATGCCGGAGACAAAGTGGGTATTCTACTCCCGCGACGAGATCCGTGATACGCTCGGTCTTGACCCGGACGCCATCACCGACAAGGACGGTGTAGGGCTTGCCGCCGACGAAGGGCTGTGGTTCTACACGAGCTCCACGAATCAGATGGTGAACCGCGCGCCGGAGGAGCAGGATGTGATGGTCCGCGGCTGCCGCGACGCCATCCTGACCATGCTCGAGAGCGAGCCGTCAGGGGACGGCTATCAGAACCCGGGGTTTTACAAGTGACGCCCGTCCGCCCGCAGGCGCATAAAAAGCACGGGGAGCGCACCAATTGGTGCGCTCCCCTGTTTTTTACTCGGTCTCCATGATGGTGCGGGTCTGCTCTTCGCGGTACTGGCGGGTGTAGAGCTGCCAGTACGCGCCCTTTGCCGCCATGAGCTCTCGGTGCGAGCCGCTTTCCACGATCTTGCCGTCGTGCACGACGAGGATGATGTCCGCGCGGCGGATGGTGGACAGGCGGTGCGCAATGATGAACGACGTGCGCCCCGCCATCACCTGCTCGATGGCGTTCTGGATGAGCCGCTCCGTCACGGTATCGACGGAGCTGGTCGCCTCATCGAGAACGAAAATGCGCGGGTCAGCCAGCAGTGCGCGGGCAAACGATAAAAGCTGCTTTTCACCGGTAGACAGGCTGTTTCCGCCTTCGCCGACGTCGGAGTTGTAGCCCTCCGGCAGGCGCGCGATGATCTCGTCCGCCGACACGGCGTGCACCGCCGCCTCGATCTGCTCCATTGTCGCATTTTCGTTGCCGTAGCGCAGATTTTCCAGCACCGTGCCGGAAAACAGGTGCGGCGTTTGCAGCACATAGCCGATGTTGGAGTGCAGCCAGAGCTGGCTGCGCTCGCGCGCGTCGCGCCCGTCGATGAGCACCTGACCCTGCGTCGGCTCGAAGAAGCGGCAGACAAGGTTCACGAGCGTCGATTTGCCCGCGCCGGTCTCGCCCACGATGGCGACGTTCGTCCCCTGCGGGACTTTGAGATTGAAGTGCTCCAGCACGTTCTCCTGCCCGTCCGGGTAGCGGAAGGTCACGTCGCGGAACTCAATATCGCCGTGCAGCTCCTCCCAATTCTCCTTTTTCGGGTGGAAGCTGTCGCCGTACTTTTCCACGACCTCCGGCGTGTCACGCACGTCGGACTGCGTCTGCATGAGCTTTGTAAAGCGCTCGACATTGACCTGCACGTTCGTCAGCGCCGACAGGACCTGCACGAGCCACTGAATGGGCTCCATCATGCCCTGTGCGTAGTTCATGAACACCGACAGTGTGCCGATGAGCATGACGCCGCGCTGCGTGATCACGCCGCCGCGCCACAGGACGATCGCCAGCGCGATCGACGCCGCCATCGCCGTGGTTGACATAAATAGTCCGCGTGTCCGCATTTCGCGGACGCTCACGCGCTTCATCTCGCCCGTGAGATCGTGAAACTCGCGTTCCATGCGGTTTTCGATCACGAGCGTTTTCGTGGTTTTTGCGCCGGTGATGCCCTCGTTGAACGCGCCGGTGATCTGCGAGTTGTGCTCGCGCACGCGGCGGTGGTAAATAACGAGCTTCTTCTGGAAATACATCCCCGACACCACCAGCACCGGCACGATCACCATCACGCCGAGCGCCAGCTTCCAGTTGAGCACGAACATCGTCACGATGGCAAACAGCAGGTACGCGATGTACCAAACGCCCTCCATCAGCCCCCACGCGAGGGTGCTGGCGATGCGATCGGTGTCGGACATCACGCGCGCGTGGACATAACCGACGCTGTTCTGGTTAAAATACGAGAACGAAAGCGTCTGCAAATGGTCAAACGCCTGCCGCTTGAGGTCGCGCCCGATGTAAAGCTCCGCCTTGCACGCGCCGTAGGCGGAAATGTAGTTTGACGCCGTCTGCACAAGCATCACCACGATGTACAGCGCAATAAACGCGCCGAGCCCCGTCATCGCGCCGCTTGCGATGAAGTGGTCAATGGCGTACTGCTGGAACAGCGGGATGACCACGTCCATGACACTGCCGAGCGTGCCGAAAAACGTCATGGCAAACAGCAGCTTGCCGTAGCCCGGCAGGTAGCCCGCGAGCTTTGGGATGCCGAACAGGCGCAGGCGCGGTTGCTCCTTCATCGCTCCGCCTCCTCTCCGATGGACATCTGCATCTCATAGATCTGCCGGAACAGCCCGTCCTCGCGGAGCAGCTTCTCCGGCGAGCCGAGCTGCAAAACTTTGCCGTGGTCGAGCACCAGAATGTTGTCGCAGTCCAGCAGCGTTGTAATGCGGTGCGAAATGATGATGCTCGTCGTGCCCTTACGCTCCCTTGCCAGCGCAGCGCGAATTTTCTCATCCGTCTGCGTATCGACCGCCGAGAGCGAGTCGTCAAAGACCGTGACCGGCGTTTTGCGCGTCAGCATCCGCGCGATCGCCACGCGCTGCTTCTGCCCGCCGGAGAGCGTCACACCGCGCTCGCCGACCATTGTGTCGTAACCGTTCGCAAAGCCTTCAATATCGTCCGCGATGCAGGCGGTTTTCGCGGCTTCGCGGATGGTCCGTTCGTCCGCGCCGCAGATGCCGATGTTCTCCACGATGGTCCGCGAGAATAAAAACGGCTCTTGCAGCACGACGCCCACATTCTCGCGCACCCACGCGGCGGGCATATCAGCTATATCCGCACCGCCGACCGTCACGCGGCCCTCGCTCGGTGCGTACAGGCGGCAGAGCATCAAGATCAGGCTGCTCTTGCCCGAGCCCGTCCCGCCGAGCACGCCGAAGCGGCTGCCCGCCGGGATGGTGAAGGACACGTCGTGCAGCACGTCCGCGCCGGTGTCGTAACGGAACGAAACATGGTCAAAGACAATGTCGCCGTCCATGGGCAGCTTTTCCGCGCCGGGCGCGTCCTGCTCCACGGGCGCGTCCAGGATCTCGCCGATACGCGCGACGGAGACGCCCGCCTTGCTCATCTCCGAGATCACGCGCCCGAGCCTGCGCACAGGTCCGATGATCATGGCGTTATAGATCGTGAACGACACAAAGTCGCCCTCCGTCATCTCACCGCGCACGCAGAGAAGGCTGCCGAGCACCACGACGAGCATCGTCTGCAAGCACGCTGTCATATCGCCGACCGCCCAGAAATCCGAGAGCGTTTTGCACAGGCGCACCCAGAGCGTCGTGTACTCCTGGTTCTGCTTTTCAAAGCGCTCACGCTCAAAATTTTCGCGCCCGAACGCGCGCACCACACGCACGCCGGTCAAATTCTCCTGCGCGATGGTGGACAGCACGCCCTCGCTCTCGTCGCACGCCGTAAAGCGCTCGCGCACCTTGTTGTGGAATAAAACTGAATAGCTCACGATGATCGGAAACATCGCCCCCGGCACGAGCGCGAGCTTCCAGTTCATAAGCGCCATGCACACCAGCGACAGCACGATCATGGCGATCATGCGGAATACCGACACGAACTGCTCCTGAAAGAACTGCTTGATGCGCTCCACGTCAGACGTGCAGCGCTGGATAATATCGCCGGTCGGATTTTTGGAATGCCACGCCCACGGCAGGTGCTGGATGTGCCCATAGAGCAGGTCGCGGCTGGTTTTCACGAGTGTTTCGCCCGCCTTTGCCGTGTACAGGTGCATCAGATAACGGAAGATCGCCGAAAGTGCGCCGACCGCCAGCAGCGCCGCTGCGGGAAGCCACAAGGCGTCGCGGATATGCTCCGCCCCGCCGAGCAGCACCGCAATGCGCGCCGCCGCCGCGTTTTTCACGGGCGCGCTGCCGATGAACGAGTCCACACTCACGCGGATGATCTGCGGGATGACCAGCTCACAGCCCGTAAAGAGCAGCCCCGAAACGATGCAGACTGTAAAATAGCCCCAGCTTCCATGCAGAAGCCGGAGCATCGTGCGACCGTTTCCTGTCTTTTGCTTCTTGTTCAAACTCTCTCCTCCCTCCCATGGGAATCAAAGGCGGCGCATTCGCGCCGCCTTCAGGTTCATATTACTATAGTTTTCCGAAAAATGCAAACTTTTTCACAATTCTTCAGAATTAGGGTTTCCAAATCAGGAACAGGATTCCCAGCAGGATACCAAGCCCCAGCAGGTATGCGCCCGCGATGAGCAGCACCGCCTTCATCGCGCCGAGCACCGCCCAGCGTTTTTCCTTACGGGTCAGCTCCAGCCCTTCTTCACCGCTGCTCTCCGGCTCTTTGCGCGGTTTGCGGCGCGGCAGGATCGTGGGCTGCGGCGCGATGCCGCTCATGTCGGCGATCGTCCGCCCGTCGTCCTCAAACGGTTCGCGCTTTCTCATTTGTCAAACAGGTGGCAGACCACATAGTGTCCCTTCTCGACCTCGCGCTGGCACGGCGCTTCCTCACGGCAGCGATCCGTTGCATACGGGCAGCGCGTGTGGAATTTGCAGCCCTGCGGCGGATTCGCCGGGGACGGGATCGAGCCCTGGAGCACGATGCGCTCGCGCTTGACCGTCGGGTCGGGGATGGGGATGGCGGAAAACAGCGCCTTGGTGTACGGGTGCAGCGGGTGGGCAAAAATGTCCTCCGTCTGCCCGTATTCCACGAGGTTGCCGAGATACATGACGCCGACATGGTCCGAAATATGCTCCACGACGGACAGGTCGTGCGAGATAAACAGATACGTCAGGCTGTACTTTTCCTGCAATTCCTTCAAAAGGTTGATGATCTGCGCCTGAATGGACACGTCCAGCGCGGAGACCGGCTCGTCGCAGACGACGAACTCCGGGTTCAGCGCGAGCGCGCGGGCGATGCAGATACGCTGCCGCTGACCGCCGGAAAATTCGTGCGGATAGCGGGTCTTGTGGTACGGCTGCAAGCCGCAGTTGTCCATGACCTGATCGATATAATCGTCAAATTCTTCCTTGGAGACAAGGTTGTGCTCACGCACCGCCTCGCCGATGATCTCGCCGACCGGGAGTCGGGGCGAGAGGCTGGAGAACGGGTCCTGGAAGATGATCTGCATCTTCGGGCGCAGCGCGCGCATCTGGGCGGGGGTGAGGTCGTAAATTTCCTGCCCGTTGAAGAGCACCTGACCGCCGGTCTTTTCGCCGCACAGGCGCAGGATCGCGCGCCCGGTGGTCGATTTGCCGCAGCCGGACTCGCCGACCAGACCCATCGTACAGCCGCGCTTCAGCGAGAACGTCACGCCGTCCACCGCCTTGACGTGCCCGACCGTTTTAGAAAGCAGCCCGCCCTTGATGGGGAAGTATTTCTTGAGGTCGTTGACCGTCAGGATATACTGCGGATCGTAATCCGCGGGGGTGAGGATGGGGCTGTTTTTCTTGTCCGCCATATTACTCACCCGCCTTTCTGTTTTCACCATAGTAGCGATAGCAGCTCACCTTGTGCGTGGGGCTGAGGCTGATCTCGCACGGATATTCGCCGGAGCAGCACGGAAGCTGCGACTCGCAGCGGTCCTTAAAGTAGCAGTAGTCCGGCATATTGACCGGGTTCGGCACTTTGCCGGGGATGGAATAGAGCTTATCGACCTTTTTGCCGACGACCGGCTTGGACGCCATCAGACCGATGGTGTACGGGTGGCACGGATGGGCGAAAATTTCCTCCGCCGTGCCCTTTTCCACGATGCGCCCGGCGTACATGACGACCACATAATCCGCCATCTCGGCGATGACGCCGAGGTCGTGCGTGATGAGCATGATGGACGAATTGATCTTGTCCTTGAGCTGGCGCAGCAGGTCCAAAATCTGCGCCTGAATGGTCACGTCCAGCGCCGTGGTCGGCTCGTCAGCGATGATGATGCGCGGGTTGCAGGCAAGCGCCATGGCGATCATGACGCGCTGGCGCATACCGCCGGACAGCTCGTGCGGATACATCATGTAAACGCCCTCGCTGTTGGCGATGCCGACGGTCTCCAGCATTTCGATGGTGCGCGCCTTGACCTCTTCCTTCGTTTTCTGCGCGCCCTCGTGCAGCTCGATGACCTCGTCGATCTGTGCGCCGATGCGGAACACGGGGTTCAGGCTCGTCATCGGCTCCTGAAAGATCATCGAGACGAAATTGCCACGCAGCGCCTGCATTTTTTCGTTCGGCGTTTTGGTAATGTCATACGCCTTGTCGCCGAGGTTCAGCCGGATCGCGCCCTCCACGACCTGCCCCTGCGGGCGCTGCAAAAGCTGCATGAGAGACAGGCTGGTGACGGACTTGCCGCAGCCGGACTCGCCCACCACACCGACGGTCTTGCCGATCGGCACATCGAACGACACGCCGTCCACGCTCTTGACGACGCCCGTATCCGTAAAGAAATAGGTGTGAAGATTATCAAATTCGACCGCGTTTTTCGCATCGTGCATCTGCGTCAGGTATTCGCTCTCGGGGACGTTTTTGCGCTTGCGTTTTTTCTCAAACTGATTGGTGATCCTGCGGTTTTCCCGGGAGATCCGCCGGGCTTCCTTGCTGGAAAGGTATCCTTCCTGTTTTGCCATCGTGCGCTCCTCCCTTACCGCTTCATCTTCGGGTCGAATGCGTCGCGCAGACCGTCGCCGACGAAGTTAAAGCCGAGGACGGTGAGCAGCAGACACACGCCCGCCGGGATCCAGATAAACAGATAGTTCGTCATAACGTAGGCGTTATTGACGTCGTTGATGATATTGCCCCACGACGCAAACGGGTACTTGACGCCGAGACCGAGGAACGACAGCGTCGCCTCCGTCAGGATCGTCGAGCCAAGCCCCATCGTGCAGATGACGATGAGCTGCGGGATGACGTTGGGGATGAGGTGGCGGAAAATACGATTCCACACGCGGATGCCGCCGGATTCCGCTGCAAGCATAAACTCCTGCTCGCGCAGCGACAGGATCTGCCCGCGCACAAGGCGCGCGATGCTGGGCCAGCCGAGGAAGCCCAGGATCAGCATCAGGTAGATCATGCGCGTCCACGAATCGACCTTCATCGCGTCCATCGCCGAGCCGATGATGATGATGACCGGCATGGACGGGATGCAGTAGAACACATCGACGATGCGCATGATGAGGTTATCGACCCAGCCGCCGAAATAGCCCGAAATGCCGCCCAGCAGGATGCCGAGCGAGGCTTCGATCGCCACAACGATGAAGCCGATGATGAGCGATACGCGGCCGCCATACATCAGGCGCGTCAGCATATCCATGCCGTTCGTATCCGTGCCGAGCGGATGCTCCTTGCTGGGGGCGGAATAGCGGTCATAGACATAGGTGTCGGTCATCTGCTTGACCGACCACACGTCGGTACTCGCGTCGTAGACCATGTCGTATTCGGCGGTCTCGCCGTTTTCGTCGGTGTAGGTGAACATCTCGTCGCCGCGATCGACTGCCTCTTCCAGACGCTCGCGGAAATCGCGGGTGATGACGATGGTGGGGTCAGCTGCCGAGACGACGATGCGGGAGATGTAGCCCAGCTCCGCACCGTTTTGCAGGATGTTGCCCGCGCCGTCCAGCTCGTATGCCGCGCCGTCCGCTTCAAACGTGCGCTCCCCGGCGGCTTCCGCCTTCAGCGCCGTGAGCTTCACCGCAAACGGGACAGCCTCGCCGCCATCAACGGCGTTGATGAGGTCACGGCTGGCGTAGCCCATGACCTGCCCGTCCTGATAAACGGCGTAGGTGTCCTCACTGATCGGCTCGATGGTATAGTCAACGTCTTTATAGTTAAATTCCGTCTGCCCCTTTTTGAACGCGTCGAGCGCCTTACTCTGCGCGATCGAGCCGAACTTCTGCCCGTCCGCGACGACAAAACGCATCGCGTCGTTGCGGGTGAAGCCGACGTATTCCTTGGACATCTGCATATAGGTGTAGAACTGCTCGTCCTGACCATAGGGGCTGACGACGCCGCCGAGGAAGGAGAACAGGAACATCGCAACGAGGATCGAAAGACCGATCACCGCCAGTCGGTTTCGGAAGAAGCGCCTTGCCACCAGCGCGCCCGGGGATAAGACCTTGACGCGGCGGTCATCGTTCAGGGAATACTGTTCCTGCGTGTTCCTGGTTTCGTTTTGCTTTTTATCACTCATGGTACAGCCCCCCTTCTTACGAAATGCGCACGCGCGGATCGACCACGCCGTACAGAATATCGGTCAGGAGGTTGCTCGCCAGCGTGAGCACCGCCATAAACGACAGATAAAACATGGAGAACGGAATATCGCCCGCCACCATCGACTGATACGACACATAGCCGATGCCGGGGATGGAGAACAGCGTTTCCGTGATGAGCGCGCCGGAGAACAGCCCCGGCAGCGAGCCGCCGATGATCGTGACCAGCGGGATGAGCGTGTTGCGGAAGGCGTGCTTGTAGATGACCTTCTTTTCGGTCAGACCCTTCGCGCGCGCGGTGCGGATGTAGTCGGCACTCAGCACCTCGAGCATATTCGTGCGCGTGTAGCGCATATACGAGCCGATGGACACGATCACGAGCGTCAGGATCGGCAGCACCAGATGATTTGCCTTATCGAGGAACTGATGCCACGCATCGAGCTGCGCGTAGTCTCGCCCGACGAGTCCAAACAGGTCGAACCACCCGAGCTTGACGGAGAAGAACAGCTTTAAAAGCGTCGCGAAGAAAAACGTCGGCAGTGAAATGCCTACCAGCGCGATCGCCGTGATCGTATAGTCCGTGCGGGAGTACTGCTTCGTCGCCGCCAGCACGCCCAGCGGCACAGCGATGAGCAGCGAGATCACAAACGAAATGCCGCCCATGATGACCGACAGCCCCACGACCTCCTGGAACTTTGCGACCGCCGAGACGTTCCATTTCCAGCTATCGCCGAAATTGCCGACGATCGCCTTGGACAGCCATGTAAAGAACCCCGGCACGATGTCCATATCCAGACCGAACGAGGCGTTGAGCTGCGCCAGCCACTCCTCATAGGGCTTTGCACCCGGCGCCTGCGAGAGCTGGATCGCCATGGTCTGCGCAAATGAGCTTGGCAGGCAGCGGAGCAATGCGTAGATGATGAACATCACACAGAACAGGATCAAAATCGACTGTAGGATGCGCTTGATGATATAATTTCGCACGAATGATTCGTTCCTTCCTTGCGCGACCGGGTCGCGGTAGTTTTCCCATAGGGTGACGGAATGATGCCGGAATATAGACATCCGGGCTCCTCTCGTATGTGCGCGGGGAGCCCGGATACCCATATTCACAGCCGCTGGGCTGTTTAGAATATCATGGCGTGGTACAGGCAACCGCCCCGGCGTCACGGGACGCCGGAAACGGCTGCCTGTTTTCAGATCTTAGAAAGTGCCCTTAAAAGGCGCTTTTCGCTTACTTGACCTGGATCTTGTCGATCTCGGACAGGAAGGTCCAGTACGGGGTCATATCCTGCGGGATGGTGCTGATGTCGAGGCGCTCGGAGGAGAAGATGGTCGCGTCGGAGCGCTGATAAACAGGCAGCTCCACACCCCAGTCCATAATGATCTCCATAGCTTCCTTGTACATCACCTTCCGCGCCTCCTGATCGGTGGTCTGACGGGCTGCAAGGATCAGCTCATCGAGGTCGGCGTCGTCGATCATATAGTAGTTGGTCGAGCCCTTGCTGTGATAGAGCTGGTACATATCCGGGTCGTTGGTGGACTGCCATGCGGCGACCCAGCCCTCTGCCTCGCCGGACTGATAGGACGCATACAGATCCGCAGCTTGCGCCATATCGTTGACGATCAGGTTAAAGCCGATGGTCTTGAGCGCAGCCGCCGCGTTCGTCAGGACCTGGAACGTCGGGTGGTCGCCGGCGCCGCCGGCGCCGATGTTCACGGTGTACTCCAGAGCCGCGCCTTCGGGAGCAGCGGTCAGCACGCCGTCGGTGACGGTGTAGCCGGCAGCCTCAAAGTAGCCCAGCGCCGCCTGCAGAGCCGCCGCGTACTTATCCTCGGTGCTCATGTCACTGGAATAGATGGGATCGCCGTTCACGTCGGTGGAATACGCGACCTGATAGCCGTCATCGGTGACCTGCGGGGCAGCCCAGGACGTGTTGGAGATCGGGTAGTTGATGACGGAAGCGGTATCGCCGTAGTAGGAGTCGATGCCCTCGTCGCGGTAGGCCGCGATGACGGTCATGATCGCCTTGCGCAGGTCCTTGGACTGCTGCGAGGCGGGGTCCTTGCCGACCTTGACATTTTTGGCGCCCAGTGCCACATAGCCATAGCCGCGGTAGTCCATCAGACGGGTCGAGATGACCGCGCCGTCATCGCCCTCCGCACCGTTGATGTCGGCGATCTGATCGACGACCTCCAGGGAGAAGGACGGGTCGGAGATGTCGAGCGAGCCGGACTGCACGCCGGTGATCTTATCGGCCTCCTGCGTTTCCTTCATGTTGATGTGACCGTTCATCGGCGCGCCCAGATAGTAGTTGGGGTTCGCGTCGGTGTAGAACACGCCGTCCTTGTATTCCTTAAAGATGTACGGACCTGCGCCCATCGGAGCACTGGTTTTTTCACGCACGATGCTCAGGTCGCCCTTCGGGAAGCCGAAGGAGTTGTTGTCATAGTCATACAGGCTCACGTCGCCGTAGTAATGCAGCGGCGCGATCTCCATCTGGAGCTGATAGATTGCGGTGGTGGACAGCTCGGTTGTGGTCAGCGTCATGCTGTAATCGCCGGTCTTGACGATGCCTTCCACATGATCGACCGCCTCGCCGACGTTCACGGGCGTGGTGGCGTACGCGTAGACGTCCGCCGGGATCAGGTCAGCAAGCGCAGAGCCGGCGCTTTCCGCTTCCATTGCGGAGAAGCTCCACTCATACTGCTCGCCGATAGCAAGGAAGAAATCCTTCACGGTCGCGTCGTCCGCCAGCTTAAAGCCCCAGTTTGCGGCGCACGCGGCCACGGAATCCTCCGCGCTGTTAGCGCCCGCGGCGACCAGATAGTCAACGATCTCCTGCGCGAACTTCACGCCGCCGTCATTGACCGCGTCCCAGAACGCCTTTGCCTGCTCCTCGGTGAAGTTGGTAAAGTCGGTGTTGTCCTCGCCCGCCGCTGCGATGAGCTTTGCAAGAAGCTGCATGGCGTTGCGGTACTCCTCCAGACCAACGATCGGCACAGAGTAGAACGTCGCAGAGCCGTCATAGGTCGGGTCCATGTAGACGTACATGCTGAAGATGACGTCGTCGATGGTCATCGGCGTGCCGTCGGAGAACGTGATGTCCTCGCGGAGCTTGATGTCATAGGTGACGGTGCCGTCATCGTTTTCGGTGACAACGCAGTCGGCAGGCCCGTAGTAGGTGTAATCCGTGCCGTTGTAGCTGCGGGTCTCGCCCTCAATGCCGTTCAGGACCATTTCGCCGCGGCGGTCAGCGCCCAGCAGTGCGATCTGCGTGAGGGCATGAGCGTCCTGGTCAGAAGAGCTGGCGGCAAAGAACGGGCTGAACTTGCCCTCAAAGCCGGTCTCTGCGACCACGATCGTACCGTCGGGGTTGCCGGTGGGCTCTTCCGTAGTGGTGTCGGCATCCGACGCGGGCGTTTCCGTGGTGGCGTCGGTCGCAGCAGCGTCCGTCTGGTCGTTCGCAGTGTCGGTCGTCTTACCGGCGCAGCCGGCGAGAACGCCCAGGCAGAGAACGAGCGCAAGGAGCAGTGCGATAAGCTGCTTCATGTGTTTCATTTTCAAACCTCCATACATTTTTAGCCAAGGGTGCATTCTCACAGCTTTGCTGTGAGAGAGCGAAAGGGACGTCCCTTTCGGGCTGTCTTTGATTCGCGCACACCGTTTGGCTATTGTACTGATAATATTATCACGGACCGCCGTGAAAATCAACTATGCTTTCGATTTTTGCCGGAATTTGGCGCACAACAAACAGAAAAATCAATTCTGCGATTCTTTACTGCTCGTCCGCCGCAGCGAAACGATACGCCGTCCGCCGCAAGGCGGCAAATGCCCGCAGAAGCAGCGCCGCCGCACCCGCAAGGCAGACGAAAAACGCAATGTTCGCCCAATTCGCGGCGCACCCCGTCAAAAAAGCGATCCCCTGCCCCACGGCGGCAAGCGCCGATAATATACCCGCCGCCAGCGTCAGCCCCGGCAGGCGCTTTGCCGTCTGCTCGTACACATACGCGCGCAGTGCCGCGCCGCCCCTGGTCCAGCGGGCAAGCGTCCAGATAAGACATCCGCACACCGCCAGCGCCAGCATATACGGCAGCGTCACATACGCCGCCGTGCCCTTCGTCGCCCCGGGCAGGCAGCCCGCGATGACCAGCAGCGCCGCGCCGACGCCGCAGCGAAGCCAGAGGCTTCGCCGCAGCTTGGAATACTCTAGTGCTCCGTCGTAATGATAGTGCGCGCCGCGGTATTGGTATTCGCCGTTTAAGTCCTTCTGAAAATCGTTCAGATAGCTCCGGCGTTCCCGCTTTTTCGCCATTACGCGATGCCTGTCAGGTCGTAGGCATCGAGCCACGCCTTCGCCGTCTCGCACACGCCGCGCAGGCAGCTCTCTTCAAACGGGCTGTCGAGGTCGGCGTTTTTCAGCAGCTCCGTGAACGTGCGGCTGCCGCCCTGCTTCGTGTACGCCATATAGTGCGCCCACGCGTCCTTCGGGTCTTTCTGGAGCATCGCCCAGAATTGCAGGCTGACCGTCTGCGCAAGGCAGTAGTCGATATAATAGAACGGGCTCTGGTAGATGTGCATCTGCCGCTGCCAGCCCTCGCCGTCGCCGTAGAACGGGATGTCGCCGCCGAGCTTGACCCACGGCATATACACGCCGAGCAGCTCCTTCCACGCGTCGTGCCGCTGACGCGGGGTCATGTCCGGCTTTTCGTAGACGATATGCTGGAAGTGATCGACCATCGTGCCATAGGGGATGAACGTCAGCGCGCCCGCCAGATGGCTGTAGAGGAACTTGCGCGTGTCCGCGCCGAAGAAACCCTCCGCCCACGGCCATGCGAAAAATTCCATCGACATCGAGTGGACCTCGCAGCTCTCCATGCTGGGCCAGATCGTGGAATACGGCACACGGTCACGGTTCATCCACGCGGCAAACGCGTGCCCCGCCTCATGCGTCACGACCTCCACGTCGTGCTGCGTGCCGTTGAAGTTCGCAAAAATGAACGGGACTTTGTACTCGCCGAGGTCGGTGCAGTAGCCGCCGCCCGCCTTGCCGGGGGTAGAGAGCACATCCATCAGCTCGTTGTCGAGCATCATATTGAAGAACTCGCCGGTCTCGGGCGAGAGCTCCTCGTAGAATTTTTTCCCGTGCGCAAGGATCGCGTCCGCGTCGCCGCAGGGCTTAGGGTTGCCGCTGCGGAACATAAGCGCATTGTCGGCAAAGTTCATCGGATAGCTTTTTCCGAGGCGCTTTGCCTGCTCGCGGTAAACACTGTCCGCCAGCGGGACGAGGTATTTGACCACCGCCGCGCGGAATTTTTCCACGTCGTCCTTGCCGTAGCAGTTGCGCCCCATACGGTAGTAGCCGAGCGTGGTGTAGCCGCCGTAGCCGAGCTTTTTGCCCATCGTGTCGCGCAGGTGGACCATTTTGTCGTAAATTTCGTCAAATTCCGCCTGATGCTCCTTGTACCAGGCGCCCTCCGCCTGCCATGCGGCGAGCCGCCGTGCGTCGTCGGGGTCATTTTTGAACGGCGAGAGCTGCGAGATCGTGTACACGCCGCCCTCAAACGGGATCTGCGCGCTGGCGATCAGCTTGCTGTACGCCTGCGAGAGGTCGTTTTCCTGCTGGCTCTCCGGGATGATCTCCGGCGAGAAGGCTTTGCGCGCGATCTCAGCGTTCACGAACATCAGATCGCCGAACTCCGCCTCGAAGTCCTTGCGGAACGGGCTTTCCAGCAGCGCGCCCTTCCAGGCATCCTCATACTCTTCCAGCTCCGGCGAGGCAGCATTCCAGAACGTCTCTTCCGTGTCGTAAAATTCGTCGCGCGTGTCGATCGTGTGCCGCACACTTGCCAGCGTCGCCTGCGTTTCCACGCGGATGGTCGCCGCGTCGTGCTTCAGGAATACCTCGCGCGCCTGCGCATAGTCCTTCGCAGCCTTCAACTGCTCCGTCAGCCCGCGCAGCTCTTCCTTTACCGCACCCAGATCCGGGCGCTCATATTTCATCTCAGAAAATTTCATACAAAAACTCCTTTGATTAAATTACGGTTGACAAGCGTAGTATACCACACGTCCGCCCCACATGGAAGCGCAAAAATCCCCTGTTCGCCGAGCACGTACACAAAAAATTAACGGCAGCCTCGTACGAGACTGCCACTAGATAGTGCGCAATGAACAAATAAAAAGCAAAATTGCTAATATCCGCAAAAAGCAAAACCGTGCCCCATGCCAGCATCTGCGACTTCGAGGGACACTGCGGCGGAATGTGTGAGAAGTGGCTTTTCAAGCGAAGCATAAAAAGCAGCTGCAAACGATACTGTCCGCAGAGACAAAGCGTCATGAGTACACAAAGGCCCAAATAAATCGCCACATCAACGGACATAACTTCTTCACTATTCACTATTACCTCTTACCTCCCAAAATCGGCTGTGCCGAATTTAGTGAAGAGTGAAGAGTGAATAAGTAATAATCATAACCACCGGCCGTGCGGTGGTTTGCACTAGCCCCCTTGGGGCATGACCCAGGCTGAGACTATAAGTCTCGTCGAAAAGTCTGCCAACCGCGCAGTTCTCCCAGGCTGCCCCTAAAGGGGCTTTTGTTTATTGGCCTCCTCTTACCGGCTCACCCGTAAACGGGTCTACGAACTCCTTGATGCTGAGCTGGTCGTCTGTGTAATCTTCCTGAAGTTGATTTTTGATATACTCCTCTATTGCGCGCCTATTTCGTCCCACTGCGCTGACGTAATATCCCCGGCACCAGAAATGCCGGTTTCCATACTTATACTTGAGATTTGCATACTTTTCGTAGATCATTAAACTGCTCTTTCCCTTGAGATATCCCATAATCTGCGATACGCTGTATTTCGGCGGTATGGATACGAGCATATGGAAACGTTGCGCGACCAGCCGTTCTTTGCAACCTGCTCTGCGTACCAGATATGCACTGCCGACTCTTTTGTTTTATCCATCAGAGCGATATGATGATACCATGTGATTTGTGCAAGCGGCGCTTGCACAATTTCATCGGAGGAAAAACGTGCCGCAAACTTTGCCATATATTTGAGATTCCGGACGGAATATCCCTTCATCTCCGGAAAGGACAGCTTGATGTCTGCGGCAAGGTTTTCGACAAACCTGCTGCCCCAGACCTTGTGTGCATTGATGACCGTACCGATGGCGTGGTACAGCTGAAGCAGCTCGCAGTTTACTTGAATCGTCGCGCGGTACTGCGCCGTTCGAATCTCCCGCTTGACCTGTTCGACTGTTTTCAGATATTCGTTCTCGTTCATCAACATCGCACATCCCTCCCCTTGAACTTATTGTAGCAGAGAAAACCGGCGAAAAGCAAATATACAATGCTGCGCTGTCAATCCAGCCGAGCATCGGAATAACGCAAATCTCCTGTTCTTCTGAGGGAATTTTCCGAAGTCAAGCGTTTCTCGCAAACGTCTGCGGAATTCAACAAATACGCAAGTCTTAAACATATGTTTTCTCGTCCGCTTAATTCAGCAGGTGCAGCTTTCCTGTGCTCTTTTTTGAAGTAGACTTTGTGGTAAGGACTTTGCTTGCCCATGTGAAGAAATACGGCACAGAATCGAACAGATAACTGGATCTCATCAGCTCATCCAGCAGTTCTTCTATCGTAAACGGCTGGTATCCATAGGGATTCAACTCGTCAATGTAATCATCCAGTTCGTCGTGCGCAGCCGCCCGTAGAAATTTCTTTGCGTCCTTGTTCACTTTTGCAAGGCGCTTGATGTAGTCCTCTGCTTTATCAAACTGATTCAGCTTGTAATACAAAACTGCCAACGGCAGAAGCATCTGCGTTTCCTCGTAGGAGTCAAACTGCTTATGGAGCGCCAGCGCATGCATTTCGTCTTCCATGAAGACGTATAGGTGCATCAGCTGATAGCGGACGCCGAGATTATCGTTCTCGCACAGTTCCAGAAGGTGCTGCCCCTCGTTGATCGCCCGGCGCATCATGCCGCAGGCGATCAGCGCTTCAAAGTAGGTATAATAGACGCGCATATATGACCTGGTTTCAAGAACGCCCCAGAACGCGCCAACGTCTTCCTGAAAGCAGCCTTCCTGCTCCAGCTGTTTGGCTGCGCAGTCCATAAGCTTCTGTAGCGCCGGAAGCTGCTTGTCAGTCTTGCCCTCCAGCGTATGAACGATCAGCTGAAGCTGCACGTCCACATTCTCCGGTTCCAGCTCCAACGCCTTGCGCAGATATTCCACGCATTTTTTCTTCGACATTGCCCGATCCGCAAGCTCCAGATAATCGTCGGCTGTTTCCGGTGCGGTGTTCTTTAAATCCGGCGTGTTCAAATCATGTTCTTCCAAAAATTGTTCGTATAAGCGATTCATGCTGTCTTCATCTGTTATTTCGTTCTTGTGGAGCGAAATAAACCGATTCAGCTCTTTCAGTAGCTTTTCTGTTTCTCTGCTCATTTTATTATGCCTCCCGTATTTGTTATGTGGATGGCTTGTCGTTTGACTTGTCTGTAAGAATTATATCAGATTCGTCAGCCTTCGTCGAGAGATATGTGTCAAAACAGCCTTAATTCTTACCAACCTGCACTCCAAAGCAACCGTGCGATGGCTCGATTCGTGTAGAAATACAGCAATTGAAAATCTTGATTTATGCAATCATGTGCTTGTATAAATTCTCGATTTGTGCTATCCTCTTATAGAGGTAACTCGTTTGTGTAGTTTCATCGGGAGGATTCTTTATGCGCAGAAAAATCTATCAGGAATTGCTGCAATGGAAACAGCGGAACGGCGAAAGTGCTCTCTTGGTTCAGGGTGCACGGCGTGTTGGGAAAAGTTATATCGTGGAGGCGTTTGCCAAGGCGGAATACAAGTCCTACATTTTGATCGACTTCAACCTTGTCGATCAGCAGGTCAAGGAAATGTTTGAACACGACCTTGTCGACCTGAAAACCTTTTTCATGAAGCTGACGACCTATTATGGGGTCAAGCTCTACGAGAGGGATTCTCTGATTATTTTTGATGAGGTTCAGCTTTTCCCAAGAGCGAGAAGCGCCATTAAATACCTCGTAGCAGACGGACGTTACGATTATATTGAGACAGGCTCACTTATTTCCATCCGCGAAAATGTAAAGGATATCCTGATCCCGTCCGAAGAAGATCATGTGGATATGTATCCGCTGGACTTTGAGGAGTTCCTGTGGGCAAATGGGAACGACACGATGATGGACTTCATCCGTGACTGCTACAGAAGAAAAGCGCCGCTCGGACAGGCGCTGCATCGCAAGGCGATGGATCTGTTTCGGCAATACCTGATCGTTGGCGGAATGCCGCAGGCTGTCAATGCATTTGTCAAACACAGCGACTTTGACGAGGTAGACCGGGTCAAGCGGCGTATCCTGAATCTTTATCGTGATGACATTCGCAAGCATGCGAAAGGCTATGAGATGAAGGTCGAGGCGATCTATGACGAGATCCCCTCACAGATGAAGAATCAGAATCAACATTTTAAGCTCTCATCCTTGAAGCAGGGGGCGCGTTTTGACGAATACAAGGATGCTATGTTCTGGCTTTCCGACGCGATGATCGTAAATCATTGCTACAATGCCACAGAACCGACCCTTGGCTTAAATCTGAATCGGGACAGGACATTGCTGAAATGCTATATGGGCGATACCGGTCTTTTGATCAGCCATGCCTTTGACGAAAACGGCATTGTTACCGGCGAGGTCTACAAGAAGCTCCTGCTTGACAAGCTGGAGGTCAACATGGGCATGGTCATGGAGAATATGGTCGCACAAATGCTGACTGCGAGTGGGCATAAGCTCTATTTCTATTCCAATTCCTCCCGCAGTGACGCATCCTCCCGCATGGAAATTGACTTTTTGATCGCCAAGAGCCAGATCAGCAATCGGCACAACATCTCTCCCATCGAAGTGAAGTCGAGTAAGAACTATACGCTTTCCTCCCTGAAAAAATTCAAGACAAAATATGCCGAGCAGCTTCATATCCCTTACGTTTTGCATACCGGCGATTTCAAAGAGGAAGACGGCATCGTATTTCTTCCGTTGTATATGACACCGCTGCTGTGATAAGCGATGTGCAAAAGTGAAAACTGACTTTGGATTTGCATAAATAGTCGCCGCCATGAAAACGGGATCTGTGTGACAGTAACACAGATCCCGTTATATTTTGACCGGAATTACTCCATACGTTTTCTGATTTCCGCGCCGCCCTTGATCCGTACCAGTACTTCGTCAGCGGAGAGGACGGTCACGCGCTCTACGAGCTGACGGATCATCGTTTCGTTCCATTCCGTAATATACGGCTCAGCGGCTTGCAGCGCCTGCTCTGCCTGCTTCATGCGGGTGCAAACGCGGTTTGCATCGGCACTGCCTTGCAGGATCGCTTCCTTCTGTTTTTTGAGCGCAGTCTGTTCGGCAAGGATTGGTCTGTGCGGCGATCTGCGTGACCGTCCGAAGCTGCCGATCCACCTCTGGTCCTGTAATATCCGCTGGTCTGAAACGGACGATACCGTCTCTGTCAACCGAGCAGAGCGGCTGTCCATTCCATTTGACGTGGAGCAGACCGTCCTCCAGCAGCCTTGCATCCAGTTCCCTGCGCAGGAGCTTCTGCTCTACCTCTCGCAGAAATCTATCCTTCTGCGGTGTGAGTTCTTCGTTCATTCAATACCTCCATTCTCAGCGCCCCTTTTGAGCGCAAAAAAGCGCTGGTCATTGGTTCGTCAAAACCAACAATCCAACGCCCATAATTTTGTGAAAGATTTTTCTTCGTTTTTTCCGAAATCAACCCGTTGTCCCCCTCTGAAAAAGGGCGCTGCCACTGAAATTCTGCTTGAATATAGAAAAACAGAGGTTCAAAACCTGTTTGAACCTCTGTATACCGTGATTTCATCTATGGAATTACCTAAGAATTTTGAGAATAAAAAATTGCCGAACCCATTGAGATGACTGGCTTTTTTGCCATTTCATCTATAGTGTTCGGCAATTATGGTCCGAGTAGAATTATAGGGTTTCACGAAATTAGAAGTATAAAACGGTTTTGGGTAGTCGGCAATTGGTATTTCTATTGAGCTTTCTCGGATAAGCGTATCCTCTCGACTAAATGATTTGCCCAAACGAGAAGTTGTAAGGCGCGTTGTTCACTATCTTCCCAGTCACACTCATGAGCACGAGGATTTCGTATGCCTGTCATACATCCGGAAAAGATTTGCATATATCCAATCTGTTCATCCCGTTCTGAAGTGCTTTCTCCGGCGTTAATCTTTAATATGGGAGTATTCCCATTAAAGACCGCTGTCATCAGTTTGGAACCGGTTAGATTTGTGTCACCTTGTTTTGCTGTTTTTTTGACCAAGTTATCAATAAACTTATATGCTTCCTCAACAGCGCGAGCATGGTGGCCATCTCGGTATAGTTTCTCTACCGTTTTTCGGAGTGCCTTATCTGTTACCAGTTGATCAAAAGCATCAACTGGTAGTTGCTTTTCTACATCTTTTCGTGGTAGTACCCCAGAAGAAGCATCAATGTCCTCTTGGAGCCTTTTGACTTTCAAAAAAATAGTCTTGTCCATTAAGATCTACCGTAAAGATGTTTAGCCATACTGGCAAAAATACTGTCGATTTGATCAGGAGATGCATCGGGCGAAATATGAATTTGCAAATCAATGTGTACCGACGGGGTAGGAGAAGCGGCAACAGTAGGCATAATGGGAGCATTTGCATCAACGGCTGGCATAGGGGGTACAGAAACAGGATTGGCACCATTATCAGCCAAAACACTTTTCTGCGGCTTATTTGTCTTGGCTTTTTTGGGGGCTGTCGTGGTCTTTGTAACATCAGCGTCTGCTTTAATTTGACCGCTTTTCAGCATAGAAAAGGTCGAGGTAATCTTACCAGCGGCGTTGTCTCCTAAAGAGCAGGTGTCCATAAACCAAGATTTCGCAGTTGCATTGTCAACTTGCGTATCAGGAAAAAGATCGAGCAGCTCTTGAGGATAGATTTCAGCAATAATAGCGGAACATACGTCTGGGTATTTAGCATCACTTCTCCAGTCAGTTGCCCGCGGTTGCGGTTTTCCGTCCGCATCAATTATCCCCATTTGTCTAAGAGGAGCTAAAATGTTCCGCGCAGATTGATCAGAATTCAAACTAAGCAACGATTTCAAATAACTCACATTAACAACAGAGGGGATAGTTTTCTTAAACTGGTTGCGAAGCTGCCACCAGCTTTTTTCAGATATCATCGGATAAATTTGCTTGTCAGCCACATTTTTCACTCCTTAATCATGATTTTATTACATTATAACTCATGATTTGTCTTTTTTCAACCAGTTTTTCTCATGGTAGTAATCTGAGCAATTTGGTAAGAATCCTTTTCAAACTTCGGGACAAATTGTCCCATACCGCTTCCCCCAGACATGGCTCTGGTGGTATATCCCCCGTCGCCGCATATCGTTCAGAACAGCCGGGAGTTGTCTGTCAAGGGTGCATCGCACCGCCGTATATCGGCGGCTTGCCCTTGACTGGCGGCCCCGGCTGTGCTATTTTCCGGCGGCGCGGCGGGGGTATATCCTCCAGAGCCGCACCCTTTCCCATGACTGGGAAAGGGCGGGGGGATTGGGTTGAACATGAACGGAGGTTTACTTATGAACTTTACCAACAGTCCCTATGAGCGCATGATGAAAGAGATCCCCCATCCAGAAGCACCCGCCCCGCAGAAGGCACCGGAAGGAACGCCTTGTGCGGGGTGTCCTTATTGGAGAGGGATCGGCTGCCTGTTTTGCTATCGGGAGCACCTCAAAAAGCAGGGCCGATGTGTGGACATTTAGCCCGAAAAAACGCCCTGTTTGCAAGGGTTTCCAGCCTCGGCTTTTGAGGGGGTAATATGATTATATGTCCTGTACGGATATTGCTAAATACTTTCCACATTTTCCGATCTGCCGGGGAACAGTTTTTGCTGTTCCCCGGCATTTCTACTTTGGGACATTTTGTCCCAAAGTTAAGGAACGGAGCGTCAGCACCGGGCCGCAGACAACCGGGTTTGGGGAGACTCCCCAACAAGCATTTTGGCAAGTATTTTTCCGCCGCCCGGCGCAAAAATCTTGAGTGTGTTCACACTCGAATTGCTTGCCAAAAACGCAAGTGTGGCTACACTTGCCCTGCTTGCCGTTAGTGAAATCCCCATCCGTAGCCTTGCCTGTTGAATGGAAAGAAACTACAATATATGTAGTCCAAGAAACTGATAGCTAAAAATTCTGAAATACTTTAAGTGTTTTTACGAATTTCACCGTACTATATATGACCGGTTAATTCACATGGCAAGAGGTGAACTTTTTGAATGACGAGAGAACGATAACCGCAATCAAGAACCGAAACGAAGCCGCAATCAACGAAGTGATTACAAAGTACTCCAAACTGCTGTGGGCGGTTGCAGGCGCGGTTTTGAACAACATGGGATCAACTCAAGATGTCGAGGAGTGTGTTGCCGATACATTCATTTACTTATGGGAACATCCTGACAAATACGACCCCCAACGAGGGAAGTTAAAAACATGGCTTTCCATTGTTGCCAGAACACAAGCAGTAAACAGATGTCGGGAAATTTCAAAACGGAATACGATTTCGCTTGAGAATACCGATTTCATAGACCAGCTTGGTGTTGTCGATAACATCCTTGAAGCCGAAACCCGAAAGTCCCTGATTGCAGCAGTAAATGCCTTGGGTGAGCCAGATCGGGAAATCTTGATCCGCCGCTATTACTATGATCAAAAGCCAAAGGAAATTGCGCTTGCAATGGATATGAGCGTTAAGCAGGTTGATAACCGCCTATATCAAACAAAGTTGAAATTGCGCGAGTCGCTTTCAAACTAAACAAGGAGGCCAATATGGATTCTTTCAATAAAACGAATTTGCAGAATATAAAAGATATTTTCGAAGAAAAGACAGGCGTTGCGTTGGAAACTCGGCGCCGCCGTCAGCCCATCAGAGCAGCTATGCTTGTAGCTGCTGTATTGGTTTGTAGTCTCACCATGACGGCATTTGCTGTCAGCCTGTTTTCATCGTTATCCGGAGATGACCTTAGTCTGTCTGCCACCTATGAGGGTAATGGTATCGTGACTATTCAAGTGGCAAACAAATCCGACAAAGACCTAAGTTTCCAGCGACAGCTTAAACTTATGCGGTGGTCTACCGGAAAGGAAGTTGAGCCTGTTTCTGATACCATTGTTTTTGATGGAACAGAATTTGAAGCGCATACGAACGGCGTTATGACGGTAGACCTCTCCAAAGCATACGATATGGATTTTCTGGAGCAGCCGCTTGCCGATGATAACTATTACTTTGTGCTGACAAACAACAATTTTATGTTTGGGCAGGATTGGATGTGTTTTGTCACCTTTGCCGAGCCTATTAAAACAGTTGTCGATGACCCCATCCCTGTAACTCCCGTTGAAGCTGACAAAGAACTGGTAGCACAGATTATGGAAGAACTGCAGCCATACTTTGAAAATTATTATACCGATATTGCAGATTGGAGAAACCACGCTGACAACTACCTTGTAAAGTGCCAAGAACTACTTGCTACACTTGATCGGGATATTGTTGCCTCGGAGGCATCTCCCTTGGCTATTGACGGCCTAAATCCGGATGTTGTTTTTGATAAAACCGCTCCGTTGGAAACGCAGCATTGGCTCACAGGGCTACATGAACATACACTTGACGGTTATGGTATCCCCGTTGGCTCCGCAGAGGGTGAAAGCGCATTGGTTTTAAGTGCTTATGTACCCCAGCACAAAGGCGAGGTTGATGGTGGTGCAGAGGTTCCCTTGCTCTATTTCTTCACTTACAGTGTAGATGACATTCAGAGCCCGGAAGATTATGCCTTTATCCACGGTCAAATTATCACATTTGAGCAGCTGGAGCAGTACAAGGTTTACGAAGATGACCAGTATGTTTGCTACGAAGTAACCGATCTATTCTATACAAACCTCCGACAGCATGTCGAAAGCATTATCAGCCAGAGAAGTGATATCTATTTTGATGAACAGGTTTGGGAACGAGTGGAAAATATTTATACCTACTATAAGGACAGAGATGTTCTTGCTAGCCGTTTCTACTACAATGTACCTGTTGAATAATGATGGAATGGATCAACTGCCCTATTTGCAGGAGCAAAACACGGACAAAAATCCGCATTGATACTGTGCTCAAAAATTTTCCGCTATTTTGCCCAAAGTGTAAACAGGAGACGCTGATATGCGTTAACGAACTAAATATATCTGTTATCAAAGAGCCAGACGCATAGACGCAGAGCCGATAACCCGCAGCCTTTGGGCGCGAGTTATCGGCTCTTTTGTTTTCGGCGGCTGTCAATTAAAGCCGCCGCGTTATACGACGACTTTATAAGGAACACGGCGGTTTCCGAGGAGGGATCGTCGTGTTCATTTTGCTTTTTCACAGCACCCATGATTTGCACCAGCTAAAAAAAGCGTAGCTTCCCCTCCGGGTAAGTCTGACTTCGGATGTGAAATCTGCCAGTACACCAACTGCAACCATGTTTCGCGCGCCCGTACAGCGTCATGCTGTGCGGGCGTTTTTGTATGCCCGCACTTCGGGACAATTTGTCCCAAAGTGGCCTGCCCCGGCTGCCGATCTCCGCCGCCCCTCCGTTCAGATCGACTATCCACCCACAAAAAATCTGAACGGAGGAAAATATAATGACAACCATCAATCTGAAAGACTTTTATTCTTGGTATACCCATGATGAATATATCGAAGTTCCCGACGAGGTTGCAGAAGAGCTGAAGGCTGACAAGCGATACGAGGCCGCCTACCGCCGCCGTGTCACCCGCAACAAGGCACAGTATTCTCTAGACTGCGATGACGGCATCGAGTATTCCGCCTGTCTGCATGAGCCGTCCCTGGAGGAGCTGGTGCTGCGGGCAGAACGCTTTTTCTACCTCTGGAACGCATTGAACACCCTGCCCGAAATGCAGGGCCGCCGTGTGGAGGCCTGCGTCATTGATGACAAGAGCTATGCCGAGGTGGGCCGGACCGAGGGCGTACATAGCGGCTCGGTGCGCGGCTCCGTCCTGCGCGGCCTTGAGAGTATGAAGGAATATCTGAAAGAAAATTGGTAATTGGCATCCGGTTTTGCCTGTTTTCTGTCCTTGGTATATGAGGGATGAACTTTGGGACAAGTTGTCCCAAAGTCCCTTATGAGGGGGCCGAGAGGCGGTGCTGTGCGCCGCCCCTCGGTTTTTATCTATTTGTGCGAAAGGAGGCGTAATGCCGGAGCAGTACACCTATCAAGTGGGCAAAATCAACTTCATCGTTACCCCGGTCTATAAGGACAAGAGGTCGGGTGAAACGATGAAGGATATCCTCTTAAAGCTCATGCTGGCAGACTTGGAAAGCGGCGACATCCTTAACATCGGGGGTAAGCGGAGGTACAATATACTTGGAAATACTGATTGTCCGACACCCGGGGAAGGAGGATATTTTGAAACTATCGGATAATCACAAGTTTGGCACTGCTGCCCTCTACTGCCGGCTGAGCCGTGATGATAACATGGACGCCGAGTCCAACAGCATCCAAAATCAAAAGAAATTACTGCAAAAGGTAGCACGGGAAAAAGGCTACACAGACACCTTATTTTTTGTGGACGACGGCATTACCGGCACCACCATGAAACGGCCCGGTTTTCAGAAAATGCTGACCGCAATCGAGGCAGGATACATATCGGCTGTATTCGTGAAAGACCTGTCCCGCCTTGGCCGTAACTACATAGAGGTCGGCAAGCTGACGGAGGAATTTTTTCCGCAGTACGATGTGCGTTTGGTTGCCGTTTCCGATGGCGTGGACAGCGATGAGGGTGACAATGAATTTACCCCGTTCCGCAACATTATGAACGAGTGGTATGCCAAGGACATCTCGAAAAAGCGGAAGATCGTCAACAAGATGAAAGGCAATGCGGGTATCCCGCTGTCACAGCCGCCCTATGGGTACATCAAAAACCCGGACGATCCTCGGTTTTGGGTGATCGACCCGGAGGCCGCCGATGTGGTGCGGCGTATCTATGATATGGCTTTGGAGGGGTATGGCTTGGCAGAGATTGCCACCGCCTTGGGTGCAGATGGCATCGTAAATCCCACCTACTACTGGCGAAGCAAGGGTGTCAACCGTAGCGGCTCCAAAAGCACCTTGGAGTCTACCAAATGGGGACACACCACCGTCAAGAAGATACTGACCTTACAGGAGTACTGCGGCGATGTCATCAACTTCAAAAGCTACTCCAAATCCTATAAAATGAAGCGGCGCATTGAAAATCCGGAAGAGAATAGAGCGATTTTCCTCAATGTCCATGAGCCGATTATTGACCGGGTCACATGGGAAAAGGTACAGGCTTTGCAGAAAGGAACACGGCGCAAAAAGCCGACTGTTACCCAAGAGCCGAGTGTGTTCTCCGGGTGGCTGAAATGCCCCGAATGCGGCGGCAACCTCAACTTCCATTTCAATCAGAAAAACCACGACATTAAGTTTTTCAGTTGTCAAAACCACAACTCCGGCTTGCGGAAGTGTTCTGCGACGCACTACATCCGTCTGGATTTTCTGGAACAGGTGGTACTGTATGAGGTCAACCGCTTGGCGACCTTTGCCAATGAGTACGAGCGTGACTTTGTAAAAGCTATGATGGGCCGTTCCGCAAAGGTGGCCGAAAATGACCGGGCAAGAAAACAGCGGGAACTGAACACACTGCTGACCCGCGACAAGGAACTGGATATGCTCTTTGAACGGCTGTATGAGGACAATGTAGCGGGCAAAATCGACGATACCCGGTTTGCCAGGATGTCAAAGCGGTACGAACAGGAACAGGGCGAAATCGGCGCAAAGGTCAAAACTCTGCGGTTGGAACTGAAAAAGGCTGAAGGCCAGCAGACGGATATGGAGGACTTTCTGGAAACGGTGAGGCAGTACACCCATGTGACGAAAATCACCCGGCGCATGGTATCCGAACTCATTGACCACATTGATGTGTACCACGCCGAAAAGCAGGATGGCGTGACCAATCAGCAGGTGGTCATCCACTACAACTGCATCGGGGCCTTTGAAGTGCCAGACCGCAAGAAAATCCCGGAGGCCGACATTATCATGGAAACGAGAAAAGGCGTAGCTGTCAGCTACGCCCCGGCACAGATTGCAGTATAAATTTTGCAGAAAACAAAAATGCGGAGTGTCCGTTACAGGATACTCAAATCCTATAAGGACACTCCGCATGGTCCGAGTGACTGGATTCGAACCAGCGGCCTCTTGAACCCCATTCAAGCGCGATACCAAACTTCGCCACACCCGGAAACGGTGCTGCTCTCAGGCAGCTCATGTATTATAGCATGGCGCGCGGGACATTTCAAGTAGAATTTTCAAATTTTCCGCGTTTTTTGCACAGGGAAACGGCAAAAGGACGGCACGGGGTCTCCGTGCCGTCCTTTGTGGTTTTTTACAGCTTCTCTTCGTCGATCATTTCCTCGGTCACGATGGACTCGGGGGCATTTTCGAGCTCAAAGTCGCGGTACGCCTGCAGACCCGAGCCTGCGGGGATGAGCTTGCCGATGATGACGTTCTCCTTAAGACCCACCAGGTGATCGACCTTGCCCTTGATGGCGGCGTCGGTCAGGACCTTGGTGGTCTCCTGGAAGGACGCGGCAGACAGCCACGACTCCGTTGCCAGAGACGCCTTCGTGATACCCATGAGCAGCAGGCTGTCGGTCGCGGGGTGCAGATCGGTCTCGCCCGCGTCGATACGCGCCTGGATCTTCTCATTCGCGTCGTCAAACTCGTACACGTCGATGACCGTGCCGGACAGCAGGTCCGTATCGCCCGGATCTTCGACCTTGACCTTGCGCATCATCTGCCGGATGATGACCTCGATGTGCTTTTCGTTGATGTCAACGCCCTGCTGACGGTACACAGCAAGAACGCCCTGCGTCAGGTAATCCTGCACAGCCTCCACGCCGGAGATACGCAGCACATCGTGCGGGTTGAGCGCGCCGTCGGTGATGGGCTCGCCCTTCTTCACGCGCTTGCCGTGCTCGACCTTCAGACCCACGGAATACGGGACCTGATACTGCTTGACCTCGCCGTCGTCGGCAGTGATGGTGATGTCGCGCAGCGCGGTGCGGTGCGAATCGTCCACGTCCACAACGCCGTCGATCTCGGAGATCTGCGCCATCTTCTTCGGCTTGCGCGCCTCAAAGAGTTCTTCGACTCGAGGCAGACCCTGTGTGATGTCGTCGCCCGCGACGCCGCCGGTGTGGAAGGTACGCATGGTCAGCTGTGTGCCCGGTTCACCGATGGACTGCGCGGCGATGATGCCGACCGCCTCGCCGAGGTTCACGAGCTCGGAGGTCGCCAGGTTCATGCCGTAGCACTTGGCGCACACGCCGGACTTTGCCTTACAGCCAAGCACGGAGTGGACGTATACGCGGTCGATGCCGTGCGCCGAGAACAGCGCGGCATCTTCTTCGCGGAGCATTTCGTCCTTGGAGTGCAGCAGTTCGCCGGTCTTGGGATCGGTGATGTCGTACACAGGATAGCGGCCGCGGATGCGATTTGCAAACGTGTCGATGAGCTGACCCTTTTCGTAGTAGTCGCCCTTCCAGCTGCCGCTGGTCGAGCCGCAGTCGAACTCGCGGATGATGACGTCCTGGCAGACGTCCACCATGCGGCGGGTCAGGTAGCCGGAGTCGGCGGTACGCAGCGCCGTATCGGTCAGACCCTTACGAGCGCCTCGGGAGGAAATGAAGTATTCCAGAACGGACAGACCTTCACGGAAGTTCGCCTTGATCGGGATTTCAATGGTACGACCGTTCGTATCCGCCATCAGACCACGCATACCGGCGAGCTGACGGATCTGGTTCATGCTGCCTCGAGCGCCGGAGTCCGCCATCATGAAGATCGGGTTGAAGCGCTTGAGGTTTCCCTGCAGGGCGTCGGTGACGTCCTTGATGGACTTTTCCCACTGCTGCACGGTCAGCCGGTAGCGTTCGTCGTTCGTGATAAAGCCGCGCTTATACTGGCGATCGATCTTAACGACCTCCTGCTCGGTCTGGTGGATGAGTTCGTACTTCTTCTGCGGGATCTCCATATCCGCGATGGAAACGGTGATGGATGCCTTGGTGGAGTACTTGTAGCCCAGCGCCTTGACGTTATCGAGCATTTCCGTGGAACGGGTGAAGCCGTTGATGCGGATACACTTGTCGATGATCTTGCCGAGCTGCTTCTTGCCGACAACAAAGTCGATCTCCAGCGGGAACTGATCGTCCACGGTCTCGCGCTTCTTAAAGCCGAGGTTCTGCGGGATAGCGGCGTTGATGATGAGGCGACCGACCGTCGCGTCGATGATGCGGTGCTCCTTCTTGCCGTCGATGGTAAGCTCCTTCCAGACCTTGATCGGATCGTGCATATCGACGAGCCCTTCGGCATACGCCATCATGGCCTCGTCCTCGCTGTGATACTGCTTGAACACCTCGCGCGGCTTCGTACCGGCGGCGAGCGCCTGCTGCGCATACGCGCCGACGGTGCGGACGAAGATATGGTTCTCTTCTTTAATGTCCGCGGCGCTGTCCCAGGTGTTCCAGATATAGATCTTCTGGTCGGGCGCGATCCGACCGGCGTTCACCGCCGCGACCGCCTCTTCCAGCGTCTCAAAGTTGTCGTCTGCCTCGACCGGGCGGTCGGTCTCATTTTCGAGCTGCGCGCCGGTGGTCTTGAGGTAGGTGTGATAGCCCTCCTGCGCGGGATCGTCCCAGATGTTGCGCAGCCAGATGGGCTTTTCGGGCGCGAGCTTGCCGCAGTCGAGCAGCGGCATCACGTCGTGGATGCGCTCGAACGCGTCATAGTCATAGCGCTGATAGGTCAGATAGTACGTGCCGAGGATCATATCCTGCGTCGGCACGGTGACCGGCTTGCCGTCCTGCGGACGCAGGAGGTTGTTCGCCGAGAGCATCAGCATACGCGCTTCCGCCTGCGCCTCCGCCGACAGCGGGACGTGGATCGCCATCTGGTCGCCGTCAAAGTCGGCGTTGAACGCCGTGCAGCACAGCGGATGGAGCTTGAGCGCGCGGCCCTCGACCAGCACCGGCTCAAACGCCTGAATGCCCAGACGATGCAGCGTCGGCGCGCGGTTGAGCATGACCGGGCGGTCCTTGATGATATCCTCCAGAGCGTCCCAGACCTCGTCCTTGCCCTTGTCGATCATCTTCTTGGCGGACTTGATGTTGTTGGCAAGACCGTCCTCGACGAGCTTTTTCATCACGAACGGACGGAACAGTTCGATCGCCATTTCCTTCGGCACGCCGCACTGGTAGAGCTTGAGCTCCGGGCCGACGACGATAACGGAACGGCCCGAGTAGTCCACGCGCTTGCCGAGCAGGTTCTGACGGAAACGTCCCTGCTTGCCCTTGAGCATGTCGGACAGCGACTTGAGTGCGCGGTTGTTCGCGCCCGTAACGGCGCGGCCGCGGCGGCCGTTGTCGATCAGCGCATCCACCGCTTCCTGTAACATACGCTTCTCGTTGCGGATGATGATGTCCGGCGCGGAGAGCTGGATGAGGCGCTTGAGGCGGTTGTTGCGGTTGATGACGCGGCGGTAGAGATCGTTGAGGTCGGAGGTCGCAAAGCGGCCGCCGTCGAGCTGCACCATCGGGCGGAGCTCCGGCGGGATGACCGGCAGCACGTCCATGACCATCCACGTCGGGTCATTGCCGGAGACGCGGAACGCCTCCACGACCTCCAGACGCTTGATGATGCGCAGCTTCTTCTGCCCGGAGGCGTTTTTCAGCTCCGAACGCAGCTGCTCAGACAGCTCTTCGAGGTTGATCTGGCTCAGCAGCTCTTTGACTGCCTCTGCGCCCATGCCCGCCTTGAAGTCGTCCTCATACTTTTCGCGCATATCGCGGTATTCTTTTTCGGACAGGATCTGATTTTTCGACAGCGGGCAGTCGCCAGGATCGGTGACGATATAGCTGGCAAAGTACAGCACCTTTTCAAGCACCCGCGGGCTGATGTCCAACAGCAGGCCCATGCGCGACGGGATGCCCTTAAAGTACCAGATATGGCTGCACGGTGCGGCAAGCTCGATGTGACCCATGCGCTCGCGGCGCACCTTGGCGCGCGTGACCTCCACGCCGCAGCGGTCGCAGATCTTGCCCTTGTAGCGGATCTTTTTATATTTTCCGCAATGGCATTCCCAGTCCTTCGTCGGCCCGAAAATGCGCTCGCAGAACAGACCGTCACGCTCGGGCTTGAGCGTGCGGTAGTTGATGGTTTCCGGCTTCTTGACCTCGCCATAAGACCATTCGTGGATCTTATCCGGGGAAGCAATACCGATCTTGATCGCGTCAAATGTTGCGTAACTCATTGTATTGCCACCTCCTTATTCATCGTCCGACGCACTGTCGGCGTAGCCGTCCGCCGCGTCGGAGAGCACATCGTCCTCATCCTGAAGCTCATAGCCAGCCTCATCGGCTTCGTCCTGCTCCACGTTGTTGCCGGAGATCGGGCCGTCGTACAGCGACAGCTCATCGCCCGCAAAGTTGATCGGACCGCCGTAGGTCGGCTCGTCGTCTTCTTCGTCCTTCAGCTCGATCTCGTCGCCCTGCTCGTCGAGCACCTTGACGTCCAGACACAGCGACTGAAGCTCCTTGACCAGAACCTTGAACGATTCCGGCACGCCGGGCTTCGGCACGTTGTGACCCTTGACGATCGCCTCGTAGGTCTTGACACGACCCGTCACGTCGTCGGACTTGACGGTCAGGATCTCCTGAAGCGTGTACGCTGCGCCGTATGCCTCCAGCGCCCAGACTTCCATTTCGCCGAAGCGCTGACCGCCGAACTGCGCCTTGCCGCCGAGCGGCTGCTGCGTGACCAGCGAATAAGGACCAGTGGAACGCGCGTGGATCTTATCATCGACCAGATGGTGGAGCTTGAGGTAGTACGGGTAGCCGACCGTGACGCGCTGGTCGAATGCTTCGCCCGTGCGCCCATCGTACAGGACGCTCTTGCCGTCCTCGGCAACGCCTGCCTGCACCAGCAGCTCCCGAATTTCCTTCTCGTTCGCGCCGTCAAAGATCGGCGTTGCGACCTTCCAGCCCAGCGCATGGGCAGCGTAGCCCAGATGGACCTCGAGCACCTGCCCGATGTTCATACGCGACGGCACGCCCAGCGGGTTGAGCACGATGTCCAGCGGCGTACCATCCGGCAGGAACGGCATATCCTCCTGCGGCAGGATGCGGGACACAACGCCCTTGTTGCCATGGCGGCCCGCCATCTTATCGCCGACGGAAATTTTACGCTTCTGCGCGATGTAAACGCGCACGACCTTGTTGACGCCCGGCGCGAGCTCGTCGCCGTTTTCGCGGGTAAATTCCTTGACGTCCACGATGATGCCCGCCTCGCCGTGCGGCACCTTCAGAGAGGAGTCGCGCACCTCGCGCGCCTTCTCGCCGAAGATCGCGCGCAGCAGGCGCTCTTCCGCGGTCAGCTCCGTCTCGCCCTTCGGCGTGACCTTGCCGACGAGATAATCGCCAGACGTGACCTCCGCGCCGATGCGGATGACGCCGTTTTCATCCAGATCCTTCAGCGTATCCTCGCCGACGTTCGGGATGTCGCGGGTGATCTCTTCCGGCCCGAGCTTGGTATCGCGGGACTCGGTCTCGTATTCTTCAATGTGGATGGACGTGAACACATCCTCGCGCACCAGGCGCTCGTTGAGCAGGATCGCGTCCTCGTAGTTGTAGCCTTCCCACGTCATAAAGCCGATGAGCACGTTTTTGCCCAGCGCGATCTCGCCCTGCGAGCAGGACGGACCGTCGGCGATGACCTGACCGGCCTCCACGCGCTCACCGACCGCGACGATCGGGCGCTGGTTGATGCAGGTGCCCTGGTTGGAGCGCGCGAACTTCGTGAGGGTGAAGTCGGCGATATTGCCGCTGTCGTAGCGGACGGAAATATGGTCGGCGGAGACCGCCGTAACAATGCCGTCTTCCTTCGCGGTGATGCAGACCTCGGAGTCGACCGCGCACTTGTGTTCGATGCCCGTGGCGACGATCGGCGCTTCGGTGACCATCAGCGGCACTGCCTGACGCTGCATATTCGCGCCCATGAGTGCGCGGTTCGCGTCGTCGTTCTCGAGGAACGGGATGAAGGCGGTGGCGATGGAGGTCATCATCTTCGGCGACACGTCCACATAGTCGATCATGCTGCGCTCGACGGAGATGATCTCGTCGCGGTGACGGCACGTCACACGCGCGTTTGCGAGCCGCCCTTCCTCGTCCAGAGGCTCGGACGCCTGCGCAACATAGTAATCGTCCTCAACGTCGGCGGTCATGTACTCGACGATGTCGGTGACCTTGCCGGTCTGCTTGTCGATCTTGCGGAACGGCGCTTCGATGAAGCCGTACTCGTTGATGCGCGCGTAGGACGAGAGGTAGTTGATCAGACCGATGTTCGGACCTTCCGGCGTCTCGATGGGGCACATTCTGCCGTAGTGCGAGTAGTGAACGTCTCGCACGTCGAACGATGCGCGCTCGCGGGACAGACCGCCCGGACCCAGTGCGGACAGACGGCGCTTATGCGTCAGCTCTGCCAGCGGGTTATTCTGATCCATGAACTGCGACAGCGGAGAAGATCCGAAGAACTCCTTGATGACCGCCGTCACGGGACGGATGTTGATGAGGCTCTGCGGCGTCACGACGTCGAGGTCCTGAATGGTCATGCGCTCGCGGATGACGCGCTCCAGTCGGGTAAAGCCGACACGGAACTGATTCTGCAGCAGCTCGCCCACGCAGCGCAGGCGGCGGTTGCCGAGATGGTCAATATCGTCGGTCGTGCCCGCGCCCTGGATCATGCAGAACAGATAATTGATGGACGCGAGAATATCGTCCTTTGTGATGTGCTTGGGCAGCAGCTCGTCGCGGCGCTCTTCGATGGCGTCCTTCCAGCCGTCGGTGGGGACGGTCTGGAGCATTTCGCGCAGGACGCTGAAGCAGACCTTTTCGCGGATGCCGTATTCGGCGGGGTCGAAATCGACGAAGTTCTTCATATCGACCATGCCGTTGGAGAACACCTTCACGTCGCGCTCGCCGATGCGGATGATCGCCTCGTTCACGCCGCGCGCGGAAATTTCGCGTGCCTTTTCACGCGTGAGCGTTTCGCCGTCCATGGCGATGATCTCGCCCGTCATCGGGTCGGCGACCGGCTGCGCCAGCATCTGACCGGCAAGACGGCTCCAGATGTCCATCTTCTTATTGAACTTATAACGGCCGACCTTGGAAACATCGTAGCGGCGGGCGTCAAAGAACAGGGCGTTCAGATATTCCTCGGAGCTTTCCACTGTAGGCGGCTCACCCGGACGCAGGCGGCGGTAAATTTCCAGCAGCGCCTCTTCGCGGGTCTTGCAGGTGTCCTTCTCGAGCGTAGCGAGCAGGAACGGATCTTCGCCGAACAGCTCCTTGATCTGCGCGTCGCTGGAAATACCCAGCGCGCGGACAAGGCACGTCACGGGAATTTTACGGTTTTTATCAATGCGGACATATGCCACGCTGTTGAGATCGGTCTCATATTCCAGCCATGCGCCGCGGTACGGGATGACCGTTGCGGAATAGATGTGCTGATCCGCCTTGTCCACCTCGTCGCCGTAGTACATGCCGGGGCTGCGGACGATCTGGGACACGATCACGCGCTCCGCGCCGTTGATGACGAACGTACCGCCGTTGGTCATCAGCGGGAAATCGCCCATGAAGATCTCCTGATCCTTGATCTCGCCCGTTTCCTTATTGTGCAGACGCACGCGCACCTTGATGGGCTTTGCGTAGGTCGCGTCGCGCTCCTTGCACTCCTCCACCGTGTACTTCGGCGGCTCGTTCATGCTGTAGTCCAAAAAGCTCAGCTCAAGATTCCCGGTGTAGTCGCAGATGGTGTCAACATCCTTGAACACCTCGTGCAGACCCTCATTGAGGAACCACGCGTAGGAATCCTTCTGGATCTTCAGCATATTCGGGATGGGCAGGATCTCCCCGTGCTTTGCAAAGCTCTTTCGCAGAGTCTTGCCGTACATGACGTCCTGTGTGCTCGCCATTATGCTTCATCACAGCCTTTCTGTATGAGTTCTGTGTTTTTGATACGCCCGGATATGTTGTAAAAACTTATCCAAATGCCGCTTGCATATTCGCCGCGGGGATGGTATAATCAATCCTGTAAAAAGGATACCATGCGTGCGGCACATACTGTGGCATTATGGACTAATATTTTATCACGGAAAGAATTGCTTGTCAATTCTTTCATTTTGTTTTTTTCGCCGAAATTGCACGCTTTCGGGCAACTGTTTTATGAAATTTCACAGAAGCGCCCCTATAAAGTCCAAAAAACGCCGCGATGCTGATTGCATCGCGGCGTTTTTTTCGTTTACTCCAGTAAGCCATATTTTTGTTTGACGCGGTCGAATTTTTCCAGCACCGGCAGCCCGGCGAACCACAAAAACAGCCACGTCGCCGCAGCGCGGATGAGATCGACCGGCAGACCCGTGAGGTAATAGCTCAGCAGCAGCTTCCAGTCGAGCGTCCGCGCCCAGATGAGCGCCGAGGCGGGATTCATGATGCCGCCGTAGATCACGACCGACGCGATCACGCCGAACAGGCACAGCGACAGCCGCGACCGCCGCAGCACGCCGCAGCGCGCCAGCACCCCCGCGAGAAAGCCGATGAGCCCCATCGCAAACATCTGAAACGGCGTCCACGGTCCTTGGGAAAACAGCACGTTCGAGGCAAGCATACTCAGCGCACCGACAAGAAAGCCCGTCTCCCCTCCGAATGCCACGCCCGCGAGGATCGTCAGCGCCACGACGGGCTTAAATTCCGGCAGCATGAACAGCGCCGCGCGCCCTGCCACATTCAGCGCACACAGCACCGCGATGAGCACCAGCTCCCGCGGCTGCGGCTTGCGCCCCTCAAAGACGAGGAAAAACGGGATCATCGCTTCCAGCAGCACCAGCAGCGAGATCAGATAATAATTCGTCACGCCGAGCAGGCGGATGCCGAAGTAGAGCGTCAGCGGGATGAGCAGCAGAATTAACCCCGCGCACACGCGCGTGCGCGCCGAAAGGCGCTGCTTTTTAAGCACAGGCTGCGCCGCGCGCGTCTCACCGCCCCGGCTGAAGCACAAAGCGCAGATAAAGATCGCGGCGATCAAAATTGCATACAATATGAGCTGTTTGCCTGCCGGGCGCGTCAAGCCGTTTTCCGAAATGAGCTCGCTCAGGTCGCTCACGCGCAGCGCCTGCACCGTCAGCCCCAGCGCGGCCGCGCCGCTGACCGTGCCCAGAATTTTGCGCCAGAGGGGCAGCTTTTGCACCGCCCGCTCCTGCGGCGGCTGCGGCAGCGGCGGCACATCGTTCGGCAGCACGTCGTCCTCCGGCAGCGGCGCGCCGCACGCGGCGGCGACGTCCCGCACCGTGACCGCGCCCGGGAGCAGCTCCCGCGCGATGCGGTCGGCGGCGGTCGTGTAGAAGCAGTTGCCGGAGAAAAACGCCCGGGGCGTTCCCTCGGCGGTGATGCCGCCGTCAAAAAACAGCGCGCAGCGGTCTGCAAACTCGGCGCAGAACTCCACGTCGTGGCTGACCGTGACGATCGTCACGCCGCCCGCCTGAAGCTCACGCAGGATCTGCGCGAGCTGGCGCTTGAACGCCGCGTCCAGCCCCTTGGTCGGCTCGTCCAGCAGCAGAATATTCGGCGCGCAGAGCAGAAGCTTCGCCAGCGCCGCGCGCTGCTGCTCGCCGCCGGAAAGGTCGTAGGGATGCCGGTCCAGCAGCCCGTCCAAGCGGCACAGCGCCACCGCGCGCGCAAGGCTCTCTTCGTCCCGGCAGACGTCCATCAGATCCTCGCGCACGGTCTTTTTGACGAACAGCGTCTGCGGGTCCTGCGGCAGCAGCCCTACGCGCCCGCACACCGTGACCTCGCCGCGCAGCGGCTTCAAAAGCCCTGCCAGCACGCGCAGCGTCGTGGATTTTCCCGCACCGTTCGCGCCCAGCAGCGCATAATGCTCGCCCCGGCAGACCGTCATCGTCAGCCCGCGCAGTACCTCCGGCGCGTCCTGTTCATACGCAAACCACACCTCGCGCGCCTTGAGCACCGGCTCGGTCCGCATGCGCATACGCTCCGGCGGGAGTTCGCCGAGCTTATGGCTCGCCGCGTACTCATGCAGCCACGCGCGCCCCTCGCAGACGGTCACGGGGGACGTCCCCTCGGAATCCGTCGCGCCCCAGATGCGCATGGCGGCAGGCATGGCGTAAAACATCCCGCTCCCCTGCCGTCGCAGCAGCGCGCCGACCTCGCCCGGCGCGGCGCAGCAGAGCAGCCGCCCGTCCTCCAGAACGGCGGCGCGCCCGGCGTAGCTCAGCGCCTCCTCCAGGCGGTGCTCGCTCAGGATGACCGTTGTGCCGAGTTCGCGGTTGATCCTGCCCAGCACGGCGAGAAAATCCGCCGCCGCGATGGGATCGAGCTGGCTCGTCGGCTCGTCGAGCAGCAGCACGCGCGGCTGCATCGCCATGACGGACGCCAGGCTCAAAAGCTGCTTCTGCCCGCCGGACAGCTCCGATACATTCTTGTAAAACCAGTCCTGAATCCCAAAAAACGCCGCCATTTCGGCAACGCGCCGTCGGATGACCGGCGTTTCATAGCCCAGCGACTCCAGCCCGAAGGCAAGCTCGTGCCAGACCTTGTCGGTCACGACCTGATTTTCGGGATCTTGCAGCACAAAGCCGATCGCCCCCGCCTGCTCGCCGCGCGTGACCTCCTCCAGCGGCACGCCGCCGAATAAAATCTCCCCGCTGCGCGCGCCGTGCGGCGCAAGCACGCTCTTGAGCTGCCGCAGCAGCGTCGATTTGCCGCTGCCGGACGCGCCGCAGAGCACCAGAAATTCTCCGTCCGCCACCGTGAGCGAGGCCTCGCGCAGCGCCGGGGTTATGCTGCCCGGATAGGTAAACGTCAGGTCGCGGATCTCATAGCACGCCACGCGCAGTCCTCCCTCCAATCCAGGATCAGCGGCGTCAGGCACAGCGCCGCATAGGCAAGCAGAAAGCTCACCGACCATACCGTCACTTCCCCCGCGTGCACGGCGGGATAGTAGCGGAACGTCATTCCCCCGCCGATCCAGCCCGCCGCCACAAAAAAGCCCAGCCCCAGGATCAGCAGCAGCGCCGCGCGGTCGCGGTCTGTGAAGCGGTAGATAGAAAAGCTCGTCCTGCCCGGCAGCCCATAGCCGCGCGAGCGCATGGAGTCCGCCGTGTCCAGCGCGTTTTCAAGACTCCAGGTGATCATTGCCGACACCACCGCCGCAAATGCGCGCACGCGCCCAAAAAAGCCGCGTTCCCTGCGCCCCAGCGCCTGCTGCGCCTGCCGCACGCGGCGGTACTGCGCCGCAAAGCGCGGCACAAAGCGCAGCGTCATCGAAAGCACGAGTGAGAGCGCCGGGATCACGCGTCCGAACAGATACACGAATTTATCCGACGTCATCACGGCGTTAAAGCTCACGAACCACAGCACCACGCACCCCAGCATCACCGCCGCCGCCGCGCCGTAATAGAGCGATTCCAGCGTCAGCGGGTTGCCGGACGGCAGATAGGCAAGGATCGTCACGCCCTCATGATTGAACGCCGGGTTTAAGATCGCCGCCAGCAGCATCATCGGCAGCAGATACAAAAGCGTCCTGCGCACGCGCGCCCCCCCGCGCAGGCGCGCGCAATAGCCCGCCGCGCCGAAAAACGACACCGCCAGATACGCCGGGTGCATCAGGCACATGGAAAACGCGAGCACCAGCGCGTAAAATATGAAGTTCACACACGGGTGATAGCCCGCAAATGCGTCGCGCCGCGCCATACCATTGCCCCTTTACGTCTGTGCTTCGTCCAATTCCGCGCCGACGTCCTGCCCCAGGTCGCAGGTGTACTGCCAGAGAATCACATCGCCGTCTTTGAGCTCATACCGGCTGCATCCGTAGTTCGGAAACCAGCCGTTCACGCTGTAGACCCAGCCGGACAGCGCCCCGGCGTCAAACTCATAGAGATTGCCGATGCCCTCGATATACGCCGAGTCGTACACCGGCGTTTTGGAAAACTCCATATGCAGCTTCTGCTCGCGGCAGACGCGCTGCAAAACGTCAAACACGCTCTCGCCGTCGGAAAAGCTCACCTGCGTCTCCGGCAGCAGCCAGCCGTTCGGCGGGATAAGTTCCGCCTTTTCCGGCGCAAGCGCATCGGTCTTGTCCAGAAGCGTCGCGCAGCAGATGGAGATGGTGCAGGTATTCTCCCCCGCCTCCGCCGGTGCAGCGGCACAGCCGCACAGCAGCAATAAGGTCAGCACCAGCGCCAGAAGCGCCCGGAGCTTTCGTTTCATAGACAGTCTCCCCTCCCCGAAAATATGCCAAAAAGCGGCTGCACAAAAAGGCTGTGCAGCCGTTTTTTACTTAGCAATAAAAATCCTTAATTTTCTTGGCGCGCGACGGATGGCGCAGCTTGCGGATCGCCTTGTTTTCGATCTGGCGGATGCGCTCGCGCGTCACGCCGAAGATCTGCCCGACCTCCTCGAGCGTATGCGTCCTGCCGTCGAACATACCGAACCGCATCCGCAGCACGTCCGCCTCGCGGTCGGTCAGCGTACCGAGAATTTCGGTCAGCGCCTCGGCAAGCAGCGTGTTGGACGTTGCGTCGGCGGGCGACGGCGTGTTGTCGTCTTCCACGAACGAACCGATGGTCGTATCCTCTTCATCGCCCACGGGCATATCCAGCGACAGCGTGTCCGCCGCCGTGCGGTTTGCCTCGATGATCTTTTCGATCGGCAGATTCAGCTCCGCCGCGATCTCCTCCAGCGACGGTTCACGCCCGAGCTCCTGCACGAGCTTGCGGTTGCAGCGGGTCGCCTTGTTGATGACCTCCACCATATGCACCGGCACGCGGATGGTCCGCGCCTGATCGGCGATGGCGCGTGTGATCGCCTGCCGGATCCACCAGGTGGCATATGTAGAGAATTTGTTTCCCTTTGTATAGTCGAACTTATCGACCGCGCGGATCAGACCCGTGTTGCCCTCCTGGATCAGATCCAGAATGTGCAGCCCGCGCCCGGAGTATTTTTTCGCAATGGACACGACCAGACGCAAATTTGCCTCCGTCAGCTTGTCCTTTGCCGCCTTGTCACCCTCGGCGACGCGGCGCGCCAGCTCGATCTCCTCGTCGGCAGACAGCAGGCGCACCTGACCGATCTCCTTGAGGTACATCCGCACCGGGTCGTCCAGATTATACTCTGCCGCCAGCTCCAGCGGATCGACCAGCTCTTCCTCTTCGCACGTCTCATGCAGATCGACGGGGTCAAGGTCCATCGGCAGCCCATCGTCGGGCATATCCAGCTCCAGCTCCGCGCCAACGACCGGGATGCCCAGCGCATCGAATGTATCGTAGATCTGCTCGATCTTCTCGACCGGCAGGTCCAGCTTTTCCAGCTCAGCCGTCAGCTCGGACGCCTGCACCGTTCCCTCGCGTTTCGCTTTTGCGATCAACGCGGAAACACGCTCCATCGCATCGTTTGCCGCCGGCTGCGCATTTTTTGCATTTGCCATCTCTCAGCTCATCCTCATCCGTGTATCATCCTGCGCAGTCTATGCCGCGCAACGATTGATTATACACCCGAAGCCGACATTTTTGCAAGACTTTTCACAAAAAATATCGTCAATATATCTATTTTCTCTTTTTATTCCGCTTTCCGCGGGTCAGATCTCCATGATAACCGGCAAAATCATCGGGTTGCGCTTAGTCGTCTTAAAGAGGTAGCCCGAAAGATCGTTTTTGATGTTCGCCTTCAGAACGCCCCAGTCGCTGCGTCCGCCGGAGCGGCTGCGGTCGATGGCGTGCGCGGCGACGGAGCGCAGCGCGTCCATGAGGTCCTCCGATTCCTTCACATACACGAACCCGCGCGTGATAATATCCGGTCCTGTGATGACGCTGCCGTCCTCCGAGGAGATATTCACGACCACGACGATCATGCCGTCCTGCGCCAGATGCTTGCGGTCACGCAGCACGACGCTGCCCACGTCGCCCACGCCCGTGCCGTCCACGAGCACCTTGCCCGCGGGCACTGTGCCTCCCCATTTGCACGTCGCCTTCGTCAGCTCCAGCACCTTGCCGATGTCGCTGATGAAAATATCCTTCGGGCTCATGCCCATGCTCTGCGCCAGCTTGGAGTGCGCCTGCAGATGGCGCTGCTCGCCGTGCACCGGGATAAAGAAGCGCGGCTTTGTGAGCGCGTGGATGATCTTGAGCTCCTCGCGGCAGGCGTGCCCGGAGACGTGCAGCTCCGCGAATTTATCGCAGATGACCTCCGCGCCCTTGCGGTAGAGTTCGTTGACGATGCGGCTGACCGCCTTTTCGTTGCCGGGGATGGCGGAGGCGGAAATAATGACGCGGTCGCCCGCCTGGATCTCGACCTGCCGGTGTCCCGAGAACGCCATGCGGTACAGCGCCGACATATTCTCGCCCTGCGAGCCGGTGGAGACGATGACGATCTTGTTCTTCGGCAGCGACTTGATGGCGTTGATGTCCACCAGCGTGCCGTTCGGGATCTTCAGATACCCCAGCTCTGTGGAGACCTTGAGGATATTTTCCATGCTGCGCCCGGTCACGGCGACCTTGCGCCCGTATTTGTGCGCCACCGTCAGCAGGCTTTGCAGGCGGAAGGCGTTGGAGGCGAACGTCGTGACGATGATGCGCTGGTTGCAGCCGGCAAACTGCCGGTCAAAGCTGTCGGCGACGACACGCTCCGACGGCGTAAAGCCCGGGCGCTCCACATTCGTCGAGTCGCACAGCAGCGCCAGCACGCCCTCGCGCCCCAGCTCGCCGAAGCGCGTCAGGTCGATCATGCCGTCCTCCGACGCGGAGTCGATCTTGAAGTCGCCGGTAAAGATCACCGTGCCGACCGGCGTTTTGATCGCGAACGCGACCGCGTCGGCGATGGAATGGTTCACATGGATGAACTCCACCGTAAAGCAGCCCGCCTTCACGACCTCACCGGCCTCGTGCGTAAAGAGCTTGACGGTCTTGTCCAGATGGTGCTCCTCCAGCTTGAGGTTCACGATGCCCGCCGTCAGGCGCGTTGCGTGGATGGGGCATTTGAACTCCTGCATGGCGTAGGGAATGCCGCCGATGTGATCCTCATGCCCGTGCGTGAGGAACAGCCCGCGGATCTTCTGCTGGTTCTTCACCAGATACGACACATCCGCGATGACCAGATCCACACCGTACATATCATCCTCCGGGAAGCCGAGCCCGCAGTCGATGATGATGATGTCCTTGCCGTATTCCAGGACGGTCATATTCTTGCCGATCTCGTTGAGACCGCCAAGGGGTATAATTTTCAGTTTTTCTGCCAAAATTGAATCACCTTTCCGAATTTTCAGTATGTATGCTGTGTTAAATCGTTTCCTGACGGCGCAATGCGCCGCCGCACCGTCCGCTGCCGAAAACGGCAGATGGGCAGTGAAAAGCCGCGTACACCCGCGTGTTCCTCCTGCCCTGCATCGCAGGAATCTCCGCGCGCGTCTACGCCTGAGTTATGAAGTTGCTTCTATCCCGATGCGCCGCATGGCGCAAAAGCACAAATCAAAACGTGCCGCCGAACTGCAAACGGCACTTCTGATTTATTATAGCATAGTTTTTCGCCAAAGTATACAAGTTTTTTTCATATTTTTTGTCGAACTTGCAGACTGAATCGTTTTTTCCGTGCCGAGCGCATGGCAAGTTCGCGCGAAATTTGCCGACATCATGCTTGTGTTTCGCATTCGGCTCTGCTATAATGTAGGAACATTGTGGGGGATTCTATCCACAGAGAGGGGGCGCTGCCTGTGAACCGCCATGTTTCAAAGCTCTTGCAGCCGGGTACGGTCTGGTATTGTGTGGTCATGCTGCTGTTCGCGGTAGCGACCGCGGTCGTGGGCTATTTCGGTCTGCAAAAGGGCGAAATGCTCGCCGCCATCCTCGCCGTGTGCGAGCTGGTCGTAACGGCGCTCGTGTTTGTCATCAGCCGCATCCGCTTTGCGCGCCGCAAGCGCATCCTCATGGAATACGTCCAGAGTGCCACGGATTCCGTGGGCGTCTCCGTCCATTCCGGCACGCCGTTTCCCATGGCGGTGCTGCACCTGCCGGAAAACGAGATCATCTGGGGCAACGACGCGTTCTACGCCATCACGGGTCTCACAGACTCCACCCGCTATCAGACGATGGACGCCATCATCCCCGGCTTTACCACCGAATGGCTGCGCGAGGGGCGCAGCGAGCTGCCGGGCGACCAGACCATCGGCGGACGGCGCTACCGCGTGTACGGCAACTACGTCCGCTCGGAGGAGGAGGAAGCCACCGTCAAGCTGGCGACCGTCTACTTCGCGGATATGACCGAGATGTTCAACATCCGCGACGAATACCTCCGCACGCGCCCGATCGTGTCGATCGTCCTCATCGACAACTACGACGAGCTGACGAACAACCTTTCCGACGGCAAAATCTCCAATCTGGACGCGCAGATCAACGAGACCATCCAGAACTGGCTGGGCGACCGCCACGCGCTCATGCGCAAGGTCGAGCGCAACCGCTATCTGCTGATTTTTGAAAATAAGGACCTTACCGCGCTGCAAAGCGAGAAATTCGTGCTGCTGGAGAGCATCCGCGCCGTGGTCAATCCCTCCGGCGTTGCTGCCACGGTGTCGCTCGGCATCGGCAAGGACGGGCAGTCGTTTGAGGAAAATTATAATTTCGCCATGCTCGCCATCGAGATGTCCCTCTCGCGCGGCGGCGATCAGGCGGTCATCAAAGACCGTTATAACTTCACGTTCTTCGGCGGGCGCACAAAAGAGACCGAGCGCCGCACCAAGGTCAAGTCCCGTGTGGTGGCAAGCTCTCTGTCGGAGCTCATCGCGCAGTCGAGTCAGGTGTTCATCATGGGGCATCGCATGGCGGACCTCGATTCCGTCGGCGCGGCGGTGGGTCTCGTGAGCCTGTGCCGCAAAAAAGAGCGCCGCGTGCGCATCGTGCTTGACCTTGAAAATAACGCCGCAAACTCCCTCATCGCAGAGCTGCGCGCGCAGCCGGAGTACCGCGACCTGTTCATCTCCGGCGAGGACGCGCTAGTGGAGGCGGACAGCCACACGCTGCTCATCATCGTCGATACGAACCGCCCCGATCAGGTAGAGTCCAAGGCGCTGCTGGAATCCGTGCCGCGTGTGGCGGTCATCGACCATCACCGCCGCGCGGCGGACTATATCGAACAGATCGTGCTGAACCTGCACGAGCCGTTCTCGTCCTCCGCGTCGGAGCTGGTCACGGAGGTTTTGCAGTACGCGCTCGATCCCGGCGATATTCGCCCGCTTGAGGCACAGGCGCTGCTGGCGGGCATTGTGCTCGACACCAAGAATTTCAGCGTCCGCACCGGCTCGCGCACGTTTGAGGCGGCGGCGTTCCTGCGCCGCACCGGCGCTGACACCGTGGACGTCAAGAAGCTCTTCCAGAGCGATCTGGAAGCGACCGTCGCCCGCTACCGCGTGGTGCAGGCGGCGCGGCTGTACCGCAACGAGATCGCCATTGCCGCCTATCCCAGCACGCTCTCGCGCACCGTGGCGGCGCAGGCAGCGGACGAGCTGCTGAATATCTCTGGCATTCTCACGTCGTTTGTCCTCTACCCCGCGGGCGAGCAGGTCATCATCTCTGCCCGCTCCATCGGCGAGTGCAATGTGCAGGTCGTGCTGGAGGCGCTCGGCGGCGGCGGCAACGCCGCAACGGCGGGCGCGCAGGTCAAGGGCAAGCCGCTGCGTGAGGTTTTGGAGGCGCTGGTCGCGTCCATCGACAAATTTTACGAAAATTCCTGACTTTTCAGACATTCCATCCGAAAGGAGCTACCCACTATGAAGGTTATTTTAACGCAGGACATCCGCGGCAAGGGCAAGCGCGGGCAGATGATCGAGGTCTCCGACGGCTACGCCCGCAACTATCTGCTGCCGAAAAAGCTGGCGCAGGAGGCAAACGCGGACAACGTCAATACGATGAAAATGAACGACAAAGCCACGGCGGAGCGTCAGGCGAAAGAACGCGCCGAGGCGATGGACATCAGCAAAAAGATGAAGGACTTCACCGTCACCGTCACCGCCAAGGGCGGCGGCGCGGGTCGTCTGTTCGGCTCGGTCACCAATACCGAAATCGCCGATGCGCTCGAGCAGCAGCAGAAGATCAAGCTCGACAAGCGCAAGATCGTCCTCGACGAGCCGATCAAAACGACGGGTCTTTACACCGTCAAGTGCAAGCTCGGCTACGAGATCACCGGCGACCTGAAGGTCGAAGTGAAAGAGGCATAATACGCACGCGCGGGAGGCGCGGCTTGGAAGGAAGTGAATCGTATGGATGATCTGCTCACCCGGCAGGCGCCGCAGGCGCTGGAGGCGGAGCAGTCGGTGCTCGGCTCCATGCTCATCGACGAGCGCTGCGTGCCGGATGTGATCGGGATGCTCCGCCCGGAGGAGTTCTATCTCCGCCAGAACCGTGAGATCTACGAGACCATCTATGCGATGTTCAACTTCTCCGAGCGCATCGACCCCGTCACCGTGCTCGACAAGATGAAAGAGCGCGGCGTGTACGACGAGCAGCGGTCGTATGACTACATCGCACAGCTTTTGCAGATCACGCCCACTGCGGCAAACGTCAAGCAGTACTGCGCCATCGTGCACGATAAGGCGCTCATGCGCGACCTGTCCACCGCGGCAGACGAGATCAACGACATGGTCTACGACGGCAGCGGCACGGCGCAGGATATGCTGGAGGCGGCGGAAAAAAAGGTCTTTTCTCTGCGCCGTGAAAACTCCGGCGACAGCTTACAGCACATCGGCAAGGTGCTCGTGAACGTCTACGACCGTCTCGAGGAGCTGGCGCAGTCCGACAGCACCATCCCCGGTCTTTCCACGGGGCTGTTCGATCTGGACCGCAAGATCAGCGGTCTCAACAAATCCGACCTCCTGCTCATCGCGGCGCGTCCCGGCATGGGCAAAACGTCGCTCGCGCTCAATATCGCGCTGAACGTGGCAAAAAAATATCCCAAGACCGTCGCGTTCTTTTCGCTCGAAATGTCGCGGGAGCAGCTTGCGCTGCGCCTGCTTTCCAACGAGAGCTTTCTGGATAACCAGAAGCTCGTCACCGGGCAGCTCACGGACGAGGACTGGGGCAAGCTCTCCATCGCCTCCTCCGCGCTCAGCCAGACTGACATCCGCGTGGATGATAATCCGTCCATCACCGTGGCGGAAATGAACGCCAAGTGCCGCCGGCTCGACAATCTCGGGCTGGTGCTCATCGACTACCTACAGCTCATGACCGCCGCCGCGCCCGGCAAAACGGGTGAAAACCGCGTAAACGTGGTCAGTGAGATCTCCCGCGCGCTCAAGATCATGGCAAAGGAGCTGAATGTGCCGGTCATCTGTCTCAGCCAGCTCTCCCGTGCCAACGAGAGCCGCACGAATAAGCGCCCCATGCTCTCTGACCTGCGCGAATCCGGCGCAATTGAACAGGACGCCGACTCGGTCATGTTCATCTACCGCGACGATTATTATAACGAGAACTCGGAGGAAAAGAACGTCGCCGAGTGCATCGTCGCCAAAAACCGCCACGGCGAGACCGGCACGGTCAAGCTGCAATGGCTGCCGCAGTTCACCACGTTCTCCAATCTGGAGTGGAAGCATGAGGGATAAGGTGCTCAACTTCTGGCGCGCGCAGGCGCTGCCGGAGGATACCGCCGTCACCTGCGCCGTCTCCGGCGGCGCGGACTCCGTGGCGATGCTGCACTGTCTGCTCTCATTGCAGGACGAGCTGTGCCTGACTGTGCGCGCCGCGCACTATAATCACCATCTGCGCGGCGCGGAATCGGATCGCGACGAGGCGTTCGTCCGCGAGCTGTGCAGGAATTGGGGCGTGCCCCTCACCGTCTCCGGCGGAGACGTCGCCGCGCGCGCCGCCGAAACCGGCGAAAGCGTTGAGGAAGCCGCGCGCCGGATGCGCTACGCGTTTTTCTCGTCGCTGAATGGCTTCATCGCCACGGCGCACACCGCCGACGACAATCTGGAAACGGTGCTGCTCAATCTCGTCCGCGGCACGTCGCTGCGCGGGCTGTGCGGCATCCCGGTGCGGCGGGACGAATTTCTCCGTCCGCTTCTCCCCTGCACGCGGCAGGATATTTTAGACTATCTCGCGCAAAACGCGCTTTCTCATGTAGAGGATTCCACCAACGCGCAGCCCGGCTGCGTGCGAAACCGCCTGCGGCAGCAGGTCGTGCCGCTGCTGCGGCGCGAAAATCCGCGTCTGGCGGAGCAGACGCTCAGCATGACGCTGCGCCTTCGCGCCGATAACGAGGCGCTGGACGATACCGTCCGGCAGGCGCTCGAACGAGCTGCCGACAAAAACGGCTGGCGATGCTCCGCGCTGCTGGCGCTCCCCGATGCGCTGCGTGCGCGGGCGGTGCGCGCCATTCTCGATACCAAACGCATTCCCCGCATCACCGAGCGGCACATTGCCGCCGTGCTGCGCCTCATTGCCTCGCCCGCCCCCTCCGCGCGCTGTGATCTTCCCGGCGGCGTAGTCGCGGCGCGGGAATATGACCGTCTGCTGCTGAAATCGGCGCAGCCGCCCGCCCCCGCATGGAGCGCCGTGCCGCTGAAGCTCGAGCAGTGGACAGACCTGCCGCAGCTCGCGCTGCGCGTATTCGCCGGAACGGACAAAAATGCGCAGCCGGACGGCAAAACCGTTTTCGCGCTCCGCCGCGATGGGGTCGATACGGACACGCTCTGCGTCCGCCCCCGGCTGACCGGCGACGCGCTGCGCCTTCCCGGCGGGCGCAAGACCCTCAAGCGGTGGATGATCGACCGCAAGCTCCCGCTTTCGCAGCGGGATTTGATCCCCATCATTGCCGACAAAAGCGGCGTGCTCGCCGTGTACGGCATGGGGGCGGACCTTGATCGTATGGCAGGCATCACAGACGATGCCATGATCATAAAAATAGAGAAAAAGGATACGAGTCGCTATGATTAACAGCTTTGACATGATGCAGGACATTGAGCGGGTACTTGTAACGGAAGAGGAAATTCACGCGCGCATTCGTGAGGTCGGCGCGCAGATCGCCGAGGACTACCGCGGCAAGCGCCCCATTCTGGTGGGCGTTCTCAAGGGCGTCGTCCCGTTCTTCGCGGAGATGGCAGCCGCCATCAACATCCCCGTGCAGGAGGATTTCATGTGCGTCACGTCCTTTGAGGGCGGCACGGCATCCACCGGCAAGCTGACCTTCCGCAAGGACATCGACCACGACATCGAGGGTCGTGACGTCATCATTCTGGAGGACATCATCGACTCCGGCAGCACGCTGCGCCTGATCGTCGATCTGTTCCGGCAGCGCAAGCCCAACTCTGTAAAAATCTGCACCCTGCTCGATAAGCCCTCCGGGCGCAAGGTCGATCTGACGCCGGACTATGCCTGCTTTACCATCCCGGCGGCGTTCGTGGTCGGTTTTGGGCTGGACTATGAGGATTATTACCGCAATCTGCCGTTCGTCGGCGTGCTCAAGCCCTCGGTCTATCAGGACTGACCGCTCTGAGCGGCAAGGAGGCTCTTTTTGAACAACCAGAAAAACACCCTGCTGCCCTCGCTTTTGTTTCTGGTGGTCGTTGCCGTGCTCGTACTGGTGGTCGGGCGGCTCACGTCCTCCCCAGCAAAACAGCTCTCCTATTCTGAGGTGCTCGACCTGTTTAAAGAGGAACAGGTCGAGTCCTTTGTGCTGGAGGGCTCGACGCTGACGCTCACGCTTCGTGGCGCGGACGCGAACACGAGTTCGCCGTATGCGAAGATCGGCGACACGGAAACGTTCCACAAGGATCTGGACGCGCTCATCGCCGAGCAGAGCGCCGGCGGCGTTCTGACGTCCTACGACTACCTGCCCGAGCCGCCTGCGCCGTGGTATCGCGCGGCGCTGCCGTATGTGCTGGCGGGGCTGGCGCTGCTGTTCGTGTGGATGCTCGTGCAGAGCCGCGCAAACGGCGGACCTGCCGCGATGTCGCAGTTCACGCGTGCCGACGCAAGGCTCGGTCCTGACAAGCGCGACCCTGTCACGTTTAACGACGTCGCGGGCGCGGACGAGGAAAAAGCGGAGCTTCAGCAGATCGTAGACTTTTTGCGCGACCCCAAGCGCTTTGCCGCCATGGGCGCGCGCGTACCGCGCGGCGTGCTGCTCGTCGGACCTCCGGGCACGGGTAAAACGCTGCTGGCGCGCGCCGTTGCGGGCGAGGCGGACGTGTCGTTCTTCTCCATCTCCGGCTCGGATTTTGTGGAACTGTATGTCGGCGTGGGTGCAAGCCGCGTGCGCGACCTGTTCCAGCAGGCAAAAAAGCTCGCGCCGTCGATCGTGTTCATTGACGAGATCGATGCCGTCGGGCGTCAGCGCGGCGCGGGACTCGGCGGCGGACACGACGAGCGCGAGCAGACGCTCAACCAGCTTCTCGTGGAGATGGACGGCTTCGGCAAAAACGAGGGCGTGATCGTCATGGCGGCGACGAACCGCAAGGATATTCTCGACCCCGCGCTGCTGCGCCCGGGCCGCTTTGACCGCCAGATCTACATCGGCGCGCCCGACTGGCGCGGACGCGAGGAAATTCTGCATGTGCACGCAAAAGACAAGCCCATCGCCGACGATGTCGATTTTGAAGCGCTTGCCAAAACGACGGCGGGCTTTACCGGCGCGGATCTCGCCAATCTCGTGAACGAAGCGGCGCTGCTTGCCGTGGAGCGGGAGCATCCCGCCGTCACGCGCGCAGATCTTGAGCAGTCCATGATAAAAGTCATCGCCGGACCTGAAAAGCGCAGCCGCATCGTCTCCCCCAACGAGCGCAAGCTCACCGCCTATCACGAGGCGGGGCACGCCGTTGCGATGTATCACCTGCCCACGCAAGACCCTGTTCATCAGATCACCATCGTCCCGCGCGGCGGCGCGGGCGGCATGACCATCAGCCTGCCGCAGGACGACCGCAGCTACGCCTCGCGCAACGAGCTCTTTGACGAGATCGTCGCGCTGCTGGGCGGGCGCGTCGCCGAGCAGCTTGAGCTGGGCGATATTTCCACCGGCGCGTCCAACGATCTGCGCCGCGCCACGGCGCTCGCGCGCGAGATGATCACCAAATACGGCATGAGCGAGCGCATCGGACCTGTGTCCTACGCCGAGGAAGGCGAGATTTTTGTCGGACGCAGCATGGAAAAGACCAAGCCGTATTCCGAGCGCATCGCGGGCGATATTGATGCCGAGGTGCATGAGCTGCTGCAAAAGGCTTATGACGCCTGTGCGCGCCTGCTGCGCGAGAATGCGCCGCAGCTCACGCAGGTCGCCGAGTTCCTGCTGGAAAATGAAACGATGGACCGCGCGCAGTTTGAAGCGATGATGCGCGGCGAAGCGATTTAAGCCGTTTTTTGACCCAAAGGAGGCAATTTTTATGCGTGAAAGTAAGCTCACCCGTCCGCAGGCGCTCGACCTGCTGCGGCAGTATAACAAAGAGCCGTTCCACATCCAGCACGCGCTGACCGTGGAGGGCGTCATGCGCTGGTACGCGAACGAGCTGGGGCATTCCGACGAAGCCGATTACTGGGCGACCGTCGGTCTGCTGCACGACATTGACTTTGAACTCTACCCCGAGCAGCACTGCCAGAAAGCGCCGGAGCTGCTCGCCGCGGGCGGCGTGGGCGAGGATATGATCCACGCCATCTGCTCGCACGGCTACGGCATCTGCTGCAACATTGAGCCGCAGGAGGAGATGGAAAAGGTTCTCTTCGCGGCGGACGAGCTGACGGGGCTCATCTGGTCGGCGGCGCTGATGCGTCCGTCCAGGAGCGTGCAGGACATGGAGCTGAAAAGCCTCAAAAAGAAGTATAAAGACAAAAAATTCGCCGCCGGCTGCTCGCGCGACGTCATCCAGACCGGCGCGGAGCGCCTCGGCTGGGAGCTGGACACGCTGTTAGAGCGCACCATCCTCGCCATGCGCAGCTGCGAAGCCTCCGTCGCCACCGAGATGACCGCCCTCGGGCTGGCATAACGCCCACAAACTGCAAAACCCTCCAATCACCGCAAGATGATTGGAGGGTTTTTATGGCTGCCTGCGCGTCCCGGCAAAAGGATTGCAATTTGTTTCTTTTTCTGCTATAATGAGTGGGTATTTTCTGATAGAAAGGGGCGTGACGGCATGACAAAGCGGCTTTTGGGGCGGCTTTTGGTGCTGCTGGCGCTGCTTGGCGCGCTGTGCTTGAGCGCGGCGGCGACAAGCTGGTATGACGACGAGACCGATCTTACGTCTGCCGACACCACGACAGATTCTGAGGACTTCTCCGATGCCGACGCGGCTGCCGCGTTTTCGGATGTTCCCGCAACGCAGTGGTATTATGAATATGTTGATAAGCTCTACGCCTCCGGCGTGGTCGGCGGCTTCCCTGACGGCACGTTCCGCCCGCAGAGCAACGTCACCACCGGGCAGGCGCTCAAGATGATCCTGCTCGCCGCCGGATACGCCGAGCCTGACCCCGTCAGCTCACACTGGGCGCGCGGCTATTTGAACCTCGCGCTGGCGCAGTCGATCCTGGACCGCGGCGACATCACCGATCTGGACGTGCCCATGACGCGCGGTATGGTTGCAAAGGTCGCTGCAAACGCGCTCGGGCTGCGCCGCACGGATAACACAAACTATTTTTCCGACACCGACGACAACTACGTCCACGCGCTGAACGAATACGGCATCGTCGGCGGCTACACCGACGGTACATATAAGCCCAACAAGCAGCTCACGCGCGCGGAGATCTCCGCCATCGTCTGCCGCATTCAGGACTTCCTGGGGCTGGACAATGTTGCAGACGGCAAGGACGATTCGGACGCGGAAAAAAACGTCCCGTCCGACTTCAAGCTCCGCACCACCGAGCAGTGCATCGAATATCTCAAACAGGCAGAGGGCTTCAGCGCCACGGCGTTCTGGGATTATCAGCAGTACTCCATCGGCTACGGCTCGCGCTGCAAGCTGCACCAGTACCCCGACGGCATCACCAAGGAAGAAGCCGACAAGCTGCTGCGCGAGATCCTGTACGAATTTGAGCAGGACCTCGACGCATTCATCAAGAAAAACTCCATCAAGCTCTCCGATCAGGAATATGACGCGCTCATCGCGTTCACCTACAACACCGGCTCGGAGTGGATGCGCTCGTCGCGGCTGGCGACGCTCCTGATAAACGGCGGCTACACCGACAATGAATTTGCCAGCGCGATGGGCATCTGGTGTCACGTCGGCTCGAGCGACCCGCAGATCAGCAGCGCGCTCATCACGCGCCGGATGCGCGAGGTCAACATCTTCCTGTACGGCAGCTACGGCAAATCCGGCGAGACCTTCTGCGCCGTGTACTTTAACACCGACATCGGCTCGACAGATGTGGACATCGCGTTCTATAAGAAAGGCTCCGGGTTCGCCCCCTTCTTCGGCGCGGACGCGGATGACGACGAGTTCCTGTACTGGCAGACCGAGGACGGCGGCACTCTGGAGGAAGGCGACACCATTGACGAGGACATGACTGTCCGGGCGGTCTGGCGCTATAACGGCTGAGTCCCGTTTAATGGACATCCTCTGTGATATGATCTCCCTGTAAACAAAGCGTCAGTTGACAAGGGCACACACGCTTGCGGGCGCGGCTGGAACGCCGCCTGCGGCGTTATCGTCCTTGACTTGCGGCAGCAAGCCTGCGTCCTCTGCCTTGCAGGCAGCGCCCCAGCCGTACCGGCAAGTCCTTCGGAGTTTTTCGCGGAGGATAAACGGCGGCTGGCAATGCAGACGAGGCAGGCGGGCTGACGCCCGCCAACGAGGATAACGCAGCCAGGCGTTGTTTTGCCCCGCGAAAAACCGCGTGTGCCCTTGTCAGCTGACGCAGAGGAGGTCATGTCATGGACTATCGCATCGCAAATGTGCGCGGTCATGTGGAGGTCTACTCCGCGCAGGGAGAATTTCTGTTTTCGGCGGATACCGAGGCGGAGGCGCACGCGCTTCTGGAGGAGTAAAATGAACATTCAGATCTTCGGCGTTTCCAAGTGCTTTGACACGAAAAAGGCGGAGCGCTGGTTTTCGGAGCGGCGCATCAAGGTGCAGCGCATCGACCTTGCCAAATACGGGATGTCCCCCGGCGAGTTTGACAACGTGCTGCGCGCGGTGGGCGGCGTGGATAATCTGGTGGACTGGGAGAAAAAGTCCCCCGCGATCGACCTTATGCGTTACATGGACAGCGCCCGTGACAAGGAGGACAAGCTCTTTGATGACCCGCGGCTCATGAAAACGCCCATCGTCCGCAACGGCAAAGCCGCCACCGTCGGCTATTGCCCGGAGGTGTGGGAAACCTGGAAATAACAAATAGCAGCGTGCTGAGTTTCCTCAGCACGCTGCTTATTCTTTTTCGAGTTGTTCCAGCTTGGTCCTGCCGATTTTGAATTTCTGTCCTTTCGGCAGTCCCTGCGCGATGGCGGGGAAGAAATTGCCCGTGTCCGCCGTGCGCTGGACCTCATACGTCCCGTACTGGTTCACCTGATCGAAGCAGTCCGCCGCCGCGCCCGGAAAGTGCCGCACCATGGGCGTCTCGTCATACGGAAAATCCGGCGGCTGCGCGCCGCTGGCGTGGCTGTTCTGCGGGTTTGCCTTTTTGGACACTACACATCACCTCTGACGGTAGCGTGCCCCGCGCGTCAGAGAATGATGCAGATCAGCCCGCCGGAATTTTCGTTGATGATGCGCGTGAGCGTCTGCTTAAGCTTCATGCGCGCATCCTCCGGCATTTTCTTGAGCTTGGCGCTTAAGCCCTCCGTCACAAGGTCGTAGAGCGATTTGCCGAAAATATTGCTCTGCCAGAGCTTCTGCGTGTCGTCCTCGTACTCGCCCAGCAGATATTCGATCAGCTCCTCCGACTGCTTCTCGTCGCCCACCATCGGGCTGACCTCCGTCTCAATATCGGCGCGCATCATGTGGATGGACGGGGCGCTTGCGCGCAGGCGGACGGCGTAGTTGCCGTTTTTCTTGATGATCTGCGGCTCTTCCAGCGTCATCTCGTCCGGCGTGGGCATGACGATGCCGTAGCCCGTGGCGCGTACCTGCTCCAGCGCGGCGGCGACCTTGTCGTACTCGCTCTTGACCTGCGCCAGCTCTGTCAGCAGCGCCATGAGCGCCGCGTCGTCGGGCACTTCAAAGCCGCTTTTCTGCGACAGCACCTCATAAAACAGCGCCGCCGGGATGGCAATCACGCACTCCACAACGCCTGTGCCAAGGTCCGTCTGCCGCACGTCCACATTCTCGACCTGCGAAAGCTCACGCACAGGCTCGAGCGCCTGCTGCGCGTCGGAGAGCTTTGCCGTCTGCTCTGCGCTTTGGCGCATCGCGCCGTAGAGCGCTGCTTTGATCGTGCTGCCGTCCTCCAGCGCCGTCACCCAGTCCGGCAGGAAAAAGTCCAGCTCCGTGATCGGGAACTGCGCCAGGATCGCCGCCAGCACGCGCTGAATGTCATCCAGCTCCAAACTCAGACAGTTGACCGCGAGGCACTGCACGCCGTACTGCGCCTCGAGCTGCGCGCAGAGCGTCTGCGCCGCGTCGCTCTCCGGCTGCTGCGTGTTCAGCAGCACAACGAAGGGCTTGCCAGTTGCCTGCATATCCGCGATGGCGCGCTGCTCCGCGTTTAAGTAATCCTCGCGCGGGATGTCGGTCACGCTGCCGTCGGTCGTGATGACGATGCCGACGCTGCTGTGCTCCTCCATCACCTTTTTGGTGCCCAGCTCCGCCGCCTCGGCCATCGGGATCTGCTCGGACGCCCACGGCGTGGTGACCAGCCGCGGCGTGCCCTCCTCCTCCGCGCCGATCGCGCCGGGGATGAGGTAGCCGACCGAGTCGATCAGCCGCACCGACAGGCGATTTTTCCCGTCGGGGCTGATCTCCACCGCCTCCTCCGGCACGAACTTCGGCTCGGAGGTCATGATGGTCTTGCCCGAGCCGCTCTGCGGCAGCTCATCCTTTGCCCGCTCCCTGCGGTACACGTTTTCGATGTTCGGCAGAACGAGCTGCTCCATAAACCGCTTGATAAACGTGGACTTTCCCGTCCGTACAGGTCCGACCACGCCGATATAAATGCTGCCATCCGTCCTCTGGCTGATCTGCTGATAGAGATTGTTTGCGTCCATATTGCCGCCTCCTTTTCGCTTCTGTCTATCTCTATGCGGACAAACCCACACATATGCGCCTCAAGCGCGAGCTTGCGCTGGGTTTACATAGGGATCAGGACAATTTCTCCAGCGGCAATTTCATCCCCCGTCAGGTCGTTGGCGCTGCGGATGGCGTCCACGCTCGCGCCGTAGGTCTTGGCAAGCTCCCACAGCGCGCCGCTCTGCGCCGCGCGGCGGACGATGACCGACGGACGCGATACCGGGCGCGGCTGTGCCTCCAATTCCCCGCCGCAGAGTGTGCGCAGCGTCTGCCCGGAGAAGCACTGCACTCCGAGCTGGCACTCGCAGCGCACCTCCGCCCCGTCGGGCGCGGGCGCGGCATAGGTGTCGGGCAGGATCGCGGGCTGCACGATGCACTGCCCCTCCTGCGCCAGCGCCACGTCGCACTGAGCCGCCAGACGCGCGGACGCGCCCTGCAACGCGTTGTCGCGGTCATAATACAGCAGATTCACAAACGCCGGAACTTCCAGATGCACGCCGCCCTGTGCGCGCGTCTGCACCGGCAAGCCCAGATACGCCGCGCACTCCGCCACCGACTGTACCTCGGCGTGCACGGTGTCGCGCAGCGTCTGACGCAGCGTCTGCGCGTCCAGACGGCTCTCCAACGCGACCTCGCACCACTGCGGCGTAAATGCCGCGCCGATGGCATACGCGTCCTCAAGGAGCGTGACGGACTGCGTGCGGCTCACAGCGCACTGCGCCAAAAGCTGCACGGCAAAACACAGCTTCTGCTCCGGCTGGGCGGCATCCGGCTCAAGCTGCGCGCCCGTCACCGCCATGGTGATCTGCGCCTCGCCGTCCTCATACTCGCCCGCCAGCTCGCAGTACTGCGAAAACGGCACGATCTGGCTGACGGTCTGCATCCGCCCCTCCGGCGTTTTGTAGAGCGCGTGGACGCAGAGCGTGCCCTTAAACACGGCTTTGTTCCCGACCACGCGGCGCTCGTCGATCTGCGGCGCGGTGTCAAAGCAGCAGAGCTGCCCCAGCGCCGCGCCCGCGGGCAGCGTGAGCTCGTCGCTCACGGTGAACGATTTTTCCGCCGTCTCCACCGGCAGCAGCACCGGGTAGGTCTGCTCGCGGAGCTGAAGCTGCGGCGGGCGGCTGCTCAGCGTATAGAGCGTCTGCTCCGCGGGTTCAAAGCCGTCGGCGGTACAGCAGACGTTCACGCGCAGCAGCACCTTGCGCGAATTGACCATCCGCGCGTCCGCCGAGCAGACGCCGCACTGCACGATGACCTGCGTCTGCTCCGTGAGCGCGGGATCGTCCAGACGCACGGTAAAGGGTATGTATGCGTCCAGCGCCCGCGGCTGTGAGCCGTCGTCGGGAACATAGAGCGCGGCGGCGCGCAGTCCGCCCGTCACACTCACGCTGCCCGCACGGCACTCCTTGCTCCGCACGATCGCCGAAGCGCCTGCGTATACGATCCTCTCCACGTCCGGAAAGCTGTCCGGCACGATCACGTCGGCGGTCTGCTCCTGCGCGCGCGCGGCATGGACGACCCTGCGCAGATACCGGCAGGGCTTTTCGGCAAACACTAACTCCATGTTTGATCACTCCTTGTATATCCTTGTGGGCTTCTGCTTATATATACGCAGCATGGGACAAGGATATGCCGCATCGGACTACTCGTGCATTCGGAGCATGGCTCTGAGCACGCCCGCAAGCCAGCGCGGCGCTTTGATGACAACGATCTGCAATACCGTTCCCTCCCTAACAGCAGTTTGACAGGAGGCAGCCCAGCGCGATCAGCGCCAGCCCAACCAGCACCCGCACAAATACACCCGGCAAAATCAGCGACAAAAGCAGCCCGATCCCCAGCCCCAGCAGCAGACGGCTGAGATTTTCTCTGCGTGGGCACATCGTACCACCTCCCCGCGTCATTCTACGCGCGCCTCCGCAAAAGCGTGCCAAAACGCGAAAAAAGGACCGCCAAACGGCGGTCCTTTGCGAAATTTGCTTATTTGCCGGAGTCGTAGTCTGAAGCGGTGTTGGCGCGCAGGTCGGCGATGGCGTCGGTGAGCGCCTGCGCCTGCTCGTCGAACAGCCCGCTCGTGATGGCGCTGCGGATGGGCAGCACCTGCACCTGCGCCGCGCCGTTTTCGCCCTCCTGCCGCAGCAGGTACAGCGGGATGTAGCTGATGTTCGTGATGCTCGTCTGCCCGGTCTTGCCGCTCTTCGTGATCTCCAGATTCAGCAGCACCGATTCCATCGTCCCCTTCTGCGTCTGGCTGGAGAAGAAATTGCCGAGGCTGTAGGCGACGAAGCAGTTTGCTTCGTCATTTCCGCGCTCCACGGTTTTCTGCGTCAGATTGCCCACAACGTGCGAGTGCGAGCCCAAGATCACGTCCACGCCGTTTTCCAGCAGCAGAGTTTCGATCTTTTTCTGCGTATCGGTGAGGGTGTTGTCATATTCGCTGCCCCAGTGGAGCATGGCGATGACGATGTCGGCGTCGGTCGCCACGGCGTTTTTGACCGTCTGCACGATGGCGTCCTGCGCCACCTTGGAATAGTCTGAGTCATAGTCGGTGTACAGAAGATCCACCGCGAACTCCGACCCCTCCGGCAGCGTCAGGTTGTTGACGCCCTTGGTAAAAGCGATGAACGCGATGCGCACGCCGTTGACGGTCTTGACCAGCACGCCGCCGGACGCGTCACGCTCCGCCTGCGTGGCGTAGGTTCCCACATGGTCGATGCCCACGGCGTCCAGCGCCGAGATCGTGCCGGACAGACCCGTCATGCCGTTCTGGATGCTGTAGGTATTGGCGGTCTGCAAAACGTCAAAGCCGATGTCGCGCAGCGTGCCCGCCAGCGCCTCCGGCGCGCGGAAGTCCGGCTTTCCCGTATACGGCGCGCCGCAGAAATTGAGTTCCAGATTGCCGACCGTCAGATCCGCGCCCATCGTGTAGGCAGCGACGGCGGAGAAACAGTCGGAAAAATCGTATACGCCCTCCGATTTTTGCGCGGCGGCAAGAATATCGTCATAGATCATAATATCGCCGACCGCCGTGAGCTGCACGACGGAGTCCGCCTCCGGTTCGGTCGGCGTCGTCACCGGCTCTTCCGGGACGCTCGGCTCGACCGGCGTGGGCGCGGGCTTTGCGCGGCAGCCGCGCACGATCAGCACCAACGCCAGCACCACGATCAATGCCAGCAGCCCCAGCACCATGCGCTGCTGCATCTTGCGGCGGCGCTTCTGCTCCAAACGGCGCAAGCGCCGCTGCTCTAATAGCTGCTCATTCTGTTCCAGTTCCAGTTCTTCCATCCGGCAGCCCCCTTTTTCCATACTTTGTTTCATTATACATGACCGGCGGTCATTCGACAATCCTTTTTTAAGCGTTAGTTCTTGGCGAAGGACGCAATGTGTGGTATAATGTCGGCGATCGAGTGAAAAAGGGGACGCACGATGAAGCTGAAAGTCAACAAGCACACGCTGGCGCTGATCGTCTGGATCGTAGCGATCGCCGCGCTGCTGGCAGGCATTGCCGCCGTAATCCTGCGCGTGGTGCGCTACGGAAGATCGGCGACGGTCGAGACCGCGCCGGAGCAGCCCGCCGCCGTGGAGATCGAGCCGGAGGGCCCGTATATCGAGGGTCTGGCGCGCAATGTTTACGACGGCAATTTCTATCAGGACGGCGCGTTCGTCCGCTACGACGGCTACACGCCCAGTCACGTCGGCATTGATGTCTCCGCGCATCAGGGGCGCATCGACTGGACGCAGGTGGCGCAGACGGGTGTGGAGTTTGCGATGATCCGCGCAGGCTACCGCGGCTACACACAGGGCGATCTGGAGCAGGACGCGTATTTTGCGCAGAATCTCGACGGCGCGTCCGCCGCAGGGCTGGACGTGGGCGTGTACTTTTTCTCGCAGGCGATCACCACCGACGAAGCGGCGGAGGAAGCGGAGCTGGTGCTCTCCATGCTCGAAGGGCGGACGCTCGCCTACCCCGTCATTTTTGACTGGGAGGACATCGAAGCCGACGCGCGCACCGACGGCATGACGAGTGTCCTGCTGACCGACATCGCCGAGGCGTTCTGCAAAACCATCGAGGACGCGGGCTACCGCGCCGGTATCTACTTTAACCAGCGCTTCGGCTATCAGGAGTTTGACCTCCTGCGCTTACAGGAGCGCGTATTCTGGCTGGCGGAATACAACATCCCGCCCACGTTCGACTATAATTTCCAAATTTGGCAGTACAGCAGCGAAGGCACGGTCTCCGGCATCGACACGCCGGTGGACCTGAATCTCAGCTTTGGCGACTGGGGTACGGCAGACGAAACAGAATAAGTTCAGCCCGGAGCGAACCCACCGCTCCGGGCTGTTTGCACATAAAAAACCGGGGTGCTGAAAAACAGCATCCCGGTTTGGCAATTTTGATTAGCCTTCCTGCGCCTTCATGCGAGCGAAGCAGTCGCTGCAATACACGGGGCGGTCGGTCTTGGGCTCGAACGGAACGCGAGCCTCGCCGCCGCACGCTGCGCACGTCGCGGTGAAGTACTCACGCGGGCCGCGGGAAGCGTTCTTCCGCGCGTCACGGCAAGCCTTGCAGCGCTGCGGCTCATTCTGGAAGCCACGCTCTGCGTAGAACTCCTGCTCACCGGCGGTGAAAACAAATTCGTTGCCACACTCTTTGCAGACTAAAGTCTTGTCCTGGAACATTGATTTTACCTCTCTTTTGCGATTTGTGGATTTGCCCTGAGTCATGCGGCTTGGATTTGTCGCAGCAGGGTTTGATATATTGCGATCAGCCAAAGCTGAAAACGCCGGTCTTGCCGCTCGATTCCATTCGGGATTGCTCAAACTGCACAAAAGAGATCGTACAAAGAGAATGCGGAAGTTCACTCGCGGTTTGGGATGAGCTGGAAGAGATTCCCGCCTGATCCACGCTACCCATTATAAACACAAAAAACGCAATTGTCAATAGTAAATAAATATGTTTTTATTTTTCCTCGAATTTTTGTAAACTTTCGACGGTGTTCGACAGCGCGTCTGCCAGCGCCTGCGCCTGCTGCTGCGTGCCCGCCTCCACCATCACGCGGACGAGCGGCTCTGTGCCCGACGCACGGATGAGCACGCGCCCGTCCGCGCCGAGCTGCGCCTCCGCCTCGCGCACCGCCTCTGCGAGCCCTTCCGACTGCAAAATGCGCGTCTTTTCGTCGTTGCCGCCCACGCGGACGTTTTTGAGCACCTGCGGATAGCGCGGGATGCGCGCACGCAGCTCGCTTGCCTTCTGCCCGGACTGCGACAGGATCGACAAAAATTGCAGCGCCGCGAGCTGCCCGTCGCCGGTCGTCATATGCTCCAGGAAGATGATATGCCCGGACTGCTCGCCGCCGAGGCACATCCCCTCCTTCTGCATCAGCTCCAGCACGTTGCGGTCACCCACGCTGGCGCACAGAAGCTTGAGTCCCTGCGCCTCGCAGAATTTATGCAAACCGATATTGGACATCACCGTCGCCACAAAGCCGCCGCCGGCGAGCCTGCCCTGCTGCACGAGCGACGCCGCGCAGATCGCCATGATCTGGTCTCCGTCGATCTCGCAGCCCGTCTCGTCCACACACAGGCAGCGGTCGGCGTCACCGTCAAAGGCGATGCCGAGGTCGTAATGTCCCGCAACGACGCGCTGCGAGAGCTGCTCCAGATGCGTCGAGCCGCAGCCGTTGTTGATGTTCACGCCGTCGGGCTGGTCGCAGATGAAATCCGCATCCAGATCGAACCGCGTAAACAGCCGCCGCGCTGTCGCGCTGGCGGCGCCGTTGGCGCAGTCGATGAGCACCCGCAGCGGCGCAAGCGGCGCAATGGTCTGCTCCAGATGCTCTAAGTAAAGGTCCGCCGACGCACGCCCGTCCAGCACGCGCCCCAGCTCCGCGCCGGTGCGCACCGGCAGCGGCTCTTTTTGCAGGATCAGCGATTCCATCTCCGCTTCCAGCTCGTCGCTGAGCTTAAAGCCCTCGCGCGAGAACATCTTGATGCCGTTGTGCTCAAACGGATTGTGGGATGCCGAAATAACAACGCCCGCGTCCGCGTGCAGGCGGCACGTCAAATACGCCACCGCCGGGGTGGGGATGACGCCGAGCGCCACCACGTCGCACCCGCAGGACGTCAGCCCCGCCACGAGCGCCGCCTCCAGCATATCCGAGGAAATGCGCGTATCCTTGCCGATGACCACACGCGGGCGCTGCGTGCCGCTGTCGATGAGCGAGATGGCGGCAGCCTGCCCGATGCGGTAGCTCAGCGGGGCATCCAGCCCCTCGTTTGCGACGGCGCGGATGCCGTCCGTTCCAAATAATTTACCCATAAGTTACTCTCCAAACTGCAATTGCTCTGGCTGCGCCGGAACGCCGGGCGTGGGGATGTGCAGATGCTCATAGGCAAGCTGCGTCACGCACCGCCCGCGCGGCGTGCGGGTGAGAAAGCCGATCTGCATCAGATACGGCTCATAAACGTCCTCCAGCGTCACGGCTTCCTCGCCGATCGTCGCCGAAAGCGTTTCCAGCCCCACAGGTCCGCCGCCGTAGTTGCGGATGATGGACTCCAGCATCCGCCGGTCGATCGTATCCAGCCCCAGCGCGTCCACCTCCAGCCGCCCCAGCGCGTGGTCGGCGGCGTCCTTGGTGATGATGCCGTCGTTGTAAACCTCCGCAAAGTCGCGCACGCGCCGCAGCAGGCGGTTGGCGATACGCGGCGTGCCGCGCGAGCGGGCGGCGATCTCCGCTGCGCCCTCCGGCGCGATGTCGATGCCCAGCAGCGCCGCCGAGCGCGTGACGATGCGCGCCAGCTCGTCCTTTGTATACAGCTCCAGCCGGAGCTGCACACCGAAGCGGTCACGCAGGGGGCTGGAAAGCTGCCCGGCGCGGGTCGTTGCGCCGATGAGGGTGAATTTCGGCAGGTCCAGCCGAATGGAGTTCGCAGACGGACCTTTGCCGATGATGATGTCGATGGCGAAATCCTCCATCGCGGGGTACAGAATTTCCTCCACCGCGCGGTTCAGGCGGTGAATTTCGTCGATAAACAGAATGTCCCCCGGCGCGAGATTCGTCAGCAGCGCCGCAAGGTCGCCCGCTTTTTCGATGGCAGGTCCGGACGTGACGCGGATGTTCACGCCCATCTCGTTGGCGATCACGCCTGCAAGCGTCGTTTTGCCGAGTCCCGGAGGACCGTACAGCAGCACATGGTCGAGCGATTCCGACCGCCGGCGCGCCGCCTCGATATAAACGGACAGATTCCCCTTCGCCTTTTCCTGACCCGTGTAGTCCGCCAGCGTTTTCGGGCGCAGGCTGACCTCGCCGTCGTCAAGCGGCGTGAGACTCGTGGTCACGATGGGCGCTTCATAATCCTGTGAAAAATCCAAGCTCATATCCGCGTCTCCTTACTTTGTGACCATTGCACGCAGCGCCTGCCGCACGAGCTGTTCGGCGGTGAGCGTTTCCGCGCCCTCGACCGTCTTGAGCGCCGCGCCGATCTCCGCCTGCGAGTAGCCAAGGCTTCCGAGCGCCGCCGTCGCCTCCGCCACGGCGCTGCCGTGCGTGAGCGTTACGCCGCCCCCGCCGGACGACGTATCCGGCAGCTCCGCCGCGCCGAGCTTTTCCTTCAGCTCCAGCAAAATGCGCTGCGCCATTTTTTTGCCCACGCCCTGCGCCATGGTGAGCGTTTTATCGTCCTGCGTCAGCACCGCCAGCCGGAACTGGTCCGGCGACAGGATGGACAGGATCGCCAGCGCCGCCTTCGGACCGACGCCCGAAACGGCGATGAGCTTTGTAAAGCAGTCGCGCTCGTCCTTGGTCGAAAAACCAAAAATGTCGAACGCGTCCTCGCGGATATTGCAGTAGGTATAAAGCCGCGCCCGCGCGCCCGTTTTGAGGCTCGCCAGCGTATACGTCGTGGTGCTGCACGAAAAGCCGACACCGCCACAGTCGATGACCGCCAGCCCCGGCTCGATGAGCGCGACCGTTCCGTCGAGATAATAAAACATTCCCGTTCCTCCGTTACTGCCCGCAGCGCGCGAGCATGGACGTTGCGCTGCGCGCGTGGCACAGCGCGATGGCGATGGCGTCCGCCGCGTCGTCCGGGCGCGCGACGTGCTCCATTTTGAGAAGCCTGCGCGTCATATCCATGACCTGCCGCTTTTCCGCGCCGCCGTAGCCGACCACCGCCTGCTTGACCTCATTGGGCGTGTACTCAAACAGCGGCGCGCCGAACTGCTCCACCGCCAGCAAAATCACGCCCCGCCCGTGCGAAACGCCGATGCCGGTGGTGACGTTGTGCCCGAAAAACAGCTCCTCGACCGCCACGGCGTCCGGGCGCACCGCGCCCAGCAGCTCATTCATGTCGTCATAGAGCATTTTCAGCCGCTTTGGAAACGCCAGCCCCGCCGGGGTGCTGATCGTGCCGTAATTCACCAGCCGCAGAAGCCCCCGCCCGCTCTCTACAACGCCAAAGCCCGTGGTGGCGTAGCCGGGGTCGATCCCTAATATAACCATGCCTTAAAACCCGCCGTACATCAGCCAGTAGCACGTCCCCAAAAACGCCAGCACCACCACGACCGCCAGTACCCATGCCAGCACGACCTGGCTCTTGGGGCGGGGCGTGTAGTCCTGCTTTTGCGGCTGCGCCTCCTGACTGAGCTTTTCCAGCATCTCCGGGCTGCGGTATTCGTCCATATTCATCCCTCGCTGTACCGACATTTGGGGATATTATAGCATACGTCCGCGCAAAAATACAGCCCGACTTTTGCATTTGGCGGACTTTGCGGTATATACTAGTTCTTATTAAAAATCTTGAAAAGATTTTTATAGCACCGAAGGTGCGTTAAGAACTGTATGAGACGGGGAATTGCACAATTGTGCAATTCCAGCGTGCGTAGCACGCGGGTTTCCTGATTAAAGAATTTAATCAGGAAACAGTATAAATCTCCGCCCACCGGCAAACGCTATGGAGAAAGATGGGAGGATGTGTATGCTCATTTCATTCTTACGCGCCGTGATCCTGTATCTGGCGCTCATTCTGGTCATCCGCATGATGGGCAAGCGCCAGATTGGGCAGATGGAACCCGCGGAGTTCGTTGTGACGATGCTCATCGCGGACCTCGCATCCGTGCCGATGCAGGACCCGGCGATCCCGCTGCTCTCGGGGCTGATCCCGATTTTGGTGGTGCTGGCGATCGAGCTGCTGCTGTCGGTGTGGGTATACGGCAGCATCCCCGTCCGCCGCTTTTTCTGCGGCAAGCCCGTCATTTTGGTGCAGGACGGCAAGCTCGTCGCGCGCAATATGCAAAAAACGCGCGTCAACGCCGACGAGCTGACGGAGTATCTGCGCCTGCAGGGCTATGTGGACATCACGCAGGTGCGCTACGCCATTTTGGAGACGAACGGCAATATCAGCATCCTCCCCTATGCCCGCTACGCGCCCGCTTGTGCCAAGGACGCGGGCATTCAGGTCGATGAAACGGAGCTGCCCGTCACGCTCATCAGCCACGGCACGCTCATCCGCGAAAATCTCGCCGCGTCCGGCAGAACGCGCGCTTGGGTCGATGAGACGCTGCAAAGCTATAACTGCCGCGTGCGCGACGTGCTGCTGCTCACCGCCGAGCGCTCAGGGAAGCTCTATCTCGCCATCCGAAAGGAGGCGGCATCGTGAAGCATCTGCTCATCGCGCTGCTCATTCTCGCGCTGTGTCTGAGCTTTTGCATCTGGTCGGGCAGCTATGTCCGCCGCATGGTCGCAGAGCCGCTGAACACACTGCGCCTTGCGCGCACGCACGCCGAGAGCGGCGATTTTGACCGCGCGTATGACGCCGTCGAGCTGGCAGCCCAGCAGTGGCACAGCCGCGAGGCAGTCTACTGCGTGCTCCTGCACCACGACGAGACCGACTGTGTGCAGCGCGACCTTGCCGCCCTGCGTGAGCAGGCGCGCCGCGGCGAGGGGGATGATTTTGCCGACACCTGCGCGCAGCTCATCACGCAGCTCCAGCACCTGCGCGCGCTCCAGCTCCCCAGCGCCGGGAATATCTTCTGACAAAATCAATGGGGCGCTGCACCGCAGCGCCCCATTACAGATCGATAAAAGCCTCGCAGAGTTTCGCCGCCGCAGCGGCGAAACTGATTCGGATCATTTTTGCCGGCGGCGTGTACGTCGGCAAAAATACTGTTCGCTCTGCAAGTGTGGAAATTTTGCGCTCTGCGCAAAATTTATGCGCGCGGCAGAGCGCAAGCCTGTTCAAACGAAAACCCAGCGAAGCGGTTTTCGTTTGAGGTTTATTTTTCTTCCAGAATTTTGTTCAGTTCCCGCATAAAGCTGTTGATGTCCTTGAACTGCCGGTAGACGGAGGCAAAGCGTACATACGCCACCTCGTCCAGCGGCTTGAGCCGTTCCATCACCAGCTCACCGATGCGGGTGGTCGATACCTCGCGGTCGAGCGTGTTCTGAATGACCTGTTCGATCTCGTCCGCCGCCGCCTCCAGCTCCGCCAGCGCCACGGGGCGCTTTTCACACGCGCGCAGCATACCGTTGAGCACCTTGTTGCGGTCAAACGCCTGACGGCTGTTATCGCGCTTGATGACGACGATCGGCAGGCTTTCCACCGTTTCATAGGTCGTAAAGCGCTTCTGGCATGCCTGACACTCACGCCGGCGGCGGATGCTCAGCCCATCCTCGGAATGGCGGGAATCGACGACCTTACTGTCCTGAAAGCCGCAATAGGGACACTTCATGGCTTTTCTCCTCTCACCTTGCATCTTGCAGCAAGATGCTGTATGATATAGATACTTTTGATATTATAGCAAAGCAGCCACCTTATGTCTACCACTTTTTCAAAAATCCGACGCTCTACAGCACGTCCTGCAAAATATCGCGCAGCGTTACCGGCGTGACCGTTCCATCTGCCAGCAGCCGGAGCAGCTCCATCGCCCGCCCTCGTCGCGGCGTCACGCCGTCCGCGCAGTCCTCTTCACATGAATCGGGCGTCAAAACACGGATGCCCACGCCGTATTCCAGCGCGCCGTTCGGCGGTTCGCGGCAGGTCAGCAGGTATTCCAGGTTCAGCGTCACACCGCTCTGTGCGACGGCGCTGCGCTTGTATACGATTTGCACTTTCTTCATAAAGCTACAACCCCCTTTGCGCTTTATTCAAGCACAGAACGCGCGGAAATGAAACAAAAAGTAATCGTACTTTTTCGACATTTTCCTCGTTCTTTTTCGTCAGCATCACAAAATTTTGCGGTCGCTATCGCAAACTTTCCCGCTATTTTGTGCATGAATGTCCTCAATTTGTCGAAAACTTTTTTGCCGCAGGAAGTTTTCGACAAAACTCACTCAAGGAGCTCTTGCGTATGAAACTGCCAGACCGGCTCAAAAATTTTGCGCGGAATATCGCCGCGCTGAATGTCCCGCTCTACGCGGGCAACGCGGGATTTTTTCTGCTGCTGTCCATCTTCCCGCTGATCGCGCTGCTGCTGTCGCTGCTGCAGCATCTGCCGATCTCGCGCGAGGGGCTGTTTGAGATGCTCGAGCCCGCCGCGCCTGCCGCGCTGCTGCCGTTTTTCCAGCTTTTGATCGACGATATTTTTGACGGCATCAGCAGCTTCGGCGCGAATATTTTTAACGCCGTGGCAGCGCTCTGGGCGTCGTCCACGGGGCTTCACAGCATCATGCAGGGGCTCAACCGCGCCTGCGGTGTGCAGGAGACACGCCCGTGGCTCAAGCGCCGCGCGCTGTGCCTGCTCTACACGCTGCTGCTGCTTCTCGCGCTCGTGCTCACGCTGGTGCTGCACGGCTTTGGACAGCAGATCCTCGCGTTTTTAGAGCATATCGACTCACCCATCATCCATTTTTTCATCAAGCTCCTCGACTATCTGAACCTCTACTCTGCCATCTTTCTCACGCTCCTGTTCGCAGCGCTCTATCTGGCGCTGCCCAACTGCAAAAACCGCGTGGGCGAGGTGCTGCCGGGCGCGTTCTGCGCAGCGCTGGCGTGGATCATCTTCTCCAATGGTTTCTCGCATTATGTAAACTCCTACAGTCAGTTCTCCGTCTTTTACGGCAGCATCGGGACGATCCTGCTCACGATGCTGTGGCTGTTCTTCTGCCTGAGTATCCTGTTTTTCGGCGCGTATCTCAACTATCTGCTGTTCCACGGCAGAAAAACGGAGGAGACCTGACCATGTTCGGGTACATTCAGGCGGACCGCACACGGCTCGATGAAGAACAGGCGGCGCGCTACCGCGCGGTCTACTGTGGGCTGTGCCGCACGCTGCGGCGGGAATACGGCGCGATCTCCCGGCTGGCGCTGACATACGATATGACGTTTCTGGCAATGCTGCTCGCGTCGCTCTACGAGCCGGACGAGCAGTCCGGGCAGGAGCGCTGCGCGCCGCACCCGCTGCGCCCGCACGAGTATGCGCAGACGGAATTTTCATCCTACGCGGCGGCGATGAATGTGCTGCTGGCGCGCGAGGCGTGTCTGGACGGCTGGCACGACGACCGCAATGCCGCAAAATATCTCGCCGCGCAGGGGCTGACCCGCGCCGCCAACCGCGCGGCGGAGCGCTACCCCACGCAGGCACGCGCCATCCGGGACGGGCTGTCGCAGCTCGCCGAGGTCGAAGCGCGCGGAAAATGCGAACCCGACGCGGCGGCGAATGCCTTCGGCGCGATCTTATCAGCGCTGTTCGCGCTGCGAGGCGACCGCTGGCAGCCGGTTTTGCAGGACTTCGGCATGGCGCTGGGGCGGTTCGTCTATCTGCTCGATGCCGCGTGCGACCACACCGCCGACCGCCGCCGCGGGCGCTACAATCCCCTGCCGAACGAGCTTATGACCGGCGCGCGCCCGATGCACGGCGAGCTGACGCTGCTCATCGGCGACGCGGCGAGCGCGTTTGAGCGCCTGCCGCTGGTGCAGGACGCGGCACTGCTGCGAAACATTCTCTACTTCGGCGTCTGGGCGCAGTATGACCGCCAGTTCCCGAGGGAGGGCAAGGAGGAAACCCCATGATGGACGATCCCTATCGCGTGCTGGGTCTCACGCCCGGCGCGACCGATGAAGAGGTCAAGCGCGCCTACCGGCAGCTTGCCAAAAAATATCACCCGGACATGAATCCGGGCGATGCCTACGCGGCGCAGAAGATGAACGAGATCAACGCTGCCTATGACCAGATCAAAAATCCCCCGCAGCAGACGACCTACCGCACGCAGTACACCGACCCCTTCGCGGGCTGGCAGCGGCAGCGGGAGGAGCGCGGCGCGCAGCCGGAAGCCCTCCGCCGCGCGCAGGCGTACTTACAGCAGCGGCAGTACGCCGCCGCATGGAATATTTTGCAGTCTGTCCCCGACGCGGAGCGCACCGCGCAGTGGTATTATTTTGCCGCCATCGCCAACACGGGGCTCGGCAACCGCGTGCTCGGCTACGAGCAGATCAACCGTGCCTGCGCCATGGACCCCGACAACGCCGAATATCAGTACGCCCGCGCGCAGATCGAGCGCAACGGCTTTACCTACACGAGCACGCAGAACGGCTTCAACTTCACCGGCGGCGCGGGGCGCGTGTGCTGCGGCCTGTGCGTCGCGTCGCAGCTCGTGAATCTCTTCTGCGGACGCGGATTCCCATTTTGTTTCTTTTGCTAACTTTTCAGTTTGTAAACAGCACCCCAAAGCCTCCCCTTGGTGACCAAGGGGAGGTGGCACGGCGAAGCCGTGACGGAAGGGATGAGAAGTTGTACGTTCTGCCGCACCACAGGGTAGCGCTCTGCAAATCTGCAACGTTCTGATCCCTTCAGTCGCCTGCGGCGACAGCTTCCCTTGGTCACCAAGGGAAGCCTTTGAGCTGTGCAAACCAAAGCGCCCGCCGGGATTCCGGCGGGCGCTTTGCTTTTTACTTCTTCACAAACGACAGGCAGTCGGTGCAGGCGTCCACGGTGGGGTCGCACTCGTGCGTGCCGACGCGGATACGGTCCAGAGAGCAGTAGTTCTCCGACGCGCAGTGGTTGCCGCAGGACGTGACGCTGCATTCGATACACTTGTTGGCTTTGCAGTTACTCATAATCAGAAATCCTCCTTCATTCAGCTGCGTAGTTAGTATGTGCACTCTTCGCCGCTCGAATCAGGATATTTCTGGAATTTTATTTCTGGATGCTGCGCGCAAATGCCGCCTTGTCGGCTGCCTTAAAGTACGCGCTGCCTGCCACGAGCACGTTCGCGCCCGCCGCCTTGCACACCTCGGCGGTCTGCTCGTTCACGCCGCCGTCCACCTCCAGCTCGCAGGCGGGATTCTTTTCGACTATGTACGCGCGAATTTTTTCGACCTTGGGCATCATATCCGCCATAAACGACTGCCCGCCGAAGCCCGGCTCGACCGTCATTACAAGGATCAGGCTGCACAGGTCGATAAACGGCAGCACCGCCTCCGCCGGGGTCTTGGGCTTGACGCAGATGGCGGGGCGCACGCCGAGGTCTCGAATGAGCTCCAGCGCATGGCGCGTATTTTCCTCGGTGTCCGCCTCCACATGGACGGTCAGGATGTCCGCGCCTGCCTTGCAGAAGCGCTCGACGTAGCGGATGGGGCGGTCGATCATCAGATGCACGTCCAGCGGCAGGTCGGTGATGCCGCGGATGGCGGCGACCACGGGGATGCCGATCGAAATGTTGGGCACAAAAAGCCCATCCATCACGTCAACGTGCACATAATCCGCCCCGGCAGTCTTGAGCGCGCGGATGTCGCGTTCCAGATTCACAAAGTCGGCGGACAGGATCGACGGAGAAAGTTTGTTCATAGCTGGATGCCTCCAAAAAACGAAATTTGTAAAAAACGGCACACACCCTGCCGCTTGCGGCATAGAAATGGATGTGCGGAAACCGCGCCGCTGCAGGGCTCTCCTTCCGCGCGGGCGGAGCGGACCGCTTGAGATAGGGGCTGCCGCACGGCAGCCCCATTGGAAGCGCGCCGTTACGACTATTATACGCATGCAAAACGGGCGTGTCAATTCCCCGCATTTCTTGACTTTGCGCGCCGCAGGATATACAATATTGGCAGTGTATTTTTATAAATCTTGAAAAGATTTTTATAGCACCGAAGGTGCGTTCAGAACTTATGAGACGTGGAATTGCACAACTGTGCAATTCCAGCGTGCGAAGCACGCGGGTTTTCTGATTGATTTTTTAATCAGAAAACAGTATTATTTTTGCGAAAGAAAGGGCAAGGCACTGCCATGAAACAGAAAAAGACCCGCTCGACCGTCCCGCTGTATGTGGTCGCGGCACTGTGGCTGGGGCGCGCGCTGTCGGGCAATCTCAGCAGCTTCGGCGATATTTTCAAAACGATCGCGCTGTCGGTCGTTGTGTATTTTGGGGTCAGGCTCTTCTTCCCCGACAAGGCGGCGTCGCAGAAGGACGCCGAGGCGGAGAAGCAGCCCGAGAAACAGCCGGAGGCTGCCAAGCCTGAGCCGCAGCCCGAAAAGCAGCCGGACGAGCCGAAAAAGCCTGAATCGACCGGCAACGCGGAGCTGGACGCCGTGCTGCGCCAGGGCGAGGACGCCATCCGGCAGATCCGCCTGCGCAACGACGAAATTCCCGACTACAAAATTTCCGCGCAGCTCAAGCAGATCGAGCTGCTGACCGAAAAAATTTTCGATTATGTGCGCGAGCACCCCGAGCAGCTCGGAGAAATTCGCCAGTTCCTCAACTATTACCTCCCCACCACGCTGAATCTGCTCGAAAAATATGTAGAGCTGCAAAATCAGCAGATGCGCGTCGGCAACATCGACGAGGGGATGCGGCAGATCGAAGAGCTTCTTGACAAGGTCGCCGTTGCGTTCCAGCGGCAGCTTGACAGTCTGTTTGAAAGCAGCGTGGTGGACATCACCGCAGATATTCAGGTCATGGAAAATATGATGGCTGCCGAAGGACTCAGCGGCGGCCGCGACTTTGACACAAAGTAAAGGAGAATCACATCATGGATGAACAAAAGATCCCCCAGCTCACCCTGACCCCCGATCTGGACGAGCCTGCCGCCCCGCAGGTAAAGCCGGAGACCGAGCTCAAGCAGTCCGCGCCCGCGCCGGAAGCCGGTCCTGAACTTGCCAACCTCTCCGAGGCGGAGCAGAAGGCGGTGGCGGATTTTGCCGGGCAGATCGACCTGAGCGACGCGAACATCATCATCCAGTACGGCGCGGCGGCGCAGAAGAACATCGCCGATTTTTCGCAGGCGGCGCTCGATAAGGTCAAAATGAGCGACATGGGCGAGGTCGGCACGATGCTCTCCGGGCTGCTGGTGGAGCTGAAAACGCTGGACGAGCCGGAAAAGAAGGGCATCAGCGGGCTGTTCGGCAAGGCGAAAAAGAGCGCCGAAACGCTCCGCGCGCGCTACGGCAAGGCGGAGGAAAATGTAGACCGCATCGCAGGCGAGCTGGAAGTCCATCAGCGCAAGCTCATGAAGGACGTCGCCGTGATGGACCAGATGTACGACAAAAACCTGCAATATTTCAAGGAGCTGACGATGTACCTGCTCGCGGGCAGGCAGAGCCTGGAAAAGGCGCGCAATACCACCCTCGCGGAGCTGCGCGCCAAGGCGGAGAAGTCCGGGCTTCCCGAGGACGCGCAGGCGGCGAACGACTTTGAAAACAAGTGCCAGCGCTTTGAAAAGCGCCTGCACGATCTGGAGCTGACGCGCGTCATCTCGCTTCAGACCGCGCCGCAGATCCGCATGATCCAGAATAACGACGCGGCGATGATGGAAAAAATTCAGACCTCCATCATGAACACCATTCCGCTGTGGAAAAATCAGCTCGTGCTCACGCTCGGCATTGAAAATTCCCGCCGCGCCATGGAGGCGCAGCGCAAGGTCACGGACGCGACGAACGAGCTGCTGAAGAAAAACGCCGATATGCTCAAGATGGCGACGGTCGATACCGCCCGCGAGTCTGAGCGCGGCATCGTAGACATTGAGACCCTCCAGCACACGAACGAGAGCCTGATCTCCACGCTCGACGAGGTCCTGCAAATTCAGACCGAGGGCGCGCAGAAGCGGGCCGAGGCGGAGCGCGAGCTGCGCCGCATCGAGGGCGAGCTCAAGCAGAAGCTGCTGGAAACGCGCAAGGTGCAGTAACGCACTGAATAGCAAAAGGAGCAACTATGAACGTATTCAAAAAACGCGGCGTAGCCGTCACCGTCCTCATTCTGGCGGTGATCGCCGCCATCCTCATCGGGCAGCTCACAAAGCCGTCGGTCGATGAGACCTACAAGCCGGAGTCCAGCGCCACCGCGCAGAGCTGGGCAAAGGCGCACGCCGACAGCTACACCGCCTATGTGCAGGACGAAGCCGGGCTGTTCTCCAGCGCCACGAAGCAAACGCTGGCGGAGTATAACGCCGCGCTCGATTACCAGTACAGCGGCATTCTGGGCGTCGTCACCGTGCCCACGCTGTCAGGCAGCAGCATCAAGGCATATTCCGACAAAATTTGCTACGGCACGGACACCTACGGCAACGGCGATCTCGTGCTGCTGATCGACGAGGAGTCCGGGCAGTGGTACGTCAGCCCCGGCGACGACATCAGCTATTATCTGAATGACAATCTGGAGATCATCTTTACGCAGAATCTCGGCGACAGCTTCTGGGACGATCCTGACAGCGCGATCACCACGCTCTTTACGCAGGTGTCCGGCTGGTACGCGAAAAACGTCCCCGTCTCCGGGCAGGCGGCGCAGCAGGAACAGGCTTCACAGAAGAGCGGCAGCTCCGGCGTGGGCGGCATCATCATCCTGATCTTGACGCTGTTTATCATTTTTGTCATTCTTTCGTTCGTGTTCTCGCTCGTCGCGGGCGTGCGCCGTGTGATCGGCGGCTACGGCTTCTTCGGTCCGTTCTGGGGACCGTGGTGGGGCGGCTGCTATCACCGCCATCCGCGCTGGTTCGGCGGCTTTCACGGTGCGCCCCCTCCCCCACCGCATCACGGTCCGGGCGGTCCGCGTCCCCCGCGCAGCGACCCTCCGCGCTATAACGGCGGCGGTCGCAGCGGCTTCGGCGGCGGCGGAAGCCGTGGGGGCTTTGGCGTCGGCGGCAGCCGCGGCGGCTTCGGTGGCGGCGGAAGCCGTGGTGGCTTCAGCGGCGGTGGTAGTCGCGGCGGTTTCGGCGGCGGTGGCAGCCGAGGCGGCTTTGGCGGCGGCAGACGCTGAGATTGCAACATAATAAGCAAAATGTCCCCGGTTTCCGTTTGGAAACCGGGGACACTTCAATTTTTGATCGTATCACAGAGTTCTGTGCGTTCAAGGATTCACTTCGGCTCGCTCAACTCACGTTGCCGCGTGGCGTATTCATACGCGCCCTTAAAGTCCTCGCGCTCGCGGCAGCACTGCTCCATGCTCGCGTAAAGTTCCCGCAGCAGATACCGGCTCGCGCCGCCGGACTGCTCCGCCTGCTGCAAATACAGCAGCGCATTTTCAAACTGCTCCTTGCGCAGCGCGATGCGTCCGCGCAGCAGCAGATATTCCGTCTGCTGCGCCTCCGGCAGTTCGCTGATGGACCAAATTTCTTTTTCCGCCGCCTGAATGTGCTCCTGCGCCAGATGATACCGCGCCATCACCAGATGATACCGCGCCTCCGCCTGCTGCCGCAGATGCTGCCGCCGGTATGCCTCCGCCTGCGCGTCCGCGTCCTGCCGCCGCGCCAATGCCACTCGCGCCGCCAATTCCAGCGCTGCCGCTTGCAGCGCCGGGTCGGAGTACAGTCCCCGCGCGTCGCATTCCGCCGCCTCCTGTGCCAGCGCCAGCGCATCGTCAAATTCCTCGCGCCCCAGATGCTCCCACGCAAGCTGCATCGCCGCGCGCGAGAAGATCAACAGCTCCTCATCGCCCGCCTGCGCCGCGTCCTCGTGCAAAAGCTCCCAGCACGCGCGCCACTGCCCTTCGCGCAGCAGCGCCCGCGCGCTCGCCAGCCGGTCCGCCGCGCCGCCGCCATCCTCGCCGCTGAGCAGCCACCCGGCGTCCACGTTCAGCATCGCCGCCAGATATTCCAGCGTCCGCATGGACGGCTGCGCCGCGTCGTGCTCGATCTGCGAGAGCATATTGCGCGTGATCTGCTCACCTGCCAGCTCCTTCTGCGTCAGCCCGCGCGCAAGGCGCGTCTGGCGAATTTTCTGCCCCAGTGTCATGACTGCCTCCATAGGGAAATGTGATTTACCCCATTCTAACATATTCCGTCCCATTTGTCACGCAAAAAACCGGCGGCAGACAATTATCAAATCGTTAAAAATGCCTCGCAGAGTTTTGCACCCGCAGGCGCAAAAGCGATTATAATCATTTTTGCCGGCGGCGTGTACGTCGGCAAAAATTCTGCTCACGGAGCGGAGTGTATAAATTTTGCGCTGCGCGCAAGATTTATGCGCGCAGCGCAGTGCAAGCCTTTTCAAACGAAAACCCAGCGAAGCGGTTTTCGTTTGAGAGCTTTTCAAAAATTTATTTTTGAAAAGCTCAAAACCGGCGGCAGATTTCTGCCGCCGGTTCGGGTTTATGTACTTATTCCTTGACCGTGCCGTCCGGGTTAAAGACCGGCAGACCTTCGAGGTAGATGATGTCGTCACGCTGCTGCGCCGCGCCCTCGGCGAGCACCGCCATACGCCCGACGACCGTACCGCCCGCCTGCTCCACAAGCTGCTCCATCGCGTGCAGCGATTCACCGGTGGAAATGACATCGTCCACGATCAGAATTTTCTTGCCGCGGATCTTCTCCGCGTCCTCGCCGCCCAGATACAGCTCCTGCTCGCGCTGGGTGGTGATGGAGTGGACCTTCACATGGATGGGGTCGGTCAGATAGACCTTCATGCCCTTGCGCGCCACAAAATAGGTGCTCGCGCCGCTCTGACGCGCCATCTCGTGGATGAGCGGGATGCTCTTTGCCTCGGCAGTGAGCAGATAGTCATAATCCTTCGGCGCGCGCGCCAGCAGCTCTTTTGCACAGGCGACGGTGATCTCCGCGTCGCCGAACATAATAAACGCACCGATATAAAGATCATCCGCCACCTTGCACAGCGGAAGCTGCCGTGTGAGTCCTGCGATCTTCATTTCATGCTTCATAGCTATTCTTCTCCCTTTTTGCCGCAGGGCGGCATAGTAATCACATTATAAGAAATCTGTCGCGGCTTGTCAATCATCTGTCCGATAAAATGGCTTGTCAGCGGCGCGCGCAGATGGTATACTACTCGTACTGACTGCAAAGGAGTGATCTCTCTGCCGCGATATATCCTATGCGCCGTTCTGGGCTATTTGCTCGGTTCGTTCAGCGCTTCCATTCTTATTTCCAAATATATTTTCCGGCACGACGTGCGAAAAAGCGGCAGCGGCAACGCCGGCGCTGCGAATACCGCGCGCGTATTCGGCATGGGCGCGGGGCTTCTGACGCTGCTCGGCGATTTTGTCAAGTGCCTGCTCGCCATGCTCCTCACCCGCGCCATCGCGGGCGAGCTCGGGATGTGCGTGGGCGGCGCTTCGTGTATGCTGGGGCACTGCTTCCCGCTTTATTTTCACTTTCGCGGCGGCAAGGCGGTGTCCACCGGCGCGGCGGTCGCACTGCTGATCGACTGGCGCGTGCTTGCGATCGCGCTGGCGGTGTATCTGCTGGCGGCGGCGCTGTTCCGCTTTGCCTCGCTCGCGTCGCTGTGCGCGGCGGCGGCGATCCCGGTAAGTGCGCTGGCGCTGTCGGTATCCATGCCCCGGCTCATCCTTGCGATCTTCACGTTCGTACTCGTCGCCGTGATGCACCGCGGCAACATCGCCCGCCTCATCGCCGGAACAGAGCCGAAATTCTCGTTCGGAAAACGTCCCACAAAATAATACACAAAGGGCGCAGGCAATTGCCTGCGCCCTGTTTTTTATGCTTGGAAGCTCCATCCATCTGCCGTCTGCCGCAGCGTGCGCGCATAAAGCGCCCGCGAAAGGCTGACCAGATGTGCCGGATCGTCCGCCCCGGCGGTCTCGAACGCGGAGTGCATCGCAAGCTGCGCCAGCCCCACATCCGCGCTGTGCAGCGACACCTGCGTGAGCGCGATGCTGCCGAGCGTCGATCCGCCCGGAAGGTCGGAGCGGTTGGCATACACCTGCGTGGGGATGCGCGCATCCCGGCAGACGCTCTCGAGCAGCGCGGCGGATCCGCCGTCGGTGGTGTAGTGCTGCGCTGCGTTGAATTTCACCACCACGCCGCCGTTCATCACCGGGCAGTTTTCGCCGTCGGAAAACTCCGGGTGGTTCGGATGCAGCGCGTGCGCGTTGTCCGCCGATAGCAGGAAGCTCGCCGCCACGGCGCGGCAGTAGTCCGCCTCGCCCATGCCGAGCCCTTCGCAGACGCGCCGCAGCACATCGCGCAGCAGCGTAGATGCCGCGCCCTGCCGCGTCTGGCTGCCGACCTCCTCGTTGTCAAACAGGCAGCAGACCTGCGCGCTCGTGCTCTCCGGCGCGGTCAAAAAGCCCTCCAGACACGCGAACGCGCATTCCAGATCGTCCAGCCGCGGCGAGCCGACCCACGGCGCGCCCGCGCCGAGATACACCCCCGGCTGGCGGTTGCAGAGCAGCAGATCGTGCCCCAGCACGTCCGCTTCCGCCGCGCTTGCCGCCTCAGCCGCCAGCGCCAGCGCGGATACCTCTGCCCCGCCCGGTGCAAAGATCGGCGGCAGATCGATATTCGCCAGCAGCTTCACGCCGTCATTCGCGGCGCGGTTCATGTGGATCGCCACATTCGGAATGACGACCGGGCACTGCGGCAGCTCCACGAGCCGCTGCGCGATGCCGCCGTCCGGCGTGCGCACCAGCACGCGCCCCGCGATCTCCAGCGGGCGGTCAAACCAGCTTGCATACAGCATCCCGCCGTATTTTTCTGTATTCAGCCGCACATAGGTTTTCCCCGGCAGGTGCGGATTCTGCTTGAGCTTGAACGCGGGCGAGTCCGTATGACTCGCCGTGATGATAAACCCCGGCAGCCCCGTTTTGGGCAGCGTGAAGGCGATGAGCGACGAGCCGCCGCGCGTGGTATAATACCGTCCGCCGGGCGCAAGCTGCCACGGCTGCGACTCCAAAAGGCGCGTAAAGCCCGCCTCGTCCAGCCGCCGCGCGGCGTTCGCCACGGCAAAATAGCTGCACGGGCTGGCGGTGATAAAGTCCAGCATCCGATCTGTCAGAACGTTTTTCATAAAGCGTCCCCCCTTTCCCGTATCCTATCACACGCGCGGGCGCAAATCAACATTGTGGTTTTCAAATCCGATAAAACGTGGTATGATAGGAAAGTTAGAGAACATGCAGGAGGCGCTCAACATGAAAAAAACCGTACTTCGCAAATACGCGCAGCTCATCGCGCGCTGCGGCGTAAACGTTCAGAAGGGGCAGGAGGTCTTTATCCAGGCGGACCTCGACCAGCCCGAATTTGTCAAAATGGTCGTCGAAGAGTGCTACAAGCTCAAGGCGAAAAAGGTCGTGGTGGATTGGAGCTATCAGCCGCTGCAAAAGACGCACGTCCGCTACCGCAGCCTCGCCACGCTCTCGACGCTGGACGATTACGAGGATATGCGCTGGCAGCATTACGTCAAGACCATCCCCTGCCGCATCTACCTGCTCTCGGAAGACCCCGATGGGCTCGCGGGCATCGATCAGGAGAAGATGGCAAAGTCGCGCCAGAAGCTCTACCCCCTCATCAAGGGCTACCGCGACCAGATCGAAAATAAGTACCAGTGGTGCATCGCCGCTGTACCCGGCGCGGCGTGGGCAAAAAAGCTCTTCCCGGAGCTGCGCGTCAGCCAGGCGATCGAAAAGCTGTGGCAGGCTATTTTGCAGACCAGCCGCGTGGACGACGATCCCATCGCCGCGTGGAAGCAGCACAATGAGGACCTGCTCGCACGCTGCAATTACCTCAACAGCCTCGGTATCCGCGAGCTGCACTATACCGCGTCCAACGGTACGGACCTGCGTGTGGGTATGATCCCGGAGGCGGAGTTCAAGGGCGGCGGCGAATACAGCCTGCAAAACATCTATTTTAACCCGAACATCCCGTCCGAGGAGTGCTTCATCTCCCCCATGCGCGGCAGGGCGGAGGGCATCGTGTACGCGTCCAAGCCGCTGTCGTATCAGGGGCAGCTCATTGACGGCTTCTGGATCCGTTTTGAAAACGGCAAGGCGGTCGAGTGGCGCGCCGACCAGAACGAGAGCCTGCTCACCAAGCTCATCACCATGGACGAAGGCAGCGCGTATCTTGGCGAATGTGCGCTCGTGCCCTACGACTCCCCCATCCAGAACTCCGGGCTGCTGTTCTATAACACCCTGTTCGACGAAAACGCCGCCTGCCACCTCGCGCTCGGCATGGGCTTCGCCGACACCATCCGCGGCTACGCCGACAAGACGCTGGAAGAATGCCGCAAGCTCGGCGTCAACGATTCCATGGTCCACGAGGACTTCATGATTGGCACAGCCGATATGAACATTGAAGCGCTCTGCGAGGATGGCAAGACCGTGCCCATCTTCAAAAACGGCAATTGGGCGTTCTGAGAAATGCACACACGGGGGGTCGCCCCTCCCGCGCAGGATGCAAGAACAAATTTTGCACGCGCCGATGCGAAAACGAACGCGTCAAAGCCTCCCCTTGGTGACCAAGG